>JAFRFB010000104.1 GCA_017434555.1 Methanobrevibacter sp. | reverse complement strand
CCGATTTTACAAGAAGGGAAATTCCCGAATCCTTCTATATCGGTCTTTTTGCCGCGTTTTACGCTTGCAAAGGCATTAGCAAAAATTGGAGGGCCTGTTTCGAAATTAGGGTCTGGAAGTGGAAAAAGTTTTGCGGGAATTATTTTCTCAAAGGTTGCAGGAATTGACGCAATTTCTGAATTATCTAATGATTTGGCTATTGGTTCAATAATATTGACAGGAACCAATGGAAAAACAACAACCACAACTCTTTTAATTAAATTATTATCTAATGATATGGAAATTAGAAGCAGTTTTGAAAGTAATACAATAAATGCAATAGCTGCTGCTTTAATTCAACAGAAAGGAGACATCGGAGTATTTGAATATGGTATCCGTAACATCAAGTATGGGATTCCTGATACTGTTCAAAGGGTTGTGGATCCTGTTGGTGTCGTTTATACAACAATTTCACCTGAACATGCTCAGGTAGCCGGTGTAAAAAATCCTTTTAAAGATTATTATAAGGCTAAGGAATTATTGTCACAAAATATGGATAAAGGATTCATTATTACAAATACTGATGATCCAAGAACTGCTTTTTTAGGATATAAAAAACGTGAAGACGTTAAAGTCCATTATTATGGTATTGAAGTCGATGATATCCATGACTTTTTCGATGCTGAGGTTATAGAATGTCCTTCCTGCGGAAAGGAATTAACTTATGAAAAACGCTTTTTAAATCACAGAGGTGTTTATTCATGTGAATGCGGATTTAAACGTCCGGAGCCACATGTAAAATTAACTAATGTCAATTTTACAAATGAAAGATGGATGCTAACAATTGAAGGTAATTTATTTAACTATCCAAACAAGCATGATATTTCATTTAAAGTTGATTTAAATGTCCCACCATTCGGATTCCATAATATTTACAATACTCTAGCTTCAATTACTACCTATGCAACATTCACTCCAAAAATAGATAATATTGAAAGCACAATCCATACAGTCTTTGACAATCTGGATATGTCATTTATACCTCCTGGAAGGTTTGAAGTGGTAAGGCATGGAAATAAACTGATTGGTTTGGGTCAGGGAGATAACGGTGATGCAGCTAAAATCAATGCGCTATTTATGAATCAGTTCATTGAAGGGCCACTGGAATTTATCTACACAACACCGGATGTTGATGAGGAAGAAATATTCGATGACCACTTTGAAGTCATTAAATCATTGAATCCTGCTCATGTGATTGTTGTTCCCGGAAGAAAATCAATCGAAAAGGCTGAAGAATATTATAATATAATTAAAAAAGAATATCCTGATGCTGAATTTTACCCGTTAAGTTATGATGAAATGACAAAAAGAATTAATAAGTTATATGAACTGGCTATTGAATCAGAATATGATTATGTCATCATGACAGGTTGTGGTGAAGAGCAGGCAATGTGGGAAAATATAAAACAAAAATTGATTAAGAGATAATCATTTCACTAATTATCTCATCTAATTTTTTGTAAAATCCGCTGTCACTTTTTTTAACTGGTCTAAAAGAGGAACCGACCTTACAGTTGCATAAGTCTATGATGCCTATTTGGTATTCGCTACTGTCTTTTTCAATTAATATTCCGAAAAATACTTCCTGTTCATCGCAGTTTTCATCAAATTCCTCTTGGGTAATCTGGATTGTATCATCATTTAAGGAAAATATGTCGCATTCATTAATGATTGGTATGAAATTAAGCATTCCACATGAAATAAATAGATTTTCCTTTTTTAGAACTTTCATGAATCTGTCTTCATAGGTATCATCATCTGAAAAGCCATATTCGTCAAGTTCGGCAATGTTATTTTTCCCCATGAAGTTATTTTTTTCAATTATTGTGGCCACCAAATCAGGGTCTATGTAATTATCACAAAAAGACCTTATATTTTTAATAGTTTCATAAACATCCATCACAATACGCCTCGTATTTTTCACATAATTCAAGTACCTTGTTGATTTTAGGTATTGCATCAATCCAATATATAGGTATTGCATCAAATCCGTAAAAGATTCCTGCCAGTCCACCGCAAATTGCACCGACGGTATCTGTATCACGGCCCAAATTAACTGCTCTTAGAACAGCATCCTTGAAGTTATCTGTTGTTTTAAGTGAGTAAATGACACTTTCAAATGTATCTATTACATATCCTCCACTTTTTATAGTATCAACATCATCCAATTCATCATTGAAAATCCTATTGAAATGATTTAATTCGCCAGAGTCTTTATAATAATTTTTTATTTTTTCTGAGGCGGATTTAATATGTTCATCAATACTTAAATTATTTTTTATCATTGATTTGGCAATTTCTATGTAAAAAACGCATGCAATTTTTGATCTTAAATGTCCGTGAGTTAGTCCTGAGACATTTTCAATCGTTTCATAGTCAATATCTGGAATGAATGCAAGAGGCAGTATTCTCATTAATGAACCGTTTCCATTATCTCTTTCGCCTGTTCCACCGCTTAAAATTGCTTCACATCCATTTTTATAAGCATTAACTCCATTGGCTGTTGTTATTCCATAATCAAAAGTATCGTTGTATTGTGTGTATTTTCCATTGTAAATCCATTCAATGAACTCACACATTAAATCATCGTAGTCAATTGCCTGTTTATTGACGATACTTGCCATGGTAGCTATTGCCATTGAGGAATCGTCAGACCATGTTCCCGGAGGCATATTATAAGTTCCATAACCAATCATATCCATAACTGGATCTTCTTTTAGTTTTTCTCTTGAAGTAAACTCCACAGGAACGCCTAAAGCATCGCCTATTATCAATCCAATCATGCCATCTTTAACTTTCATGGTAATACTATGTGTTTAAAAATTTTTATATCTTTTGTTATTATAATATTGCTGTAACAAGGTAATATTGTATAAAACGGTAAAATTAATGTTAGTTTATAAAAATTATTATTTATAAATCTTATTTTTAAATTTAAATAAAAAATAATAAATATTATTAAATTTAATTAGATATTATGAATATAAAAGATATTATTGAAAATTATCATTATGAAAAATTAAATTCATCACATGATTTAACTATCTTTTCATGTGGTGTAAAGGATTTGGATGACTTTTTAAAAGATGATGCACTAAATTATCAAGAAAGAAATCTGAGTGTTACGTATTTGGCAATGTATGGTGGTGAAATTATTGGATATGTTTCTTTGTTGGCTGATACTATAGCTTATGAAAAAATAAAAAATGATGCTTCAATTAGATTACGTGAATATCCTGCAGTGAAAATTGGCCGTTTTGCAGTATCTAAAAAGTATTCCGGACAACATTTTGGTCAAGAATTATTGGATAATACATGTAAACAAATTAATAAAATATCTCTAAAGATTGGTGTTTCTTTCATTACTGTAGATGCATATTGTAATGCATGTGGATTTTACTCCAAATCTAAATTTAAATCTATAAATGTACATAATCCAAAAAAAGTAAAAAGAATTGCTGAAAGAAACTCAAAAAAGACAATCTTAATGTTTAAAAAAATAGAAAAAATATAATAAAAATTTTATCTTAATTTCGCGAGAATAACTCGACTTCTTAAGTCTAGGATGAATCGCAACGTTAGGGGTACTTTTATTTTTAATAATTTTTCATACTTATTTTTCTAAAATAGCTATTTTTTTATGGTATTGGTATTGGATTTTTTGTTCAGTATACTATTTTTTTTGACTTTTTTTATAATTTTATTGGGGGGGGGTGCGCAATACTCTTCAAATGCTCTCTTGGTATTTCTTTATATATGAATGTGGTTTATATTATATAATTGTAGTCAATAAAATATTTTTTTGGGTTTTTTTTATTAATAATGGTGGTAAATATTAAATGAAAGTTGTTAATAAGAATATTAAAGTTAGGATTTATCCGTCAAAAGCGGAT
>JAFRFB010000023.1 GCA_017434555.1 Methanobrevibacter sp. | reverse complement strand
TTGCGTTAAATAACTATTTATCTTCTCACATATTTATAATTAACTACTTTTTAAAAAACTAAATTAAAAATTAAGAAATTTAAAAACAATAATAAGCAAAAAAATAAAAAAATTAGAAAAAATTATTTATTGGACAGTCTCTTAGATAGCATTAAAGCTATCTGTTTAATTTTTGGAAGTTTGCAGCTTGCAAACCATGGTATTTAATCATACCTTCAACTTCTCTTTGGTCAGTATCTTTATCTTCAAAGGTTATTTGTTCGATACTGTGTAAGCTGAAAGGAGATTTTCTAATTAATGGTTGAATTGAGCCTTTAAAGAGTTTCATTGTGACTTCACCACTGACTCTTTGTTGCATGCTGTCAATAGCTTGGTCTAAGTCTTCTCTTAAAGGTTCTTGCCATAATGCTCTGTATACTAAGTCAGCATAAAGTGTAGACATGTATTCTGCAAATCTTAATTCGTCAGTGGTTAATACAAGTTCTTCCAATGCTTGGTGAGCTGCAATCAATAATTTAGCTCCAGGAACTTCGTAGTTTTCCCTACTTTTAAGACCAATCATTCTGTTTTCAATTGTGTCTACTCTTCCGATAGCGTTATCTCCAGCAATTTTATTTGCTTTTTCGATTAATTCGATTAATGGCATCATTTCGCCGTCAATAGCTACAGGAACACCTTCCTCAAATTCGATTGTGACTTTTTGAGGTTCATCATTTGCTTCTTGCCAGGATTTTGTCCATTCGTAAATGTCTTCAGGAGGTTCGTTTGCAGGGTCTTCCAAGTTTCCTCCTTCAATTGATCTTCCCCAAATGTTTTCATCAATACTGTAAATTTTATCGTAATTTAATTTGATGCCTTTTTCTTCTGCATATGCTTGTTCTTCAGTTCTGGTTAAGTTTAACTCTCTGATAGGTGCAATAATATCTAAATCAGACATTGCAAGAATTACAGCTTCAAATCTGAATTGGTCGTTTCCTTTTCCGGTACAACCGTGTGCAATTGCAGTTGCTCCTTCTTTTTCAGCAACTTCAATGATTTTTTGAGCAATTAAAGGTCTTGCAAGTGCTGTACTTAATGGATATCCTTCATATTCAGCATTTGCTTTAATTCCTCTTGTAATATATTCGTTTGCAAATTCTTCTTTAGCGTCGATAGTGTAATGTTTTCCAGGGCAAATTTTAGCAGCCATGTCTTCTGCTTTTTTAATTTCTTCTTCGCCTTGTCCTACATCTACACATGCAGTAATTACTTCTACATCATATTTTTCTTCTAATAATTTAACACATACAGAGGTATCTAATCCACCACTGAATGCTAAGACTACTTTGTCCATTTAATCACCATATTAAAAATTTTTATAAAAATGAATATCAGTTGTTAATTATGTTTTTAATAATATATAATTATTATATGTATTTTTCAAAAAAAGTTTTGACAGAAGAGTACTCTTAATCGGGGTTATAATTGAGGTTGAAAAGTTATATGGGCTTTTGAAAAATTAAACACCCAATTAAGAGCAGAGTTTGAAAGTGTTTCGCAAGTCACTTTTCAGTCTCTGTATGATTATATTAATCTTATCCTATATAAAGTTTAGGTATGCCTAAATTTTCACTCTCAAATCCTTTTCATCAATAAAGTCAATCAGGCGTTCATAGGTTTTATTTGACTTTAAAGTGTTGCTGTTTCCAATAATTATTAGTTTCCTTTTGGCACGCGTTATTGCAACATTTAGTCTTCTCAAATCCTTTAAAAATCCGATTTGACCAAATTCATTACTTCTTACAGTTGAAATTATTATGATTTCTTTTTCACGGCCCTGAAAACCGTCAACGGTTTTAACCTCAATATCTGTTTTTTCAGATATTAATTTCACCTGATCGGCATATGGACTGATGATTCCAATGTCCTTTTCATCAACACCAGCTTTCATATAATCATTTGCAACTTTAAGTGCAATTCTTGCTTCTATGTGATTGACAATTGATTTGGAATCCTTCAAATGCCTTTCATGGTTCTTTTCCAGATTACATGTATCAATGAATAATATTGCATCATCATCATTAACATCTGAAATGTCTTTTAATGTGATGTTATTTACACTTGAATCGCTTTTTAAATTATTATTATAAAATTCTGAATTCGGAAACTCCATAAGCATTTTATTCATACGGTACTGAACATTTAACAATTGGGATTTGTGGGGGTACTTTTCTATTAACGATTCAAATAATGTGTCTTTTAAATCATGGGCTCTGTCGCTGATGATTGTTGGAGGAAGTTGCTTGTGGTCTCCTGCTAAAATAAATCTTCTGGCTTTAGCTATTGGAATTAAAACGCTTGGAATGGTTGCCTGTGAAGCTTCATCAACAATGACCACATCAAATTTGGTGTCTGAAATGCTATCCAGCGCTGCGGATGAATTTGTTGATAAAATAACATCACTTGTCTCGATAATGTCTTTAATCATCTTGTTTTCTATTCTTTTTATTTCATCATGCATTTCATCAATTTCCAAATTGTAATCAAGCCAATTTGCCATGGATTTCATTTTTTCAGCACTGATTCCACGCCCGCCTTTTCCTTTGGATGCATGGTACAATATGTCATGGTCTGAAAAGCCACGTCTATACTGGGGGGTTGGTTTTGTAAAGCTGCTTCTTTTCTCAATCAGCTTATCGATTTTTTTATGAATTCTTTTAATCTTATCGTTAAGGGAATGATTTTCAACTTTATAGGCCAGTGTGTATGTGATATTATCCTTTGATACTCTCTGAGGATGGCCTAAACGAGTAATCTTTAATTTTTTATTTAAAACAAGTCTTTCAACAATATTGTCCACTGCAGCATTACTTTCAGCTGTTGCTAGGACTTTCCTGTTCTGCCTTACTTCCTGTGATATCAATTCAACCAGTGTTCTTGTTTTTCCCGTTCCGAATGGACCATGTATCAAAAAGAAATTCTGTGTGGTTAAACTATTTTTAACAGCCAGTTTTTGGGATTTATTCAATGACTGGTCAATATAATCAATGTAAATGTTATCTCTGTTTGGCTGGGGGTCTCTTTTTTTAAGGGAGTATTCCAAGGCGTTTTTACCTTTTAGGCTTAAATGCTTTAGGTTATCTTCCATTCTCCTAAATGTAATATCATTTGCATATAAATCAAGCCTTACTTTTTTCTTAAGTGCCCATTTTGGAACCCTGTTGTCAAATGCAACTTTTATAAATCTTGCACCTTTTTCCGTAACCGTTCCGGTCAAATCACTTCTTAATGGGTTACCTGTACTTACTAAAATCATGTCTCCAACGCTGATTTCGGTGTCGATGATTTCGGACCTTCCAAACTGTACAATATTTAGGCCCAATTCCTTTCCCAAATATTTTCCTTTGACTTTATTGATGGCTCTTCCAAGTTCTTCCCTTTTCTGACCGGACATGTTTTCTATTTCAGATACCATCAATTCTATTTCAGCTTCCCGCTCGTAATTAATCAATTTAATGAGTTTTTTGATATATTTTTTCAATTTCATCACTGTAAGTAAAAATAATAAATAAAAGTTTGATTTAATTAATAAATATGGATTTCGATAGGATAAATAATTTTGAAAATGTAGAAATGACTTACGTTTCCTTTCTTTCAAGAGGTTACATTTCTAAAAACAAACATATTTTTGACAGTATCAAATTAACGTCATTTACTAAATTTATTTTGGAATCCTGTGTTTATGGAACTCCAATTTTTAAGATGGGAAATTCCGGAAAGAGATTATTGATTTTATCAGGGATTCATGGAAATGAACTTCCTCCCCAACTTGCCAATTTGGAGCTGATGAATGAATTGCTTGGTGAAAAGTTAAACAATACTGTTTATTTCATTCCTTTTGCTTCTCCAAAGTCAACCATGAACAACGAGCGTTCATTCAATGATATCGATTTAAACAGATCCGCACATATCACCAATTCCTTAAGCAACATGATTATACGGGCTATTGAGGAGTTAAAAATAGATTTTGTGGGGGACTTTCACTCAACGGCATATAACAGCAATCCGGGTTTTGAGTCTGTATTTTCTTCTAAAAACCCTACTCCTGAAAGCTTTTTAATAGCGAAATACATTTCCGAGGAGGTTGGAAGTGAGATTATCACATTTGATATTGCAGGCTCACAGTATAAAGGTGCAGTTGAAGATGTGTGCAATCTAAGAGGAACTCCTGCCATTACCTGTGAAGTTTTATCTCCATTCGCATCTATTGGAAAGGGTAGTTTTGAAAAGTCATTGGAGCAAATGAAAAGTTTTTTAACCTATTTTGGATTTTGATTACTCTTCAAATGCTACCACTAATTACTTATTTTATATATTAATAATATTAAGAGTAAGGTGATAATATTGTCTTCTTACAAAGGCCATACTCTATTTGCATTAATTCTGGCATTATTATTTTCTTTTAATCCTCTAATAATTGCTTTATCCGTAATTGGTGCAAACATTCCCGACTTTGATCATAAAGTTCGAAAGGAGCATGTCTATAAGTTGATAATTTTAGGATTGTTGGTGTTCATATCATTATATATCCTAAATCTACCTTATTATATTGGTTTAATTATTGTATTTTTAGGTGTGACCTTTTATTTTTCCGAACACAGAAGTTTTACCCATTCTATCCCTGGAATTATAATATTGGCTTCTGCTACCGCATTAATCTTAATATGGGCATGGCAGTTAATCATCAATGTAACAGTCCTTCCAAACAACTACTTGATTTCTATCTTAATTGCCCTTTTAAGTTTTCTATTCCTTAATAAAAGGTTACTGCCTATATTTATTCCATTATTTTTCATTTCAGTTGTTTTACTACAATCTTTTGAAATAACTTATATTCAAATAGTACTGGCATTGTTTTTAGGATTATTCTCACACATTGTTCTTGATGCTACAACTCCTGCGGGAGTAAAGTTATTTGCCCCAATATCCTCCAGAGAGTATTATAAAAACTTTGCAATAGCTTCAATATTTATTCTAATCGTACTTGCCCTATTGTGCCGTGCACCATTTTTATTTTCACTATTTGAAAGCTTTATTAATTATTAGATTCTGCAGGTAAAAAACAGTCCTGAATCTTTCACCTTTAAAACAAGTCTTGAAACGATGTATAAAACAGGAAGTTCTATTAACGGACCGATTACTAGTGCAATGGCTATCAGTTCACGTCCAGGAAATGAATTAATTGCAATTGCCAGAGCTAATGGGGAATTTCGTGCAAGTGTTGTCATCGTTAAACTGGCATATTCTTCATAGGTAAAGTGGATTTGTTCGGATAACAGCAAGTCTATTATTGTATTTGTTGCAAAAAATGCCATTAACGGTATGAATATTGTTAAAATGGAATTTAAATTTTCAAAAAGAAGTTTTCCTTGGCTGTTGAATATTGCAAATACTGCAAGTGCCAGAAATATTATTTGATATTTTGAAAAAAATCCGGATACTTTTTCGTTTAAATCATTATTTAAAATTAGTTTTGTTATCTGTGCCATAACAAATGGTATTACAATAACTATTAACAGTGAGTAGCCTAAATCTCCATAGTTCATTGTATTGCTCTTTGAGAAAAATAAAATTAAATAAACAGGCAGCAATACGATTTGTAAAATCAGATTAATTGGAAGTATTGATAGGCTTAAATTCACGTTTCCTTTAGCCATTTTGGTAAATACCAAATACCAGTCGGTACATGGTGTTAATATCAGCATGAAAAACCCGATAAAAATGTCAATATTTCCATTCAAAAAGAGATTTCCTAAAAAATACCCAAATAATGGTGTCCAAATGAAATTAATTATCATGCTTGTTGAAGTGAATTTAATGTTTTTAAAGCTTTTTTTCAATTCATAGAGAGGAACTTCCAGAAATAGACCATATAACATTAAGCATAGGAAGATATTAATCAGATTTCCAGTATTTTTTGATAAAATTTCAATATTGGTAAGAATCAATCCGATTAATATTGCTACTATTAAAATTACAGGTTCTAGCTTTTCGATTAAATCCATCACAACACCATTATTTAGGTATGACTAAATTTGTTAGTTTACATATATATTATTTTGGATAGAGTTTCTATCCGGTTATGATGAATACAGGTTCAACTCTTTTTCTGAAATGCAATTGCAATGCATGCCAATACTCGCTCATTTTTTCTAATTCTTTTTCTGATGGTTTTTCTTCCAATAATCTGATGTCTACGATTATTTCGTTTTGATCTTTAAATATCTCATCGAAAAGATCATTTTTGTGGTTGCTGTTGATATCCTTAACCATGCCAATTTTTGTCAAGGTTCTTTCTTCTTCACCTAGACTTAAAAAATATTGTGCTATGATTTTTTCAGATATGGTTTCTTTCATTATTTTTGTTATTTCTTTTGCTGTTTCATTTATCATTTTATCACCAATCATTTTCTTTAATTTACTGCTATATAAACTATTAAGTAGTTTTTTAAAGCAATTTAACCTCTTAAAAGCAATATTGCTTTTACATGAGAGTTTATTTTTTCGCAGTTTATTTGATAAAAAGTGTTTTTAGAGTTAATGAGATAATTTAAAAAGTTTTTTAAAAATCACTAAAAAGTTTTTAAATTTTAAAAAAAGAGTTTATGTTAATTATTATTCCATACAATATTCTAACCTTATTGCAATATTGCTTTAACTCGGTAAAATCAAATTTTGATATTTTGATGATTTTAATTGTTCATCGATGAACAGTTTCTTAGAAAACATTTATATGTCATTACTATGTAATATGTATATGATGAATTTGAAAAATGAAAAAGATATTTTTGACATGATGCCATTTTTTGCATTGGCTCATCATATTTACAAGAACAAACTGGATTATTCAATGAAAAATCCTAATAATATTCCTTTTATTCATGAAAGTAAATATTTGATACATATCTATAAGGAAAAGAATCTGTCTCAGGATGATTTGGCAAATATTTTCGGTCAAAGTAAGGGAACTATTGCAAAGCATCTTCGAACACTTGAGGATGAAGGATATATTGTAAGACGTGTTGATGACAGTAATCGTAGAAAATATCTTCTTAAAACCACAAAAAAAGGAGACGAACTGGCTCTTTTGAAAATAAACGAACTTGAAGAATGGAACAGAAAAGTCGGCGTTTTAGATTTGGATGATGATTCTATGGAAAAGTTTAGAAAAATCGCAAGAAAAAGCGAAGAGATTTTAAAAGATTTGGGGGAGTAATTTAAATGGCTAATGATAACGTGGAATTAATGAGGGGAGAACCTGAAATAGCGGTTAGAAAGCTTGCTATTCCAATTATGATTTCAATGCTTTTAACAGCATCTTATAATATTGTTGATGGAATTTGGGTAGCTGGTTTAGGTCAGGCAGCTATTGCAGGTATTGGTTTTGTAACGCCAATATTCATGATTTTAAACGGTTTTAGTATTGGACTTGGAAATGGGGCAACCAGCAGTATTAGTCGTGCTGTTGGTGCTAGAGATCATGAAAGAGCAAATAATTCAGCAACACATTCACTTTTGATATTTTTGGCCGCATCCATTATTTTAACAATAATTTTTATTTTAATTCAGGAACCGTTGCTTAAAACATATGGTGCTACCGGCCAATCATTGGCTGAAGGAATAAAGTATGGAACTCCTTTATTTTTAGGTCTATTCTCCTTCATGTTTGCTAATGGAGGAAGCGGAATTCTTCGTGGTGAAGGAGATATGAAAAGAGCTATGTATGCTATTATCGTATCAGTAGCTCTTAATTTCATTTTGGATCCTTTATTCATTTATGTTTTAAACCTGGGTTCTGCAGGAGCTTCTCTTGCTACAATTGTCAGTTCATTTGCTTCTGCATTTGTTATAATGTATTGGATTTTAATTAAAAAAGACACTTATGTTAACGTTACTTTTAAGAACTTCCATTTTGATTCAAAGATTGTTGTAGACATTTTGAAAGTGGGAATTCCATCTTCTCTGGATATGCTTATGATGTCTCTTGCTATGAGTTTATATTTAATATTTATCTCATCAATCGCTGGTGAATACGGTATTGCTGCTTTCACATCAGGTCAGAGATTATATTTATTTGCTATAATGCCTCTTACAGCAATCGGTAGTGCTGTTGCGGCAGTTTCAGGAAGTGCATTTGGAGCCAAAAATGCAGATTATTTGGACAGAACCCATAAATACGGTACAAAATTCGCAATGATGCTTGGTGTTGCAATGATGCTTATTCTTGTAATATTTGCTCCTCAGTTGGCTTTGATTTTTGCATACACTCCAGAAACTATGGGTTTAATTCCTGAAATCACAAATTTCCTGCGTATAGCTTCATTTGGTTTACTTTTAGTTGGTATCGGTATGCCTTCAAGTTTTTTATATCAGGGACTTGGAAAAGGAACAACCAGTTTGGCATGGACAATTATAAGGGAAGTAATTTTCACGGTCAGCTGCACATATATTTTTGGAATTGCATTGGGCTATGGTTTAACCGGTATTTGGATTGGTCTAGCCGTAGGTAGAATAATTGCATCTGTTCTAAATTATACTTATGCAAGAGTCACTATCAAACGATTTAAAGAGAAATATTGGGCAGATATTGATTCTGCGTCCAATGTATGAAATTGATTTTTGGAAGAAATTGTCATGATTAAATTTCATGATAATTTTTTTAACTATATTTTTTAAATTTAAATATTTTTTATCTTTTAAATTTATTTTAATCTTTTTTAATAAGTCTATAGTTTTTTTTACATAATTTTATATTTTTAAATTAATTTTACTAAATTTAAATTAAATTTTTTTTGTTGAATTTTTCGCATAAAAGCATACATTTATAATAAATAATCATGATAAATAATAATGTATATTTAGGTAGTCAAGTTTTTGACTTAAAATTTAAAAGAAATGGAGCTTGTTTAATGTTTTTGACTAGAATTGTTTATGGAATTATTTATTTCTTAGACCTTATTTACGAGATTATTAAATCAACGGTTGACGTTGTTTTTAATAAGATTATGAGAAGAGATATTAATCCCGTAGTTATTGATGTTGAGACAGTTTTGAAAAGACCTGTTTCTCAAACAATTTTGGCTAATAGTATTTCATTAACTCCGGGAACTTTATCTGTTGAGTTAGATTCTGAAAATCAAATTATTAAAGTAGCTGCTATTTCTCCAAGAAGTAAAGAGGATATCATTCCTTTTGAACCATATATCAAGAAGATGTTAGAGTAGTTTAAAAAAGTCTTCTTTATATTTAATTAATCGAGTGGGATAGTAATGGACATATTGATTATATCAAAATATATTTTAATAATTGCATTTGTCATAATGATGATTGCAGCTTTAAGAGCAAGTGCTTACAAAGGCTCTTCAATGGGATTGCTTGGAAGTTCCGTTGTTGTTGTAGCTTTTGCAGGAGCTTTACTTGTTTTTGGAGAATTGTATAATCTCACTTTTTATAGGGATATATCATTAGCTTTAATATTCTTTGGATTTGTAGGTACTGTTGCTTTTTCTATTGTTGCGGGAGGCGATAAGTGATGATTGTAGAATACATACAATCTGCTCTCCTATTAATTGCAGCATTTTTAGTAATTGTATCTGCTGTAGGTTTTATAAGTCTTTCTAAGGATATGAAAAATGTTGTTTATGCTAGAATTCATATTGTAGGTATTTTCGATATTGCTTGTGTTATTGCAATGATTGGTTTAGGCCAATATTTGCTTGCAGCAATTTACTTTATTCTAGCACCATTTACAGCTCATGCTATCGCTAATGCATTCTATAAAAGTGAAGATGTTGTAAATAATGTTGAATTAAATGTAGTTGAAGATGTGGATGATTCAAATCCATTTATTGTGCCTAGGTCTAAGGTTCAGGAGTTGGAAAATGAAAATTCCGAAAAGCTTAAGGCCGATGATCGCTTTACAATTTCAACTTTAGATATTATTGAGGAGGAGTAAGATGATAGAATTTATATTAATGATAATAACTATTGTAAGTGCTATTCTTGCTCTTATTCAAAAAGATTTATTGAAAGCGGCAATATTAACCGGATTTTCCGGAGGGGCCCTTGCAGTACTGTTCCAGGTATTGCTTGCTCCGGATGTTGCATTGACTCAGGCTATTGTTGGTGCAGCTATTGTGCCGGTATTTATTGCTTTAGCAGTTAAAAAAACACAAAGAGGTGATGCATGATGGCTGAAACTCAACTTGCTATATTGTTTACATCCATTGCTTTGGTTGTTATAGGTCTTTATGCCGCAATCTTTGTAGATAACATTATCAAAAAAATCATAGGTATTAGCTTTATAGAAGAAGGTGCCAATCTGTTCATTGTAGGAATTGGTTATAAAGCTGGTGGAATCGTTCCAATTTTAATGCCGAATATGAATACGACTTGGTTTGCATCCAATGCATCATATCCACTTCCTTATGGTTTAGTACTTACAAGTATAGTTATTGGAGCTTCCACTTTAGCGGTTATGCTTGCTTTAGTGATGGTTCTTTATAGAAAGTATGGAACATTAAGTACTAGTGTAATGTTGGCTGACACATCAAAACAGGAGGAATACGATGAATGAATTAATTCCTTTAATGGTTATTGTTCCTATGATGGCAGCTTTACTTTTAAGTGCTTTTTCAAGGTTTAATAAAGTTATTAAATGTTTAGCATTGGTTGTTGGAATTTGTCTGCCAATAATTCCTTTGGCATCAAATTACGGATTGCATTTCTTCGGCGGTTATCAGCCGATGGTGGATAATGTTACAAATATCCTTTATCATCCGGCAATTACATATTCATTCGATTTCATGCAGCAGATATTTATCGCAATGGTTGGGCTTTTGACTTTCCTGGTAATCTTCATTTACTTAACCAAGTATAAAAAAGCTTCAGGATCATATTTATTCCTATTATTCATGGGTACTGCTGCTGTTACGGCATTAATATTGACTGATGATATTTTCCATATGTTTGTATTCTTTGAAATATTGGCACTTGCACAAGTAGGTATTGTGGCGGCTTCATCAATAGATTACAGTTATGAAATGGCTTTAAAATATATGATTTTAGGATCAATTGGAAGCCCGATAATGCTTTTGGGAATTGGATTCCTATTGGCGATGACAGGTACTGTTAACGTTACAGACATTGTATCCATTGTTCGTGGCGGCCTTCTTGATGTAACCTCTCCTGTGTTCCTATTGTCACTTGGATTAATATTCTTTGGATGGCTGTATGCATCTGGTTTACCTCCATTCCACACTATCAAGTCTGGAATTTACAGTAAGGCAGAACCTCATGGAGCAGCACTGCTTCAATCATTTACAGTTATTTCAATGATTTCTATTGTATTGATAATGTTTAGAATATATTCAACATTGCCGATATTTGAAGTTCTTATAGTGTTGTTCTCAGTCGTTGCCATGATTTTAGGTGTATCAATGGCTTTAACCCAGACGGACTTCAGACGAATGATTGGATTTTTAGCTGTTGGAGAACTTGGTTTCATTGGATTAGGTATAGGTCTTGGAACCCAATATGCATTAACTGCAGGTTTGTTCCAGGCTTTAAACGAAATTGTCATTACTGCATTGTTATTCATAGGATTTGGAGCTATCGTGCATGCAACCAATGAAGTGGATACCCGTAAATTGGGCGGTCTTTTGGCATATCATCCAAAAGTCGGAATCATGCTTTTGATTGGCGGTTTGGCTATGGCCGGTGTACCTCCATTAAGTGGTTTCCAATCCAAATTAATGCTTGTTCAAGCTTCTTTAAGTTGTGGTTATCCCGAATTGTCCATTTTAACTATAATGGTTAGTATTGCAACCTTTGTAGTATTTGTAAAAACATTCTACTCTATGTTTTTAAGTCCAAAACCACACGATTTAGAAGTTGTTGACAATGAGGTTCCAAAAGCAATGGTATTTGCAATGGCAATTTTATTAATCGTAATTATTGCATTAGGTTTATTCCCAGATGTTGTAACTAGTGGAATTTCCAATTATGTAGGAGGCTTGTTACTATGAGGCTTTACGATCAAATCTTTAATGTAGTTAAAAAATTTAAAGAATTATTCTCACCGGGTCCTGTAACTAATGCTGATGTTTCAGGTAGTATTACTGCTGAAATATTTATCATTGTTTCAATAGTGATTGCTGCTTTGTTACTTAGGCATGTAAGTCTTTTACTTGCTGCTTTGGCAACATTAATTCTAGCTATTGTATTGATAAACAATATTCCTCTTCTTCCTAAATTCAAAATTGAACAGGAAGATTCTTTAGAAAAAATGTTATTCTATGCAGTTTTCGTGCTGGGATTAATTGTAATATTCTTATATTGGGGTGGTACTCTTGTCTAATAATGTTAGAAATATATTTGCTGGTGTTATAACTGCAATATTGGCTGTTACTTTATTTGATGCAGTTTTCCATCTAAGTAAAATAATTACTCCTGGTGTAAGCAATATTTATAATGCGTTAGGAACTCAAATTGCACCAAACATGGTAACTGTTGTTATTTTCGATTTCAGAGGTTATGATACTTTAGGTGAATCAATTATACTGTTAACTGCAGGACTTGTAGTTTTACTTGTATTTGGTAAAGGAAGATTGGAGGGTAAACTATGAGTCAGATTCTTAAATTAATAGCTTTGCCGATTTCAATCATTTTAATTTGTTTAGGTATAATGACTATTCTTGGAGGACACATCACTCCTGGAGGAGGTTTCCAGGGCGGAGCAATGATTGCTTCCGGTGTAATACTGTCCGTTCTTGTTTATGGAATAGGCAATTCTCCAATAGAATTTTCACACACTTATATTGAAATATTCGAATCAATTGGAGCATTAGGATTCATCGCTTTAGGATTGGTCGGATTGTTTGCAGGAGGATTTTTCCTCTATAATGTTGGAGCAGATATAATGAATGTTGTTCCTTCATCAATTCAGACAATATTCCATTATCCTGATGTCACTAATGCAGGTATTATTCCTTACTTAAACATTTTCGTTGGTTTGAAAGTATTTGTCGGATTGAGTGCTATTGTAATTGCATTTGCCGGATTTAAAAAGTTTATTGAGGAGGATGTTGATTAATGATATCTATAGGACCAATCTTATTCGGATTTATCCTGGGTTTAATTATAGGATCCCAGATTAAAACCGGTAACATTGATGATACGTCATTTAAGGCTTCCTCTTATGTAATTATTATTATAGCAGGATTAATAATGGCATGGCAATTGGGAGAATTCCCATTTTATGACCAGTTCCCATTATCAACTGGTTTTGCCTCTGCTTTAATAGGTATTTTGTTGTCTAAATTTATACTAGCAAGGAGTAGCTAAGGGGTGTTATAATGTTTTTATCTACTAATACATGTGAAGGAAAAGGAGAATGTATTAAGCAATGTCCTACAAAAGCAATCCGTTTAATTAATGGAAAAGCTTTCAGCTGCCTTACTTGCGGAATCTGTTATGAAAATTGTCCTAATGATGCAATTTTCATTAATAGTTACGGAGGATATGTTATAGACAGAGCAAAATGTAACGGCTGTGGAATCTGTATGTATAATTGTCCTACAAACAATATCCATATAGAAGACGGAATTGTTTACGGATTATGTTCCAGATGCGGAGTCTGCAGTGAAGTCTGTCCGTCCAGAGTTGATGGAGCTGATTTCACTCGTGATAAGCAAATCACATTTATAGAATCAATGAACATATTGATTCCGAATTATGACAATCTTCCTTTGAGAGAAGAAAAAGTTAAGGAAGTAACTAGAGGATACTTCGGAACGGATATCGATAAATGTAGCTTCTGCGGAAGATGTAGTGAATATTGTCCGACCGGTGCTATTGAAGTCGTGCAGGATAGGGATGATGGAATCTGTAGAGGATGTAAGATTTGTTATGATGTCTGTCCAAACGGTTCAATGAATAAACTCCAAATGATTGATAAGACAAGCTGTACTCTTTGTTTAAACTGTATGAAAGCTTGTCCTCACAATGCAATATCAATGGATGACTTTAAATTAGTCGTCAATAAGATTAATCAGGAACCGACAGGCCATATTGTATCTTGTCTTAACTGTGGATTATGCGCAGATTTATGTGAAAATGGCTCACTTATCAAAGACGATAATAGACTGAGATATGATCCGACCAAGGATGTTGATTCTACTCATGACATAGCCATCAGTCACTGTCCTATTAAGACATTGCATGAAGACGATGAAATGTTCGTTTACGATGAGTTTGAGGAAGTGGAACTTCCAACAATTTCCGGCTTTTGTGTAAGCTGTGGAAAATGTGCTCAGGTATGTGATGTGACTCATGCAAGACAATATAAAGTGGCCAGATGGGATGGAAGTGTTTCAGATGAGTGTATTTCATGTGGAATCTGCTGTGAAGTATGTCAGGAAGATGCAATTACATTAAATAGAGGTACAATTTCAGTGGACTTGGAAAAATGTATATTATGTGAAAATTGCGCAGTTCACTGTCCTGTTGATGCAATTCCTAGAACAACAATGTACAAGGCAGAAATTTCCGGAGGTTTCAATTTAATTGACCAAAAATTATGTATGCATTGTGGTTTATGTCATAAAGTCTGTCCATATGAAGCAATTGATGAAATTAATGGTGAATTTATAGTTAATGAAGAGAAATGTACATATTGCGGTGCATGTAAAAACAGCTGTCCTGCAAACGCATTTATCTTCGAGAGAAATTTTAAAGATTCAATAGAGGGTATTTAAGATGAAAAGTATACTAAGAGTAGCTTTGGAAGGAGCGTTTACTAACTTTAAAAGAATCTTTTTCGCAGCAGATAGAGTAACTGATATGGAGTTAAGAAGACAAATTTCCACATTATCTGTTGAAGTGGAGGATAGAGTTGACGAATCTGCATGCATAGGCTGTGCAGGTTGTGCTAATGTTTGTCCAACAAATGCTATAGAAATGAAAAATCTAACATCTCCAGTTCAAATTACTGAAGATTGGGTTAAAAATCAAGTACCTGAAATTAATCTTGAAAGATGCATTGTTTGCTATTACTGTCATGATTTCTGTCCGATATATTCACTTTACGGACAAAAAGGAACAGTTCATCCAAATTCAGTTGGAGATCAAGAAGTTAATGTTAATGAATTAATAGAACAACCGTTTAAAATATCTGAAGATAAGCTTAAAGTAATTTCTACATATCTTTCAGATAAAACTGTATTAAAACATAGTGAGGATGGTGAATAAATGGGTATTAAATCTTTTTCAAGAGCAAGAGCAATACATGTCATGCTGGTTTATACTGGGGGATGCAATGGTTGTGATATTGAGATTGTAAATTCAATATTGTCCCCAAGATTTGATGCTGAGCAATATAAGGTTTTCTTAACTTGGAATCCTCGTGAAGCCGACGTATTGGTAGTGACGGGGCCGGTTACACATTTGAATAGAAAACCTTTGGAAGCTATTTATGAAGCTATCCCTGAGCCTAAACTGGTTGTTGCTGCTGGAAGTTGTGCACTGATGGGTGGAGTATACAAGAATATTCATGGAGATATTCCATCTGAAGAAATTGAAGGACCGGTTGAAAACATCATTCCTGTTGCTGCAAAAGTCCCTGGATGTGCAGTAAGGCCTCAAGATGTTTTAGCTGGAGTGGTAACATTATTACCAACATTATTAGATGCGGATTAGGTGATTAAATGGAGGAAAAAGTACCAAGAAGTAATATTATCGAAACAGAAATTCCAATGGGTACAGTTCACCCAGCTGCATTGGAACCTTATAGAGTAAGGCTTTTTGTTGAAGATGAAGTAGTTCAGGAAGCTGAAATAACAATAGGTGTTAATCATAGAGGTATTGAAAGAATCATGGAAGGTCTGCCTGTTGAAAAAGCAAATGCTTTAACAGAAAAGATTTGTGGAATTTGTTCTAATTCACATGTTTGGAATTCCTGCAGAACTGCCGAAATAGGTCTTGATATTGAAATACCAGAAAGAGCTCGTTATATTAGGGTTATAATGGGTGAACTTGAAAGATTACACTCACATTTCCTTTATTTAGCACACGGCTGTGAAACTGTAGCTCATGAAACCTTTTCAATGAGGGTATTTTACCTAAGAGAAATAGTAATGGAACTTCTGGCAATGATTGGAGGAAATCGGGTTCAATATGGTTGTCCTATCATTGGTGGAGTAAGGCCAAGATGTGACTTGGATGAAGCCAAATTGTTAAGGATTAAAAATGATATGGATAAGATTGAAGAAGGTCTTACTGGATTTGCAGAAAGATTTCTGGCCGATTCAATTTTAGTTTCAAGAGTCACTGGAGTAGGTGTCTTACCTGCAAAACAGGCAATCAAACTGGCTGTTACAGGACCATCTTTAAGGGCAACAGGTGTTGCAAGAGACTTAAGGACAACAATGTTTGAATATGAAGATTTTGATTTCAATGTTGTTACCCAACCTGATGGTGATGTTAAATCAAACTTATTAATGAGAGTTTTTGAATCATTTGAAGCAATTAAAATTATCCGCCAGGCTATTGCAAATATTCCTGAAGGTAAAGTAGTTAACAGGGATTGGGAAATGTTCGACACGGATATTATTGAAAGTTATATTGAAGTTCCAAGAGGAACTCTTTATCATTCATATGCGCTGGAAACTGGAAGAATCAGGCATTGTATTATAAGGACTCCATCAATGGCAAATATTGGAGCAATGCAATATGCTTGTATTGGAGACCATATTACTGATGCACAATTGTCAATTGTACAATGTGACCCTTGTTTTACATGTACTGACAGAGCAATAGAAATAATAAGGAGATAGAATCATGTTTGAAACTGTTGCAACTAATTCAATTTTAGCGGTAATAATAACTGTAGTTGTTTGCTTTATAATATCTACATTATTGCCTGGAATTGAGAGAAAATACGTTCATGCTAGAATTCAGCAAAGAATTGGGCCTCCAGTAACAAGTCCTGGAATAATGGCACCAATCAAGTTTTTATTTAAAGAGAATATCAAACCTTCTTCTCCTGTGCCTGGATTGTATAAAGCATTGCCAGTAATATGCTTTTTGGTAGTATTGTCAATGTTAATTACCCTTACTCCTTATGCATTTGCTATTCCTGCTCTTGCAAGTTTAGTTGCAATTGTGGGGCTTTTGAAAGTTGAAGAAATATGTTATGTGCTAATGGGTTCTTTATCTAAATCCATAATGTCTGTAAGGATGCCTTTCCCGGACAGGGTAAAAGGTGCGGCACACACGAAAACTACACTTTCATTTATTGAGGACATCAGTGCAAAAAGATCTTTAAGAATGATTACTTATGGTTCATTCCCATTGTATTTGGCATTGTTTGCACCAGTAACTGCGGCAAGAAGTATTTTCCTTCAGGATATTGTATTATATCAGCAGGCTAACGGACCATTCTTGTTTACTGTATCCGGTGGAATTGCAGCAATTGTATTTTTCATAGGCTATATGATTGTTTTAAATGAATATCCATTTTCAATAATTAAGGCTAAATGTGACGTTATCGAAGGACCATATATGGAATATGCATCCAAATACCGATCAATAGTCTTTATTACAAGAGGATTTTTAATGTTTACTCTTGGTGTATTGTTTTCAGTATTGTTTATTGGTATTCCAGCAACAATATTTTCTCCAACAATATTGCTTAATATAGTTGTTGTTTTGGTATTTGTATTGATGATGGGAATCTTTTCAGCATTTACTCCAGTATTTACGAATAGACAGCTTTTACCATCTATTCTTGGAGCAACATTGCTTGGAATATTGGCTATTGTGCTTGGATTATTATAGAGGTGATTATTTTGAAATTTGTTATGAGACCATATCACATGGTAAGTCTTGGAGGCTATATTGTAGAATGGGATTTTCCTTACAGGAATCTCATAGTAGTAAATAAAACCTCTGAACCAATAAAGGTTGAAATACCGGTATTTCATGAGGAATGGATTAGTGAACATCGGGATTTGGGTCTTGATGTTATTCCGGTTGCTCGTGAAGATAATTATTTGCGCATGTGGAAAAAAGCCCATGCAGAATTAGATAAAGTCAGGCCACAAAATGAATGATTATAGTATTACAATTGTATCTTATGAAAAAAAGGGAGTTTTAGATGATATTACTGCCGTGATTAGTAGTTATGGTGCTAATATTAGCTATACTCATCTTTATGTTGAAAAAAATAATATGGGTTCTATCAATTTGGAACTTGATCATGTGGAGGATATTGATGCATTGATTGAGGATTTGGATAAGATTCCTGAAGTCAAGTCTGTTGAACTGCACGGTTCCCAATTGGATATCTATGGAAAACGTATTATTATTGTCGGCGGCGGTGCTCAGGTATCTCAGGTTGCAATGGGCGCTATAACAGAAGCCGACAGGCATAACATACGTGGCGAGCGTATAAGTATAGATACAATTCCTTTAGTGGGAGAACGTAATATTGCGGAGGCCGTTGAAGCTATTTCAAGATTACCTCGTGTAAGTGCATTAGTTCTTGCAGGTTCTTTAATGGGTGGAGAAATTACAAAATCCGTTAAAAAAGTTCAAGAAGAGAATAATTTAATTGTAATTTCTTTAAACATGCCTGGAAGTGTAACGAAGTATGCTGATTTGATTGTAACTGATCCGGTTCAGGCCGGAGTTTTAGCAGTAATGTCTATTGCCGATACTGCCGTATTTGATATTTCCCGTTTAGGCGACAACATCAAATATTAATTTTCTTTTTTTTAATAAATTTTTACCTAAAATTATTAACTCATATATTACTAAATTCAAATCTAATACAATTAAATATATAAAAATATAAAAATTATTTTATAGATTAGAAATATTTCTATTCTAGATATAATATTATATTGGTGTTTTTAAAATGAATAAAAAAATAGGTTTTATTTTGGCTTTAGTTTTAATCGCCTTTTTAGTCATGGGTACTGCTAGTGCAGGTCTTTTTGACTTCTTAGGCGGTGGAAATAGTACCGCAAAAGTAACCAATAATGATTCTAATTTAATTGTTGGTTTCGATGCTGAGTTCCCACCTTACGGGTTCTCAGATGGAAAAGGGGGATATCAAGGTTTTGATTTAGATTTAGCTCAAGAAGTTTGTAACAGAAACAATTGGACTTTAGTAAAACAACCAATTGACTGGGATGCAAAAGACGCTGAATTAAATTCCGGAACTATTGACTGTATTTGGAACGGATTTACTATAAATGGTAGGGAAAACGATTACACCTGGTCTGAACCATACATTGATAACAAACAGGTCATTGTTGTAAAAGCAGATTCAGGCATTAATTCACTTGCTGATTTAAAAGGTAAAAATGTAGAAACACAAAAAGATTCATCTGCTTTAGCTGCTCTTCAAGGTGACAACAAAACTATCGGAGACACATTCGGTAAGTTGGTAGAAGTTGCTGATTATAATACTGCATTCATGGATTTAAAATCTGGTGCTTGTGATGCTGTAGCATTGGATATTGGTGTAGCACAATACCAAGTTAACGGCGGTAACGATACCGGTTCTTTTAAAATCTTAAATGATACAATTTCATCTGAAAAATATGGTATTGGATTTAAAAAAGGTAACACTGATTTGAAAGATCAAGTACAAAAAACTTTAGATGAAATGTTTGCAGATGGTACTGTTGCTAAAATCGCAGAAAACTATACAACTTATGGTGTTCCAGGTTCCCTTATTCAAAAATAGATTTGAATTGAGGTAGAATATCATATGATGTTAGAATCTATGGTAAGTCTTTTGATGGAGGGTATGTTTACCTCCATTGAAATTTTCTTACTTACTTTGTTATTTTCACTTCCGTTAGGATTATTGATTTCATTTGGAAGAATGAGTAGTTTTGCTCCTCTTAGATGGATAATGAAAATTTATATTTCCATTATGAGGGGTACACCGTTAATGTTACAGTTAATCGTCGTGTTCTTTGGTCCTTACTATATTTTTGGAATGACTCTTTCACCTGATTACAGATTTATCGCTGTTATCATTGCATTTACTATGAATTATGCAGCTTACTTTGCTGAAATCTACCGTGGAGGAATCGAAGCTATTCCTAAAGGCCAGTATGAAGCTGCTCAAGTATTGGGTTATGGTAAAATTCAAACATTTTTCACAATCATATTGCCTCAAGTATTTAGAATTATTCTTCCATCAGTGACTAATGAGGTCATTACACTTGTAAAAGATACTTCATTATCATTCGTTATTGCTGTTCCAGAGATGTTTACTGTAGCTAAACAAATTGCAGCTGCAGACGCTTCAATTGCAGCATTATTAGTTGCTGGTATATTCTATTATGTGTTCAATATACTTGTTGCATTTGTAATGGCACGTCTTGAAAGTCGTTTCAATTATTTAAGTTAAGGGGATTATTATGAGTTTATTAGAAGTTAAGAATCTTAAAAAAAGTTTTGATGACAATGTTGTACTTAAAGATATTTCCCTTAATGTTGAAAAAGGTGAAGTATTATGTATAATAGGACCTTCAGGTTCAGGTAAATCTACATTACTTCGTTGTATTACTAAATTAGACCATGAAGATAGTGGTGAAATAAATTTTGACGGTACTTTCGGTTTGGTATTTCAGGATTTTAATTTATTCCCACATCACAATGTTTTAAAAAATATTACAAATGCTCCAATTAAAGTTCAAAAAAGAGATAAAAATGAAGTTTTAAAAACATCTCGTGATTTGCTTAAGAAAATGGGTCTGGAAGATAAGGAGGATGCTTATCCTCATGAATTATCAGGAGGTCAACAGCAAAGGGTTTCAATTGCCCGTGCTCTTGCAATGAATCCGGACATATTATTTTTCGATGAACCTACTTCAGCTTTAGATCCTGAATTGACAAGTGAAATTCTTGTTGTTATTAGAAATCTGGCTGCTGAGAACATGACTATGGTTATCGTTACTCACGAGATGACCTTTGCACGTAATGTTGCTGATAAAATAATTTTCATGGATGATGGATATATTATTGAAGAAGGAACTCCTGAGGAAGTATTCTCTTCCGATAATGAAAGAATGAAGGAATTCCTTGGTAAATTCTATGATTAAAAAGAATTAGGGGATAATCCCTATTCTTTTAAACATATATTTTTATATTCGCAATTTCCACATTTTCTATCGTTTATTTTTACTGTCGGTACTTTTTTATTGTATTCAATTTCTTTTACTTCGTTAATTATATCAAATAGCGCTTTTCTGATATTAACATCCATCACTACCGGCCGTCTTTCATTAATTTTTGTATAATCTACAAAGCCTACAAAGACTTCTGTTTCAAATTCCTCTTCAATCAATATTGCAGTTGCTGCAAGGTCTATTGCATCCTGGTCCCAAACGCCTTTAATAGGAGGATTTGAATGCTTAATTGATATAGGAAAATATTTCCCATCAACGATTTCAATCTTGTCGCACAATCCTGTCACTTCTAATTTCATGTCTTTTAAGTGATACGAGTACATGCAGTTTGGAAAGAACATATCAACGATTGCAAATCCGTTTCTTCCTAAAAGTTCCATCGCCTGTTTGGCTTTTATTGCATAATTTTTAATATTGAAGTATGTTTCATTGTTTATTTCAATAATCTGTTCGGTTGTAAGGCCTAAATTCATATTCTGGATTGAAGAAAATGTACTTTCAAGATAGTTTGCAATGTTTTCTGATAATGTGTCTTCAATTTCTGTTAGACTCATGTCTTTTTTTAATTTACGCATATTTTTCTGTACCAAATCTTGTGTATCTATTTTAATCTTTTTTAATTCAATATTCAATTCTATATCTTTGTTTTCTACTGTATCCACATGGGTTTGCAGATATAATTTCATTGGACAATACATGTGTGATCTTATTGAAGATATGCTTATCATATTTTAACCTCTTTATTTTTGTAATAATACATTGTTTATCTTAGTATAAATAAATAGAGGTTTTAAATACCGTTAATTTTTATAAAATAAGTAATTGTGGTGATGTTTGGTGAATAAAATTGTTTTATGTAAATTTTTATCTCTTAAGGCAATATTTTCATGCCGGGGAAATTTTTAGCTTAAGATATTCGTCTATTGCTTCACGGGTAGTGCCGACAACAAGCCTGTAATAATCTTTCTTTCCTTCACTTATTACCTTTTCAACTTTACCTTTGGCAATAACATGTTCTCCATCAACCACTTCGCCTGCATAGGTGTGTGTAAATGATACAACTTCAGTAATGTCTTTTTCAACGCCATCAAGAATTTCAACGTTTTCAACGGTGTATAATGAAGGATTGTCAAAGGCTCCAAGAGCACTTACGATATCACATTCTATTTTAGCAATTCCTTGAGGTTCATATCTGGTATCTCCCCAGTTGCCTTCAATTTCCTCATAACCTTTGGTTGCTAAAATATCGAATAATGTGCCGTCTATTGTTCCACGATTTGCCTTTCTGTTTTCATACCATTTGAATTCTTCAGGCGTAAGGCTTGAATCGCTCATTCTTTTATTGTAAACAAAGTCCCAGTAATCGTCTGTAATTCCATTGAGGGTAATGTGCTTGTCAACCTCTTCAATGTAGACTTCTTCGTTTCTATATTTTTTAAATGCTTCAATAGCTTTTCTGTGATTATCAAGACCATAAATAACATAATCTAAATCGGAAACGTCATCCTTTTGAAGTCCCGGCAAAATTGACCCGGAAATACCCATATTTTCATAGTCAACGCCTGCAATGTAGTGGAAAAAGTCACAAACGTCCATTAATTTGGAGATAATTTCTGGGTTTTTGACTTCTCCTCCGGATTCAAAGGTCTTTTTAAGTCCAAACAATCTGTTTTCAGGCTTTATAATTCTTTCGACTTTGTCCAGTGGCACTCCCATCATTTCAACATTAGTTACATCACAGAAGTATAAATAATCCGGATAATTTTCACGTAAATATGAATAAGCTTCCTCAGAACCTACTTTTCTATATCTAATGCCGTCCTTTTCACGGTCTCCGTTTTCATCAGGTATATATCTTAAAAATGAGATGTATCTATCTTCAGGATGGATATAATTTGTTGATGCAAAATACATTCCATCAGTTGTGTAAATAAAATCTCTTGTTCTTACTTGCATAAATATAACTCCTTTTATCATAATTTATAGAAACTATTAAATTAAATTTTATATTACATTTTTAAATAACATTGATTACAAAATAGTATTGTCAATTTGAATATTGATTTTTAAAAAAATATGCAATTTTTTTGCAAATTACATTATAGGTTTTAATATGAACATTACTCATAAACATGTTGAAGAAATTTTTGAATATGATGGAAGCCAGATTAATCCTTCCTGGGCTTTTCAAGAGTTTGGAATTTACGGTTCTTCCATAATCACTTGGATTGGACCGGTTAATATCACTCCAGATAACTTAAAGGATTTTGCTGATGTTGGTTTGGAAATAAAGTCAAATTATATGGTGAATTTCATTTGTGAATTCTTTGACCAGCAGCCAACTAATATGAGGATTGCTTATCTTCGCCAAAGGCTTCTTGTAATGATTTTTAGAGAAATTTTAACCGAAAAGGGAGTTAAGACGACCCGTGAAGGTGATGACATTTTTGTTGACGGAAGAAAACTCAGCATTTCAATTGCCAGTGTTTCTTTAAGTTCTGCAAAAATTCACTTTGCACTTAATCTTGAAGATAAGGGAACTCCTGATGACGTTGAAACTATCGGTTTATATGATATTAATGACGGTAATGTCTTTAATGAAGAAAACTTAAAAGATCTGATTTTTGAGGTTGTTAATCGCTATATTGATGAGCTTGAAACAATTGAAAAAGATATTAGTAAAACAAAGGTGTTATTATGAAAATTCTGGTAAACGGTATTCAGTCTAATTTAAGATTTTCATCTGCCCATATTATTCCCGGTCATGAATCATGCGGATTCATACATGGCCATTCATATTTTGTTGATGTGGAAATCGAAGGTGAAAGGGCAGGAAATTTTGATTTTGTAGTTGATTTTAAAGATGTTAAAAAGTATACTAAAGCTTTATGTGATGAAATTGATCACAGGCTTTTAATTCCTGTTTACAATACCTTAATAGAATTTAAGGATTTTGACAAGGAGTCAAATTCAATTTTTGATTTGAAAAAGGAAAAAACTGTCTTTTTCAAAGTTGATGGTAAAGGTTATTCAATCCCGTCTGAAGATTGTGTATTCTTGCCTCTTCCATATACTTCTGCAGAAGAGTTATCTAAATTTTTTGCTGAAACTTTGGCCCGTAAATTGTCAGAAACATATGATAATTTAGAATATATTTCAGTTTGTGTTAATGAAGGAATCGGTCAGGGTGCCCAGTTTAAAAAGGAATTTGTGGAATAAATATGAAAGCACCAATAATTGAAATATTTTCTTCTTTTCAGGGAGAAGGAGTTTTAATCGGTCAAAGACAAATTTTTGTCAGGTTTGCAGGTTGCAATTTAAATTGCGCTTACTGTGACACTAAAATTAGTATTTCCAAAAATCAGGGAACACTTATGACACCTGCTGAAGTTGTTGAAAAAATCGAAAGTATTTTAACCCCTGACTGTCATACTATATCTTTTACCGGTGGTGAACCATCGTTATACCCAGAATTTATCAACGAAGTTTCCAAGCTTACTGGCCTGAATATTATGCTTGAGACTAATGGAACTCTGCCGGATAATATTGATTTAATTGATAATTTAGATATTGTTTCGCTTGATATTAAGCTGAAAGAACAATTTAATGGCGATTATAAAGAAGATATTTTTTTAAATGAAATTAAATCACTAAATTTATTAATAGAAAAATCTATAAATGTATATTGTAAAGTAGTTATTTTGCCAAGCTTAAAAATTGAATCATTTGAAGAGGTAATTAAAAAAATTGATAAAGAGATAATTTATAAGAATAATCTTCAAGTTATTGTTCAACCTTCCAGTCCTTTAAATGAGTGGAAAAATCTTTCTGATTCTTTATTTGAATTTTCTGAAATTGTTGGAGAGTATTTTGAAGTATCCACCATTCCTCAAATTCATAAGATTTTGAATATTGAGTAAATGATTCTATTAGGCGATAATTATAATTTTGAGGTGAATAAATGAACGAAAATATAATGAAAATAGCATCTAAAGATGTTGTATCAATTCCCCCAAGTAAAAGTATTAAAGATACTGCGAAAGTGATGATGGAACACCAATTTAGAAGATTACCAATCACTGATCCAGGTTCTGGAAAAGTATTGGGTATTGTAACTGTAATGGATATTTTAGATTTCTTTGGTGGAGGAAATAAATTTAACATTATTGAGAAAAAATATCAAGACAACTTTTTAGCAGCTATCAATGAACCTGTACGTGAAATCATGTCTCGTGATGTCATTTGCTTATCTGAAAAAGC
Source organism: Methanobrevibacter sp. (assembly GCA_017434555.1). Classification (GTDB taxonomy): domain Archaea; phylum Methanobacteriota; class Methanobacteria; order Methanobacteriales; family Methanobacteriaceae; genus Methanocatella. The sequence goes on along the minus strand of JAFRFB010000023.1, from coordinate 6,018 downwards.
TTCCGTTAATGATGTTGTCGAAACAATGCTTTCAAATCAAATTGGAGCTCTTCCTCTTGTTGACGGTGATGATAAACTCATTGGAATCGTAACCGAAAGAGATATCGCATTATCCCGTGCTGGAGGAATGGATGATAGAACTGCACAAGATTATATGACTACAAAAGTCTTTAATACCACTCCTGGTACTCCTGTTGAAAGTGCATGTAAAATCATGGTTAGAAATGGATTAAGAAGAATTCCTATCGTTGGAGGAGAAGCTGATATTTCCAAAGCAGCTAAAAAATTATTAGGTATTGTAACTTCAACTGATATTATCCGTTTCTTAAATGCAAAAGAATTTTTCGATAATTTAAGCTCAAACACAGCTAGTGAAATATTAGAAAAAACAAAATTATCAGAAATCATGGTTGAAGACGCAATTGTCGTTGAACCGGAAGACACCATTGGTGAAATCTGTGAATTATTTAAAATAAGCAATATTGGTGGTGTACCAGTAATTAAAGATGATGTTGTAATTGGTATTATCACTGAAAGAGATATTTTAAGAGCTGTTAAAAAATTATAAAAAAATGGGGGTAGACCAATGCAAATTAAAAATTTAATGTCTACATCTTTAATCACAATCGACAAAGACCAAAGTCTTAGCGATGCATTAAAGTTACTTAGAAAAAATAAAATTTCTCGTCTACCAGTTCTTAACAATAAAGAATTAGTAGGTATTGTTTCTGAAAGAGATATTGCTAAAAAGCTAGGTTCTTCAAAATATGAAAGTATGCCTGCTTCAAGGCTTCATGTTTCATCCGTAATGGTAAAAGATATCATTTCAGTTCCACAATCCATGCGTTTAGCAGAAGTGGCTAATATTATGCTTGAAAATGGAATTGGATCCGTACCTGTCATGGAAGATGATAAAATGGTAGGTATTGTTTCAAAAGCTGACTTTATAACATTAGCAATCGATGGGGAATATGAAAAAATATGTACTAAGGAAATAATGACTAAAGATGTCATTTCTGTTTCACCATCTGAAAGATTAGTTCATGCAAGAAGAGTCAGTATAGACAATAAAGTCGGAAGACTTCCGGTTATGGATGATGAAGAATTAGTTGGAATGATTACTTCTAAAGATTTAATGAGAGCTTTCATTGACTTTAGGAAAAATGTTCCGGAAAAATATCAAAAATCTCAAATCAAAGAAGTATTAATTGAATATATCATGTCTACAAACCCTCGTGTTGTCTCAAAAGACACTCCTATTAGTGAAGTTTCTAAAATCATGATGGAAACAGGTTTCAATGGGTTACCTGTTGTAGAAAATGATAAAGTTATTGGTATAATAACTCAAACTGATATATTAAGATTAATTTCAAAATTAGAAGCATAGTGTAGCTATTTTAGCTATACTTTCTAAACTTTTTTTTTAAAGGTGATTCAATGGATGAATTAATTTCTTTTTTAGGTCCCATGGGCACATTTTCTCATGAAGCTGCATCATTATTGGGGGATGATTTGGTTCCTTTCTGCAATATTCCTGCAGTTATGGAAAGTATCGAGTCCGGACAATGCACAAAAGGAATTGTTCCTATTGAAAACTCTATTGAAGGTCCTGTGGGGATTACTCTTGACGGTCTTGCCCATGAATTTGATTTAAATATCGTTGGAGAGATTGTAATTTCCATTAATCAGAATCTGATTGTCAATCCCGGATCTCAAATGGAAGACATTAAAGATGTATATTCACATCAGCAGGCAATTTCTCAGTGTCAGAATTTCATTCGAAAACATAATGTACAGCCTCATTATGCAGTAAGCACGGCCAGCGCAGCAAAAAGCATTGTTGGTGACAAGTCAAAGGCTGCAATAGGCCATATTAAAAGTGCTGAGTTATATGATTTGGAAATCCTTGAAAGAAACATTCAGGACGTTGACAATAATGCTACCCGATTTGTAGTGCTGTCAAAAGAAGACACTGAACCTACGGGTAATGACAAGACATCAATCATCTTTTCAATATATGAAGACCACCCTGGTTCCTTGTATAATATCCTTGGAATCTTTCAAAAATACAATATTAACTTAACCAAAATTGAATCAAGACCATCTAAGCAGGGTTTAGGTAAATACCTGTTTTTCGTAGATTTCTATGGTCATTATAAAGAAGATGTCATTAAAAAAATTATAATGGACATTGACGATAATACTTATTTTTTTAAAGTCCTAGGTTCCTATCCCGAATTTAAGTAAACTATAAATTAATGTTTTAATATAATTATTAATGTTAACTAAATTTAGGGAGGGTTAGTATGTCTAATGATAAGGATAAACTTCTAGAGATTATGGCAAGTTTAGAGTCTGATTATGCTCATGGAAAAATATCTAGAGAAAAATATATTTATTTCCGTTCAAAATATGAAGATAGATTAAATGCTTTAGATGCTAGGGAAGCTACTAATAGAATTAGATCTATGCAAGGTAAGCCTTCCAATTCTCCTAAAAAAGAAAGACCTGTTAGAAATGAAAGAAAAGAAGAAGAAGATTTAGTTCAAAAATATATTATTAATCCAAAAAAAGGGGACAGGAAAGTTAAAGAAAAAACCCCTATGGATTCAGGTACCTATAAACTTTTAGCTATTTTAATTTTGGCTATAGGATTTACTGTAGGTGCGGGTTTTGGTGTATTTAGTTTTGATTTTGCATCTTTTTCAGATACAAATGCTTCAGCTATCGTCACGGACACAGCATTTCCTGATGTGGCTGATATTCATGTAAATAAAACTTCTAATGTTACAACATCATACAATTCAAGTAATGTTCAAGTAGAAACTACTTCAGATACCAGTTACGTTCCAGATTCTGGAAGCAGTTCTGATAGAGGAGGCAGTTCTGATAGCGGAGGTGGCTCCCAAGGTGGTGGAGGCAGTTCTGATAGCGGAGGTGGCTCCCAAGGTGGTGGAGGCACTACTAATGTGGGATAATCCTCACTATAATTCTTATTTAATGGTGAATTTATGAATAAACTTACAATAATTGGAGTTGCAATACTTTTAATTGTCATAGCAGTTTTCGGCTATATTGTTGTTAATGATATTACTTTTAATAATACAAGCAGCAATAACGCTAATTCCAATGAATCTGTTACTATGTTATCAATGTCCAAAGGTGGAGTTACAGTTAATTATCCATCAAATTGGGTATTGTCTCAGGCAACTTCAAATAACTCTGTAATTGCAATTTCTAAAGAAAGCGCTGTTGATAATCTTGAAGTCGGTCAGGTAAACATTCATGTTGAGAAGAAAGAATTCTCAGGAGATTTCGAATCCTTTGTCAATAAGTCCTACACTAATATTCAGGCTGACAGTGCATTTGATTTGGTGTCTTCCGGTGAGGTTTCAATCAACAATGAAAAAGCTTTGGAATACATTTACACTTCAAGTGCAAATACGGGTGTTGTCAAACAGCATAAGGCACTATGGTTTGAAAGAGGCAATCAGGCTTATGTTATAATGTACAGTGCTCCTATAGATAAATATGAGGCTAACTTGCCTGCTGCTGATTATATCATAGAACAAATTAAAATTAACTAATTTTTTTATTTTTTTGAGGTATTTTATGATTATATTATGTGTTACTGGCAGTGTAGCTGCCAGTCAATGTGTTAAACTAGCAAGAGAATTTAAAAGACAGGGTATGGAAGTAAAATGTTTTATGAGCGAAGCAGCTTGTAAAATCATCCATCCAAACTCTATGGAATTTGCAACCGGAAGTGAGGTTATCACAGAATTAACCGGAAATATTGAACATGTCAGATATTCTCAGGAAGATTTGATTCTTGTCGCTCCGGCCACTGCAAATACAATAAGTAAATTTGCTTATAAAATAGCTGATAATCCTATTTCTACTTTATTAATAACTGCATATGGACATGATACTCCAATTTTATTTGTTCCGTCAATGCATGATTCAATGTTTAAGGCAATTGAAGAAAACATTGAAAAGATTAAATCTGAGGGTTCAGCTTCATTCATGCCTCCTGTAATGGATGAAGGCAAGGCAAAATTCCCTTCCAGTGAGGATATTGTTCTTGAATCTTTAAGATGCATAAATTTGTCTAAGAAGTGATTTTTATTCGTGGAAAAAAAGTTTTAATAAGTCTTGGTGGAACTTTCGAACCAATTGACTCTGTAAGGGGAATTACAAATAAATCCTCTGGAAAAATGGGTTTGGCTCTTGCAAAGCAGGCCTATATTCTTGGGGCTGATGTTACACTGATTGTTGCCAATGTCAGTGTTGAAATTTCTCCTCTTTTTGAAGTTATTCCTGTTGAAACGTCCAAAGAGATGGCTGACGCTATTTTTGAAGTGGTCCACGATTTTGATATTTTTATTTCAACTGCTGCAGTTTCGGATTTTGAGGTTGTAAAGCCAAAAAATAAAAAAATTGACTCTGAATCTTCACTCTCCATTAATTTAAAGCCTACCATAAAGATTATTCGCCAGATTAAAAAAATCAATCCTGATATATTTCTGGTCGGATTTAAGGCGGAATTCAATATAACTCGTGATGAGATAATTTATTGTGCTCGAAAGCAGATTGATAATGCAGGAACTGATATTGTGGTTGCAAATGACGTTTCAAATAAGGACTGCAACTTCGGATCCGATAAAAATGAAGTTCTCATTATTGATGATGATGTTTTATCCGTTCCTCTTGCAAGCAAGGATGAAATTGCTAAAACTATAATGAATGTAATTTCTGAGAAGACTTCATGTAGGTAGCACAAAGTATTTTATTATTTGTTTATTGCTATGTATTAAATAATTAATTTATCATCCAATATTTTTAATTTATTTTTATAAAGTACTATTTTAATTTATCATAAAATCATTTAAATTGCAGGATTTTTTTCACCTATTTTTAGAATGAAATTTTTTAATAATAATTTTCTTATTTCTAAGTTCTTTATTTAAATAGTATTAATTTAATTTATGGTGATTTTTCAAAAATTTTTACTTTGCTAAGTTAATGTCAATATTGCTTTTAATCGGTTTTTTATACTGTGAAAAATAGCTAATCAGTAATACTTTTTTGATAAAAAGACATTATTTTAGGTTAAAAATTAAAATTCATTAAAAAGAGTTATTCGATAAAATAAGTTCAATCCTTTAGGATTTATTTAAATGAAGTGATTAGTAGAGTGAATTTACCTAAAGGATTATAAAGTGAACTTTTATTTTATTTGCATTAGCATATATTATATTTAATTTTATGATATATAAATCTATTGAAGTAATACTTTCTGGCGATTTTTGTAGTAATTTTTTATAATTCTTAGAGCTATTTTTTCACTGATTATCACTTGCAAATTAAGTGATTTTTTTTAAAAATTTTTCTTTCATTGACATTACATTATTGTCTTTTTTGTACTAGTTTTATTTCATTATCTGATTAATTTTAAAAACTTTATCTAATGTTTTCTTTTAATATTCTTTTGATTTTAATTTAAGATTTCACATGTTCTTGGTTTGGATAGTTTTGTTTGTGAAATTAATGATTGTCTTTTTTATCTGATTGGATTTTTAAATGATTTCATTTATGTAATTTGTGATGTTTTGATATTTATTGAAGTATTGTGAGGATACTTTTTTGGCTATTGGGCAGTATTCTTTCTTTTTAGTATTGCATAAAAAAATAAATATATATGGATCTTTTGATTTTTCTGGTGGGGTGCATCTGGAAGAGGAATTAACAATGGATTCAAGATTAATCAAATACCATAAAAATTACATTCAGCAAAGGTTTATTAAAATAAATAATGAATTGAATTCCTTTAGCTTCAATCACCCCAATTTATTTTTTGAATTTTGTAATCACTACTATAGTAGTCGACACTGAAAATTATAAATACTATTGATTATAAATATTATAATCATGTCTAATCAAACATTAATTGAAGAATATCCAGGGATTATTTCTGAGATTCAAACGGAAATTAAAAAGTTAGAGAATGATACACGA
>JAFRFB010000103.1 GCA_017434555.1 Methanobrevibacter sp. | reverse complement strand
AATACACAAATATACACCAAAATCAGTGGCAAAAACAGTATATTTAAATGTATTTTTAGGAGCCTTAATCATATCACAAGGATTTTACTCAAAAACAGCCATACAACAATTATCTGAGAACTAAAAAATTCAGACCCCTATATAATTTTTCTAATAATTCCAAATAGGAGGTTCTTTCAAATCCGTCTGTAATTCCTAATTCTGAAAATAATTCAAATATTCTGTCTTGTGCTTCAGAATAATCATTTTCATCTTCTAGTGCAATTTCTATTTCCATATAAGGTTCTAAACCTTCAATGTCATCTAAACTAATCTCAAAATTTTTATAATTATAATATTGCCTGTTTTTTTTGACAGCTCTCACTTTCGTAAATCCCAGATGCTCGAATATTTTACTGCATTTTTCGCTGTCTTCTATTGTAATTTCAATTTCTTCACGTGTTTTACTTTTGGAATCAATTTTTGGACCTTTATAAGTTATGAAAATATTAGTGTCGTTATTTTCTTTTGTTGTTCTTATTCTTAAGGCTTCATCTGTTTTTGCGAAATCCACTTTTGGGCTGTTAAAATAGATATCTTCTTGAAATTCTTTTTTACTTTTTATAGCACCAAGATTTTCTAACTTTTTTTCCATATCCTGAAAATTTTCAATTTTTGCTTTAACTTCAACTTCTATCATTTCAATTTCCCCATTAATTTATTATTTAAAATTTTTTAAATTTTAATATTTTTGTTTTGAATATTTAAATAAACATAACTTTATATACTATTTAAATGAAATAGTTTTATTAGTAAAAATTTAATTTTTGTTTTCTTAATTTTTACTTACTACTTTTAAAAACTTAATTGGAGGTTTTAATTTGACCGATGTTGACATTAAAATAGAAAACATTGTAGCTTCCGCAAGCATTGGGAAGGATATTGTCCTGACTGATGTGTCCCAAGCTTTAGAAGGGGTTAATTTTAATCGTGAACAGTTTCCGGGATTAGTTTTCAAACTTAAAGATCCTAAAACCGCAGCGTTAATCTTCAGCTCCGGTAAGCTTGTTTGTACTGGGGCAAAATCTATAGATGATTCCAAATTGGCAATCAAAAAAACTGTAGATTTGATGAGGACAGTAGATACTGAAATTCCTCATGAATTTGAAATTAAAATTCAAAATATTGTGGCTTCTGCGAATTTGCAATCCACATTAAACTTAGAAGCAGTAGCTTTAGAACTTGAAGATACTGAATATGAACCAGAACAATTCCCTGGTTTAGTATACAGATTATCTGACCCTAAAGTTGTGCTATTATTGTTTGGATCCGGTAAAGTTGTTTGTACTGGAGCAAAAACAAAAAGCGACGCTAAATTAGGTGTCGAAAGAGCTTACGATAGATTAAGTGAGCTAGATTTAATATAATTGGTGGTATTATTGATTAAACTTGTAGTATTTGACTTAGATAATGTTATTATTGATGGTGAAGCAATAGATGAGATAGGAAAATTAGCAAATGTTGAAGAAGAAATAGCTGAAATTACTGAAAAAGCTATGCAAGGTGAAATAGACTTTGAAACTTCTATTAAAGACAGAGTCCAACTTTTAGAAGGAACCTCTATCGAAGATATCGAAAAAGTCGCTGACGAACTTCCTTTAATGGAAGGTGCTAGTGAAACTATCGCATGTTTAAAAGATAAAGATGTTGATGTTGCTATCATTAGTGGTAGTTTTGATTTAGTGGCTGAGAAGGTTAAAGAAAAACTTGGTATTGATTCATGCTATACCAATAGTTTCACAGTCGAAGATGGTAAATTAACTGGTGAAGTGACTGGTCCTTTAGTATCTGGTTCTAAAGTAGATATATTAAAAGACCATGTTGAAAATGCAGGTATTTCTTTAGAAGAAGTAGTTGCAGTTGGAGATGGCGCAAATGACATTTCCATGATTGAATCAGCTGGTTGCGGTATTGCATTCAATGCAAAAGATTCCGTAAAAGAAATAGCTGATATTGTAGTAGACGAAAAAGACTTAACAAAAGTCTTAGATGAAATTCTTAATCAAATAACCACTGACGATACTGAAAACGACGCTGTTGAAAACGAAGAAGCTGAAGCTGAAGAAGTTGAAGAAACCGAAGTAACTGAAGCTGATACTGAAGAAGTTGAAGAAGCTGAGGAAACTGATGCTGAAGCTGAAGAAGTTGAAGAAGTAGAAGTAGCTGAAGAGTCTGATGCTGAAACTGAAGAAGTTGAAGACGCTGAAGAAGAAACAGAAGCTAAAAAATCTAAAAACGATCTTCCAAAATCTGAATTTGTTCTTGCTGACACTATGGAAGGTGTAAGAAAACAAAAAGATGAAAAAGAAGCAGAAATTGCTCAAATCGCTGAAGAAAGGGAAGAATTCAACAAAATAGCTAAAGAACAACGTAAAATCCGTGATGAATTAAATGCTTCATTAAAAGAAAACTTGAACAAAGCTATTGAATTCAGAAATGAACGTAATGAGATTAATAAATCTGTTGAAGAAGCTAAAAAAGCTCGTAATGATGCAAATAATCAGATTAAAAATCTCGAATGGTCTTCTGGTAAACGTGATAAAGTAAAAATCGAAAATGAAATCAAAAAAATTGATAAAATTATCGAAACTCGCGTTTTAGATATCAAAAAAGAAAATCAACTTGTTAAAAACGCTAATGACTTAAGAAAACAGTTATTAGATATTCAAGAAGATGAATCAGTTAAAGAAGAAGCTCAAGAATTAAGAAAATTATCTGAAGAAGAGCACGAAAAAGTTATCACACTCTCTGAAAAAGCACAAGCTGCTCACGAAGAAATGTTAACTTACTTCAGAAAAACTGATGATATCAGAACCGCAGCTGACGAAGCTCATAAAAAATTCATCGAAGCACGTAACAATGCTTCTGCAAAACATGAAGAATTTAAAGCTGTATTAAGTGATATTCACGTTATCAACAAAAAATTAGGTTCTGGTAAACCTAGAAAAAGAAGATCTGATAAAAAACCTTCTTCTGGTTCAAATAAAAATCGTGAAGAAAAAGAAAGAGCTGAAGAAATCTTTGAAAAATTCAAACAAGGTGGAAAATTATCTACTGAAGAGCTCTTGCTTTTACAAAAATATAATATAAATTAAATATATTTTTAATTTATATTTTTTTTACTTTTTTTTTAAGAGGTTATAACATGTCTGAAGAAAAAATTGAAACTTGTTTTTTATGCGGTCAGAAATTTGACATGAATAACTCAGAATTAGCTTATTATCGTAATGGTAAATATCCTATTTGCGATTATTGTGCTGAATTTTATTCATTCTATAAGGAAGATTTATAATTTTTCAAATTAATTTTTTTCATAGAAATTTTTATATATGATAATTTATTTTATATTTAATCTAATTGAAAAAAATTGTATGGGGTAACTGTTAGAATGCATGAAGTAATTATTTGTGAGAAACCTAGTTCTGCTGAAAAAATAGCTAAAGCATTATCTTCAAAAGCTAAAAAAAATTTATACAATAAAAAAATAAAATATTGGACATTAAATAGAGATTCAAAAGATATCACTGTTTTATCTGGTGTAGGTCATTTATATTCATTGATTCCCAATACTTCAAAAAGCAGCATTTCATTTAACCTGCACTGGGCACCGGCATATGAAGTAAATAAAAAAACCAGCGGATATACTCGTGATTATGTTAGAGCTATCCAAAAATTTGGTAAAGGTGCTGACTCTTATGTCCATGCTTGCGATTATGATGTTGAAGGTACTTTAATTGGATATAATGCTTTAAAATATGCTTGTGGCGAAGAATCTTTATCTAAGTCTTCTCGTATGAAATTTTCTACCTTAACTAAAAAGGATATTGTTGAAGCTTATGAAAATAAAATCAATATAGACATGCACCAGGTGGACAACGGTATTGCACGTCATATTTTGGATTATTATTTTGGAATGAACATTTCCATTGCACTGTCAAATGCAGTTCGCAAATCCAAAAAACGATTTTTAAAATTGTCTGTAGGTCGTGTGCAAACACCTACGCTATCCATTTTAGTTGACCGTGAAAAGGAAATTGAGGAGTTTGTCCCTGAGCCATATTGGGTCATCAGAGCTATTTTGGATTTTGAAGATATTGAAATTAAGCATGTTGACGGAAATATTTTTGACCGTGAACGGGCTGAAGAAATCTTCAATAAATGTAAAGATAAAGATGCTACCGTAGACAGTATTGATCTTTCCAATTCAAAGACCAGACCTCCTGTTCCATTTAATTTAGGCGGTTTGCAGTCCGAGGCTTATAATGTATTTGGTTTTACTCCTAAAAGAACTCAGGTTATCGCTCAAAATCTTTACAGTTCAGGTTATACTTCTTACCCACGTACTTCATCTCAAAAATTACCTGAAAGTTTAGGTTTTCCTTCTATTTTCAAACAATTGGCTAAAAATGAAGAATATAAAAAGCATATCTCCCAATTGCCTGCAAAATTGAAACCTAACAATGGTAGAAAGGATGATGAGGCTCACCCTGCTATTCACCCTACTGGTATTTTACCTTCAGGATTATCAAAAGACGAGCAGAAAATATATGATTTGATTGTTTACAGGTTTATTGCAGTATTTTTCGAAGCTGCCAAATTCGAAACAATGAGCACAACCTTGGATATTGAAGGTGAAAAATTCCGTTTCAGACGCAGAAGAGTTATTCACAAGGGATGGATGGAACATTATCCGTTTAGAAAAATTGACGATGAAAAGTTCCCTGAAATTAAGGAAGGGGATTCAATGTCAGTTAAGGAGCTTATTTCTGATGAAAAAGAAACTAAACCTCCTGCACGTTATAATCAGGCTTCTTTAATTAAAGAGTTGGAAAAAAGAGAACTCGGTACCAAGGCTACCCGTGCTGATATCATTGACAAGTTATATGATCGTAAATACATAGATGGAAATAAAATTTCTGTTAATCAGCTGGGTAAAAATCTTATTGATACTTTAAGCAGTTATTGTAATAATCTTACCAGCGAGGAATTGACCAGGGATTTGGAAGATAAATTGGAGGGTATTAATAAAGAGGAAACCACTAAGGAAAGCGTTATCGATGAAGGAGAAAAGGATGTTAAAGAGATTTTGGTTGACATCGATAAAAACACCGAAGAGATTGGTTCCAAACTTTATGATGCTTATCAGGAAAGTAATATTGTCGGTAAGTGTAAGTGTGGCGGTAACCTTATTAAAAGATATTCTCCTAAAAATAAAAGTTATTTCGTAGGATGTTCCAATTATCCTGATTGTAACAATACATATTCAATTCCTAAAGGTGCACGTTTTCTTAAAAAAACCTGTGAGAAATGTGGTTTGCCTATTATTTCATTTGGAAGCAAGCCGCCTAAACATGCATGTCTTGATTCCAATTGCGGTAAGGAACATCTTGAACCTGAGCAAATTGAAGTTCTCGGTAAGTGTCCGGATTGTGGAAGGGATTTGATTAAACGTTCCGGACGTTATGGAGATTTCGTCGGATGTAAGGGTTTTCCTAGATGCCGCTTTACCTGTGCATTGGATGAGTTGAAATATAAACTTAAAAAATAATTTTTTGAAAAATTAATTTTTTTCAAATTTTCTTTATTTTCTATAATTTGGCGTTAAATGCAAAATACTTAATAATGTTAAAAATAATATATATACATTAATAAAAATATTTTCATAAAATTGTTGATATTTTTATCTAAATGCGATATAAATTTAATTTGCTGAATTAAATTGCATTATTAATTATGTAACTAAATTTTATTTAGTTTCATTGTGAACCCAAGAACTGGGGGGATTGCTTAGTAATTTTGCATACATGAGTGCATAATCTAAGAAAAATGTTCAATTACTCTTATAATTAATTTTAAATTTTAATAAATAAACTGAAATAGAGGATTTTGATGAATAGAGAAACAACGATAACAGTAGCTAAATCTGTAATCATTATTTTGATTCTTTTAGCTGTTGTTTTTGCATTAAGAGCTCCTGCAGCTGATCTCAATATTCTCCCTAATGAAATTAAAGGGGATTATGTTGATTCTTCTGGCCTCCCTTATTTTAGTGAAATGGATTCATATTATAACTTAAGGTTAACGGAAGATTATGTAGATCATGGTTTTGTTGGAGATATAGATAATGGTGATGGTACACAGAGGGATATGCATAGGTATGCCCCTGATGGTAATATAATTAATTATGAACTGGGTATTGTATATATAACATCGTTCCTGCATGACATGGCTAATAAATTCTTTGGATCTTATAGTGTTAGGGAAGTTGCATTCTGGACTGGTGCAATTATCTCATCATTGGCAGTTATTCCTGCATTTATTTTTGCCCGCAGATTAACGAATGATTATGGTGCGATTGCAGCAACTCTGATTATTGCTTTAGCTCCAAACTACTTTGCGCACACATTCCCAGGATTTTTCGATACAGATATGTTTTATTACATATTCTCTCTGTTCTTTATATTCTTCTTTGTTGAATGTATACGAACAGATAATTTAGCTTTAAAAGTAATTTATGCAATTTTATCTATTATTTCAATAGGTTTGTTTTCAATTTCATGGACTGGTTATATCTTTTACGTAGGTATGATGGGTATATTCGCAGTCGTATACTTAATTGCATGTATTATATTTAATAGCGGTAGTGATGATCAAAGTCAATATTCGAACAAAATAGTGTGGTTAATACATCAAAAAGAATTCTTGTCAATTATTTTACTTTTAGTAATCGGTGCTATTGGTCTTGCTATTTTCAGTGGTGTTGACAGTGTATTTGGTATATTTAACAGTTTACTCAGCTTACTTTCCTTGCAATCTACTGCTACAGTAGTCGGTGGTTTCCCTAACGTACTTATTTCTGTTGCAGAGATGCAAATGCCTAACTTGCTTGGTGCAGGTATGGGTTCAGCATTTTTAGCTAACACTAATGGTGTAGTAAACGGTATGGGTGGAATCTCTGTAATGTTTGCTGGTTTGATTGTATTATACATTTTAGTATCCAGAGTATTTAAACTTAGAAAAATCACTGCTCCTAAGCAGCAAACTAACGCAAAACCAAGCAAAGCTAATAGGGTTTCCGCTTCTAAAAAAATTGATGATAGTCGTAAATTTAAATTGTCCCTTGGTCAATTAAGTAGTTTTGGTAGTACTCAAGATGAAATTTCTAAAAATAAACGTTTAACAATATTATATGCTTGTTTATTCTTAGTTTGGACTTTAATTACAATTTTAGCTGTAACTAGAGGTTCAAGATTTATTACCACTATTGTTTTACCGTTCGGATTAATGACCGGTATATTCATAGGTTACGCTACTGATTACATTAAAAACAGATTAAACAATGATAAATGGTTAACAGTTATTGTTATTCTTTGTGCTGCTCTTGCAGCTTATCCATTAACCCAAATCAATTTAATTTATGGTTTAATATTATTAGTTGTATTATTAGCTATTGGTATATTATCAATCCATGCTTTAAAACAAAACAAATCTGCTGATAATACTGGAATTCCTATTAAGAAATATATTGCTATTGCATTAATCGTTCTTGCATTAGTATCACCTACTGTTTGTGGAGCTTACATTACTTCAAATCAAGTAGTTCCAGGTACTAGTGATCCGATGTGGAATTCCATGACTTGGATTAATGAAAATACTGATAATAGTACTGTAATCACATCCTGGTGGGACTTCGGTTACCTCTTTGAGATTGCTGCTGACAGACAAGTAACATTCGATGGAGGTTCTCAGTCAGGAGACCGTGCATTCTGGCTGGGTCAGGCGATGACTACAAGTGATTTGGAATATTCCGCAGCTATTTTCAGAATGTTGGATACTTCAGGTACTAAACCTCAGGAAGCATTATATAATTACACAGGAGATTATGGTAAAACTACTGATATCCTTAAAGAAATTTTACCAATGACTGCTGAAAATGCTACAAGCACTTTAGTTAACAATTATCATTTAACTAATGAACAGGCAGCTGAAGTTGTTAATGGTACTCACCCTGCAAATCCACGTCCAGTAATATTTGTTGCAAGTTCAGATATGCTTCAAAAAGCTGGTTGGTGGAGTTACTTCGGTGACTGGAACTTTACTAACCAAAGTTCTCAAAACTATAATTATTACGTTCCTACCAAGCAGGTAACTGTTGAACCGGGTACAACCGGTAAATTGGCTTTACTCAACCAATCAGGTTTACTTGTAAATGCAGTTATCCAAAGAGGAGAAGGTAATAATTCAACCACTGCTTACACTGAGGCAATAAATACATATAACAATAGTGGAATTTTCATTAATGGTACTCCATATAACCCATTGAACATTTCTAATATTATGGTGATTGAAGACGGATACTTAGTTAAAAACGAATCTGTTGGAGATGTGAAAAATGCAAATTACACATTATTCCTAATGGGTGAGAAAAATGTATACACTCCAATATTGATTGATAACAAGTTATCCAATTCAATGTTCACTCAATTATATCTATTGGGTGGTGCAAATCAAAATGTATATGAAATGGTTCACATGGAAAACGGTGTATCATTGTGGAAAATAAACTTTAATAATACTGTTGCTGGTGGAGGCTCAGGCTCTACCAATACAACAAGTAGATAGGTTGGAATAATTTCCAATCTCTTTTTTTATATTTTTAATATGGTGATTTGATGGGTCTTGAAGATAAAATTAAAGATATTGAAGAAGAAATTCAAAAAACCCCATATAATAAAGCTACTTCACACCATATTGGTAAATTAAAAGCTAAACTTTCAAGATTAAAAGAGGAATCTCTTCAACGCAGCAGTTCCGGCCATAAAGGTCAGGGATTTCACATGAAAAAAACTGGGGATGCTACTGTCGTACTTGTCGGTTTTCCTTCTGTCGGTAAGTCCACATTATTGAATGAAATAACCAATGCCGAAAGTAAAGTTGGAGCTTATCAGTTCACAACTTTAGATATTGTTCCGGGAGTCATGGAACATAAAAATGCTAAAATTCAAGTTTTCGATATTCCAGGAATTATTACTGGGGCAAGCAGCGGTAAAGGAAGAGGTAAGGAGATATTGTCTGTTGCAAGAACAGCAGATTTGATTTTGGTTGTCCTGGATACTCTAAATCCACAGCATTTGAATGTTATTTTAACCGAATTAAGAAATATTGGTATCAGGCCAAATGAACAGCCTCCTGATGTAACAGTCAATAGAAAAAAACTTGGTGGTGTTAAAGTCTCATCAACATGTCCTTTAACTCATTTGGATGAAAAGACAATAAGATCCATTATTAATGAGTATGGAATGCACAATGCAGATGTCTTATTCAGAGATGACGTAACAATGGACCAGTTCATTGACGTGTTGGATAGAAATAAATCCTATGTTCCAATGTTGATTTTATTGAATAAAGTGGATTTGGTTGATGATAATTATCTCGAGGAACTTAAAAAATACATTCCTGACTTTATTCCGATTTCTGCAGATAAAAAAACCAATATCGATGAGCTAAAGGATTTAATATTCGATAATCTAGATTTGGTAAGGGTTTACTTAAAGCCACAAGGAAGAAAAGCGGATATGGAAGATCCGTTGGTTATTAAAAAAGGTTCTACAGTCATCGATGCATGTGGAAAGCTGCACAGAGAATTCGTTAAGAACTTCCGTCATGCTAAGGTATGGGGAACATCAGTTAAATTCCCTGGACAGAAAGTTGGGCCTGATCATGTCTTGGAAGACGAAGATGTTTTAAGAATCATCTTGAAAAAATAGATACTATGTCTAATATTATTTTTATCAGTGGTACTCCATGTACTGGAAAAACCACTATCAGTGAAAAGTTATCTGAAAAATTAAATTGGGAATTAGTTAAAATTAATGATTTAGCTATTTCTAACAATTTAGTTTTAGGTATTGATGAGGATAAGGGCTATAAAATCATTGATGTTGATGCTTTAAACGATTTACTTTTAAAAATTATTTCTGAACATGATAATCTGATTGTTGAAGGTCATTTATCCCATTTATGTTCTGGTGCTGATAAATTGATTGTTTTAAGGTGCAGACCGGAAATTCTAAAAGAAAGGCTTGCATTAAGAAATTATTCTTCATCTAAAATCAATGAAAACCTGGAAGCTGAAGCCATGGGTGTTTGTTCGGCTGAAAGTTTGGATATTTATGATAATAATGTTTATGAGCTGGATGTAAGTGATTTAGCTATTGGTGAGGCAGTATCAATTCTTATGGATGTTATCAATGGCCAGAAAGACTTATCTTTTGGCGAAATTGACTTCATGGACTGGTTACTCGTATATTGAACGCTGAAGACATGGTAAAACAATACGATACTTCTGACCAGTTTGTAGCTACATTGCTTGATGGCAAAGGAAAACCTTATGCACGACAAACTGTCCAGTTTAACATCAATGGTCTTTCATACAACAGAGTAACTGGAAGTGCAGGCCAATTTAAGTTAAACATTAATTTACAACCTGGTAAATACATCATTACATCAATTCTGAGGGATGTTGTATTTCAAACAAAATTACAGTAACTGGATAGTAAAGAAAGTTCATTATTATATTATTTTTAATAAAATATGAGGATGCAATTTGTTAAAAATTGCTTTTTTTATCCCTTTATTTTTTTAATTAAATTGTGCTGGTTATTGCTAATATTTTTTGTATTGTCTTTTTGTTTAATTGGTTTTTTTGGTCATTTGTGTTTTCTTTTATGATAGTCTCTATTTCTTTAAGTTTTTCTTCTGCTTGGATTTGTTTTTCTTCTGCTTGCATTGTTTTTTGTTCTGCTTGCATTGTTTTTTGTTCTGCTTGGATTCTTTTTTGTTTTTCTTTTTCTGCTCTTTTTTCGGCTTTTAGTGTTTCTTCTTTTGATATGTTTCTTAGTCTGTTTTCTCTTTCTTCTATGTATGATGATGTCATTCTAATCACGTCCATTAGTTTGTCTTTTAGAGTTGTGTTATTAACGAATATGTCAACCAGTATCATTTGGCAGAATGCTATTGCTTCTCTATTCTTTTCTGGGATGTTTAATTCTTTTGTTAAATGGCACAACTCTTCAACTAGCTTCTCTACATTATCGTGACCATGGTTGGTGAGTGGTAATATGGAGAATACGTATTGTTCGTAATCGGTTAATATTTTGTTATTCATGGTTTTGTCTTTAATGATATTTAATGTTGTTGCACCATCAATTTCCGGTGTGAAATAACAGTCTGCTTTGTATTCTAAATTCTTTAAAATCTGTAGTTTATCTACTGATTTTCGATCATTATCTAAAATAACAATTTTTTGATCCATTGTTTCTCCATAATGGAAATAACATTGTAGCACATACTCAAAATCTCTGTTTAAATGGGATTTTGACAGTGGCTGTTTGTGAAATTCTATATTGATGTATCCATTTTTTCCTTTCAACAGTATATCCATTATCTTCATGTCGTGTCCGGGGTTGAATATCTCATTGGATATGATGATATAGTCGTCTTCCGGCAAATCTAGCAATGGAATTAAACCGTTTACAAATGCATGTGTCGCTATTTTAAAAAGCGAATCATAACGGTTTTTTATATTATTATCCAAGGGAATTATTCTCATTTTAAAACCTCTTTATAAATTAATTTTCATGCTAGCATTATTTTAAATTTACAAAACTATATTAGGTTATTTTAGTATATAAATTATTTAGTTTCTTTTGATTACAATTTTACCTTGTTTAATCAATATTTTAATCAAAAGGTTAAATTATATCAATTTATAAAAATTGTTCTGACTAATTTATGTTATTTATACTTTAATTTTCAATTTTAACATAACATTTATTAATGGTGAAAATCATAATTATTTTTAATATTCATTTTAACCTAAGGTTATCATTAACTATGGTTTTTGTTTTAATTTGCGCAAATCATTTTAATTCAATTTTTGAATATTATATCCGACAATTAAGGAGGATATTTTTGAGTAGAGGAAAACGACCTAAATGGATGATTGAAATAGCTATTGAAAGAATGAATATTCTTTTTGAGCGTGCTGAGATGGAATTCATCACCCATCCTGAACGATCCCATAGATATGTTGAATTGGCTAGAAAATTGTCCACCAAATACAATACCAAAATTCCTGAAAAATGGTCTAGAAGGTATTGCAGGAAATGCGGTAAGTTCCTTTACTATGGTCATAATTCATCCGTCCGGCTAGTTGACGAGAAAGTTAACATTTTTTGTGGAGAATGTGGCCATGTTATGAGAATTCCTTACAATAAGGAAAAGAAAAATAAGAGGAGAGCTAAGTATGAGTCAATCAAAAAAAGAAATGATGAATAGAGCTCTTTCCGCGATGACAATTAATATTGGTAAAAGCGGTGTTAATGACAATGTCATTGAAGAAATCAAACGCCAGCTAAAAGCTAATGAAATTGTCAAACTTAAATTTGCAAAAAATATCGCTAGAGATAAAGATACTTATATTGCAGAAATTGTCGAAAAAACTCGATGCAAACTCATCGACGTTAGAGGACATGTTGCTGTAATTTACAAAAAGAAGCCTTAAGAATTACTTAAATTTAGAGTTACAGGCCCTATTTTTTTAGGTCTTAAATTTACAGTGGATTAAGAGGACAATTATTTAATAAAATATTGGAGAATTAATATGACTACTGTATTTGATGTACCTGCAGATTTATTAATTGAAAAAGTCGCAGAAGAATTTAAAGAAAATGATAAAATCAATTCCCCTGCATGGTCCAATTTTGTTAAAACTGGTGTTCACAAAGAAAGAAAACCAGAAAATGCTGATTGGTGGTATGTAAGATGTGCATCTATCATTAGAAGAGTGTACATGGATGGACCTGTTGGAGTAATGAGTTTAAGAACTTTCTACGGTGGTAAAAAAGACCGTGGTGTAACTCCTGAAGTATTTAGAAAAGGTAGTGGAGCTATCATTAGAAATGCTCTTCACCAATTAGAAGACGCAGGTTTAGTTGAAAAAGTTGAAGGAGGAAGAGTTGTTTCTCCTAAAGGAAGATCCTTTTTAGATAAAACTTCTGGTGAAATCATTAAAGATATTCCTGAACTTGCAAAATACTAATTAACTTATATGGAGAGTTTGATATGAGCGATCTTGATGAAATTCGTCAAAAAAGAATGGCTGAGTTGCAAGCACAGCAAGCTGCTGCTCAACAAGCACAACAGCAACAGGCTGCTGCACAACAGCAATTGCAACAACAAGAAGCACAGGCACAATTCGAAGCTCAGAAAAAACAGATTTTAGGTCAAATTTTGACCCCTGAAGCTCGTAACAGATTAGCTAACCTCAGATTAACTAAACCGGAGCTTGTTAATCAAATTGAAATTCAATTGATTCAATCCGCTCAGGCAGGTAGTTTAAGAGGGAAAGTCACAGATGAACAATTAAAAGTTCTTCTAAGACAGATTGCTGGTCAAAAAAGGGAGATTAAAATTACAAGGAAATAGTATCCATGAAAGCGGCTGTATTATATAGTGGCGGTAAAGATTCATCTTTTATGGCTGTAATGCTTAAAAGATTAGGTCTTGATGTTGAATTATGCACTGCAAATTTCGGTGTTTATGATTCATATGTTCCTGCCAGTAAATCAGCAGAATCATTGGGTTTTACTCATAAAGTCTTGGATTTGGATTTTGAGATTTTAGATAAAACCTGTGACATGATTATGAATGACGGATTTCCAAACGATGGAATAAAATTCATTCATGATACGGTCATTGAAGAGGTTGCTGAAAGATATGATATTATTGCCGATGGAACAAGAAGGGATGACAGGACTCCGAAACTCAATGTCAATCAAATAAGAAGTCTTGAAGATAGGAAAAATGTTCAATACATTAATTTGGATAGTTTTGGTCACAAATCCGTCAAATTAATAACATCTAACCTATTTGAAATATCTCATGAAAAAAGCAATAAGGATAACAGCTCTGATTATGAGGTTGAAATAAGGACTTTGATTGATGAGAAAGGAGGAAATTCTCTAGATATATTTCCGGAACACTATCAAACTCGGGTTATGGGATATAAAAAATAATTATTATACTTTATTCACAGGTGAGAAAATGAGTAGAAATAAACCATTAGCTAAAAAATTGAGAATGGCAAAAGCAAACAAACAAAATAGGAGAATTCCAATCTGGGCTTATGCTAAAACTAATCGTAAACTTAGATACAGACCTAAACCTAGACATTGGAGAAGAAACAGCCTTAAATTATAAGGGGGATTTATCATGGAAAGAGTTTACACAATTCCACTTAGAAACGTAAAAAATGTTAAAAGGACTATCAGAGCTCCTAGAGCTATCAGGGAAGTTAAAAATTTCTTAACCAAACACATGAAAGCTGAAGAAGTAAAACTTGATGAATCAATCAATCATGTAATTTGGGCAAGAGGTATTCAAAAAATACCTTCTAAGATTACTGTAAAAGCAGTTAAAGATGATGATGGTGTTGTAGAAGCTACTTTAGCAGAATAGCTATCGTACCTTTTTCAAATACTTAACAAGTGAGGTGACAATATGTTGAAAAGAATCGATATTGTAGGAAATCCGAATATTGGAGTTTTCATTCAAGCAACTGATGACTTTGTTATTGTTCCTTATAATTTAATCGATGAGAAAGTTAAATTAGTAGAGGAAATATTGGAAGTACCTGCTGTGAGATCTTCTGTTTCCGGAAGTAGCCTTATTGGATCTTTATCTGTAGCTAATTCAAATGGTATTGTTGTTTCCCCACACGTTTTAGATAGAGAAGTTGAACAGTTTGAAAAATTAGGTCTTGAAGTAGCCGCTATTCCAGGTAATTATTCTGCTGTTGGAAATATCGTTGCAGCAAATGATACTGGTGCTATTGTAAGTCCTTTTTTATCCGAAGATGCTATTAATACAATCGAATCCACTTTGGATGTTAATGTCGAAGCAACTTCAATGGTTGGAAGTGATATTATCGGTTCATTAATATCCGTAACCAATAAAGGATTTTTGATTAGCAGCACTGCTGTTGAAAGCGAAGTTGACTTTTCTCGTAAAGTATTTGGTGTTGAAGGAGATATTGGTACTGTGGGAAGAGGAATATCTTTAGTTGGAGCATGTTCCATTGCTAATTCAAATGGAGCAATTGTTGCTAAAGACAGTACTGGTCCTGAAATGGCTAGAGTTGAAGAAGCATTAGGCTTTTTAGATGATTTATAAATATCTGAGGGATTTAATATGATAACTAAAATTTACAGAGTTAAAGGTACTTTTGTAATGGGTGATGAGTTTCATAAATTTGTAAAAGAATATAAAGCTACCAGTGAAGCTGATATTGAAGAAAAAATTTATGAACGTTTCGGAAGCAAACACGGTATTAACAGAAATCAAATCAAAATTTCTGAAATTGCTGAAATCGCTCCTGAAGATGTTCAAGACCCAATTGTAAAAGAGATTTTATAAGACACTTCATGAGGTGTTATTATGGAAGATCAGCAAAAATTAAACGAACTCATTAATGAAATTAATGCATACAACCAACAGGCAGATTTGGTTCGCCAACAAATTGAATTAATTCAAGCTTCCATTTCTGAAGTTGATGCATTAACCAACACTTTAGATGATTTAAATGGTGAAAAAGCTGTTGAAGCTTTTGTACCTGTAGGTGCTGGTTCTTTCATTAAAGGGGAACTTAAAGATACTGATGAAATTATTATAAGTATTGGTGCAGGATACGCTATTAAAAAAGATGCTGAAGGTGCAAAGGTTATTATTGCTGGGCAGAAAAAAGATTTGGAAGATAGTTTAGATAAAATGTTAGCTAATTTACAGCAAATTACTGATATTTTGGCTAATCTTCAAGGTCAAGCTCAACAAATTCAATCTGCAGCTCAAGGCGGCGTAACCGGTTATTAATTACTTATATCTCTTTTTCTTTTTTTTTAATTATTTTGAGTGTTGGCGGAAATTATTAGTTATTAATAACTGTTCAACTTTTTACTAATTTTTTAAATTAATTTTAAATAATGTTCAATCATGTATTTTCAATTTTTTTTGCTTGATTTTTCTTATTTTT
>JAFRFB010000102.1 GCA_017434555.1 Methanobrevibacter sp. | reverse complement strand
AGCAAAAGTTGGCTACTATCAATGTGCTAGTTTACGAAATAAAGGTCAAGTCTTTGGCAAGAGCGCTATAGAAACTTGGATAAGAACCAAACCCTACGAATGCCGTTGGGTTTTTAAATGTGATATTCGCAAGTATTATCCGAGTGTTGACCACAATAGAATTAAAAAATTATTAGCTAGAGATATCAAGAGCGAAGAAGTACTATATTTATTATATTCATTAATAGACACTTATAAACAAGGATTAAGTATTGGCTCTTATTTATCTCAATATTTAGCTAATTATTATTTATCTTATTTATATCATTATGTAAGCGAACAATTATATACATATAAGAGAGGCAAAAGAGTTCGTTTAGTTCATCATCAATTATTTTATATGGATGATATTATTCTTTTTGGTTCAAATAAAAAACATATGAAATCTGCTGTTAAACAAATGAAAAGATATCTTAAAGACAATTTAGGATTAACTCTTAAAGAGAATGAACAACTTTTCGAATTAGATAGCAGAGATATTGATATGATGGGATATAGAATAAGAACAAATAAAACATCCGTGAGAAAG
Organism: Methanobrevibacter sp.; assembly: GCA_017434555.1. Classification (GTDB taxonomy): domain Archaea; phylum Methanobacteriota; class Methanobacteria; order Methanobacteriales; family Methanobacteriaceae; genus Methanocatella. The sequence continues at coordinate 1,163 of JAFRFB010000102.1, read as the reverse complement.
AGAATATTTAATAGAGCAAACCGTTTATATAGAAGCATACAGAGAAATGGTTATGAGATGGATTTAATTACGGCATATAGAGCCATAAGTTATTATGGTTATTTTGTCCATAGCTGGAGTTATAAATATTCTCAACAAATCAAATTAGAAAGAATTATTAAAAAAGCAAAGGAGGTTATTTCAAATGCGAACAAGAGAAGCAGTATATACTAATGAACAACCTGCATATATCTATATGAAATTGCCAAAAAGTAATTTAGCAGATGTATGGATTAATTCATTTGTAGAAACAAGAAAAACCGAAGAAGGCACAGAATATGTATATGACACTAACGAATTTAGAGTATCTCAAAGTCATATTACAGAAGAAATGGTACAAAAAAACCCTATGAAATACTTAAACTATTCACCATCAGGAGAAATCACAGTTAATGATAGAGTTGATGCTCTTGAAGAAGCTGTACTAGAAATTATGGAGGTATTAAATGGTTAAGTTTTATTATTTACAAGTAAAAATGGGTAAAATTACTATTGATGATGTGCCAGAAAAATACAGAGATAAAGTTCAAGAAATGTTAGATAACGATTAAAAGGGGGATTTATTATGCCAGAATTTGTACAAGTTATAGTATCTTTAATTTGCCTAATGCTTGCAAACATACTTATAGGAACAAAATTGGCAGATTTAAAACAAGAATTTAATAAAGAAAAGTTAGTTAGTGGAATTAGTAAGGCCGTATTTACTTTAATTGGGCTAGCTTTAATTTATGCTTCTACAATCGTATTCCCTATGGAAGTTGCAACAATTAATGGAACAATGGTTACAACATTAACTGGAACAACTATTCTATTAAAGGGTGCCAATTTAATATACGCAGGCAAAGTATTATTAAAAATTAAAGATATATTTATGTTGAATATACCTGTTGAGGTATTAAGCAAAGATGAAGAAGAAAATAATGAACCAAAAGAAGAACAACTTAGATTAGACATATAATATAAAAGAAACAACAGGGGGTTTTGGCTTTTATATATATCTATTATGTAACAAAGGAGGATTTATATTATGGAAGAAGAAATCAAACTTAATGAAGAATTATTAAAAGAATATGAAAATCTTGAAAATGAAGAACAAGGCATTCAAACTACTTTTAACGAAGATT
>JAFRFB010000022.1 GCA_017434555.1 Methanobrevibacter sp. | reverse complement strand
AATGGTATTTTCTCCATTTTTGAGATATATTATGTCTGTGTAGTTGTTTATTTGGAGTATCGCTTCTCCTGCTACTTCTCCTTTTGGTGATAGTGTTATGTTTAGTATTTCTGTTTCGCCTGCGTTGATGTCTGTTGCATTGATTGTTAAATTGGTTTCAAACTTGTTTACTTTAAATATTGCTGTTGCATTAGATGATTCATATTTCAGGTTTTCCCAGGTTTCTATGGTTATGTTGTATTCTCCTGCAGCATAATTTTTGAGTTTTAATTCTGTACCGTCTCTTACATAAACAGTTTTTTTCGTGGTTTTGTTTGTTTCATCTGTAATATACATGTATGCCTGTGTTGATACTCCGTTAGGTGTTAAATTGACAGTTAAAACTCCTGTTTCTCCATAATAAATTTCAGGTATTGACATGTTTATACTGGTCGGTCTTTTGTGGACAGTGTAGTTATGATGGAATATTGATTTGAAGTAGTCTTCGTCTCCTTCATATCTAATTATTAAATCGTATGTTTTGGGTATTAATCCGGTGATTGTTATGTTTGCATGTGTATTATTAATTGGAGTTGTGTATTTTTTGTCATCGACAATTACTGAAATGTGTCCTGTTGGTTGGTGTGTTAGATTTCCAATCACATTCATGTAAAATGTCGCATTCTCTCCATAGAATATTTCATCAGCCTTCACTTCCATTTGTGAGTAATTTTTACCAATATCTACTGTGATTTCTTTGATACAGTATCCTAATCTTGCAGTTATGTTGTATGATCCTTTGGTTTGTGTTTTGTTAAATGTTATACTGGCCTTTCCATTTAGCATTGGCACATTAACTATATAATTTTCATTATTTCCCGTTATGGTGAATTCTATGGTTATGTTTGGTAACAATTCGTAGTTTTTGTAGTATTTTCCATTGTCTAATTTCAATGTTGTGGTTATATTTGTTTCTTCTCCGATTTGGAGCGGAATGTATTCGGGTTCAATATCTAATACGAAATAATGTCCGACATCTGCTGATGAAAAGTTTCCATATGGGTCTTTGTTTGTATCAAAGTAGTTATGGCTGATTTCTGTATGTCCATTCTCATTTATTATGAATATAATGATATTTCTTGTTTCATCTCCCCATCTATCTACTTTTGTTGTTGTGTTTGTGTTTATGAATAGGTTGTGTGTTATTTTTATTTTTCCATTATTGTGAATACCGTAGGTTCCTGATCCGCTATCTGCAACATAATTTCTGAAGTCAAGGATATTTCTTTCAAATAACATATTTCCTTCGTTAAGTATTATTCCTACATATCTTCTTGGATAACTTTGATCTAATCCGATTTTGCAATCAATGAATGAGGAGTTATATATTGTTGCATTTCCATATTCTCTATTACTGATAATTCCATAAGAACCAGAGCATTTTTCAAAAAGTGTTGAATTTACATTTAATGTTGCACCATTGTCATTGTAAATCGCTCCTCCCTTATCAAGTGCACTGCTACTAATTATGGAAGAATAAGTAATATTTAGTTCTCCTTCGTTGAATATTGCGCCTCCTCGCATATTTGATGCATGAGTTTTATTAATTATTGTGTTTTCTATCATCAATCTGCCAGCATTATAAATGGTACCTCCTGCGAGTTGTGTGTGACTAATATCCAACTGACTGTTATTTAAATAGGAATTTGTGATGTTCATGTCTCCTTTTGTTATTATTACTCCTCCGGTTCCCCAAAATGCCTGTATATTATTAGTATTCAATCTGTTAATTGATGCGTTTCCTGTATTGTATATTGCTCCGGCTGATGTCGCTACAGCATTTTCAATACTGCTTTGTGTTAATATTAGTTTTCCACTATTATAAATTACTCCTCCCTCAAATTCATTGTATGTTTTTATTTTTCTAATATAAATTGTATGATCTTTGTTATTTACAAAATAGTCGAATTTAGCATAACCTTGAGTATATGATCTAAAGCGATTAGCTTTAAGTGAGATATTTGTAAAATTTGTATTATTAATGCTTATGAAATTGCTTGAATAAATTGGTCCGATTGTCTTTTCATCGTCCCAATTCAATTTATAGGAATGGACTTTTGCACTTTGTAAATTAATTTCTTTATCAGGTATTATTTCAAGATTGGGATTTTGTACATTTATTTCTGAGAAATTACAGTTATTTATAAATAGTTTACCTTCATTAATTATTAATTCAGCATCAATTTTATAAAATGTTGAGTTTGTCATGTTTATCAATGCATTATTTGTATTGTATATTACTGAGGGATTGCTTATTTTTGCAGCACTTTTATTTTCCATAATTTTTATTTTTTTAGGCATGATAATATCATTAAAAGTTGTATTGATGATTTTTAATTCATTTTGGTTATAAATTAAAGAAGTTATGTTATTATCGACAGTATTCCATTTGGATAATGTTTGAAATTTTTTTATTTCACTGAATTTGGAATTTATTATTTTCAATTTTCCGTTATTATTAATAACTTTTCCATAGGTATTTCTGAAGGTACAATTTTCCAGAATACATTCATTTTCATTTTCAATTAAATAATCGAAGGTATTTTCAAAGAGTATATTTTTAAAGGTGACTTTGGATTTTATTTTGAAAAGATAATCATTATCCATTCCATAAATCTTCACGTTCTTCCCGATGATTGTGATATTTTTTGATATTTCGATTTGGTTGTTTAGTTTATTGTTGGAATATAATGTCAAATCATTCAGATATATGGTTCCATTATTTTCAGCAAGTTTTATTGCATTTTCAAGTGATTCGATTGAATTTGTCCAGCTTGAATTAGAAGTTATTGTTTCATTATTTTCATTTGAGATTATGATGGAGTTTTCATCAAGCCCATGTAGTGTAACAGGTAGTTTTTTTTCAAAAATCAGTGTATTTGAATCCAAGCTGCATAATTTCACTTTAAGTTCAGTATCGTAATTTTTTATTGTATAATTGAATGTTGCGTTAAACGAATATGTTGCTCCGATTGTTGTCGGATAGTCGTTATTTGACACTGATGAAAGAGGAATTTGGCCTATTATTTCTTCATTTTCCACAATATATACTGGATATTTGATTAAAGTGAATTCAGTTACTTGGGTTATTCCAGAAAAATTAACCAGAATTTCAACATTGTTGTGTGAATTAACTTTGTTGAGTGTTATTTCATAATTGTTTACAACCCATGCGGGTTCATTATTCAGACCGTTATAAGTTCCATAACCTAGTGTTGGATTTTCATCTTCATCAATCGTAGTGGTTAAAATAGTTTCACTTGAAGCATCACAATTTGTTGTAGAATTGCTATAATTAATGTTATCAATTGCATTTACACAACTCATTGATAAAAATATGCAGATTATTAATGTAATTAGTATTATCCTTTTCATTTCATACACCATTAAATTTAATTTAAATATTATAAAATTATATTGATTTATTGATTAATAATTTATATTAAAATTGATTTAATTTTTTTGATTTAAAAAATGGAATTATTATGTATTGCTATTACATCCCATTTATTTAAATTTTAAATTTTTTATACATATATAGTTTATATTATGTTTTACTATTTTATAATATAAAAAATGGATATATTTTTATATTTAATTGATATAATTATTAAATATGTAATTTTCAATTTAAATTTTATAATTTTCATTTTTAATTGAAAAACATATTTAATTGAAATTTGCATTAAATTGGTAGTATAGATGGTAACTATGAAGAAGAAATTTTTATTTATTTCTATATTGTTAATGGTGGTTTTAAGCATTGGTGCAGTCAGTGCAACTGCTATTGACAATGAACTTGATTCAAATTCGGATATTTCTATATCAAGTGATATTGACTTGGATGTAGAAAGTGATGGATTTGACTATGTCTGTGATGACATAGGTACGAATGACTCCGATAGCTCCTTACTGGGGGTTAGCGAAGATGAAGAAGGATTGATTGGTGATGGTCAATTCACTAGAGTCGAATTTAAAGATGAGGTTGATGGTGTGATTACTTTCATGAAAGCCGAAAACTGGGAACCTGGAAGTGAAGGGGACTGGGATAGTTATGGGTATCAATATTCTAAAATCTATTTCAATGTCTATGATGAAAATGATAATGTGATTAAATTGGATTCATATAACTCTGATTTTGATTTTAATGGAAAAGATGCTATGAACGAATATTTCCCATTTATGCCTCCATGGGATAATGGTGGTGATGGTGTCATTGATGATTATCAATATATTAAGTTTGATGATTGTATGATGTTTACCGATCAATACAGTTTAAATGTTTTCACAGGGACATATGATTTTGTTCTTTGTAATGCAGATAGATCATTTTCTCAAAAAGTAACATTGGTCTTAATGGAACCGAGAAAATTGGATGCTACAGTAACAATAACTGATGTTATAACTGTCGATATTTCAACAAATGACGGTCCTGCTAATTTTACTGTTTATGTGGCTGATGAAAAAGTTGCTAATGGTACTGTTGGTGAAGATGGCAAGTCTTCTGTATCATTTGAAAAAATATTCGGTTCTAATACTCTTAAAATCGTTCAGGATGGTGTATATGCAACAGGATTAACATATGAACAAACCATTTATGTTCCAGAAGAATTACCTGGAGGATTTTGGGATTTAGATTCAAAAATTAGAAATAGTGCTGTCATTGATTTAGATTATAATTTTACTTTATATCCTGCCGAATATGGATTATATAAAGATGGAATCAATGTAAACAATGACATCACTATTAACGGTAACAATCATGTTATCAATGGTACTGATTTGGTAAGAATATTCAACATAGGTAATAATTCTAATGTTATTTTAAAAGATTTAATCATTTCTGATGCTTATGCTACTTCAGGCCATGGTGGTGCTATTTATTTAGGCAGCGGGACTCTTACAGTAGAAAACTGTACTTTCATTGATAATGTATTGTATGAGGGTCAAAAGAATGGTGGTGCTATTTATGCTGAAGATAGAACTACTTTAACAATTAAAGACTCTTTATTTAAAAATAATACAAACAAGGCAACTCCTAAAGATGATTGGTATTATGGTGCTGATCAGTATGGGGGGGCTGTTGCTTGTGGTGATTATGTAAATTTTAATGTAGTCAACACTCAATTCATTGAAAATAAAGGTGACAATAATAATGAACGTGGAAGAGGTGCTCGTGCTGGTGCAATTTATTCAATTGGTTCAAACTCCAATAATAATATAATTAATTGTACTTTCATAAACAACACTGCATCTAATGGTAACGGAGCTATTTATACCCGTAATGCCAATATTACTGGTTGTATATTCGTAAATAATTCTGCAGACAATGATTGGCCTACAATTTACTATGAAGGTAACGGTAAAGGAACTATCTCATATAATATATTTAAAGATAATTCTTCCGCTCAAATCAGGTTAAGAAATAACGCTGCTAATGTTGCAGAAGAATACAACTGGTGGATTACCAATAATCCTGAAAATTTGGTTAGAATTGAAAATACTCTTTCCACACCTAAAAAATATCTCAGGTTAGAAGCATATAATGAAGGTGAAACCATATATGCAGGATTTATCAGAGACTCTGATAATAATGCAATACCTGATATCGATGCATTGCCTGTAAGGCAAATCATCTTTGAAGGTAATGTTGACAATACTGAACTTGAGTTAACTCATGGTATAGCTACTGTCACATACACTTCACCAATTACTGGTGAAAGTAGCATTAATGCAACAGTCGACGGCTACACTATAAATTATACTCTCTCTGCAGGTACTATTGATAGTATTGATGTATTATTCGTTGAGAATACTACTGTACGTAACAATGGTACTATTGTAATTTCTGTATCAGGTAATAATGGACCTGTTGACGGTACATTAGCAGTATACCTTAATGGTACAATGTATGAAGTCCCTGTTGTAAAAGGTGTTGTCATTGTTAATAAGGGTGATGAATTAATAGGTGGAATCTATGATATCTATTATGAATACTTAGGCAGCCCTAATTATGCACCTACCCTTAAAAAAGAAAAATCTGATTCCAAATTTGAAATTGAAAAAAGGGATGTTGAAATAACTTACAGTATTAATCCTGATAATGGTTATATCACATATGCAGTTAAAGATTCTGAAATGAGTGTCAGTGGGTCTGTTACCTGTAATTTAGATAGTGGTTGGTCTAGAACATGGGGTTCTACCAGTGGCACTACAAACATGGATAGCAGTTTAAGCAATGGAACTCACCAAATCAATCTTACTTATAATGGAGATAACTACCATAAGGTTAAAAAATTAACCGATACATTTGATGTAGTTAAATATATTCCACTATGCATTATTACTCAAGATGGAGGTAAATTCACATTTAACTTTACAAGTGAGCTAAGTTATGGTGGTAGAGTCTCTGTTGATTTTGTTGGTCCAAATTCATTTTCACAAAATTACGGCAATCTACAAAGGGATGCGATTGCAAGCGTTGATGTTACTAAAAAATTAATGAACGGTTCCTACAATTTAACTGTACATTTCACAAGTTCTAAATATAAATATGTAAGTCATGATTTTAATTACACTTTTGATATTTTAAAACATAACGTAACCAGCATGACTGTTTCTCCTGAGGAACCTACAAAAACAGTCAACACTGTTATTCCTGTTACTATAACCATTACTGTTGAAGATGGCTATCCTATTCCAACAGGTAAGGTTTCAATTCCTACAGGTAGTCAGCCATGTACAGGTAATTTGAATGAAAATGGTGTTGTAACGATTAATTGGGCAAACCGTGCTGATGTTGTGGGTCCTGAAGTGAAAAACATTACCTATGAAGGTGATATTAATTATGATCCGTTTTCAATTGAAGTTACATTTGTTTGCGAACCGACTGGTTTGGATGTCAGTTTAACAAGCAATGGAAATAATGTAACCTTAACATTCAACGATAGATTCGGTCATGACAACAACGGTGTTGTACATGTCTATGATTATGATGAATATTTAGGAAATGTCACAGGTAATGATGGATTTCCTGAATTTAAAGCAGATAATTTAGATTCAGGTGTACATTATTTCACTGTTGTCTGGCAAAACAATAATGGAAACAATTACACCTCCTCAAAAAGTATTGTCATAAACAGGACTCAGGGAACTCCTCAATGGGTAACTACTGGCTTTGACAATAAAAACAGTGGAAATCCTGATTATACTCGTCCTGTAGATGATGTATATATCCTTTGGAGCAATGATCAATCCATTAACATAACAAAATACCCTAACAATATTAGAAAAGAATACACTGGTGAAATTACGAGGATTGTTGAAGCAACATACTCTCCATTAATCGGTTCTGATGGACTTATATTCCTCAATGATGGTTATCTTGTCTATGTATATGACCAAGAAGGAAATGTTTTATTCTCTAAAGCTCCGGGTAGAAAAGTACCGGGTATAGGTCTTTACAATGACAGTATTATCATGGCTGAACGTACCGATGATGAAATTGTCATCTATGATTTCTTAACAGGTAAATCATACTCTGGTATTTTTAATTGGGTTTCATGTTCAATGTTCTACCCGGTTGAAGGACCTGACGGAAGAGTATACATTGTTTCTGAGTTCAATAACATGGCGAATAACGGAAATTGGATAACTGTTATAAAATATGATGGTAATACATTTAACTGGGATGCTGCTTACATCGACACTGAAGCTATTGCACCTCCTGTATTTGATGATGAGGGCAACATGTGGGTAGCTACTAAAGGCGGTATTCGCGCAGTCAATGTTTACTCTGGAGCTAAAATATTTTCAGATCCAAGCATATCCACTAATGCAAGACCTGCAGTAAGTGAATCAAACATCGTATTCTACTTAACTAAAGAAACTGAAAATTCACTTTATGCATTAACCGCTGAAGGCTACTTATGGAACACTACAGTTTCAGGTACTGTTGGAACCACTTTAGCTATTGATAATTACAATGGATTCGTATATTCAGTCAACAATGAAGGTACTTTATACAAATATGACATTAATGACGGAAATGAAACCTTTGTCTATGATTTAGGTGCAAAAGCTAAAAGTATAATCGTTGACGGTGATAGTAAAGTCTATGTTGGTGATTTTAATGGATATGTAACTGCATTAGACAGTGAGGGCAATCTATTATGGACTATCAATTTAGGTGCCCCAATTGCTGGTGGATTAGCTATGAACAAAGAAGGTATAATCTATGCATACACTAATGACACTCTTTTCGCATTAGGATACAGAGACCCTATTTCTATTGAAGTAACTGTTCCTGAAGGTGAATACACTGCTTTAGACAATGTTACAATCACTGCAACCTTAAACGAAACCACTGAAGGTAATGTAATATTTACTATCGGCGGTCAAAACATTTCTGTAGCTATTAACGGAACTGTTGCAGAGTTAACCACTACTATTCCTGGAGGTAACCAGACTATTGTTGCTACCTTTGAAGGTAATGATGTATATATGCCTGCAACTGGTAATGCTACTGTAGATATTGCTAAATTGGATGTTGAGTTTGAAGGTGTTCCTGAAGAAATTACAATGGAAGATTTCGCATATTTCAATTTCAATCTTATTCAAAATAGTACAATCGTATCTGTTGGTACTAACAATTTCAAAGTTTACAAAAACGATGAAGAATTAAGTTCAAATAAATATGATGTCTATGATGGTTTTGAATTAGATTTATGGGATATTAATTCAGGTAATTATAATATGATTATTGCTTTTACTGGTGATGATGTTTATAATCCTGTAAACGCTACTTTTTCATTAACTGTTCTTCCTAAAGTATCAACTAATGTCATTGTTAATGATGATGAAATAACTGTTAATGTGAATGTTGGTGATAGTGTTTATCCACATAGCACTCTTTCTGATGCAACTGGTAAGTTCACTGTAACTGCAAACAATGAAACAGTTGGTGAAGGTACTATTGAAAACGGTACTGGTAGTGCTACTTTTGCTAAATTAGAACCTGGAAACTATGAAATCAAAGTAATCTATGAAGGTAATGAAAATATTCCTGCAAACAATGGAACCGTTTCACTTAAAATCCCTAGAACTTCTCAATGGCCTAGTGTAGGTGGAAACCCACAAAACTCCGGTGTTGCTAACGCTACTCGTGAAGATGGTATTTCAATCATTTGGGAGGCTGCTTTAAACGGTGATTTACGTTCTTCAGCCATCATTGATGGATTAGGAAATGTTTATGTAAATGACGGATCCAAAACATATGCATTTACAAATAACGGTACTTTAATCTGGTCTGGAGGTATCGGTTCTGCAGGTATAGCATTATACCATGATGAATTAATTTTATCACCACAATATCATAATGCTATGATGATTTACAATGCAACTACTGGTGCTGCTATTCCTGGTAACTTCTGGTCTGCTTCAAGTGCTTTTGCTCCAATAACCGGTCCTGATGGAAGAATTTACACTCCAACAGATTATGGTTATCCTGCTGACGGCCAAGGCTGGTCTGGAAACTACTGGGTAAGTGTTTTCGATGAAACTGACTATGAATGGGAACCTTACGGATTCTACTTGTTCTTAGTTGAAGTAACTGGTGTAAGTTACGGTTCTCAAGCTATGAAAGCTTCACCATCATTCGATAAACAAGGATACATATATGCAAACACAGTCAAAGGATTTAAAATAGTTAATATCGCTACAGGTGCTACTGTATTCAGTGACACCAACATTAATGGTGTTGGAAGACCTGTTATCGATTCAAATAATATTGTATATATTTTAGATAGTGGTCTCAATGGAATTTTTGCAATAAATACTGAAGGTATTATCTGGAATGTAACAGTAACTGATGGAATCGGTACAACTCTTGCAGTTGACAATGAAAACGGATTCTTATATGCTGTAAACGCTAATGGAACTTTATATAAATATGATACTGCTGACGGTAGTGAAAGCATGGTATATGATCTTGGTGCCACTGGTGTAAGTATCATTCTTGATGCTGACAGCAATGTATATGTAAGCACTGCTGCTGGTGATGTTGTAGCTATCAGTGCTGAAGGAGAGTTATTATGGGCTATTAATTTAGGTTCCAAAGTAACCGGTCAGTTAGCTATGGACAATAATGGTATCATTTATGCTGTTGCAGATAAAACATTATATGCATTAGGATTTGACGCAAACATGACTGTTGCTGGTGAAAATGTTACAGTATTCGATAATGAAATAATTACAGTAACAATTTCTGCTGAAGGAAATGTAACTATCTTATTCAATGGTGAAGAAACTGAAGTTCCTATTGAAAACGGTATTGCAACTTTAGATTTAGGACAATTGACTGCTGGTACATACACTGTTTCCGTAACTTATGATGGAGATGGCGTTGCCTATGGTCCAGCATTCGCTGAAACCACATTTGAAATCTCCAAAGTCGATGCAGAAATCACTGAAGATATTGTTGCTTCTATTGAAAATTCAACTTTAACTTTAACATTACCTGAAAATGCTACTGGTATTGTTTTAGCTAAAGTGGACGGTAAAGGATACTATGCTGATGTTGAAAACGGAACTGCTATAATTGAAATTTCTGAATTAGCTCCTGGCAAATATCCTGTTGATATAACATATTTAGGTGATGAAAACTACAATAATGCATCATTTACAACTGAATTAGAAGTTCCAGAATTATTAGATGCTGAACTCAATGCAGAAGTAAAAGACACAGTCATTACTGTAACAATTAACGAAAACGCTACTGGTATAGTTATTGTAACAGTTGGTGACAATTCATATGTCGAAGATGCTAGCGAAGCTCCAATTGTTATTGATGTTGCTGATTTAGAAGCTGGTGAATATGATGTAACTGTAGAATACTGGGGTGATGAATACTTCAACAATGCTACTGTTACTGATAAAGTAATTGTTCCTGAGGTTGTTCCTGAGGATGCTAATGTTACTGTTGATGTAGATGGTAGTGATGTTGCTGTTGAATTGCCTGAGGATGCTACTGGTTATGTTGTTGTTAGTGTTGATGGTAAAGATTACTTCTTTGAAGCTGGTGATGATATTGAGTTAGATTTAAGTGATTTAGCTCCTGGTGAATACCCAGTTACTGTAACTTACTCTGGTGATGATAAATATGCACCTGCTGTTGCAAACACAACTGTAACTGTTCCTGAGGTTGTTCCTGAAGATGCTAATGTGACTATTGATGTGAATGATAGTGATGTTAGTGTTGAGTTACCTGAGGATGCTACTGGTTATGTTGTTGTTAGTGTTGATGGTAAAGATTACTTCTTTGAAGCTGGTGATGATATTGAGTTAGATTTAAGTGATTTAGCTCCTGGTGAATATCCGGTTACTGTAACTTACTCTGGTGATGATAAATATGCACCTGCTGTTGCAAACACAACGGTAACTGTTCCTGAGGTTGTTCCTGAAGATGCTGGTTTAGAAGTAACTGTCGATGATACTGTAGTTACTATTTCATTAAATGAAAATGCTACTGGTTATGTTGTTGTCAGTGTTGCCGGTGAGGATTTATTCTATGAATTAGATGGTGAAGATATTATTGTTGACTTATCTGACTTTGAAGCTGGTGATTACCCTGTTGATGTAATCTATTCTGGTGATGATGTTTTCGCAGCTGATAATGCTACTGCAACTGTAACTATTCCTGAAGTTGTTCCTGAAGATGCTAATGTAACTATTGGTGTGAATGATAGTGATGTTAGTGTTGAGTTACCTGAGGATGCTACTGGTTATGTTGTTGTTAGTGTTGATGGTAAAGATTACTTCTTTGAAGCTGGTGATGATATTGAGTTGGATTTAAGTGATTTAGCTCCTGGTGAGTATCCGGTTACTGTAACTTACTCTGGGGATGATAAATACGCACCTGCTGTTTCAAACACAACCGTAACTGTTCCAGAAATCGTACCTGAAGACCCTCAACTTAAAGCAACCGCTGAAAACACAACTATTACTGTAACCCTTAACGAAAACGCTACAGGTAACATTTTAGTTGATGTTGACGGTACAGGTTACTACGCTGAAATCGAAGACGGTGAAGCTGTCATTGAAGTTATCGGTTTAGAACCTGGTGATTATGAAGCTGTTGTTACTTACCTTGGTGATGATGTATTTGCTCCTGCAAACGCTACTGTAAGCATTACTGTTCCTAAAGACGAACCTGTTGATCCTGAAGCAGATGTAGAAATCGGCAATGATACAATCAGTGTTGAATTACCTGAAGATGCTACCGGATACTTATTAGTCGATGTTGATGGTAAAGGTTACTATGCTCCTGTTAAAGACGGTAAAGCAAGTGTTGATTTACCTGAATTAGCTCCTGGAAACCATACTGTAACTGTTACTTACACTGGTGATGATAAATACGCTTCAACTAGCACTACTCAAAACATTAGTGTTGAACCTGAAGAAACTATTATTTCTGAGGACATGACTAAAGTTGAAAAGGCTCAGGACAAATTCGAAGCTACTTTCACTGATAAAGAAGGTAATGCTTTAGCTAACACTAAAGTAACATTCGAAATCCATGGAGGAACTTACACCAGAACTACCGATGCTAACGGTAAAGCTGCTATGGCAATCAACTTAGAAGCTGGTAACTACACAATCAAAATGACCAACCCAGTAACTGGTGAAGTCAAAACCAACAATATCACTGTCGTATCCAGATTCCAAGAAGCAAATGATCTCGTAAAATACTTCCGTAACGAATCACAATACGTCATTAAAGTATTAGGTGATGATGGTAACATCGCTCCTGTTGGAACTATTGTAACCTTCAACATTAATGGTGTATTCTACAACCGTACAGTAAACGCAACAGGTCATGTAAAACTTAACATCAACTTAAACCCTGGTGAATACATAATCACCGGAGAATGCAATGGATGTTTAGTTTCCAACAAAGTCACTGTACTTCCAACATTAACTGGTGAAGACTTAACCAAGAAGTATGGTGTTGCTGGTGCTTACGAAGTTAAATTGGTTGACGGTCAAGGAAAACCTTACGCAGGTCAATCCATTAGATTAAACATTAATGGTGTATTCTACGACAGAACTACCAACAGCGACGGTATTGCAAAATTAAACATTAACTTAATGCCTGGTCAGTATATTGTAACAGCAACCTACGGTTATGCTGCAATATCCAATACTGTAACCGTAACGGCATAAGTAGAGAAGTTATTGACTTAACTTCTCATTTTTTCTTTTTTTCAGATAGATGTTACAATTTAAACTTAAGCTTTTTAATTACGTATTCATTATAATCATATTTTCATTAAATTATTTTACTACTTTCATGATTAACTATTGATTTTTTCACTCGTATTTTAAATTAAAATGATGGTTGTAAGTGTGTTGGCAATGATTTAAATTTTAGCATAATTTAACTTCAATTGAATTAGTCGAAATATTTTATTTAGAAAAAAAATATTATTTACTTCATAAATAAATGCTTGAGAGGTGTGAAATGGGTGAACACGACACTGTCTAATATTTTATGGGTTGTTGTTTTAGATTGTGATTTTTTCGTGCAGGACATTGCGTTCGTACCATCGTATTCGCATGTGTCGTAAGTAATTTTTAACTCCTTTTTCTGTTCTGAATATTCGTTTGTATTTCTTTGGAAATGTTATTTTGAAGAATCCTTCGAGTAAGTTGTTGGTTTTGGGAATGTCTTTTCTTCTGATGTGGTTTATTGTTTTATCGAAGTCTTTTTTGAGATTTTTCACAAATTTTCCTACTTCTTCTGGTAAAAAGTCTAATTGATTGTATAATCTGTTGAATTCTCTTTCTGCATCTTTTACAGTGTCATAATCGAATATTTCGGATATTTTGTTGTTGTAATATTCAAATTCGTCAAGTTGTTTTTTAATTTTTTTAATGTCGTTTTTTAGTTGTGTTTTTTCTTGTTTTTTCTTTTTTAGTTTGTTTTTGTTTTTTCTTCTTTTTTTGTCTTTGAGTGGTATTCTTCCTGGTTTTTGTCCTTTGGATAAGTTTTCGAGTTGTTGTATTTTTTTTATTGTTTTTTCCAGTTTATCTTCTTTGCTTTTTAGTTGGCGTTCTAGTTTGTTTGTTGTTTTCCATACTGGCGTTCGTTGATTCATTATTTTGTGAAATACACATTTTTGATGAGTCATATTTAATTTTTCAATTATTGGCACATATGCTGTGTATCCATCTGTAACCATTGTGTCTTTTTTTAAATCACCTAAAAGTAGTGGATGTTTTGGATTTGGAATATTTGGGTTGGAATATGCTGTTAAATCTTTTAGGGAGTATGTCATGAAGATTTCTATGAAATATTTGTCGAAATCTTCTGCTTTCATGATTTGATCATTTAAAATCATGTGATTTTGACTGTCAATACTGGTTGTGCGAACATATTTTTCTCCATTAATGAAGAAGAATGATTCATCATATCCTATAATTCCTGAAAATTCAATGTTTCTTTCTTTAAGAATTTGTGTTATTTTTTCTTCTTTTTTGGATAAGTATTGTTCTGAGTTTATTGATTCATGGTATTGTACGGTTTGTCTTGGGATTTTAACGCCATGTCTTTTTTCGATTATTTCTGCTTTCTTTTCATAAGATATATGCTCCAAATCTTCCAATTCATTGCCTATTTTCTTTATATCTTTTGTATAATTGCAATGCTTATCAACAATATCTGGTAAGTCTGTTGTTACTGTTTTGGAACATGATTTGTTAGTGCATTTATATCTCTGTTTATATACTATTGTTTTTTTATTTATTTCCCAGTCTTTTATCTCGTGTCGATGTAATTTAGCACCACAATATGGACAAATTGGATTGAACATTTCATAGATGATTAAAATAAAATCGGGCATTATTTCTTTGAAAAATTCAGCAATATGTTCTGGAACATCTTCGGTCAAATAAACCTTGTTTTCTTTAAAAGTAACATAATCTTTAAATACTATTTCAGCAGATATAATATCTGTAGGGGCTATTTTGAGTGTCATAAATAAATATATGTCCCTACAACCTATTTAAATCTTTTTAAATCATTATTTTTATTGTTTAACTTACTGAATTTATGTACCTTTGATGTTTATAGAGCTGTTGACTTAATACATAATGTAAAGTTGAGTTAAGCAAATTTAAAAGGTGTTCCTTAATTTTAATGATTCCAAAAAATATTTATAATATATTTTCCAAATATTCGTTTAAATTACAATTAAAACCATAGCAATAATCTATTTTTAATATAATTAACTCATAGTGTTTAAATTACTTATAGAATGATAAAAAATTAGTATTAACTTGTTTTAATATGTTGCAACCCATAAAATATTAGACAGTGCCTTATTCATCTCCCGGCTTTGAAATTATAATATTAGCATTAATGTTTGTATGGGGAGCATTCAGTTTATATTATTACACTCAAAATGAGGATAATCTGCATAAAGTAGCTTTTGTAATAATACTGCTTTTTGGAATTACGTGTGTTTTTTTAACTCCAATCAACGACATATCCGATGAACAGGAGCACTGTACAAGATCAGAAATTGTTTCGACAGGACAAATTTTAACGGATTATGTACAGGTACCGAATCAGACGTTTTATGGATATTTAACTATTAAATCCGTTGATAATTTAGCTCAAAATGCTGGTAATAATGTTTTTAATACTAATGTTGACGATGGAAAAATAGATTATTCGCCAGTGTATCTGAACTCGGCATTTTCACAGAATCCATTTTATTCATATTTGCCTCAGGCATTAGGATTCTTTTTAGCTAAAATTCTTGATTTAAATGTAATTTGGATGCTATGGTTAGGAAGATTATTTAATTTATTATTTTATGCTTCAGTAATAACTTTAGCTATTAAGAAGGCTCCAATTTTAAAATTTCCACTGTTAATAATATCCATTCTGCCTCTTGCAATTTACCAGGCCGCATCCCTAAGCGTTGATGGAATGTTTTCATGTTTGGCCATACTTGCATTTTCATACTTTTTATACTTTTATAAAACTCCAAAAATCAAATGGGTAGATATAGGTATTTTTTATTTGGCTATTGTATTGTGTGGATTATTGAAATCTCCATTTTTAGCTTTAAGCTTATTGTTATTCTTGGTTCCAAGAGAAAACTTTGAAAGTAAAAGGCAAAATATTATATCAAAACTTGCTATTTTGCCGCTGCTGGCTATTGGTATTATGTGGAGCAATTATGCAACTACTGTTTTAGCTAATTCCTGGAGAGGAGAATTTTTTGCTAAAAATCATGTTAATGCGGCTGAACAAGTAGCAAACCTTATAAACAATCCGATATTTGCACTTGAACGATTTTTAGATCCGTTTACTAGGTTACCATTAGTTGTAGACAGATTTTTCTTATTTTCAAATGATGTACGTCAATATACTTCATCACTTTTGGCTATCTTATATCTGATATTTTTCATTGCATTTTCATTATTATGTCCTTTAGATGAAAAATTTGATATTAAAACTAGAGTTAAAGGATTAGTGATTGGATTAATAATATATTATGGTGTTATTTTTGTTCAATATTTAACCTGGTCTAGTGTTGGTGGAACAAATGCACTTGAAGGAGTATTTAGCCGTTATTTCATGCCTTTATTAATTTTTATTCCATTTATTATTAATAAAGACTTTTATGAATTAGACAGGAAAAAAATATTCTTATTATTTTTAACAATAGCCTTGAGCTTTATTTCAGGTATGATAATGCTTACAGTTTCTGTTAAATATTGAAATAATCTATAATTTAACTCATTTCCTTGTTCAATCATAACTTTATATAACATGTTAAACAAAATATTTTTCATGAGCAAGTTTTTTGGAAGATTTAAAAAAGAAGAAGAGGAACCCATTTTTGATGAACAAGTTCCTGTATGGGAAGATAGGATTTTTTGGGTAGAAACTTTACAAAAAATAGCTTTACCTGTTTTAATGAACCTTAAAAAAGATTCTTTAAGAAAAAATATGCTTTTAGAGTCTAATAGTTCTGAAGGTAGTAAATTTGCTTATCTTGAAGCATTTGCACGTGTATTTAATGGTATTGCGCCATGGTTAGAGCTTGGCCCTAATGAATCTGAGGAAGGTAGACTTCGTGAAAAATACATTGATTTGACAATTCAAGCTATTTCTGTAGCCGTAAATCCTAGAAAAAATGATTATATGTTTTATAATGAACCTAAACAATCATTAGTTGACATGGCTTTGTTTGCTCAAGGTTTGCTTCGTTCTAAAAATCAAATCTGGCTAAATTTACCTATGGATGTTCAAGCAAAGATCATAGATGAGCTAAAAAATTCAAGACTCATTGCTCCTTATGAAAATCATTGGCTTTTATATACATCATTGATTGAGGCAACTCTTTTGGAATTCACTGGAGAATGTGATAAAGAGCGTTTGGTATATGCTATTCATAAGTTTAGAGATGAATGGTACATTGGTGATGCAATTTATAATGATGGAGAAGATTTTGCATTAAATTATTATAACAGTATTTTCATACACCCTATGCTCAATGATATTTTAATGGTAATGAGAAAATATAGATTGGCTGATGGTGAATTTTTAGATGTTCAATTAATGAGATCATCAAGACTTGCTTCTCAGTTAGAGAGAAGCATTTCTCCTAATGGTACTTTCCCGGTTGTAGGTAGGTCAATGACTTATCGTACTGGAGTATTCCATACCTTATCACAGGTTGCATTACTCAGAATTTTACCTAGAAATATTGAAGTTGCTCAAGTCAGATCTGCTTTGACTAAAGTTTTAAGGAATTTATTTGAAGGCAACCAAAATTTTTCAAATGGTGGATGGTTGATAATGGGTTTAAATGGTCATCAAACAGATATTGCTGAAAATGACATTAATACTGGAAGTTTATATATTTGCTGTTCAGTATTTTTACCTTTGGGGCTTGATTCCAATGACCCATTCTGGTCTGATGAATTTGCAGAATGGACTTCTCTTAAAGCATGGAATGGTCACTATGCTACTATTGACCAACCTATAAACTTTTAATTATTCTTTTTTCCATACGTAGGTTGCAAATTCAGTATCTTGTCCTGTTTGCCTGCCAAGAGCCGTTAATTCATGGTCGACTATTTGAATATCAATTAACTCTAAGAAAGGGAATTCCCTTTCCATATATTCTTTGTTTATTTCATCTTGGTGGTGGATTTCATATGGATTGTTGTTCCAAGCATGATGGTTTTCATACATATATGGGACTTGAATAAACAATTTTGAAGCTTTTCCATTAATAAACTTATTTAATAGTTCTTTACTTTCTTTCAATGGAATATGTTCTAAAACATCACCCATAATGATTAAATCATAATGTTCGAATTCAAAATCTAAAATGTCTTCAATAAAAATATTATCATAAATATAGTTTAAACCCATTTTTTCAATTTCTTCTGGCCATGCATCAATACCATCAATATTTTGATAATAAAATGCTTTTAACAGTTTTCCATAAGTTCCAGATCCAAAACCAACATCAAGAATTCTTTCATTCTTTTCAACGTTATTAAAAAGCCAATTTAAAAATACTATTTTTCCTTTATCAACAGATGATCCCCTTAATTGTGATTTAAACATATTTTTATCAGGTAATGATTCTTTTAATATTCTGTTTTCTTCTAAAAGTTTATTATAGTTATCTTTATAAAAATTATATTGATTACTCTTTGATAATATTTTATTTTTAAGATTAGACATTTTATCACTTATTGAACTTTTTATTATTTTAAATTTAAATCTTTTTTGTTAATAAAACATTGATACAAAAAACATTGCAACAGAAGATAACGAACTAACAATTATTGTGAATGAAATTGTATGCAGATTTTTGATTTTTTTGTTTTTATTAATGCTAAAAATTAATGGTAATAAGACACATGTTGGTAAGAAATATCTTGGCATAACCTCTGTTAAATCAAGATTTATTGCTCCAACAGGGGCCCAAGTTAAATATTGGACGAAGTATGTCCCAAAGAGTAGTATAAGTAATGTTAATAAAAGAATAATTTTTGATTTTGATGATATTTTTTCTTTTACTGGATAAAATAAACAAAAAAACAATGCAAAAATGGAATAAAAGTAATTAAATGGCTATGTAAAAAATTTTGTGGCATAATACATTTTAATCACACTATTATACTATTATTTTTTCTTCTGTTTTCAGTTCCTGATAATATAAAATTGAATTAGTTTTCATATGTGTCCAAACAGTGTCTTTTTGTATTTT
>JAFRFB010000002.1 GCA_017434555.1 Methanobrevibacter sp. | reverse complement strand
TGAATTTTTAATGTATAAACTTGTATCATATGCATAAACGGTGTTAGGATTTGTTGTGCTACTGTTTTCAACTTCATTTCCAATAAAAGATGTATTGTCAAATGTGGAGTTTGTTAGCTCAATATATATTGCACCACCATTTTTAAAAGCAGAATTATTAATAAATTCACTATTTTTTAGGTTTAAATCGATTGTGGAAGCGTATATTGCACCTCCACTTATTTGAGCATTATTATTAATGAATTTGGATTCTTCAATATTCAGTTTACCATTCAGCTGTAAGATTGCACCGCCAAATCTGCTACTGCAATTATTAAATTCCGTATTAATTACATTCAGACTATTTGCAACTTTTTTATTCTCCAGATTGTCAACGTCAGTATATATTGCACCGCCGTTATTTTTGGATGTGACGTCAATGAACCTGCAATTTTCCAGGGTAATTTCATCGCTTATTGATTTAATGACTATTGCTCCTCCGGTAAATTTAGCAGTTAAATTAATGAAATTTGATTTTTTTATTTTTCCTGAACAATTCTCAAGATATAATGCAGTTGTATAATTGGATATTGTATTTTCAAAAGTAACATTTTCTATTAATATTAAAGTATCTCTCAAACGAATTAAACCATAATTTGTTTCATTATTTATAAATGTTGCATTCTTTAAGCTTAGTGTATTATCATAACCTCCAATTGCATCAGCGTAAGGTGAAAAATTATTTTCAAAAATTACATTATTTATGCTGAGGGTATTGTTTCTAAAATAAATGGCTCCTCCCCCATCCATTGCATAATTACCGGTAAATCTTGTGTTGTTTATTGTGGTTTTTCCTGTTGCATATATCGCTCCCCCAATATATGCTATGTTGCTGTTGAATGTTGCATTATTTATTATACACTCTCCCGCTGCGTATATTGCTCCACCAATGGTAGCATTATTGGCAATAAAATTGCTATTAAATGTAATATTGTCAAAACCATCAAAGAAATTTAATCCTCCGCCGTATCGTGCATTATTGCTGATGAAATCACAGTTAAAGGTTATGTTGTAGGGTGTTTGCTTATAGTTCACTGCTCCGCCGTATAGTCTTGCGGTGTTGTTGGTGAAATTACAGTTGAAAATGCTGTTTTTTGATGTGTCTTTGAATGTTATTGCACCACCATTACCATTATTCTCATCTATTAATCCATTGGCTCTATTATTTATATAATTGCCTTTAAATGTATTGCAATCGGTTTTGCTGTAGAAGAACATCGCTCCGCCGCAGGAAATAGCTGTGTTATTTATAAAATCGCTTTTAAATGTATTGTTATTCGCTTCATTGTAGAAGAACATTCCTGCTCCGTAAGATGCTTCATTTTCAATAAAAGTACTTTCGATTTGATTGTTTTGTGCACTTGATCTGATGAATATTGCTCCACCTGATTTTGCAGCTTTATTTCCTTTAAAAGTACTTGATATTTTAGTATTGGTTATGTTTTTGTTGAAATAAACTGCTCCACCACCACCGTTTGCTGTGTTATTTTCAAATAAACACTTTATAAGGTTAGAATTTCCATTGGTAAATATTGCTCCTCCGTTTTCGGCATTGTTATTGAAAAATATCGCATCATTTATTGTGGTTTCATCTCTTGCACTTATGGCTCCTCCATTTTCTGAGGCGATGTTATTTGTGAGTGTCACATTGTTTATTGTGGTTTTCCCAGCCACATATACTGCTCCGCCGTATTCAGCATTGTTGTCTGCAAGTTCTGTGTTGTTTATTGTGGTGTATGTCCACGTGTTTATTGCTCCACCGAATTCTCCTTTGTTTTTTATAAATTTTGAGTTGTTTATTGTTGTTATTCCAATTGAATATATTGCTCCGCCGGATGTTGGTGCGGTGTTTGATTCAAATATTGTTTTGTTTATCGTAATTCTTTCCAATGCAACTATTGCTCCTCCATCGTTGGATACTGTATTTTCGCTAAATAGGGCATTATTTATTATGCACTGTTTTGATACGTATATTGCTCCGCCGTAATCCGCATAGTTGTCTTTAAAAGTCACGTTGTTTAAGGTAATTGATCCTGAGGAGTATATGGCTCCGCCCAAGTCTCCGGTCATATTTCCATTGATAAAGTTAAGGTTTGAAATCGTTATGTTGTTTCCAATGATTTTAAAAATCCTTGCCTGGTTGGACCCATCAATGGTGTAACCGTTACCGTTAATCATATAATTTGTTTTGTTTATTAAAATTCCTTCATTCACTTTGTAATCTGTCGTATTGTCATATGCATAATCCTGTGTTATTTCAATACTCTCTGCACTTGCATCAATTTCATTTTGAAGTGATGTAAAGTTTCCTTCAGCCGAAACAGCGCCGACTGCGATAAATAACACAAGTAATATTAGAAATATTTTAATTATTTTCATAATTTTTCTCCAAAAGTACTTGTAGATAATTATATTTTTTAATTTAAAAAAAGTTATCCATGTTTAAAAAAAGAAAATGGAAGGATTAAATTGTTTAATCCTTAATGTAGTGAGGTTAAATCTTGAAAATTTCCTGCTGATTTTTTGTATACGCTTTTAGGGATGCAGTTTCATTTTCAAGAGATATGTCTTTCCATCCGTCACCGTAGTTAACAAATGTTGTGTTTTTCAGGTAGTGCTGTCTTGAATAGCTTAATGTAGGGATGCTTTTCTTTTTCATCACTACTTTAAAGGTGTCACCCTCTTTAACTGGGATTTCTTTAGTCAATTTAACTGTATGGAATCCGTAGTATGGGGCAGCTCCGTTTTGAGTGTGTTTAAGTTGCCCGTTTACATAAACGTCAAGTGAATACATTTCGCCTTCCTCGCTAAAGTAAGTTCCAACACCGCTGATCAGTTCATTTCCATTGCTTTTGTAGCTATTTGAATAGCTTACATTCTTGTCATATTCATTAATGGTCAGATTTCCGGATAAATCTGTCTGGTAATTTGTTGTATAGTTTTCAGTATTATTGATAACAAAGCCTACGGTATATGTGTAATTGAAAATACCTACATCATAATAGGAAACGTATCCATATCCGTCTTTTCCCCAGGTGTCATTCCAGCTGTTTTTAATTATCCATGCACCGTCTCCTGGAGGTGTGACTAAAAAGTTTTCTTTTGAATAATTGTCATCCCATCCTACAAGAGTAATCTCATGGTCTTGGTTCAGGCTTATATTTTGATATTGTGCTGCTGTCTGGTTATTGTAGTAAGGTGCATCTTCAAAATTGCCATATGATATGTCCAAGGCACCATAGTCCATTATGGCTTTTTTATATGCGTCATTATCCGTGAAATTATCGCGAGGCTCTATAAAGACTGCATCCTGGATGTGAATATTATTGTCTGTGTTTAGTATTGGGGAAAATCTGCCTAATTCATCATAAGAATCATCTTCTTCTGTAACTGGTCCAAACCAACTTAAAACATATTCCAAAGCCCAATCTGAATATCCTCCATCATCAGCATCTTCGGATAATCCATATTTTGAGTATTGAAGCATTGTGTTTACCATATGACTTTCGGATAGGTCATAATTATTGCCTGTTGCTTTAAGTAATGCTGATTCCAGTGCTCCTAATGATCCGAAGGCCCAGCAGGTATTGGCATCGCCCTGAATTCTGACTGGAGTAACCCATCCGTAATCACGCAAGTCAAAACGTGATGGGATTACATCACTATTTATTTTTTTATCTGTAAGCTTGAGTTCCGCTCCATTTTCTGACACAACTGAATTATAATTGGTATCATTTAAAACTAAACCGTCATTAATATATTTGTTGTTTGTTAATGAACTTTCACTAAATACACAGTGAATAGCTTCATGATTATTTTTAAATTCACTATTGCTGACTTTTAAATTGGAATCGTATGCATATATTGCATTTTTACTATTGTTTGCGAATGTTGAGGAAACCGAAGTAAGTTCTGTCATATCACAGTAAACTGCTCCGCCATTGTATGAATCTTCTTTTTCTAGTTTATTTGATTCAAAATTACAATTGGTCATATTAAAATCTAAAAATGATGCGTATATTGCCGCTCCATCATGGGTAGCGGTATTGTTTTTAAAAATGGAATTTTCTATCGTTAAACTGCCGCAGGACTGGACAACTGCACCACCAAAATTAGCGTGTGAATTGAGGAATTTCGAATTTTTAATGTATGTTCCTTCTGTTGAATTTGTATTCTTGTCTATATCTACTGCACCACCATTTTTGTCTGCTGATGTATTTGTAAAAGTACAATTGTTTATTTCTCCATATTTTAATTCCCTTAGGCCTATCGCTCCTGCAGTTTCATCGGCATGTAGGTTTTCAAATGAAGAGTCTTTAACGGTCATATTTCCCTGAGCATAAAATGCCGAAGCATATTTTGCATCTGAATCCATAAAAGTTGATTTATCAATATTCAAATCTTTATATGAGTAAATGCTTCCTCCCCATGTTGCATCTGTATTTGTGAAATGACAACCTGTTATTTCAGTAATGTTTGAAGTACATATGGCTCCTCCATTTTCATCACTGGCCAAATCTTTAAATGTGGAATCTTTAACGGTTATATCTGATTGAGCATATATTGCTCCGCCGGATTTTGCTTTTGAATTGCTAAAAGTTGAATTGTCAATGTTTAATTCTTTATTTGTAAAAATGCTTCCTCCGCTTTCGGCGGTATTTGCGTTAAAAGTACAATTTGACATGTCTGTCGTAGCATTATTGAATATTGCTCCGCCGTAATTTGGACCTGAATTTCCGTTAATAAAATTAAGGTTTGTGATTGTAACGTTTTCTCCGGTTATATTAAATATTCTGGACTGATTAGAAGCGTCAATTGTATGGCCATTACCGTTTATCGTAATATTGCTTTTGTTTATTAGAATTCCATTATTCAATTCATGATCGCTTTCGTTGTCAAATTTATAATCCTGTGTTATTTCTATAGTATTTTCACTTTTGTTGATTTTGTCCTGGAGGGTTTTGAAGCTTTCTCCAGAGGAAACAACATTAAATGATATGATTACACCAATAAGCAATATGCATAGTATTGCTATGGCAATAAGAATTACATTTTTATTAATTTTTATCCCCCACACATATTCATTAAATATAATTTTATTATTTTTTCATTATAAAGATTATCGATAGGGAAAAATAGTTTTGATAAATTATTTTCAGATTAATTAAAAAAGAAAAAAGGATTAAATTGTTTAATCCTTTATGGTAATTGTGTTTGCGATTGCCATTCCATCATACGCTGATGTGATGATGTATTCTCCGGCCATCAGTCTGATGTTTAATTTAGCTATTCCATTGGAATCGGTGTGTCTTATGTAGAATACTCCGTTGATGTTGAATGTTACTTCAGCATTAGCTAATGGATTTCCGTGACCGTCAATGACTGTTGCATTGAATGTTGAACCGTCCATGTATGTCATTTCCATATTTTCGGCGCTTAAGACAGGTAGGACTGTAATGTTATATGACATCATGAGTCCGGTTACGGGATCAATTGCGGTTAGGATGTATTCGCCAGGCTCCAGGTTAATGTTTAGCTTGGCTGTACCGTTTTCATTGGTTAGTCTATCATAGAAAACACCATTAATATTCATGGTAATGTTTTTACCAGATACTGCATTACTTTCACGTCTATTAATGTGATGCAGAACTGAGAAGCGTTTCTGTAGTATTTTACTAGGTTGTCTGCTATTAATGTTGGTAATAATTCAATGTTATTTTCAATTGTTGTGCCGTTGAATGTTGTTTTGATTGTGTAGTTGCCTGGGTTTAAGTTAATGGCCATTATTGCGGTTCCGTTTTCATTACTTGTTCTTGTGTAATTCACACCATTGATTTCAAAGATTACGGTTTCATTAGCAGCACGATATTGGCTTCGAACTTGGAGTCGTTTTTATAGATTTTAACCAGATCTTCAGTATAAATTGGTAAAGCAACAGTATAGAGTTTAATCATGGCCGCAATATTATACTCGGTTAAATCCTCCCATTCGTCACCATCATAACTTACAAATGAGACATGTGGCTCTGCATGGGTTCTTATTGTACCAAAATTCTGCATTTGGCTTTTGGATATGACTGCAAATTCATCTCCTGCTTTGACAGGAATGTACTCATCTAATTCGACGGTTGCATATCCTTCATAATCGTATGTTCCGTTTTGTTCATATACCTTTTCGCCATTCACGAGTATAGTAAAATCATAATCGCCAGCTTGAATGATGAATGATCCGACAGCTGTAATCTGGAGGTCTTCACCTGCCACAAATTTGTTCATGGCATATGTGTGATTTGTAGTAGTGTTGTAGTTGATTTCATGCTGGTAAAGTTTGTCATATTTGTTGTTGTTTTGTATGTCGAATGTCATGGCAGGGAGGTTGGTAACAAAGGACACGTCATAATATGATATGTAGAAAAAGCCTTCTTCTCCCCAGTCGGTTCCCCAGCTGTTTTTAGCGATAAATGCACCATCTCCTGGAGGTGTTACTACAAAGTTTTCCTTAGGATAGGTGTCGTCCCAGCCGACGAGACATATGATATGGTCTACACCAGCTATTTCGAAATTGTAATATCCGTGAGTAGTTTCATTATAGTATGATGGATCAAATTCATGGTAGTAAGCAACGGCTAGAGCACCATATTTGAGCAATGCCCTTTTGAGCGGGTCATTGTCAGTTGAATTAGTTCTTGCCGGAACGAATACAATATCCTTGATTTGGACATCATCAGGAGTAGCAATCAACGAGGATATTTTTCCAAGTTCGTCGTAGGTGTCATATACTGCAGGGGATACTCCAAGCCAGCTTGAATAATAAGGTTCGCCAATATATGGGTTTCCGCTTTCAGCCATCTCTGTTGAACCGTATTTTGAATATTTTATCATAGTATTCTGCAGGTTGTTTTCAGAAAAGTCATAGGTCTTATTTGCATATCTAATCAATACTGATTCCAATGCTGCCGTAATACCGAATGCCCAGCAGGAACCCATGTTTCCCTGGTCTTTAACTGATGAAACCCATCCCCAGTCACGCAAGTCAAATCTTTTCGGAAGGGTTTCGACATTTATGGTGTTGTTTATCAAATCAAAGTGAGTCTGTGATGATTCAACATTCAGAACATAATTCGTATTGTTTAAAGACAGCATGTCATCGGTGTAATTGTTTCCGCTTTCATAATATTCGCAGTAAACACCGTAGATGCTTGAACTGTTTTCTGTAGGGTTGTTGAAGTAATTATCAATTAGGGATACATCACAATCATATGTATAGAGTGATGAGCCTTCGCTTGCACTGTTGTCTTCAAGAATGCATGAATCCATGATGACATCGCTCATGTCGAAGTATGCTGCCCCACCATGTGAATAGTCGTCGTAAAATCCAGTGTTTGAAGTAAATATTGAATTGGTAATGTTGACTGTCTCTACCCAGGAAGTATATATGGCTCCTCCGTCAAATAATGCAATGTTTGAGGTGAAGTTTGTGTTGTCAATGGTTAAATATCCGCCCAACTGAACGCATGCTCCTCCAAATTCGGAAATACAGTTAGTGAAACGGGAATTGAGAATTGTGATGTTTCCGTTTAAATCTCCATTTTCCCCTCCGGTATCGGTATAAATCGCTCCACCATTTTTCGCGGAGTTGGTGTTGATAAAGTCACAGTCATCTATTTCAATGTCATATGCATGTTCTCTGATTCCTATTGCACCTGCAGTCAGTGTAGCGGTCAGGTTGACAAAAGTGGATTTTCTGATTTGACCTCGACTTTGGGTGGCATAAATTGCAGTAGAATAATTTGAAGTGGTATTTGCAAAAGTGGTGTTTTCAATATGCATTAAAGTGGATGTTATATAGATTAAACCCCAGTTTTGGATTTTCTCGCTTGAAAAGGTCCCATTTATTATAATCAATTCACCACTTTGTGAATTAATAGCACCTCCCTTTTTAGCATAGTTATCGATAAATGTGTCATTTATACTTGTATATAATGCGTTATTTATAACCGCACCGCCTCCTTTTGAGACTTCATTGTCTATAAATGCAACATTGTTTGTCGTAAGGGTAGCATTAGGAAGTATGTATGCAGCCGCACCAGTGTTGGCATTTCC
Source organism: Methanobrevibacter sp. (assembly GCA_017434555.1). GTDB lineage: Archaea > Methanobacteriota > Methanobacteria > Methanobacteriales > Methanobacteriaceae > Methanocatella. The sequence continues at coordinate 15,545 of JAFRFB010000002.1, read as the reverse complement.
ATTTATAAGGTTCAGATTGTTTATTGTTATGTTGCTTCCATTAATGATAAAGATTCTGGCCTGGTTGGATGCGTCTATTGTGTAGCCGTTACCGTTAATGGTAAAATCATTTTTATTTATTTCAATTCCTTTCATAAGTTTATAATCAGTCGAATTGTCATATGTATAGTCTTGAGTTATTTCTATGATGTCTGTGCTTGATTCTATTTCATCCTGCAGTGCTGTGAAGTTTCCTTCGGCCGAAACAGCACTAACTGAGATGAATAAATAGCTAGAACAAGCAATATTTTAATTATCTTCATAATTTTTCTCCCATATTCAATATTATATAATATATTTTTTTGGTTTTTAAAAAAGTTTTCATTTAATTGGAGGGATATTAAAAATTATTCAAAAAAACAAGTCTGTAAATTAATAATTATTTTCTGCAACAGATTTTCTCAAAAAAAAGGGGAAGAATTAAATTAAATTTATATAAAAAATTAATATTTAATAGTTTATATTTTATTTTGTATATTATTCAAAAATAATGTTTAAAATTGATTTTTTAAAGAAATATTCATTTTATAAAGTAAAAAAATATAAATAATCTGAATTAAATAGAAGTAGTAATAACTTTTTTTGGTGTGAAAAAATGAATTTTAAAATGGACAATCGGATGCAGCTATTGGTTTTATTTACTTTAACTGCTGCTCTGATAACTATAGCTCAGGGAATTATCACAACAGGGGTTGTTTATCTGATGAGTGATTTTTCAGTCTCATCAACACAGGCTCAATGGTCATATTCAGCATTTCTTTTAGTCGTTGGAGTCATGATTCCTTTAAGCGCTTTTATTTCACGCCGTTTCAGTGCAAGAACAATATTTTTCTTTGCATTGGCAGTATTCCTTTTGGGATCCATCATATGTTATTTTTCAAATTCATTGATTGTTTTGATTTTCGGAAGAGTTCTTCAGGCTATTGGAAACGGTATAGTAATGCCTTATGTTCAGATTTTGCTTTTAAGAATTGTTCCTGAAGAGAAATGGCAGACATATATGGGATTATATGGATTGGTTGTTGCAATCGCTCCTGTTGTCGGATCTTTTTTAGGAGGATTTGTCATAACATACTATGGCTGGAGATCATTGTTTTCATTTTTCGCAATATCTACAATAATCCTTTTAGTTTTTGGGTTAATTCTTGTAAGGGACGATACCCCTACTGAAAATTATCCTCTCGACTACTTGTCAGTATTATTATCTGTTCTTGGTTGTGGAGGAGTGATGCTTGGTTTTACTAACGTTGCAGATTATGGATTTACACATTATTTTGTAATATTGCCAATTATCATTGGAATTATTGCTTTGATATTGTTTGTAAGGCGTCAGCCTAAACTGGAAAAGCCTTTAATTAATATATCTATACTTAAAAACAAGTATTTTTCAATAGGTACGGTATTTATATGTATCCTTTTCTTCGCTTTAAACGGATGCACTGCACTTGTTCCGATATTTATACAAGGTATAGCATATAACTCTGCAATTTTTTCCGCTTCAGTACTCTTTCCAGGTGGTCTTCTGATTATTGCCTTTAATTTTATTGGACCTTTGCTTACAAATAGAATTGGAATCAGAAAGGTTTTGATTATGGGATGTATTCTTTCCATAATTGGATTTGCAACCATGATGTTCTATACGCAGGATTCCTCTTTCGAATTCATTATGATAACTCAATCAATTCGTTATATTGGTGCAGGCCTCGCATTAATGCCTGCAACAACATGGGCACTGACTATGGTGTCCGATAAGGTTGAGGATGGAACTGCAGTAAACAATACATTAAGACAGATTTTTGCAGCCATAGGTTCATCAATGGTTGTTGTGATGGTGGCTGTTTTGGCAGGCGGTGCAATAGACCATAATTCTGCTTCTGTTATCGCATTCAATCAGACTTCACTGATTTTACTTGTGCTCCATATCATAATGCTGATTTTGGCTATTCTATACATTGACGATAAAGATAAAATTGAAAATCAAAAACTGGGATAATTTTCATTGAATAAATTTCTTTAAAAATCATTATTTCGTTAATAAGGCATTTTTTTGATTGTATTTGAAGTATTGAGTTTAAATACATTAATATAAATATGTATTCATATCGAACACTCGCCAGATTATGCAATCAATGCTTTTTTTACTACACGAATTTGTTGTTTTTCTCATTGTTTCACTGCAAAAATGATACTTCATCAAAATATAAAATTTAACATAAAACAATAGAATTTACACTTAAATTAGGGCAACATTTAAATAAACAGTCTAATAAAACTTAATAATGACTCGATTTGAGTTTTTTTAATAATTAAATGAAAGGTGATTAAATGAGTATAGGAAGTATTATATCTGATGCATTAGCATATCCATTTCAAAATGTTAAAGCATTAGTTTTATATTTAATTTTAGCACTTATTGCTGCATTAATCGGAGGATCAGCACTAATTGGTTTTATAGGCGCATATCATTCTACTGGTTTTTCCAGTGTGGCATTTGCAGGAATGAGTTTAATTGGAATCATTATTTTTGTCCTTGTGTATTTCTTAATTGAAGGATATGGTTTGGATGTTGTTAAATATGGTATTGAAAGAAGAAGTGATAGTCCTGGAATTGATATGGGAAGACAAATCTCAAATGCAATTAAATTAGTTGTTGTTACTATTGTTTATTTCATTATACCAGTAATTATTACTTTTGTTTTAGGATTATTCCTTAGAAACTGGTTAGTTTCAATAATTGCATTAATCTTATTTATTGTATTTGCTTTAGCAAACTTTATGGCTAAATGTAGATTAGCAAAAACTGATGATTTAGGTGCTGCTTTAGCTATTGGAGAAGCAATTGGGGACATATCCAGAGTGGGTTTTGTTAAAATTCTTGGAGTAGCTGCAATTGTTGTAATTATTTTATTGATTATTTCTATAATCATTGTATTGCTTAATAAATTAAACACTACACTTGCTAGTATTATATTGGCTATTGCTTCTGTTTACTTCGTATTATTCTATAACAGAGCTGTTGGTTTATTATACTCCGATTAAATAATAAACCACTTTTTTCTTTTTTTAATATTTTAAATAATTTAGTTTTTTCCTTAAATAATTTTAACACTTTAGCTAATTCTATTTGCATATATTGGTGATGTATCTATTTTGCAATGCTTGGCGATAATTTTTAACTGATTTCAAGTTCATGATATAGATTAAAAAAAGAAAAGGATTAAATTAATTTAATCCTTGACTGTTATGGTATTTGCGATTCGCATTCCTTCATATTCGGAGGTGATGATGTATTCTCCGGCCATTAATTTGATGTTTAGTTTGGCTATTCCGTTGGAATCTGTGGTTCTTGTGTAGAATACTCCGTTTATGTTGAATGTTACTTTTGCGTTAGCTAATGGATTACCTTGATCGTCAAGTACGGTTGCATTGAATGTTGAACCGTCCATGTATTTCATTTCCAGATCTGTAGCGTTTAGAGTAGGCAAAACGCTAATTGTATATGACATCATCAGTCCGGTTAACGGGTCAATGGCTGTTAGAATGTATTCTCCAGGCTCTAAGTTAATGTTTAGCTTAGCAGTACCATTTTCATTGGTTAATCTATTATAGAAAACACCATTGATGTTCAGGGTAATGTTAACACCGCTTACTGCTTTACCTTGACCGTCAATTAATGTGATGTAGAACTGTGAAGCGTTTCTGAAGTATTTGACTAAGTTTTCAGCTATTAATGTCGGCAATACTGTGATTGTGTTTTCAACTGTTGTGCCGTTGAATATTGTTTTGATTGTGTAATTGCCTGGATTTAAGTTAATGGCCATTTTTGCAGTTCCGTTTTCATCACTAATGCGAGTATAATTCACACCATTAATTTCAAATGTCACGGTCTTATTTGTAACGCCAACATCTGCAACAAACTTGGAATCATTTTTATAGACTTTAACAAGGTCTTCTGTGTAAATATCCAAATATTTAGTATAAACTTTTAAAGAAACAGTTTTATTTTCTTTTGATATGTCTTTCCATCCTGCATCTTCATTAATTAAGGCAATATTTTCTCTGTAATGTTGTCTTGATTCGTTAAATGTGGGGATGCATTCTTTTGTCATTACTGCTGTAAATCTATTCCATTCTTTAATTGGAATTTCTTTTGTTAATTTAACGGTATGAAATCCTCTGTATGGTGCTATTCCAGTTTGGATATGTGTTAATTCATCGTTTACATAAATTTCAATCAAATATTTTTCGCCTTCATCAGCGAAGTATGTTCCAACAGCACTGATCAATTCATCTCCAAGGCATTCATAACTTACTTTATAGCTGACATTAGTGTCATATTCATCAATAGTCAAAAATCCTCCCAAATCTGTCTGGTAATTTCTTTCATAACTTTCTGTATTTTCAATAATGTATCCTACTGAATATTGGTAACAAAGGATACTCGTATCGTAATATGAAATGTAATCATATCCGTTAACTCCCCAATTATCGCCCCAGCTATTTTTAATTATCCATGCTCCATTTCCCGGAGGAGTCATAATGAAGTTGCTTGCAGGGTAATTGTCGTCCCATCCAACAAGTGAAACTGCATGTGTCTGGTCAGTGCTGTCGTTTCGATATTGGGCGGAAGTTTCCTTATTGTAGTATTGTTCATCGTCAGCAGGGTCGTAGGTAATGTGCAGGGAACCGTGTTTCATTATTGCTTTTTTAAATGCATCGTTATCTGTAAAATTCTTACGTTCTTTTAAAAGTATCGCATCCTGGATGTGTATGTTTTTATTTGTATTAATTATTGGAGATAATTTACCTAATTCATCATAAGCGTCAAATTCTTCTGGGAATGGTCCAAACCAACTTAAAATATATGATAAAGCCCAATCTTGCCAGCCTCCTTCGTCCGCATCTTTAATACCATATTTTGAGTATTTCAATATGTTATTTTGCATGTTGTTTTCTGAAAGGCCATATTCGATTCCTGTTGCTTTAAGTAATGCGGATTCCAATGCTCCACATGCTCCAAAAATCCAGCAGGCACCCATATTTCCCTGGTCTTTAACAGGACTTACCCATCCCCAATCACGTAAATCATAGCGTGATGGAAGAGTTTCCACATTAATCGTATTGTTAATAAGTTCAAGTTCCATGCCTGTTCCGATTACAACAGATATGAGATTGGTATCGTTTAAAATCAGGATATCTTCGTTATACTCATTATCTTTTAATAAGATGTTTTCACCGAATACTCTGTGAATTGATTCACTGTTGTTTTTAAATTCATTGGTGATTATACTCATATTGCTGTCATAAGCATAAATTGCATTTTTCGTATTGTTTGTAAATGTTGAAGAAATTGATGTAAACTATGCCATATCGCAGTAAATTGCTCCGCCGTTAAATAAATAGTCATAAGTTATTTTATTGGATTTAAATGATGTGTTTTCAAGATAAATGTTTGTATATGAGGCATATACTGCTCCACCGTCATATTCGGAAGTATTATTTATAAAACTAGAATTAATTATTGTCAAATTACTCATTAATTGGACTAAAGAGCCGCCAAAATCGCCACTTGAATTAATAAACGTTGAGTTTACAATAAGCGTACCTTCTGATTCTTCATTCGTGCCGAAATCGATATATACCGCACCAGCATTTTTATTTGCAGTAGCGTTTATAAACGTACAGTTAATTATTTCTATTTCATTTGCTTCTTTAAGCCCTATTGCTCCTGCAGTTTCATTGGCATGTAAATTTTCAAAAACAGAGTTAATGATGCTTATAAAATTTCCTTGAGAGTATATTGCCGCAGCGTAAGTGGATGCTGAATTGGAAAATGTTGAATTGAAAATGGCAATATCGTTTAGGCAATAAACATTTCCTCCCTATTTAGCAATATTGTCAGTGAATGCTGAATTGCTTATAACTAGTGGGTTCATGCTGAATATCGCTCCACCTTCAAATCCATAGTTTTGTTTGAATGTCACATTGTTTAAAGTAACTGAACCTAATGAAAATATTAATCCGCCCGGATTTTTATCCCCATTTCCATTAATTAAATTGATGTTGGAAATCGTGACATTATCTGAGAGAATAGTAAAAATTCTGGCCTGATTTGATCCGTCAATTGTGTAACCGTTCCCATTAATTACATAATTGCTTTTATTTATTAACATTCCTGAATTAAGTTCAAAATCTGTTGTATTATCGTAGACGTAATCCTGTGTTATTTCAATGCTGTCTGTGCTTGAATCAATTTCTTTTTGAAGTGATGTAAAGTTTCCTTCAGCAGAAACAGTACTGATTGAGATGAATAACACAAGCAAAATTAGAAATATTTTAATTTCTTTCATCATTTTTTCTCCAAATCAGTTGATATGTATATTATATTTTAAAAAAACTTTACATGTTTTTTTGATGATTTCGTAGAAAAATTATTTAATCACTTAAAGTAAAACATTAAAACATAATAAACTCGTGATTTTTATGGCTATCAAAGATGAAATTAAAAAGATTAGAGATAATGTTTATGAAGTTCCGGGAAGCTATAACAAGAAAATGAGGGCTTCCGGAAGATTGTATATTGATGATGAAAGTTTTGAGGCACTTGAAGAAGGCGCTGTCCAGCAGATAGTAAATGTTGCATGTTTGCCGGGAGTATTCAGATATTCCATCGCAATGCCGGACATTCATTTCGGATACGGTTTTCCAATAGGTGGTGTCGGCGCATTCAACATGAGAAACGGTGTAGTATCTCCTGGTGGTGTCGGTTTTGACATTAACTGTGGTGTCAGATTAATCAAATCCAATTTACGCCAGGAAGATGTCCAAGACCACTTGGATGAACTTGTAGATGCCTTATTTAAAAACATTCCTTCAGGTGTAGGATCTAAAGGAAAAGTAAAACTCTCCAAAGAAGACATTAATGATGTATTGGATTATGGTGCAGAATGGGCTGTTGAAAACGGCTATGGATGGGAAGAAGACTTGGAAGTTCTAGAAGAAAACGGTAGAATCAAAGCTGCTGATTCATCCGAAGTCAGTGATAAGGCTAAAAAAAGAGGAATTCCACAATTAGGTTCTTTAGGTTCCGGTAATCACTTTTTAGAAATTCAGGTAGTTGATGAAGTATACAATGAAGAAGTAGCCGAAGTTTACGGTCTTGAAAAAGGAATGATTGTAATCATGGTTCACACAGGTTCACGTGGATGCGGACATCAGGTATGTTCAGACTATTTGAGACTAATGGATAAAGCTTATAAAAACTATAAAATTGATATTGCAGACAGACAACTTGCATGTGCACCTCTTGACTCTAAAGAAGCACAAAGCTACTTAAAAGCAATGTATGCTGCGGCCAATTATGCATGGGCCAACAGACAAATGATTACTCACTGGATTCGTGAATCCTTTGAAGACGTCTTAGGAAAATCCGCACGTGACATGGACATGCAGATTGTTTATGACGTGGCCCACAACATTGCAAAAGAGGAAACTCATGACTTTAATGGAAGAGATGTTGACGTTTTGGTCCACAGAAAAGGAGCAACCCGTGCATTTGGTCCTGGCCGTGAAGAAGTTCCATTGAAATATCGTGAAGTCGGCCAGCCTGTATTGATTCCTGGAACTATGGGAACAGCTTCCTATGTGCTTCACGGAACCCAAACTGCAATGGAAGAGACCTTCGGTTCAACAGCACATGGTGCAGGAAGGGTCTTGTCACGTTCACAGGCTAAAAAAGACTATAATCCTGATGATATCGTAAATAATATGGAAAGCAATGGTATTAAAATCAAAGCTACATCCAAAAATGTTATTGCAGAAGAAGCACCTGGCGCATATAAGGATGTTGACAGTGTAGTTCGTGTATCTGACTCAACAGGTATTGCAAAACTCGTCTGTAAAGTAAAACCATTAGCTGTTACAAAAGGATAGTACTAACATGATTGGAATAATCGGCGGAAGCGGAGTTTATGAAATAACTTCCAAAGCAGACAATGTGGAAAAAAAGATAGTCAATACAGATTACGGGGATGTTGAGGTATCTATTTTAGATATTTTTGAAAAAAAGGTTGCATTTATTCCAAGACATGCCTCAGGCCACAGTATTCCTCCACATAAAATCAATTTCAGAGCTAATATCGATGCATTAAAAAATGTCGGCGTAACCCAGATAATAGCAACAAATTCTGTTGGTTCAATGAATTTGGAAATGCCTCCGGGTTCATTTGTCATTCCAAATGATTTTTTGGATTTTTCTGAAAACCGTGAAAAGACATTTTATGAAGACAAAGTGGTTCATATTGACGTTACACAACCTTACTGTCCACATTTAAGAGATATTCTGGCCAAATCAGGTGATGTAATTTTAGGAGGAACATATGTCTGTACGCAGGGACCTAGATTTGAAACTCCGGCTGAAATAAAGATGTTTAAAATGCTTGGAGGAGATTTGGTTGGAATGACCGGACTTCCTGAAGTAACTCTCGCTCGTGAAAGGGAAATGTGTTACAATTCAATTTGTATAGTTTCCAATTATGCATCAGGAATATCCGAAAGTGAATTGACTATAGATGAAGTTTTTGAAATGGTTAAGGAACTTGAAAAGGATTTACTCGAATTAATTTATAATTTCATTAAAAATGCTGAAGACAAGGATTGCACTTGCAATCATGCACTTGACGGTGCTGAAGTTTAAGGGGGAATAAAATGAAGATAGCTGTTGTATCTACAAACGGACAGGATGTTGATTTACATTTAGGAAAAGGATACTCATTATATGTCTATGAATATGAAAACGATGATTTAACTTTCACAGAACACAGGGAAGTTGACATCGACCTTGAAAGTCAACATCAGGGAAGTAAAGTCATAAAAGCGTGCGAAGACTGTGATGTTATCATTGCAGCTCAATATGGTTTTAAATCAAAAGTTAAAGCTGACCAACTAAACATAAAACTGGTCATGGATGAAGGATCTGTCGATGAAGTCTTAAAACGCTATATTGACCATTATAATTTCATGAAAAATTAGGCTTGCTCATTTTAGAGCAAGTTTCCTGTATTTTTTCATTTCATTTATTTTTGTATTTTTATTTTTATGCTTGTTTTTTAAAGACAAATCTGTAATGGTGTTAACATATCCCTGTTTTTCAATCAATTTGGTTAATCTTTTAGAATATGTAACGTGAGGGTTTTCAAGCCGTAATGTCATTAAATCAAGCATGTCATGATAATATATTCCTAATTCATCAACCATATGATGCATTTCATTAATTAATTCCAAACCCCATTCCTTTAATGTTGTTTCTTTACCGTCTCGAATAAGTCTCATTTCATCGTCAAATGCTCTTTCTGCACTTAATTCTTCATTGATTAATGCCTCTTCCTGCCAGTTTTCATAATCGCTTTCATTTTTAACCAGCATATAAATTATAAATAAGTGTAAAAATTGCATATCTCTTTTTGTAAGGCCGCATCTGTAGAACGGATTAATGTCTAAAGTCCTAATTTCAATATATTCGATGCCAGTATCTTTTAAAGAATTCAGCAAATCCTTCGGGTTTTTAGGTTTTAATCTTATTTGCGTATAAAGTTCTTTTGCTTCAGACAGGTCTCCGGATTCTATATATGATGAAATGTCTTTTGTAAATTCTTCAACGCTATTATAGCTAGGATATAATTTCTTCAAGTTTTTATAACCGCATGATCCGTTTCTAAGTGAAGCCCCTTTTGTTGAATAATAACTTCCATATTCATCTTTTTTATCCATTAAATCAATACAATCATCGGTAAATGTGTCATGGCAGCTTATGGAACTTCCTGTCAGATAAATGACAAGCCAGCAGTATCTAATGTAATTTCTTGATATTTTCAGATATACTTCATTTTTAAACTCTTCAAACGTTTTTCCACTATCCATTGAATATAGTTTCTTTAAAGTGTCATCAGAAAACGAAAAGTTGAAATGAATGCCTGAAATCATCTGTTTTTTAAGGCCATATTTTTTAGCTAGTTTTATGCGGTAGGCCTCTGATTTTTGGCCTTCTTCATCATCTCCATAATGTGCAATTGGTATCTCATTTTCTTCAGGCAGGATACATGGAAGTGAATGAAACCAGAAATACTCGTTTTCCGGAAGGGATTCATTAACCATATCGGACAATGCACAGAATGTTGAAAATGCTTTATCAATATTATTGAATGTCGGGCTTATTATTTCGATTTGGCTTTCTGAAAAGTCTGTTGTAACAATAGGATTTGTTATTTTATCGCCAAAGATTTCTGGATGTGGAGTTAAGGATAATTCTCCTTTTGAATGGACACGCAATGTTTCCCTTTCAATACCAAATGAACCCTCTAATATTTCATCTTTTGATAATTTTTTCAAACACGAAAGATCCATTTATACTCCTCCATAATTTTTAATTACTTTTTCAATATCTTCTCCATCATTCAATGATTTAATAATGTTTTTTCCGGGATTTGTGTGGTTTTTCACACGATTATATAATGCCTTAAGAAATATTTCTTCTCCCAATCCTCTTTCAATTAATCCTTCTTTTGCAATATCTAAAATATTATTTGTCAGTCCACATAATTCTTTTTTATTGATAAATGCAGGAAGTTCATCCTGGATTAATAATTTTCTAAGTTCACTTGGTGTGTATCCTTTATGATAAATCACCCTGTCCTTTGATATTAATTCATCTAATTCATCAATTTTATCTTTTAGACCTAAATGAAATGCTGCTACACTCATCGTATCGCTTATTGGCTGTGTGCATACGCTTCTGAATTCCAAAGTTCCCCTGAATGTCAAATTAATAAATTTGAATGCTCTTAAGTAATCAATGTCATCAATTTCCGGTTTTATTTTTATCTGTTCATATTTATCATTGTTAAATATTTCACCGGTAATGTGGTCTTTTTTAAAGTAATCCATAACGTTCATTGTTTCAAAATTAATATAGGATTCATTACGCATTACACAGTATATGTTTAATGTTTCTAGATAGTTTAAAATATCATCAATACTTTCAAAATCGACATCATACATTCCAATATTATGTGGATTAATTCCGTGGGTACTGTATTCCCATAGAGCATCTCTATAACATGTTACATGTTTATTTTCATCCATTAAAACAGAATTTGAAAATAATAATGCTTTTATCGGCTCTATTTTAGTAAATGTATTGATCGTTTTTACCAAATCGTCGTAGTGAACATCCAATTGTACCTGTGAAGCGGATGAAAACATTCCATAGCCGGGATAATCATGAAAATGCATTGGTATATCGTTATATTTGTTAAATGACTTTAAATGATGATAAAGCATCAGATATCTCTCAGAAGGAATTGGAATTTCTTTATTGTATCTGCGGTATGGGTTAATTCCCATTCCGGTTAGAGTATAGTTATATTTTTCAAATTCCTCTTTAACGTAAGTATAATATGTAATAAATCTGTCATTTATTGTAAACAGGTCTTTTTCACGACCCATTGCAAATTCTATATTGTTATAGGAACAGTCATAGCATACGATATCTGAATTCTTGGAATTTTTAAGTGAAAAAGTATTTCCGTCATAATCTATTCCATTAGGAGAAAAATCATTGAATTCTTTTTGGAAGTTGCCTGTGATTTTGTGAACGATATCAAAGTCAACAGGCTCTTTATTTAAATTGATGATTGGAACTTCTATTTCTATTCCTATAAAGTTTTTCTTTTGCTTTGTAGGTTCAATAAATTCCTTATATAACTTATCTCTAATTATATTCTCCATTTTTTTCACCCAATGACTCAATGAATTTGTTAATGTAGGCTAATTGCTCTTCAGTTTGTACATATTCATTTGAATGTTCTTTGCTTTCAAGAAGTATCTCACCGTCATGTAAACAGAATAATTTGTTTATTTCAACAGGTTTCCAATTTTCATCGTCGGTTACTGGGGTTGTGGCAATTAGTATTCCCTCTTCATTTTTGAGATAATAAAGGGAATTTTGCATGTTGGAATGTATGTACATTACTTCTCCATCAAATATCATTAGGTTTAGTTTGTTGTTGAATGACAGATCTTCTATTAAATGCTTTAATAGACTAAAACGTTCGAATGGATTAGATTTACAGCCTTTTTTGTATTCAAATTCATTTACCTTATCGATAAGATATAACAATATTCTCTCGGAGTCGGTATCTCCAGTTTCCATGTCTTTATATTCGTCTAATTGCGGATAGTCAAAGATTGTTCCGTTATGGATTAATACCCAACTTCTATTATTATCATCTACTTTTGTAAAGGGATGACAATTCGGTGATATGATTTCTCCTATTGTTGCGAGTCTTATATGTGCAAATATGTTATTTCCAATAACCGGATTTGCCAATATGTCTTTTAAATGTTCGCTGCAGGATGCTTTTACCGGTTCTTTTGTTATTTCAAAGTTGTCATCGTGCATGTTTGCAAGTCCCCAACCATGCGGATGCTCTTCGCTGTGATTATAAAAACATTTTAAACATTCATTTACTTCTTTTGGCTTATTTGAATTAAAACAAAATATTTCGCACATATACTTTACCTCCCAATTTTATTAAAAATATCATTTCGATAACAATTGTTATATTTTTTATTATATATAAATCTGATTGTAGAGGTATCAATAACTTTATTTAATATGAATTCAAACTTTATAACCATGTCAAATATTGATTACTTTAAATTTGAAAATAAGGATTTGGATTTTCCGGTTTATGATAAAAATCCTCACATCCCAAAAAGCGGATGGATTGTATTATTAATTGCCATGTTTGCAGGCTTTATAATGCAGGGAATTACAGGCAATGAAATGATTGATGCAATATTTTTCTGTTTTATAATACTTATTCCATTATTATATTATTTGAAGTGGGATTATAAGGCATTGTTTCAAAAACCTAAAGCAAAAGAGATTGGGCTTGCTGTAGCTCTTTTTGTAGGGTATATGATTTATTCAATAGTTCTTGGTTCTGTTTTGGATTACTTTGCCTTTACAGCAACATCTCCTATTGAGGGAGTTACTATCACAGCAGCAAGTATTCCGCCATTGCTCTTTTCATTAATGGGTGAGGAGTTAGTTAAGCTTATTCCATTCCTGTTCTTTTTAAGACTTTTCTATAAATATAGCAATAATCGTAAATTGTCTATTGTAGCAGCAATGCTTTTGGTAATGCTATTTTTCGCAATGTTGCATTTGATGGATCTTCATTCATTACCTTCAGTTTTACTGATGCAGGGTCTCGGTTCAATATTTGAATTTTATGGTTATATCAAAACCAAAAACGTTTTCATATCTTATATCACTCATTTGTGTACGGATGCGTTTATTTTTGCAATGATTGTTGTAGGGTTTGTTTAAAATGAAAAAAATATTATTCGTTGGCTTAATCTTAGCTGTTTTAACTTTGGGAGTTTCTTTCGGTTTTGCAGCTGATTCATTAGAAAATACCACAGATTTAACGAAAGCTATCAGTGACGCTCAATCACAGAATAAAAGCATTCTTCTGATTTTTGATCAGGATGGATGTTATTATTGTGATTTGCTTAAGCAAAATACATTATCCAACAAAGATTTGCTATCCAAATTAAATGATGGCTATATAACAGTTATTGTTGACATCAACAAGGAGCCTCAGCTTGCAGCAAAGTATCAGGTCTTTGGAACACCGACCATGATATTTCTGGATTCAAATCAAAAGCAGATTGGTAAAATCGACGGATATGTCGAAGCAAATGAATTTTTAGACTACATTAAGGGGATGTAAATGGATTTATTTCCTCTAATTTCTTTTTTTACTGGCGTAATTTCAATATTATCTCCATGCATACTTCCAATATTGCCAATATTTATAGGTTTCAGTTTAAATTCCAAAACGAAAACTGAATTAATATCTTTCACTTTGGGTTTGTTTTCAATTTTTACAGTAATTATCTTCCTGACGGCATTTTTTACGGCAATTGTCTATCAATACATCACTTATATCAGAATTATTTCGTCAATTTTACTTCTTATCATTGGAATTTTAATGCTGGTGAATTATTCATTTAATTTCAATGTAAAACCTATTAATCATGAAGGAATCATAGGTTCTTTTGCACTGGGCTTTTTAACGTCCGTTGCATGGGTTCCGTGTTACAGTGCCTATCTGATATCACTGATTTCTCTTCTTGTAACTTCGGCCGATCCGTTATTTGTTGCTTTTAATATTGTTCTTTACTGTTTAGGATTTGGTTTGACGCTTTTGGCTTTAAGTTTCATCATATCCAAAATCAATCTGGAATCCTTTGTTAAAAAGACAAGTTTCATTCCGAAAATTTTTGCGGTGCTGATTATTGTCAGTGCAATTTACATGTTATTTTTCTAACAATATTTATATACTATGAATAAAATATGTAATAGTAACCTTTATGGGCGGGTTTTAATTAAATAAAACTAAATTACAAATTATTCCTTAAATAACGTGAGAAGAACTCACAATAGTCGAATAAGAGATTATAGAACTATAATCTGTTATAATTTCATTTTATAGATTATTTTATGTAAGATTAATGAAATGCTCTATTTGAGGACTATTTTTCAAAATTAAATAGCTATTCGCTAAATTATTAAAAATATTTTAAAATTAAAAAACGGTTGATATAATGGCAAAAGCAAAATCAAGACGTAGAGTACGTGACACTTGGAAAGAAAAATCATGGTATACAATTAAAACACCATTAATGTTTGAAGAAAAAGAAATTGGAGAAACTCCAGCTAAAGATGCAGATCTCTTAATCGGAAGAGGCGTAGAAGTTACAATGAGAGAATTAACCGGTGACTTCTCAAAACAATACATTAAACTCAGATTTGAAATTGATAGTGTAGCTGGTGATGTTGCATCCACCAAATTTACCGGACACAAAACCACTACTGATTACGTAAGAAGTATGATTAGAAGAGGAACATCCAGAATCGATGCTTCCACTATTGTAAAAACTAAAGATGACCACAAAATCAAACTTCATGTATTAGCAGTAACAATCAGAAGAGCAAAATCTTCCCAACAAAAATACATGAGACAAGTTATTGAAGATTTACTCAAAGAAACTGCAGCAGAAAGAACTTACGAAGAATTAGTCAAATCTTCTGTAAACGGTAAATTAGCATCTGAAATTTACCACACTGCTAAAAAAATCTACCCACTTAAAAGAGTGGAAATCATCAAAAGTAAAGTAATCAACTAAGATTACTTTTATAATTTCTTTTTTTTAACTAAAGTTAACTTTAGCCAATAATTTTCTATTTTTTTTACAAATAATCCACCAATTATTTTTTTAGTGTTTTGTAAAAATTGGCTCTTTCAAAAACTTTGTTGATTTTTGAAATCATATTTGGATTTTAAAAATAATGCAATGTTAAAAAATCATATCCAATTTAGATAATGAAAAATAAGTTAATTTAAAAAAAATAGTGTGAAAAAAACTGCCCGTTT
>JAFRFB010000101.1 GCA_017434555.1 Methanobrevibacter sp. | reverse complement strand
TTTCTAAATCTAAATGTCGGGTGTTTTTTTTAACTGTTCTTCCGCATCTTTTGGCATTTTAGCGTATATTTTATATGGCTTAGTGTATGTATAGTCTAATTTCTTCATTATGCGTTCAATACTTCTTAAACTATATTCAACGCCAAATAATGTTTCAATTAGATGTTTTACTTCTTTTGCAGTTTTTAAATTATTTTCTTGAATTGTTTTGTCTAAAATTAAGAATTGTTCGTCTGTTAGTTTTGATTGACCTTTGGAACCTTGTTTTCTTTTCAATGCTTCCATTCCACCGCCATTCCATTGTTTAATCCAATTATATGCAGTCCCTTGACTAATTCCATATTTATTGATAATGTCATTTATCGGTTCATCATGTAAAACATCTAAAATCACATATAATTTATTTAAAACTCGTGTATAATTCTCTAACTTTTTAATTTCCGTTTGAATCTCAGAAATAATCCCAGGATATTCTTCAATTAATGTTAGATTAGACATGATTATAATATTTATAATTTTCAGTGTCGACTACCATAAATTTCAGTTGTGAACATTTCTTTGGCAGGTTCCATAGAATGAACAAATTCCATTAATCTAGGACCGTACAAAATATCACCTGATTTAATATTTATGTAATAATAATTTATATTTTTATAAATAAATAATCTTTTATTTTATTTCAGACAATATAACCATTTTAAATCAATATTATGATGATAAGGTAATTTTTAACCAATTTATAATTTCTTAAATAATGGCATGAGGCTAATTTATTTTAAAATATTATTCTTAATAATACTTAAATATTTTTTAACAATTATAGACAAATATAGATTTGATTATTATGGAAGCGAATGAAGATATTGATTTAATCGTAAATCATCCAAAAAAGGCAATAAACAAGCTAGCTATCCCAATTATCATAAGTAACCTGTTTATGATATTGAATAACATCATTGATGGAGTATGGGTTGCCGGACTTGGAGCCGGCCCATTGGCTGCAATTGGATTTGTAACCCCTCTATTTTTAACACTGGTCGGTTTTGCAAACGGTCTTGGAGCAGGTTCCAACAGTTTGATTGCAAGACACATCGGGGCTGAAAAATATGAATCAGCAGGAAACAGTGCAATACACTCAATCATGTTAAGCATTATCGTTACCATAATAACTACAATACTTATTTTGATAATCTTAAAACCATTATTATACCAGATGGGAGCAGGAGAAGTGATAACAGATGCTTCAAACTACGGATATATAGTAATGGCAGGATCATATTCCCTTTTCTTGCCTGCAATGTTATCTGCAATATTCAGATCACAGGGAAAAATCAAATACGCATCATATCCGTTAATGTATACTGCAATCATCAACATGATTTTGGACCCTATTTTTATTTATATCCTAAATTTAGGCATTACCGGCGCTGCAATAGCTACTGTAATAGCTGCAACAATACCTCTCTTTCAAATGATTTACTGGATGTTCATTAAAAGAGACGTCTTTTTAAAAATTAAAATGAAGGATTATAAAAAAGATTTAAACATTTATAAAGATATTCTGGTTGTAGGTGTTCCAGCCAGTTTAGAACAGTTCGTTCTCTCATTTGTATCAATTTTAATGAATTACTGGTTAACATTGCTTTCAGGAACAATAGCCGTAGCATCATATACCGCAACATGGAGACTGCTTTCAGTCGGATTTGCGCCGTTAATAGGTATTGGTGTGGCATCACTGACTGTGGCCGGAGCAGCTTACGGAGCTAAAAATTACGAAAATATGAAAATCGCTGAAAATTATGGGATTAAAGTGGGTTTAATCTCATCAGTGGCTATCTGTTTACTCTGCTTTGTCTTTGCAGAGCCACTATCCCACATATTTGCATATTCAGCGAATAGCGTTGTCCTATCCCAACGGATAACAGAAGCAATCCAAATCCTATGTTTCTTTTTACTGTTAATGCCGTTTGGAATAATAGCCGGAAACCTATTCCAAAGTATGGGAAAAGGAACAATAGCATTATTCTTTACAATATTAAGAGCATTGCTTCTTGAAATAATATTTGCCGGATTATTTGGATTTATCTTTGGATTAAAAGATATTGGAATATATGCAGGTCTAGTGTGTGGAATGGCTTTAGGTTCTGTTGTTTCATACTTCTACCTCAATTATTATCTTAAAAAGCATAGAGATTATTTCGATTAAAAAAATCCTAATTTTAAACTATATCTATTTTAAGTTGAAAATTAAAAATATATAATGGTGTAAAAAAATGGATATGACATTAGTAAGGATTGCAATATTAATAATTGAACTGGCTATTTTCATGATTTTAATAATTATTGGAAAATCAATCAATAAAAGACTTGAAAAACACAATATCAAAATTTTAAATCTCGAGGAATATTTCCCGGAAGAGGAAATACACAACCTAAGACAGATATTCTTTTTAATAATGATGGGGCTGTGCTTTATAAACATCATATACGCACTGATTTTTGTCAATACTGACCAGTTCTACCTTGCACTATTCGATATTTTAATCTCATTATATCTTGCAATTACATTAGATAAAAGCTCATTAAAAAATAAAATCATATTAATATTATTAGTCCCATACGGATCTCTAACATTTATCGTATTTGGCTTTACCCTTATTAGCCTAATTGATTTAATCCATGTCCCAATATTCATATACTTTATGATGAAATATTATGAAAAATTTCAGGAATATACAAAATCAAATGGATTGGGAATAGCAGTGATTCTATTATTTGCAATAATTTTCGTTAGTTTTTTAGTAACCCAACTTGTTGAAAATGTCAATCCTTTGGATTCTATGGTTATGGTGTCAAATGCATTTACAAGTAATGGATATGCAGTTTTAGGTAAAACAGTTGGAGGAAAATTAAACTCCCTTGCCTTAGTTTGGGGAGGTTATCTGTTATCTGGTGTAGCTACAGCCACTTTAACTGCAGGAATTCTAAAAAGATACTTCAGTGAAAAATTAAAAGAACATGATCAAAAAATAGATGAATTAAAAGAACTCATTGAAAAAAATAATAAAGATTAAAGTTATTTTTACTGATTTTTTAAAAAAAGTATATAAAGTTTTTTGAAATTTGCTTTTGTGCTTTTGTGCTTTGTCGCACTTGAAAAGTTTTTTTATAACATGAAAACCTAATCATCACTGAACAAAAAAATCTGTTTAAATTATATGATATTTAAACTGATTTTCTAAAAAGGTGAAAATTATGGTTAGGAAAAGAAAATTTGCAAAACACTTTGATTTAGCCCACAGTTTAATGTTCAGCGCATATCCATCACAATATACAAAAGCACTTGGAGTTCCAGGAGAATTTGTAAAAAGAATTAATCAAAGAGTTCATTTAAAAAATGGTAGCACGGGCAAAATGGATTCAGCATATATAGCTGATCCGGATGACAAATACTTTTTGAAAGAGTTGCAACAGCACTAGAACACCAGTCAACACCCATTAACGATACAAAACTATCCAAAATTGGAGATTATGACATCCAATTGGTAGCTGATGAAAACTTACCTACATTCATAGTTATTGCATCACACTTAAACGAAGAAAAATCAAAAAATCTACTTAAAAGATCACCATCAGACATTACAAAGCCATATTTTCTTGATTTAGGTGAAGAAAACATTTCAAAAAGATTAAATAGTGTCAGTAGAATAATCAATAGTAACCAACACTTAAATATAGAAGATGCTTTGAATCTGGGCATAATTGTACTTTACACACAACGCAACCAAGCTTATGAAAATATTGAAAAAGTGCTAAATCTTTATTTAAAAGTTTCTACAAAATTAGAATTTAAAATAGAATATATTTTATATTCCGTTATTACAATTATGATTGATGCCTATTTTGATGATGAAAATAAATACAATGAGTTGATAAACATGATAAACGACAATACCTCCGAAGAAAGTAAACAAAAATTTAGTTTAGAAGAATACCTCTTGGAAGACAT
The DNA here is from genome assembly GCA_017434555.1 of Methanobrevibacter sp. Lineage (GTDB taxonomy): Archaea > Methanobacteriota > Methanobacteria > Methanobacteriales > Methanobacteriaceae > Methanocatella. The sequence goes on along the minus strand of JAFRFB010000101.1, from coordinate 14,907 downwards.
GAAATATATGAAAGAACATATGGAAGAAAATTTGGCAGCAGCAAAAAACACCATAGAAAAACAAAATAATGAAATAGAAAAACAAAACAGTGAACTAGAAAAACAAAAATATGAAATAGAAAAACAAAATAATGAAATAGAAAAACAAAACAGTGAACTAGAAAAACAAAATAATGAAATAGAAAAACAAAACAGTGAACTAGAAAAACAAAAATATGAAATAGAAAAACAAAATAATGAAATAGAAAAAGCAAATGGGAAAATTGCTGACCTTGAAGCTGAAAATCAAATATTGAAAGAAAAAGTAAATGGGAAATAAAATATGTCCAATATCTTATTTCACACAAATTTAAAAATTAGATTTTAAATTACTTACAAAAATTGATGCAGCGGTCAAATCAGCAGTCGTTCCGGGATTATAACCATTATCAAATAAATAATCATCAAATTCCTGAAGCCTTTCAGCAAAATCATCAGAATCTTTTAGTTTAAGCAAATCCCTTGTCATCATAGATATCTTAAGCGCCTCATCTGAGCCGTATTTTCTTGAAATCAAGGTATCAGGAACTTCTGATAAAATTGTTAAAAATGTCAATACGCAGGCATCATTTAAAGATTTTTCCTCTTTTATTTTATGGTATGTTGGATATCCCAATTCAAAAACTGCAGGCATGTCTGATGTCATTTCACGGGCAAGCATATCCCAAGGGGCAGATATCTTTAAAACATCATACATTGTCTGATTATTGTCCCTTAGTTCCTGTTTTGCATTGTCTGATGCAACATCGTATTCATCCTGGTCTCCCATTCCTCCTGCATCTGCAATGTTTATTGCATCATATAAATCACACGCATCATCGACTGATGTATTGGCCATTAACTTGACCACATTCGGACGAATTTCATCAAAATTATCACTAATGGCTGCTGCAACGGCAATTGGGGTTGTCATCATCACAATACCTAAATTAGTATTATTTTTAATCCACCTGTCTGTTTCATCAACAGCCTGGAGGATATATTTACCCAATAAAGGGTTTTCAACATCGACATCAGTGCATGCTTCACGGATGGTATCTCCAATTACAATCCCACTTATGACAAAGTCTTCAAATACCATATCATCATAGTCTCGAGTTCTGTGGACATTACCCGGTTTTGGATATCCACTTACCTCAAGTGCTGATGCGATTTGAGCTATTTTTGCAATTTCTTCAGCCTTCATTCTATCATATCCTCTAAAAGCACTTTAGGCACAAAATTTGTAATTATTAAGTCGGCTCCTGCCCTTTTGATTGAAAGCAAACTTTCCATTATTGCCCTTTCAGTCAAGTATCCTTTTTCAATAGCTGCCATAATCATCGCATATTCTCCGCTTACATTATAGGCGACTAACGGCAACATGAATTCATCCCTAACAGACCTTACAACATCCAGGTACGGTAAGGCAGGTTTTACCATTAAAAAGTCACAGCCTTCAATTACATCAAGTTCACATTCACGTATTGCCTCAACGGCATTTGCAGGATCCATCTGATAACTTTTTCTGTCTCCCTTATGAGGTGATGAGCAGGCAGCCTGACGGAAGGGTTCATAAAATGCTGATGCATATTTGGCTGAATAAGACATTATCATTACATTATAATAGCCGTTTTCATCCAATGCCTGTCTGATAGCGCCAACTCTTCCATCCATCATGTCTGATGGTGCTACAATATCTGCTCCGGCACGGGCATGTGACAGTGCCACTTTAGCAATATATTCAAGTGACTCATCATTCAATATTTCTATTCCGTCATCGGTATCGGCATTTTCCTCAATCAACCCGCAATGGCCGTGGGAAGTGTATTGGCATAGGCAGACATCACTGATAACAACAAGATTGGTCTTTTTTTTAAGTTCACGAATTGCCTTTTGAACAATTCCCGTATCTGCATAATCAGGAGTTGCTATTTCATCTTTTTCATCTTCTGGAGGAATTCCAAATACGATGATTGATTTTAATCCTTTTGCTTCGAGTTTTTTAGCAAAATCCACTCCGCTTTTTAAAGAGTATCTGAACTCTCCGGGAAGAGATGAGATTTCTTCTTTTTCATCTCCTTTTAAATCCTGTTTAAAATAAATCGGATAGATTAAATCTTCCTTTTGAAGTTTTGTTTCACGGACAATATCACGAATTTTGGAATTTTTCCTCAATCTTCTCATTCTAGTAATTGGAAACTGCATCTTTTCACCTTGTATTATCATTTCACTTTGAAATTATTTAAAATATTATCATTTTCACCATAGGGTTTTTTTAAATAATGATTTTTGGCATGCTCTACGATTAGTGCATGATATTCCTGATAGTCATTAACATCACCATCAAAATTATCTTCAAATAGCTTTTTTATTTTATTATATGAGTCCTTTTCATTAATCAATCCCAAATAAGTAAAAATTCTGCGGGTATAGGCATCAACTACAAACTCCTTTTCACAGTAAGCATAAAGAAGTATTGAATCAGCCGTTTCGGGACCCACACCCTTAACTGAAAGCAGGTCTTTTCTTTTAGGGACTTGACCTTCAAGAGATGTGTAAAACTCAGAAATATTTCTCAAATAGTTATATTTCTGATTGAAATATCCGGAAGGCCTGATAGCTTCCTTGAATTCATCCTCATTCAAATTGAGGATTTCAAAAGGATTTAGGTTAATTAACTTTTTAAGATTGACTATTGACTTTTCAACCTGAGGCCATGAAGTGTTCTGGGTTAAAACAGCTCCGACAATTATTTCAAACTGTTCGGATGAGTCTCTTGGAAAAGAGTAATCTTTCGGATGATAGCCTTGAGTTGAACCTGTTTTTGTCGGGTTTTTCCTTCATAATCAGTGATTGGCCACCAGCCCTGATAGGAATAGGCATCCAGCAATTTTTTAAAAATTTCATTAAAAGCCATATTTAAGTATTAATAGTTTAAATTAAATATAGATTATTATGTCAAATAGAATTGGGGAAAAATTTCAAATTACGAGTTTCGGTTCCAGCCACGGAACTGCAGTAGGTGCCGTTATAGACGGATGTCCTGCAAATCTTGAATTAAGCGCAGAAGATATTCAAAAAGAATTGGATAAAAGAAAACCCGGTACCAGCAGTGTTACCACACCTAGAAAAGAATCCGATGAAGTCCAGATTTTATCCGGAATTTTTAACAATAAAACAGATGGAACGCCAATAACAGGTATTGTCTTTAATAAAAACCAGCATTCCAAAGATTATTCAATGTTCAAGTCAACACCACGTCCTTCCCATGGAGATTTCGGATGGATGACAAAATATGGAAACTACGACTATAACGGAGGAGGCCGTGGAAGCGGAAGAGTAACTATCGGCCATGTTATTGGAGGAGCTGTTGCCAAAAAACTTTTAAAGACAAAAGATATTGAAATTATTTCTCATGTAACCCAAATTGGCAATATTAAAGCAGAAAAACTTTCTTTTGATAAAATAAAAGAAAATATAGAAAAAAATCCTGTTCGCTGTGCTGATTTAGAAGCTGCAAAAGAAATGGAAGAGCTGATTTTAGCCAAAAAAGCTGAAGGCAATTCCGTTGGAGGAATAGTGGAAACAATTGCTGTTAATGTTCCTGCAGGATTAGGCGAACCTGTCTTTGAACGCCTTGATGGTGATTTGGCAAGAATTTTAATGAATATTGGTGCTGTTAAAGGCGTTGAAATCGGTTTAGGATTTGGAGTCACACAAAAAACAGCCTCTGAAATTAACGATGAATACTTTATTGAAGACAATGTAGTCAAAACAAAAACAAACAATTCCGGAGGTATTGTTGGCGGTATGAGCAATGGAATGCCAATAGTATCCAGAATTGCTATAAAACCTACTCCATCCATTTCCAAATGTCAAAACACGATAGATTTGGAAAATATGGAAAATAAAAAAATAGAAATAAAAGGAAGACATGACCCCTGCATCTGCCCAAGGGTAACTGTTGTAGCTGAGTCATCAACTGCAATTGTTCTTGCAGACCATATGATTCGTTCAGGATTTATTCATCCAAGCAATTTGGATGACTAATACCTGTGTTTTCTCATTTTAACAAATTCATCAGTTTCCCCATGCTTCATTGCAAGTTTATTTGTATTTTTCCTTTCAAAAGTTGACAAATTAGGATTTGAACCATGATACGGTGCATCAACATCCTTTAATGACACAATACGTGCCTTTGCAGGGTTGTTGAAATTAATGTCAAGTGACATACCATCAAATGCAGCCAAAGTTTTTACGCCAGTCAGTTTGGTTATTCTTTTAGCCTCACCAATAGGATTATTGGAAATCATTTTAAGACCCAAATGAGTCATGATAGCCAATTTAGGCTTGATTTCTTTTAATAGTTTAATGAAACCTGAAGAACACAAATGTCCCTTTATAGCCTTGCCGCCCGGACGCAACACGCTGGCTATGAATACATCGGCACCTTCATGCGCTTTGGACAATTCCGGAAAATAAGAAGTATCAGAAGTATAAGATATTTTAAAATCCCTGAATTCTATCTGAAACCCGACACCCTTCGGATCGCCATGAATTGTAGGCGTTGCCTTAATTAAACAGTTATCGAAATATCTGACGTCACCCTCTTCAAGAGCCAGAATTTTAGATTTGGTCTGATGATATGATGAAATGCATGGTCCCCAGGATTCAAAGCCTGAAATAACACTTTTTGCACCCATAACATGACCATAATTGGTGGTCATTCCTTTAGTCATCGCTTCAATCAGTATTTCAGCATCATTATAGTGATCCGTATGGGCATGGGAAACAAATACTCCATCAATATTTCTAGGATCAAGACCAAACTGATATGTTCTAACTAAAGCACCAGGTCCTGGGTCTATGTGATAATTCTTTCCACCCAAATTTTCAATCCTAAATCCACCGGTCATCCTTCTTTGGTTTATGGCGGAAAATCTTCCTCCGCCTGTACCCAAGAATATAATTTTCATTTAATATTCCTCATAATGAACATAGGATAATATTACATGACAATGGAGAACTATTCCTCTTCAGACACAAAACCTCATCTTTAATTACGACTTTATCGCCAATTTTTATATCTTCAGTATCGCAAAACATCATTACGTTATCGTTAGGACCTGCCAAAGGTTTCCAGTTGAAATTAAATGCCTGAGTCTTACTGTTTAATTTGACTTCAATCATTTTTCCGTCTATTGATTCAACATTGCCTATTGGTCCATCATCAATGATTTTATTAGCTAGCTCTATTTCCCTAGTTTTTTGAATCATTTCTTCTGTTAATTGTTGACGATATTTTGTTAAAACTTTAATATCAGCATCAATTGTGATGTTAAGATGTTTTTGAGCTTCAGACTTATCAAATTTGGGCTGCTGGATTAAAACATCAAATTCCTTACCTATGGTAGGAGTTTTTTTAGCAATATCCGCCAATATTTCCTCAAAGATATCGCCCATTAACCTTAAACTGTGTGAAGCTTTCCATCTTCTTTGAATTAAAATTTCTGCTTGTTTTTTAGCAAAGTCATTTCCAAATAAGATAATGCCCTTTTCACCAGCCTGACGTGATTTAACTTCTGAACCGATTAATTCTACAATTTGATAACCGTTAGTTGTTCCGTAAATCCTTTTACGTTTTGTTTCATGAGTCCCTTTAGTACTAACTTCGCCCCTAACAGTATTCCCGACAATTCTTAATTTATCAGCATCATCAGTTAATTTAATTGGAACATCAAACTCTTTGGATTTTTCATATAGTTCTTCATCTGTTGTAATATTTCCGTTATATAATTCGTCTTCCAAGGCCTGCCTATTGTTTCCAAAATAAGCAATGCGCCTTTTGTCACTAGCCATGACACAACCTTTTTTACCTACATATGCTATGATTAAACTCATAATCCTCCTCGCTTTAATCAAATTTATAAAATATTTATATATAGATATATTAATTCTAATATTAAATCATTTTCATAATTCATTAATTAATTTTTAAAAAAAGTCCTTTTAAAATAATTAAAATGATATATAAAGCATTGAAATTAATTTTTTAACAATATGTTTATATAATAATAAATTGAAATATAACAACATAAATAATTGTTAATTATTTATCATTATAAATAATGTTAAACACAAAGGAGAAAATTTTATGAAAGATCTCAATAAGATGTTTAAACCTGAATCTGTGGCTGTTATCGGTGCCTCAAACACCCCAGGAAAAGTTGGATACATTATTGTCGACAACTTAATTAATGACGGATTTGAAGGTGCAATTTACCCGGTAAATCCGAAAGGTGGAGAGATTTTAGGTAAAAAAGCATACGCAAGCATAAAAGACATCCCTGAAAAAGTAGATTTAGCAATAATCACAATTCCATCAGTCTTTGTAAATGATACAGTAAAAGACTGTGGTGAAGTTGGCGTAGAAAATATGGTTGTAATTACAGCCGGTTTTAAAGAAGTTGGTGAAGAAGGAGCTAAATTAGAAGCCGAATTAACTGCACTTGGTGAAAAATATGGCATTAACATAATTGGACCAAACAGTTTAGGAATCACTGACTCACACACACCGTTAAATGGTTCATTTTCACAAATGATGCCTCCAAAAGGAAACATTGCATTCATCTCACAAAGTGGAGCAATGATGGTAGCAATTATCGATTGGAGTATAACTTCAGGAATTGGATTCAGTAAAGTAATCAGTCTTGGAAACAAAGCTGGAGTAAACGAAATAGAATTATTACAATACTTGGCAGAAGATGATGAAACCAATGTTATTATCTGTTACTTAGAATCTATTTCAGATGACGATGACTTCGTTAGAACCATGAGAGAAACCGCAGTCAAAAAACCGATTATCGTTCTTAAATCCGGATCAAGCAGTGCTGGAGCAGAAGCTGCATCTTCACACACCGGTGCTCTTGCAGGAAGTGATTTGGCATTTGACACAGCATTCGGTCAATCCGGAATTATGCGTGTAGAAACCATGGCAGAATTATTCGATTTAGGTTTAGCATTCTCCAAAGCGCCTCTCCCAGAAGGCAGTAATGTAGCTATCATTACCAATGCAGGCGGAGGCGGAGTTTTAACCGTAGATGCTATGGAAAAAGTAGGTTTAGACCTTGTTAAATTCGATGAAGAAACCACTGCTAAATTAAAAGAATGTATTCCTGACGAAGGTAGTGCAAACAACCCTATTGATGTATTGGGTGATGCGCCAGTACAAAGATATCAGGAATCACTCGATATCGTATTGCACGATGAAAGAGTTGACAGTTTAATCGTTATGGTCTGTCCTACCGCTTCAGCAGACCCTGACGGAATTGCACAGGCAATTTTAGATGGAAGAAAAGACTCCAAAAAACCGATTATCGTTGTTAACATGGGTGGTCCAACATTTGAAGACGCAAATGAACTATTAAGAGAAAACCACATTCCAACTTATGTTTTCCCTGAAACCGCAGTTGACGCACTTGCTGCAATGACCAAATTTGCCAAATTAGGCGACAAGAAATATGACGATGTCGTTGAAAAGATTTCCGATGTTGACAAAGATGCAGTTAAAGCAATATTCGATAAAGTGAAAGCAGATGGAAGAGACACTTTACTTGGAAGTGAAGCTTACGCAGTTGCAGAAGCATATGGAATTTCTGCAGCACCAATCAAATTATCAGCAAGCGCTGAAGAAGCTGCTGAATTGGCTGAAGAAATGGAATTCCCAGTTGTGCTTAAAATTGCATCAGACAAGATTTTACACAAATCAGACATCGGCGGAGTAAAAGTTGGAATCGCCAGTGCTGAAGAAGCAAAAGAAACTTATGAAGAAATCATAGCTAATGCAAAAGCTGCTCACCCAGACATTGTCCCTGACGGTGTAGAAGTACAGAAAATGATGGATTCCGGTGAAGAAGTCATTGTAGGTATGATTAGAGATAAACAATTCGGACCAATGATTGCGTTCGGTATGGGTGGAATATACGTTAACCTCATTGAAGACGTATCATTCAAATTAGCTAAAGGTTTATCTTCCGAGGAAATCGATGAACAAATCGAAGCTACCAAAGTTTCACAATTACTTGCAGGTTACAGAGGAGAAGCTCCATGTGACGTTGAAGAAGTAAAAGAAGCTATTAAAAGAGTAGCAAGATTAACTTTAGACTTCCCAGAAATATCTGAACTTGATATTAACCCAATATTCGTTTACGAAGAAGGTTCAAGTGCACTAGATATTAAAATCAAATTATAATTTCTCTAACGAGAAATTAACTCTTTTTTTATTTTTATCATTTTTTCAAATTCTAGAAATTTTTTAGACTATAGTTTAAATGAAAATATACTTAATTAAAATGTAGTTTATAGCAAAACATGTAAAATAAATTATTGAATTATAAGAATAATGGAGTGATGATATGAAATATGATTTGACAAGTGTTGGCATACATATGAACTTGCAATATGAATGCATTACTACAACAATTAACTCCAAAGGAGAAAAAAATTCTGCTGCATTTGCATTCATTTACTTAGGTGAAGACAAAGTAATGTGCAGAATATTTGAAGGGTCAAAAAGCTTAAAAAACATTCAGGAAACAAAACAGTATGTTGTAAATATTACACAGGATCCATTGATATTTACGCTTTCAACAATAGACAAGCTTTCAGACGAATATTATACTGATGATGAAGACATTGCCATTTTAAAAGATGCCGGAGCCTATCTTGTCATCGACGTTGACGAAATAGAAATGAAAACCCCAGAAGACTTCCCAATCAAAAACGATACAAATATCTATTTCATAACCGGAACAATTAAAGACTTTATTGTGAAAGATAACACTGCGCAGGCATTCAACAGAGGATTTTCCGGACTCATAGAATCCCTGGTTAACTGCAGCCGTTACAAAATAGTCGATGGGGAAAAGAAAAAATATTATAAAGACCGTCTTGAAGAAAACAAAAGAATCATTGAAAAGGTTTCAGACGAAAACACTAAAAAGGCAATGGATATACTCGCTAAAGAGTATGAAAAATACTGATTTTTAAAAAAATAATTATAGGGAGGAATTATTTTCCTTCCCAGAATAATTTTTCATGTGGAATGGTATTGTTTAAAATACCTAAATCTACTTCTAATTGCATGAAAGCATCAACATTAGCTTTGTAAGTGTCATTTAATCCTGAAAGGAATGGGAAACTAGCTAATGAGTTTGCTTCAACAGTTTTATTAGATACAATGTCTGAAGGCAATAAGTCTACAACTGCACTGGCATTTTCTTTGACATTGTCATTGATAAATTTGGTAGCGTTTTCATGGATTGCTACGATATCTTTTACGGTATCAGGTTTTTTATCAATTATGTCCTGTGATGCTACAACAACACAGCATGGGTGGCCAGCCAATATATCATTGGAAGTTGCTAAAACTTTGTTACCATTTGCTTCAGAAGTACTTACGAACGGTTGGAAAGTTACACCGGCATCAATTGTATTGGTATTGATTGCATCGTTGATTGAAGGAGTTTTCATTGCAGATGCATTAACTTTGTCCATTGATAAACCGTTGTTTTTCAAGTATAAGTTTAATAAAACATATTGAATTGATGCTTCTCCAGGAGTTGCAACATTTTTACCGTTTAAATCAGCTGCTGAAGAGATACCGGAATTATTGGAAATGACAATTCCACTACCTTCATTTTGAGCAGCAGAAATTACTTTTACAGGAACACCTTTTTCCACTGATGACAATACAGGAGAAATTCCGACATATCCAACATCGACTTTTCCACTTGCCATAGCAGTCATTAAGTCTCCACCATTATTGAATTGTACAAGTTCAGTTTCAATACCTTTAGCCTTATATAAACCTTGTTGATCTGCTACAAACAATGCAGCATCGTGATCTGAAGGTAAATAACCAATAGTTACTTTATTGTCTGAGCTTCCTCCGCCTAAAAAGTCAAACCATCCAGCACTGACGGTTCCCATAGCAAGTAAAGCGATTAAAGCTACAGCCAAAATAACGCCTATCTTTTTATTCATTAAATCACCATATATTTATAACAATAGTTATATTTTTTTCAATCTTTAACCAATTGAGGTAAAGATATGAAAAAAACAAGAATTTTTTAATTCTAATCATAGTTATTAATATTACCATATATAAACTTAGTGAAATGAAAATCCATCAAGAAATCGAGTGAAATTTTAAATCAATATACTAAAAGAAAGCGATGATAATTTAAATAATTAGAAAATAAAAATAACGAATTATTACTCGGAAAAGTAATTATTTTAAAAGTGCTTGATAAAAGATAAAAAAACTTTTAATATATGTAGATGAATTAGTTAATTTTTTAAAAAAAGTAAAAATATAGAAGCATTAAGCTTCTATTTTAATTATGTTTGACTCAGTTTCAAGGCCATATTTAGATGTAATCAAATATTCACCCGGCTGCAAGTTTATATTAATTCTGGCTTCAGCCTGATCATTTGTTGTACGTGTATACAATATTCCGAAGAGATTGAATGAAACTTCCTGATGAGGATAAGGATTTCCTTGCTCATCCAGAGTTTTTGCAACAAATGCAGATCCGTCACCATACTTCATGACCAAATCAGAAGTAATCAATCTAGGAAGAACCTTAATAATGTTACTTTCAGAACAGTTTTTGTAGTAACTTGTAATGATGTATTCACCAGGTTCAATGTTAATATTCAATTTGACATGTCCTGTTTCATTGGTTGTTCTTGTGTAGAATACACCATGTATGTTAAAGGTTACTTCTTCACCTGCTTTAGCCCAGTTACCATCTGATCCACGTACACGAATTATGAACTGTGAATCATTTCTGAAGTGTTTAGTTAAATCACTGGATTCGATTAAGGTAAATACAGTGATTTTATTTGATTTCATCTCACCGGTTACAGGATTGGATGCAGTCAATATGTATTCTCCTTGTTCAAGGTTAATATTGAGTTTAGCCCAACCAGTTGCATTTGTAGTTCTTGTGTATAATACACCGTGAATGTTGAAGAGGACATTAGTATTTGTTAACGGATTACCTTCACCGTCAAGGAACAATGCATAGTACTGAGTTCCGTTTCTGAATACTTTAAGTACATCCTGAGCATATATTGTAGGCATTATTTCAACATTAGAACTTAATGTTTGAGGTTTAAACTCACTGTCACCTGCAAATTCTACTTTAACAGTGTAATTACCACTTCCCAGATTAAGGGCAAGTGAAGTTTGACCATTCTGAGCGGTTCTAGTGTAGGTTACACCGTTGATAGTTATTTTTATTTCCAAACCACTAATATTATTGCCGCTGTCATCTCTTAAATAGACAATGAATCTTTCAGGTCCGCTGTAATATTTAATTACATCAGGAGCCGTTATTACAAGAGAGCGGGTCTTGTTGATTATAGCATCAATGCTTTTTGAAGCGTATTTGTCATTACCCTGATAGGTAACTTTAGCATCATAGCTTCCACTAGGCAATCCGGAAATATCAACAACAGCCTTACCATCCTTAATAGGAACAGTGTAATTCTTACCACCAATATTTACAACCACATCACCAGTAGCATCCTCAGGAACATTAATGATTAAATTGTCTCCATCTTCAGTAACGTTAATTGAATAATCATCAATCTTAGGAACATTCACAGTAGTTGAATTAGATGCAGGAGCATACTTATCGTCACCAGCATAACTGACAACAACAGGATAATCACCAGGTTCTAAACCGGAAATATCAACAACAGCCTTACCATCCTTAATAGGAACAGTGTAATTCTTACCACCAATATTTACAACCACATCACCAGTAGCATCACTAGGAACTGTAACGACTAAATTGTTTCCATCTTTATTAATGTCAATTGAATAATCATCAATCTTAGGAACTTCGAATGTAGTTGAATTGGATGCTGGAGGATATTGGCTATCTCCAGGATAGTTTACAACAACCGTGTGATTACCTGGTTCTAAACCGGAAATATCAACAACAGCTTTACCATCCTTAATAGGAACTGTTTGCTCTTTACCGTCAATGGATACTTTTACATCACCAGTAGCATCTTCAGGCAATTCAATGACAATCTCATCATCATCAACTTCAATAGTAATTGGAGTTTCTTTTTCATAGACTTTGAATGTGTCTTTAACAGTTTTTGATTCGTATTTGTCATTTCCAGGGAATGTTACAACAGCATCATAAGATCCTGGTTTTAAATCAATTGCTAAGTCTACATGAGCAACACCGTCAGTTACATTCACGTAGTATCCGATTCCATCAATGTCTACCAATACAGGACCATTAATATCTTCAGGTAAGTTGATAGTTATGTTAGTTCTATCTCCGAGATTAATGTCTTCAGCGTTTACATCGAATGGATAATCAGGAATCTTAGGAATTTCCACGACAGTAGCGTTGGAAGCTTTAGCGTATTTATCATCACCAGAGTAAGTCACTTCAACTGAATGTTTACCAGGTTCTAAACCGGAAATATCTAAAACAGCTTTACCATCCTCAACAGGAACAACTTGCTCCTTACCATCAATAGATACAGTCACATTACCAGTAGCATCATCAGGAACATTAACAACTAACTCATCATCATCTAAATCGATAGTAACTGAATAATCATCAATCTTAGGAACTTCGAATACAGTTGAATTTGAAGCAGGACCATACCTGTCATCACCAGAGTATGATACATCAACACTGTGTTGACCAGGTTCTAAACCGGAAATGTCCACAACAGCTCTTCCACCTTCAACAGGAACAACTTGCTCCTTACCATCAATGGATACAGTCACATTACCAGTAGCATCTTCAGGAAGTTCAATGACAATCTCATCATCATCAAATTTAATGTTCATTGGAGTTTCTTTTTCATCAACAGTAAATGAAGTAACATTAGCATTGGATGCATACTTATCATCACCAGGATAAGTAGCAGTCACATCATAATCTCCTTTGGATAAATCATCCAAGTGCAATTTAGCTTGACCGCCAGTAGCATTAGCATAATAACCAACACCATTAACATCAATAAGAACCGGACCAGTAATATCATCAGGTAAAGTTACAGTAATGTCAACAGAAGATCCGTCCACTACAGCGTCAACACTCATTTCATAATCTGAAGTCTTAGGAATTTCCACGACAGTAGCGTTGGAAGCTTTAGCGTATTTATCATCACCAGAGTAAGTCACTTCAACTGAATGTTTACCAGGTTCTAAACCAGAAATATCCACAATAGCCTTACCATCCTCAACAGGAACAACTTGCTCCTTACCATCAATGGATACAGTCACATTACCAGTAGCATCATCAGGAACACTAACAACTAACTCATCATCATCTAAATCTATAGTAACTGAATAATCATCAATCTTAGGAACATTCACAGTAGTTGAATCTGAAGCAGGACCATAATTATCATCACCAGGATAAGTTACATCAACACTATGTTGACCAGGCTCTAAACCGGAAATATCAACAACAGCCTTACCATCCTTAATAGGAACAACTTGCTCCCTACCATCAATAGATACAGTCACATTACCAGAAGCATCCTCCGGTAATTCAACAACAATCTTATCATCAACAACATCAATATCCATTGAAGGAGTCTCTTTCTCATCAACAGTAAATGAAGTAACATTTCTATTAGATGCATACTTATCATCACCAGGATAAGTTACAACTACGTCATAATCTCCCTTAGATAAATCATCCAGGTGCAATTTAGCTTGACCGCCAGTAGCATTAGCATAATAACCAACACCATTAACATCAATAAGAACCGGACCAGTAATATCATCAGGTAAAGATACAGTAATGTCAACAGAATTGCCGTCCACTACAGCATCAACACTCATTTCATAATCATCAACTTTTGGAACTTCAACATAAGTGATGTTTGAAGCAGGAGTGAAGTTATCGTCACCGGAGTAAATCACTTCAACAGTATGATTTCCAGCTTTTAAATCACCGATAGCAATGGTAACAGGACTTTCTGTAATATCAGTTACATTGTAGACTTTACCGTCAATGACAACTGTTACGTTTCCAGTAGCATCTTCTGGTAACTCGACGGTTGCAATTCCTTTTTCGACATTGATATCAACTGACATTTCGGTAACTGTTTTATTGCTGACTTTCAAAGTAACATTATTAGAAGCACTTTCAACATATTTATCATCACCAGCAAATGTAGCATTAATAGTGTAAACACCTTTATCCAAAGCACTTAAAGTCAAAGTACCTTTACCATCAACAACAGCAACATAATAATCTTTGCCATTGACTTTAACACTAACAACACCAGTAATGGAAGGATCTAAAACAACACTGACAACAGCATTATCACCGACTATAATCGAAGTCTTATCGATACTGATGGATAAATCAGTAGAGACTTTATTGACAGTGAAGTCTTTTGGAACTGATGCATTAGCATTATACTTGTCATTACCAGCAAATGTAGCAACAACAGTTAAAGTATTGTTATTTACTGGAGTGTATTCATAAATTGCTTTATCTGCATTTGAAACATGTACAGTGTAGTTTGCACCATTAATAGTGAATATCACATCACCAGTAACAATCTCATTCAAGTCAGCGGTAAATGTTACAGGACTGTCGACAGCAATAGGAGCAGTAGCATCTAAAGTTACTGTAATATTGTTTTTAACAACAGTGAATGTTTTATTTGCACTTGATCCATAATATTTATCATCTTCAGCTAAAACAGCAACGATTTCATAATCACCATAAACCGCTTTATCAATAGTAATCTTACCATCCTTAAGAACTTGCTCTTTACCATTAATAGTAACAACAAGAGCACCAGTAGAATTAACCGGAG
>JAFRFB010000100.1 GCA_017434555.1 Methanobrevibacter sp. | reverse complement strand
TTTAACGATATTATTGAACCCATTTTAAAAATTAATAAAAAAGAATCTGTATTTTTATAAACCCCAAATAATAACCATTACAAAATAAGAAAATAATGAAATTTAGAAAGAATTTTTATCAAAAAAATTCAGGCCCCTAAAATTATTATGTGGACATCGATGATTGCATCATTACCGTCAATGCATCAAGTTTTACTATAATAACAGCACATAAGAAAGATTAATTAGAATACAATATATGGGAAATATCCGAAAAGTTTATAATTATAGTTATTCCAATTGGTAACTTTACCCAGTGAGTTTGAATAGCTGATTGTATCACTGGCAATCCACGTATCGCCAATTAACACCTGACACCATACATGACCGTAAGTGCTGCCGCTGTTGAAGGTACATTTTCCATGCACATATCTTGCGGGAAGACCTGCTGCCCTATATAAAGCAATAGATAAATGAGCCTGATCAACACAATTTGCAGATTTGAAATGCAGTGTTTCTACTGCCCCATGAAGAGTATCATAATAGTAATCATAAGCTATTGTGTCCCTAACATAGTTAAATATTGCCCTAGCCTTATCTAAATCATTAGTCAAACCTGCAGTTAATTGTCTTGCAAGTGAAACAATTTCCGGATGTGAAACCTGACAGTTTTGGGAATCAATAAGATACTGAGTTAAATCAGAAATCGTATTTTTAGTATTCAGCACAGCTTCCGATACAAAAATGTGTGTTTGACCACCCATATTTCTAGAAGGACAATAATAGTTAATCAGATAATCTCCTTTAGACAAACCACCTACACTAATGGTAGCTATACCATCAGCATCAGTAGCTGCACTTTTAGATATGCCTGCATAATTGAATTCTATTACTTCATTTACAATTGGATTTTCATAAGCATCCAGCACGGTTACTGAATAATCCCTGGTATAACCAGGATAGACTGTAATATCATAAGCCATAAAAATAACACCATCAACCAGAACATGGTTGAATTTGCCATCCGCTTCATAAATATTACTATTAAGTGATGTAGTAATTTTATAATAACCTATAGGCAAGTTAATGTTTAATTTAGCAACACCAGAAGCATTTGTAGTTCTGGTATATGGCACGCCATGAATATTGAAAGTAATATCAATACCTTCCAAAGGATTTTTCTTGGCATCAGTCAACGTTGCAGTAAATTGCTTACGGTCACTATAAAAAAATTTTAAATCATTAGTTGATATATAACCAGGGATTTTTGAAACTACAATAGTATTTGATCCCTCATTATAATCTGCAGCATCAACATCAGAATAAGAATATGAAATTTTATAAGTGCCAGGCCATAGGTTAATATTCAAACCTGCTACACCATTTTCATTTGTAGTACGATTATATGACAAGCCATTAATATTGAATGTGACAGTTTCATTAGCCATAGGAACTGCATTTAAATCAGTTAAAGTAACGTTGAACTTGGAACCGTCTTTATAATACATTTTCAAATCATTTCCGGTTAAAACAGTAGTTGAATCCGTTACAATAATCGTACTGGAGGATTTATAAGGATAATAATTAATATCTCCCTTAAACTCATATTCAATAGAATATTTGCCTTTAGAAGGATTTGAAATATGTAATGTTGCCACACCACTTTCATCAGTACCTGCAATTGTAGAAACACCATTAAACTTGAAATAAACAGGTACAAAAGGAATTGTCTGATTATTTAAACCAACCAATACAACCCTATAACCCTTATCATTACCAGGAAGGATATGGGTATCATTGGCTTTAATAATGGAATTGCACTTTGCAATCTTAATTTTGTTAGCAACTGACAAACCTCTGTAATCAGTTGAAGTTATAATATATTCTCCAACATTAAGATTAATGTTTAAATGTGCATTACCCTCATTATCCGTTAAACGAGTATAGAATACTCCATTAATATTAAATGTAACATAGCTTTTAGCCAAGGGATTTCCAACACCATCAACAACATTTGCAATGAATTGATGACCGTCCCTATAATACATATTTAACTCATCAGCAGTAATCGTAGGAAGTACATTGATACGGTTTGCAAACATTTCTCCGTTAATGGAATTAATAGCCGTTAATATGTATTCACCAGGATTAAGATTAATGTTAAGCTTTGCAACACCATTTTCATTTGTTTTCCTTTGATAGAAAACCCCATTAATATTGAATGTAATTGAAGACCCGATTAAAGGGTTTCCATAACCATCAAAAAAAGTGGCATAATACTGAGTATCGTTTTTATAATACTTCACAATGTCATTACCGTCAATTGTAGACAATACTTTTACTGTATTTGTAGTAAAAGAGGAAGAATATTTTTCATTGCCTGCATAAAAAGAAGAAATATTATAAATTCCTGAGTTCAAATTAATTGCAATAGATGCAGCGCCATCGTTATTGGTGGTTCGGGTGTAGTTAACATCATTGATAGTAAAAATAATTTTTTGATTCGCTAATAAAGAACCTTCATCATCAGATAAAACAGCTTTAAATGAAGTTCCATTCCTATAATATAATTCGACATCATTTGCTGATAACACACTTTGCTTTATATTAGAATCGTTAATTTCACTGACAGAACTTACTGCAATGGAGCCATCATTAACTTCTAAATCCGGTGAAGAAAAAACAGCATTATCTTCACTTGCATTGTTTAAATCCAGCGCTGAAACGGAACCTATAACAAGGAACAATATCAAAACAACAGAAAAAATCATTGCATATTTTTTATTAGAAATTATTTCAACCCCCAGTTCACTGCCAGTTTTAAAAATACTTAAAAATTTAAGCAATAATCTTATTAAAAAGTAAAAAAGAAGAGATAAAAATCTCTTAAATTTAATCCATATCTTCGAATCTTTCTTCGAGTTTGGTCATTACACCAGGAAGAGAAGTATATTCCATTTCTTCAGCAGGTAATCTGTGAGGTTCGAATGGACCGTGTCTTCTGATGTAAGTTGCGATTTTAGCAGCTTGTTCACGAGTAGGGTCAAATGCAGGGTCATCAAATAAGTCTACAGGACCTACTAATTCACCATTAGCTACTTGGAAACCTAAACCGACGACTCTAGGTGGTCCGTCAAATCTGATTGGGTTTGCTTCTGCTTCTGAAACAGGCATCATTGGACCATTGTGGGATCCTCTCATCCAACCACTTACCATGTGTGGGAATGCAAATGGATCTACACATTCACCGTTTGCAGGGAATCCTGATTGTGCTCTTACAACTGCTACTGGGTCGTCTTTACCAACGTATTCACCAGCCATTAAGTTTAATCTTTCAGTACTTATTGCAGCTGCGATTTCACCGTTTTTCTTCCATACTCTTTTAATTACGTATCTACCGGTTGAACCGATTAATGCGAGTAAGTCGTACATTTCTTCAGGACAGTCTAAGATAACTTTTCTGTGTTCGATTACATCGAATACTTCAAATTTGAATCCATCGTGTAAACTTGGGTCGATTACAAGACCTGCAGTATTGAATGGATCTGCAAACATTCTAAAGATTGGTAAGTTAAATGCACCAGGTTCGGTTTTGTCACAACAGAATACTAAAACCGGATCAGATGGTCTTTCTTCGAATTCCATTTCTGCTACTCCTGGACCCATACCTTTGATGTTACCAGAGAAAGTATCAGATAATAAGTCTTGACCTGCACCGTATAATTTTAATTCACGAGCTCTTGCAGTAGCTTTCATGAATGCATCATAAGCGGTTTTATGTACTTCTTCGTTTTCTTCACCTTTGTTGTGAGTCATGATTAAATCAATGTCATCTCCACAACGGGAAACATAATAGTCGTTTAAAATACCAGTTTCTAAAGCTTCGTTTAAAACTTCATCACAGATATCCATTAATTCTGGGTGTGCAACACAGTGACCAGAAACACTTCCGATATCAGCTTTAATTACACTAACAGTAGTTTTCATTTTAAATACCTCAATATCATTAAGTTTTATAAACTTAAAAAATTAATTTAGATATGATAATATTTTTGACTAGATAAGTATATAATAATTATGTTTTAGACCGTTAATTTCATAATTTAAAACCGGTTCCAACAAATTGAACAATATCTCTTCCAGTATCATCAACAACATCAACATTGATAATGGAAGAACTGCGACCATTTTTCTTGCATACTGCTTTTGCTATTAATTTCTCTCCTTTAGGAGCACTTAAATAATTAATGCTGACTTGCTGAGCAACAGTTGGTGAATGCAAATGATTGGACAATGCTGCAAATGCAAAATCTGCTAAGGTAAACATTACTCCACCCATAACGCCCCCAACAGCATTTTTATGATTATCTTCAATTTTTAAACTGCATTGACAGTATTCATCATCCAGTTCATCCAAATAAATTCCTGTGTCCGTTGCAAATTTATCATTTTTAAAAAATTCTCTTGCTTCTTCAATTGAATTGAAAGTACCCATGTTAACACCTTTTTAAGAAATACTATCTTTATTAAAATAATTAAATATTATCCTTAATTAAAATATTTATATAAAAAATTAAAAATCTATTAATATGAATGTGAAAAATTACGTTAATGACTATTCAAAATGCGGACTTATTTTCCTGGCATTTGTTGCAATATTCGTTTTTGCAATGTTTACACCGGAAAATTTCGCAAATTACCAAACTGAAGTAATTTTTATCACATTAGTAAGCGTTATTGGGCTTGTTTTAATATATGTTTTTTATAAACGTGAAATGGAATTGCATAAAATTGCATTAGTAATGATTCTGATTTTTGGACTGTTAATGATATTTATGACACCGCCATTCAGTTTTATAGATGAATCTGCACACTTTGCACGAGCCGAATTGATAAGTGAAGGATCACTTTATCCGGAAATTACAGACAATGGAATTTATATGGAGGATTATTTCTTTAAGTTCCAGTCATCATTCAACGGAGTTACAATACTGAGTGAAGGAAATAATTACAATACACCAATAACCGACCATAAAGACTATTGGGACTGGACAACATCAAGCCCCTTTTATTCATATCTCTTTTCGGCATTGGGTATATTAATAGCTAAATTATTGCACCTGACTGCAATTTGGGCATTATATTTATCAAGAATTGCCAATTTGATATTTTATGGTGCTGTGGTTTACTTTACGATTAAAATTATCCCTAAGTTTAAATTGCCGCTGCTTGTCTTTTCAACGATGCCCATATGTGTAGCACAGGTATCTTCCCTTAGCTATGATGCGTTTATCCTGACCTTTACATTGATCATTTTAACATATTTCATTAAAATGTATATTGGAGAGGTTAATAAGAAAAATCTGGCAATATTTTTCATTTCAGTTCTGTTAATCAGTCTAATCAAACAGCCTTACATAATTCTTAGCTTACTCGTTCTTATAATTCCTTTTGAAGATAAAGAATTGAAAAAATATAGTTTAATTACAATCATACTTTTATTTATATTGACTGCACTGTCAGTAGGCTCTTTATTTACGTCATTATTTACAACAACCGCAGTCCAGACACATAACACAACAACAGTTTCAAACATATCCTTTGTTGGCCAAAGCAGATATGTACTATCAAATCCGCCAATAATATTAACGCTGATTAAGGATATGATAGTTTCAATACCTGATTTATTCCTATTGAAAGCCAATTTCTTCCATTATACAGGATATAAAGGAATTAAATTAATTAACGTTTTGTATTTATTGTTCTTTTTAGGATTTTCACTATTCCATAAACTGGACATTGATTTAGAGAAAAAAGAACGGGGAATACTGGTACTGATATTTCTAATTGTTTATGTTGGCATATATGCAATATTTTACCTGACCTGGAGTCCGGTTGGATCAACAAGCATTTTAGGTGTTCAATTAAGATATTTCCTACCGGTAATAGCATTGCTTCCTTTAATATTCAGCTCAAAATATAAAAAAATAGAAGGTAAAGAAATTTATATCTTTACATTTATAATAATATGTCTAACAGGTTTGTTTTTACTTCCAATTACGCATTTCTATTAAAAAAGTTATTTGATTGTTTTAAAAGCTTTTTCAATAGCTTCTTCCTGATTCATAGATTCACAAGCATCTTTAAGTCTTTCCAAATCGCCTTTAGTTTCAGGATACCTCGGAACTGCACTGCATCCGCCATCATCGATTTTGGATATTTCAAATGTTCCAATCTCTTCTGCGATTCTTGTTATTTCAATTTTATCCAATCCAATTAACGGAGATAAAACAGGCATCTTTACATTATATCTTGTAACCAGGATATTATCTAAAGTCTGTGATGCCACCTGACCTACACTGCTACCATCAACAATAGCCAATGCACCCATTTCATTAGCCAGCATTTCCGCTAATCTATACATTCCGGATTTGCACAATACGCATGTCATCTTTTCAGGAGCATCTTCTTTTGCTTTTGCAAGATATTCACCATATTTTACAACACGTTTTTTAATTGGAACACCTGCAGCATATTTTTGAAGCTGATCAACTATCTTATTATAGTTTTCAAGTGCCAATTCCGTGGTGAATGGTTCATTATCACAATAAAGTGCAATTACCTCACAGCCCCTTTTCATCATCAGATAAGCGGCAACAGGAGAATCAATTCCACTGGATACAAGACAAACCACTTTTCCCTGAGTTCCCAATGGCAAACCACCAGGCCCTGGAATCTTTTCATGATAAATAAAAGTATCATCACCGCGAACTTCAACAAATATGGTCAAATCAGGATTGGTCAAATCTACAGGAGCGAGAACTCTTTTTCTGACAACTCCCCCACAGAATGCTGCCATTTCCTGTGAAGTGAAATCATGAGTACCGACACGTCTGCACTTGATTGCAAATTTGGTCTCTTCATCAATCATGTTTTCACTGGCCAAATCCTCAACATACTCACCTAAAGTTTTATCAATATCTTCAAAGTTACTGTATGTTGAAATGGCAGGAGAATAAGATACAATACCAAAAACTCTGTTTAAGTCATTTAAAGCTTCATCAAAGTTTTTTGGGAAAATATATATTCTTCCCTGATTTCTGTCAACATCACAGTCAATAGCGGCCTTAATGTTTTTGACTAATTTCTTTTCAAAACGGGACCTTACTTTTGTGCTTTTTAATCCAACTTCACCATATCTTGCTACGATTAAATCATATTTCATTGAATCCTCTCTCTTAATTAATGCTATAGCTGAAGATAATAGCAATCCCTTCAATATTTAAACGATAGTCCAAATATTACTAAAATATAACAGCAAGTATATTTTTTAATTTTTAATCTTTATAAATATTATCAAAACAAAAATAGAAATATGACAAAATATTGCAGCGAATGCGGAGAAAAATTAAATGATGAAAATGCATCTTTTTGCCCACAATGTGGAGCACGGGTAAATGAAGATACAAAAGTGGAAAAAAATAATAAATCACTCATTTTAGGACTTGTTGCTATTGTAGTGGTGCTGATTATAGCAATAGGTTTTGTGACTGGAGGATTTGCTTTGTTTGGTGAATCCACATCAATATTACTTATTAGTGAATCACCAGTGAGTAATTCTGGAAACTTTACTGTTGAGTTAGTATCCGGAAATCAGGGAGTAAGCGGAAAAGATATACAAATTACTTTTAAAAACAGCACAAATTCATATGATTTCACTGCAATAACAGACAATAGTGGATTGGCCAACGTTATTCCAAATGTTGGAGCTGGAGAATATGATGTTGAAGTAAAATTCACAGGGGATGACAAATATTCAAAATCAAGTACTTCAGGCAAATTTAATGTTGAAACTAAAATTACAGAAATTGACAGACAAGTAACTTCAACAAGAACAGAACCTGATTATGAATCTTTTAGTTACACTCATTCATTCGAAGATACAGATAAAAATGGGGACGGATATGTATATTTGAGTGATATGAATATAGCACATACTCCAAAAAATATTGTAAAACAGATGTTTGCAGATTCAGATTCTAATGGAGACGGTAGATTAAATCATGATGAATATTATAAATTCATGTACAAATTAAATTACGATAAAAGTAGCTACGGCTTGTAAAAAAAATAAGTTTTGAGAAAAGAATTAACTTTTCTCTTTTTAAATTAAATCAACAGCAGTTTTAATGGCTTCTTCCATTTTATCTGCGTTTTTACCTGCACCTTGTGCCAATGTGAGACGGCCTCCACCGCCACCACCTAAAACTCCGGCTGCAGTCTTGATGATATCATTGATTTTTACACCATCGTCAATAGCTTTTTGAGATGCTGCACCAACGATTTTACCGTCATTATTTCCCATTATGACAACATCTGCCTTACCGTTATCAGTAAAGTCCGTGGCAATTTTTTGAAGCTCCTTGATGTCACTGTCCATTAATTCGTGGACAACTTTAAGACCTTTGATTTCAACAAAATCATCAGCAAGGGAATTCATCTTGAGTGAAGCAATTTCTGATTTTAACTTGTCAATCTCGTTTTTCTGAGCTTTCCACTCTGAAAAGAATCTGTCACATGTTTTTGGTAACTGATCGTTTTCAACTTTGAAAATTGATGAACTTTCCCTTAGAAGTTCACCGTCATGCTGCATTGAGTCAATTGCCGCAAGACCTGCTGAAAAGTCAATTCTTTCAACACCATCCTGAACTCTTTCGGTTTTGTTGATTTTAATTGGACCTACAACACCGGTTCTAGGAACATGAGTACCTGCACAGGCCTGTACATCAACTCCAGGGATTTTAACTACACGAATCATTTTACCCGGAACGATACCTCCCTGATAAAGTACAAATCCATATAATTCCTGTGCTTCATCTCTTGTGTGGAAATTAATGTCCAAATCAATGTTATCCATTACATATTCATTAGCTAATTTTTCAATTTCGTTTAGCTCTTCCTGTGTGATACGTTTATAGTGAGATAAGTCTATACGTGCTCTTGTAAGTGCATTTTGAGAACCTGCCTGCCAAATGTGCTGACCCAATACTTTTCTTGCAGCAGCTATTACCAGGTGAGTTCCTGTATGGTGGCGTGCAAGAGTTATTCTTCTCTGCCAGTCAATTTTACCAATGGCATTTTTACCAACCACATCATCTGAGATATCTCCATCTACATAATGCAATACTACATTGTTAATTTTATCAGCATGAGGTATTTTAAAGACATTTCCGTCAATGGAAACTTCACCAATGTCTGAAGGTTGACCTCCTCCTTCAGGGTAAAATGTTGTTTTATCAAAGATTAAACATTGCTTGCCATCCTTTTCAACCAATCCCAAAACTTCAGCTTCAAATTCTTCTTGGTAGAAATCTTTATAGAACAATAAATCTGTTTCAGGATAATCTAATTCGAATGTGTCTTTTTTAGCAGTTGTATCTTTTTCATGAGCTCCAGCAACCTGTGTAAAGAAATTATCAGGAACATTTACAGTAAAATCATCTCCTGCCATTTCAACAACGCTTTCCGGAGGAATTCCATGAGCGTCGTATAAATCTATTAACATGTCCAAAGGCATTTCATTTTTACCTTCTTTCTTAAGTCGTTTAATGGATCTTCTAACAATGCTTTTACCTTTTTTAACTGTCGCAGCATATCTTTCCTCTTCCAAAGTAATGATATTCATGATATGCTCTTCAGAGTCACGGATTTCAGGATAGAATTTAGATAGGAAATCCAATTGTATTGCCATTACATCAGCAAGTGATTCCTTCATGTTTAATTCTTTCATGAATCTGATAGTTCTTCTTAAGACCAATCTGGCCAGGTAACCTTCTTTCACATTAGATGGAATGATTCCGTCAGCCAGCATGAACGCCAAACATCTTGTGTGGTCTGCAATAATGTAAATCGCTTCCATAGGTTCTGCAGCTTTTAAATAATCTTCTAAAGAAAGATTTAAGCTGTCAGCTACCTGTTGTCTGAGTTCTTTTAAATCCCCAATATCTTCAATATCCATCATTCCGGCAATTTGTGCGTTTCTTCCCTGAATATCTTCATTGATTTCAACACCTGTTAATTCCTTAAGTTTATCTACAACAGGTGCAAAACATGCATCATAAGCTGTTGGAGTTCCCTGTGAAATCCAGGCTATTCTTTCAAGCCCGTAACCTGTATCGACAACTTTAATTGGGATTTCCTTTTTATCTCCGTTTTCCAGGGTTTCATATTGGATAAATACCAATGTTGCAAGTTCCACTCCTCTGCAGCAGACTTCATAACATGGTCCTTCGTTACCTCCACCGCTCCACCAGGATTTGATGAAGGTAATTTCTTCGGTGTTGATTCCGATATGGGCAAAGAACTCATGACAAAGCCTGATGGTTTCATCTTCCCAATAAATGAAGTCATCTTCCTTGTTGATTACAGTGTGAGTACCCATTGTAAAACAGGTCATGTGACGACCGGTTCTTCCTACATTATCAACATCGTTAAGTCTGATTGAAGGCTGAGCCATTTCTATAGGATTTGCAGGAGGCTTTACAAGACCTGATGTTATCCAAGGCTGGAAACAGAATATGGATGCTCCAACCAAAAATACGTCATCCCTCCATCTTTTAGCAAGAACAGGATATCTGTGGACATGAGTATGCCCTTCACTTTCTAAAAATTCTCTAAAAACTTTTTGGATTTCATATAAATTGTATGCTTTATCAGTTGCAGGATTTGCAATAAACTCATACTCATCACACGGAGCATCTCCACAGGTGTCTCTGCCAACCTGGGAGTAAAACTCCTGTCCGCAAGTTTTACATGTTTGTTTTTTATAACCAAGTTCATCAAAAATTTCTACCATAATAATCATTTTTAAAGATTTATTAGTAAAATATCTGTTTTTTATATATTAAATAATTTTAAAAAAAATGAAATTTTGATTTTAAAAAAATAGTCCATACAAATTAATTAACTATAGATTAAAGTATACAATCTCACTGATTTTTATAAAGTACATTCCATAATTATAGATATTAATTGGTTAATTTATGATTTCAACATGATAATTGACAAACGGTGTAGGTAGGTATGGACTTATGGAAATTAATTCCAAAAGACCATCATCCAAAGAATTATTTTCTTCTGTTATAAACAAATGTTCCAATTGCAATAGCCAGGAATGCAACTATTATAATCACAGCATTTTCGATAACTTTAACCAAAGCATTGCCCACTGCTTTCAAGAAGTCCAAAATCGCTTGAATTAAGGAAATAAGTTGATTAATTAAGTCTATAATGAAATTTATTAAACTGTATAGTAATGCTAAAAGTTGCTGTATAAGTGCGATAATTGCTGAGATAAGTTGCATAATTAAATTCAATACGTATTGAATTAAGTCAAAGAGCTGTTGAAGAGCATTCAATAGAATAGCCACTAATTTTAAAAATCCATCAATTTCTTTCCATAAAGATTCCAGCATTTTTACAAGTTGATCAATGGCATCCATCAAAGCCTGAATTTCGGCCATGACTTGTTCATAAAACTTTACGAGTTCTTCAATAGCATTAATAATCATTAGTATGTCCATTACTATTGTATCGATAATATGTTCCCATGCATCATATAGCATATCAGCAAGATATAACAAGAACTCAAATAAATCATCTAAAAATGTTTCATTATCAAATAAATCAGTCATATTTGTAAAATTACCTGTAATATTGGTTATATTGGTTAAATTATTTGTTTCATTTGTGGTATTATTATTGATTTTACTATAGGATACAGTATATGCAAAATAATCTGATTCATTACCAGATACTGATTGTAAAACTTCAAAATTAAAAGAGGCCCTAGTTTTATCATTTATTTTAACAGATACATGGTTACTTACTTTTTGGTGTGAGGCTTCAAGAATTTCATCAATATCGTCGTCGTAGCCGCCAGTTTGTATATATTCAGCCACCATTCCTCCAACATGGCCTGATAAACCGAGTTCGTAACATCCAACTATAATTTCTTCTAATGTATTTGCATTGCTGGCCACTGATGCAGAGGCACGTTTAAACTCATCGCCAGAAGTTGCAGCCGGTTTTGAATAATCAAGCCTAAATCCTCTAAACCCATCGCTAAATTTAATGTCATCCCCACTTCCTTTAGCTAAAATATAGTTTCCTTTGGTTTTATTATCCGATTGATTTTTTTCGGGCGTAACATTCTTGTCGGACGGTTGAATATCATCTGATTTGTCAGGAACGATTGAATCGTTATGAGTCTGTGAGATATTGTCCGCTACGACAATACTTAAAAAACAAAAGGAAATTAATACCACAATAATTAATGTAACCAACTTTTTGTTCATAATATGCCTCAATAATAATAGTTTATATTAATTACCTATAATAAGGTTATGGTTAATTTCAGTTAATAGAACAAATAACTTTTGTTTTGGAAAATTATCAAGCAAATATTTATATGTCGTGAAATCAAATTAAGACTTATTTGATTCTTAAATCATCGTTTACTTATTTTACAAGTTTTATTTCTGTTTATTCAACCATATATTTCTCAATTTGCACGTACAGACATTTCTTTTGATTACTATTGTATTTTATGTACTTGTCTCAAAAATCGACGTAGTTGATTTTTGAGTTTACCCATGAAAGTGCATTTTTTGTAAAAAATAATATATCAAAATCAACCCATGAAAAAATTGTATATTTACAAAATAAGAAGATCAATATTTGGCATGGCTTATACAATGTTAATTTTGAATCTCTACGGCTTGCGGAAACTGGAGAATTCTTGCACAAAAATGTTAAATACTATTATCTAAAAATATACAACTGTCAAGCATTAAGTTAGTGATAATATGAATTTACGTGAAATTATAGTGGACTCTATTAAATATCCTATTAGTGATTATCGAAAATTTTTAATATTTTGTGCTTTAATTATTTTAATGAGTTTATCAATAGTTCTCCCATCATATGGGGTAAAAAATGGTACTTTAGCTATCATTTTAAGTCTTGTGACTTTAATTGTTTTATTTGTAGTTGCAGGATACTTAGTTGGAATTATTAAAAGTGGAATTGAGAGTGAGGATACTCTTCCTGATTTTGATTATGCAAAAAACTTTGTCATTGGCGTTAAAGCAATAATTTTAGATATAATCTATTTTATCATACCTTTAATCCTTGCTATAATCGTCGCTTCTGCAACAGGACTGTTTACTTCATTCACAGAAATCGTACGTATCGGTATTGACTCTGTAGCTAATGAAACAACCAATATGACGACGATAATAGCTGCAGTTCCCAAATCAACAATGAACACATTCACAAATTCATTAAGTATTACTTTAATTGTTGCAATTATCTCATTTATCATATTTTCATTGTTGGCATTTACAGCAATTGTTAGACTTGCAAAATTCGAAAGCGGAACCGAAGGTATAAGATTCAAAGAAATACTAAAAGACATGAGAAAAATTGGTTTTTTAAAGATTATAATTACATTGATTGTAATTTATATAATTGTATTGGCTTTGGTATTTGTAATCTCACTGATTGGATTGATTCCGTATATTGGTGTTTTCATAGGTATATTTGTCGCATTACCGTTTACACTATTGTTTTTATACAGAGCTATCGGTTTATTGTATGCAGATGCATACTAAACCACTTTTCTTTTTATAGTTATTACAGTACTAATCTCTAGACTTACTATTTTTTTAGATGTGTGATTTTAAAATTTTCTTTTTTTACGCAAAACAGATCCATAATAATTCAAGATTAGTAAACTCCTAAAAAATAGAAACATGCAAATTACACTAAAAAAAGATAAATACAATTTGTACAAAAAAACAAGAAAAAACAAAATTCAACTAAAAAAAACGCATCATAAAAAGTTTTAAAAAAAAGAAAATAAGGTGATAGATTTAAAAAATCTATCCGAATAAAGCACCTAAACCAGCTGCTGCTTCTTCTTCAGATGCTTCTTCTTCCTCTTCATCCTCTTCTACTTCCACTTCAGCTGATTCAGCTGCTGATGGAGCAGC
>JAFRFB010000099.1 GCA_017434555.1 Methanobrevibacter sp. | reverse complement strand
TAGCAGACAGAGCATATGATACAGAACCCATCAGAAAATGCATAAACGAAGAAGCAAAAGCAGAAGATCAAATACCACTAAAAACCAGAGCAAAAACAGGACATTATAGACTAAAAAGTAAAAAACAATTCAACCAGGAAAATATATTCAAGAAGAAACAACGTTGAATAAATATTTAGTGTAATAAAAAGAATATTCAACGGAACAAACCGAAGCAGAAGCCTACAATTATCAAATAAAGAAACAAAACTCAAAAATACAATCTACAACATCTATCAACTCAAATTCAATAAAAATGAGGATTTCTACAAAGCCAAAAAAATATTTTAACATGATATTCTATTTAATTTCACCAATGATTAAATTTTTGGAATGGATTTTGATTTCAAAAGTGCATCCTATGAAATCTTCCTGAAACAATTATGTGGTAATCATATTCTAAGGGAGGGAAAATATTTAGGTGATTGAGATAAAAGAATTATATAATGTAAAGTATAAATCATGGAATTTGACATGAGAGTTGATTATTTATGAGAAATATTGTTGTTGTTCAATGCAAATCCACAGGAATTAATTATATTCAAGACATAATTGACAGAAATTGCAACCCCGTTATTTTGGAAATGAATGCATTTAGTGATACTGAGGAAGCTGAGATGCATTTAAAAGAAGTCAGAAGTGGATACAATTTGATAAATGCTGATTATGATTTGATTTATGAAAAGGACACATATGAAGAAACTCTTGAAATGGTTAAAAAACTTGATCCATTAGTTATTGTTCCGGGAACTGAAGATGGAGTCATATTGGCAACAAAATTGGCAAATGACTTGAATCTATTGTGCAATCCCATTGAAAACTTGGATGCCATAACCTTAAAAAACGAAATGCACAAGAGGCTGGCCGAAAATAACCTTCGTTCAATAAGGGGTCGCATCGTAACTAGTGTTGAAGAGGCCATTGAATATTATGACAGCCAACATCTAGATGAAGTTGTAATAAAGCCACAATACAGCTTCTGTTCTGTGGGTGTGAGAATCTGCTCAAATAAGGAGGAAATGATAAAATCCCTATATGAACTATTCAATTCAACAAATGCCTATGGAACTGAATTGGATGAGCTTCTAATTCAGGAACGCATTAGAGGTGAGGAGTATGTTGTAAATCTCATGTCCTGCAATGGCGTTCATCGAGTAACAACCATCTGGAAGTATCACAAAATCAAGACCCATGAAGGCGGCCATGTCTATGACTATGACGAAACGATAAATGAATTGGGAATTGGAGAAGCGGAACTTGTCGAATATGCTTATGATGTTGCCGATGCTTTGGGCATCAAATACGGTCCAGTTCATGGAGAATACATGATTGATGAAAAGGGACCCGTATTGATAGAAGTGAATTGCCGCCCTCATGGAGGCAATCTTGATGCAAAATTCCTTGACAGGATTTCTGGACAACATGAAACCGACAGCTCTCTTGATTCATATTTAAATCCTGAAAAATTCCATCAAGAGCGCCAAAAACCCTATAAATTATATGCACATGGTATTTTAAAGTCAATAATCGTGCCAAAAGACATTACCGCCAAGTCATCCCCATTGCAAAATATTGGAAAAAACCTGAAAAGTCATCACAGAACTTCAATAGGCCAAATTGAGGATTCACAATTTTTCCTAAAGACACAAGATATTGAAACAAGTCCAGGTGACATATATCTGGTCCATGAAGATAAAAATCAGGTAATGAAAGATTTGGAATTCCTCAGAAGCCTTGAACAACGTGCTTTTCAGCTGGTGTTAAGTGAAGAAACACATGAAAATGCCAATATTGATGATTTAAGCTATTTGGATGATATCAAATCCATTGTGAATAATCTGAAACCTTATGGCACAATATTATTGGTCACCGACACCATTCTTGAGGATTTGTCCATAGTTCAGACAGATGCAGAAGGTTTGGATAAAATCGACGGTGAATTCGATAGCGTTTTAATAAATTTAAACAAAAGCATAGCGAATGAAAGCGATGAAAAAATCGCAGCCTTGCTTTTAAAAACATTCAAAACAGTCAAGGTTGGCGGAGGAATATATATTCCAAAAACTACTTATGACCATATTCCAAATGGAAGGCTGGGCGCTGAAGCCCTTGTCAAATTCATGAACTTTAAAATCGAATTGCCAGTGCATAAATTGCCGAGAATGTTAATTGCT
>JAFRFB010000021.1 GCA_017434555.1 Methanobrevibacter sp. | reverse complement strand
TTAACGATATTATTGAACCCATTTTAAAAATTAATAAAAAAGAATCTGTATTTTTATAAACCCCAAATAATAACCATTACAAAATAAGAAAATAATGAAATTTAGAAAGAATTTTTATCAAAAAAATTCAGGCCCCTAAATTAAATTATAGTATTTAATAAAAACAAGTATAATAATTATATCTAAATCTTATTTAAAAAAAGATATTTATGAGTAAAAAATCATACTGTTAGAAAAAGTAATTTTGTTGAAAAATAAACAAGCCCTCACCAAAAACATCAGCTCAAGAGCAACAGTAGAATTTTCCTAAGTTATATTATATATTTTAGACCTAAAATGTTCGCAAAATTATGTAAAAGAAATAATAAAAAATGAGAAAATCCTAATTAAGATTCTTCCTCATTTAAAATTTCTATCTGTTTATCGAAGTCATTAAGCTTTCGGGCAAGTCCCGTGAAGTATGGAATATATACTTTTGAAAACATAATCCTATCCGGATTTTCACTAAGCTCTTCCAAAGTTTCCTTTATTCTTGTGACTTTACGTTCAACTTCATCATACATTAAATCACCCGGAAACTCACCGATAAATACTCCGTCAGCACCATTGTCCAATGCATACTTGATATGATTAGGCCTTACGCGGTTGACTGAAATTACTTTAATGATATGTACAGATTCTGGATATTTTAAACGGTTTACTCCAATGTTATCTGCTGCAGTATAACCTATATTGTCTAAAAAGACCAGTATCATGCGTTCGCCTTCTTTTTTATTATCAAGGACTCCTTTAATGGTTGCAGTGATTTTTTCGTCTATATTACCATTAACATGAATTGCCTTTTGCGCACAACCGACCAGACATTTTCCGCATCCTGTACATGCCATAGGATCAATGTAGACCTCATCATTCTGTATGCTCATGGACTTATATTTGCATCTGCTGATACAGTCTCCACAGAGTATACATTTTTCCTTATCGATTTCAGCAATAAACGGTTCTATTTCCACACCGCCGTAATTGTACTCAGATACTTTTGATGCTGAGGCTGTTGCCTGCATGATTGACTCAGTAATATCTTTTGGATCCTGTGCCGTTCCGCAGACAAATATTCCCTGAACATCAGTTGCAACAGGCTTGATTTTAGGATGTGATTCCTTAATGAAACCGTCTTCAGTTGTACCTATATTCAATATTTCAGCAATTTCTCGGGTACCGTCTGAAGGTTCCATTGCAGTTGAAAGCACTACCATATCAGCTTCGATTTCAATGAATTCTCCTTTTAAAGTGTCTTCAGTTCTGACTATAAAACTATCGCCTTTCTTAACGACTTCACCAGGCCTTCCACGTATAAAGCGCACCTCATTTTCCTGAGTGTGCTTGTAATACTTTTCAAACATTCCTGGGGTTCTAACATCAGTATAACATATTACTACATCAGTATCTGGATTTTTATGCTTTATGATATTTGCATTTTTTAAAGCTACAGTACAGCATATTTTAGAACAGTACCTGTGTCCGTCGGGCTTTTCATCTCTTGAACCGACACACTGTATCATTACAACTCTTTTTGGAACTTCACCATTTGCCTTTAATAGTTTACCTTTGGTTGGTCCGTTAACACCCGTGATACGTCCCAATTCAGACTGTGTTATAACATCATCATAACGGGTGTAACCGTATTCAGGTCTTTTTTCCATATCGAATAGTTTATGCCCGGTTGCAACAATTATTGAACCAACCTGGAGAGGAATCCTTTCAGGCCTTCCCCTGAGTTTAATGGCTCTCATGTTACAGACCTTTACACAGTTACTGCATTTGGTACAGTTTTCCATATCTATTACATAGCTTTCAGGATATGATTGACCGAATGGCCTATAAATTGCTTTTCTTGTTGACAGACCATCATTCCAGTCATCAGGAACTTCAACTTCACAGACTTCCTTACATTTACCGCATGCAATACACTTTTCGGTATCGACATATCGAGGAGATTTTTCAACAATCAGATTATATGTACCTGCACGCCTTTCTGCTTCAATTACTTTTGAGTTTGTTAAAACCACAATATTTTCATTCCAGACAAGTTCATTTAAAATCGGATTTAAAAGACACATTCCGCATTCTTCAGCAATTTTAACCGGAGAAAATACTTTTCCGATTTTTGCCATGTGTCCGCCGATTGAAGGAGATTGCTCGATTAGGGTAACTTTTGTTCCCTGTTTTGCAAGAGATAATGCAGCATTCATACCGGCTATTCCACCACCTATAACTGCAACTTCATCAGGAGTTTGACAAAATATAGGGTCAACAGCATCGGATTGCTTAACCTTTTCAATGGAAGCGTTAATTAATGTAACAGCTTTATGAGTTGCCTTTTCCTTATTGGAGTGAACCCATGAACACTGTTCACGAATATTGGCCATATCCATCAAATAAGGATTTAGAGGTTTTACATAATCCTGAAATGTTTTTTCATGACTTATCGGTGAACATGCTGCAACTACAACCCTATCCAATTCATGGTCAAATATTGCATCACGTATAATCTTACGTCCGTTTAATGAACATAAATTCTCGAATTGTCCAATGAATTCAACATCAAGTGAGGCTCTTACTTCATCCAAATCAATGATATCTGAAATATTTCCCCCACATTCACATAAAAATACACCAACTTTTAAATCATCCCTCATTTTTCAACCTCCTTTAACTCTTTAATAACTGAATCTATTGGTGTGGTATGAGCTTTAACACCAATTACCTTATCGAAATCACCGCCCATTGCAATTGCGATAAATTGAGCTATATTTAAATGAATTGCCTTAAATTCTCTTCCCTCTCTTTTTGATATTAACGGCTGATAACGGTCAAACTGAATATGGCAGTTAGGACATAAATGAACCACAATTTCCACTTCCTCATCACCAAGAGCATTCATCTTATCTGCCGTTGCAGTAAATGATAAATCCGGATTTGAATATCTTTGCCTAAATCCTGTTCCGCAGGTTGCTCTTTTGTGGTCATACCAGCCTATGCTTTCACATCCGCAGGCAGAAACCAGTTCATCCAATATATTTGGATCTCTAAATCCTGCAATCGTATCCTCATAGTGAACCTTACAGTAGTGGCA
The DNA here is from genome assembly GCA_017434555.1 of Methanobrevibacter sp. Taxonomy (GTDB): domain Archaea; phylum Methanobacteriota; class Methanobacteria; order Methanobacteriales; family Methanobacteriaceae; genus Methanocatella. Next base: position 12,752 of record JAFRFB010000021.1, on the reverse strand, counting down.
TCCGTGATGAGTAGCTATCTTATAGTCGCTTAAATCATATTTAATGTGATTTGGAATTTCAGAAATCTTGTTATATAAAATATCCACTACATGAAAAATGTTTTCTGTTGGAAGCAAATCGTCCTTTTCGTATTTTAAATGTTCTAAACCGTTTTCTTCAAATAACTGATTAATATGATTTCTCAAATCGTCCTTTTTATTAAGCAGTTTAACTGATTTTTTGTTTATCGCATAGCACGTTGCACACATCATTACAAGATTAGGCCTTCCAATTTCTTTTGCTATTTTAAAATTACGGGCACCAATAGCTGAAGTGTCAACCTGGTCAAATACATCAGAATAATGTCCGAGACCTGTACAGCAGGTTTGCTTATCAGATATTGCATAATCAATTCCCAATTTGTCAAAAACAAATTTTGTAGATGATTCAACACCAGGATATTCAACGCTTACAAGACAACTCCTGAAAAGTAAAATGTCTTTATCCGGAATAGATTTCATTTTTCTTCCTCCTGGGATGCTCTTATCTTTTCAATTTTAGCTTTAAAGCCAGTAATCGTTAATATTTTACTTACTTCATCAATAACCTCTTTTGGTGGCATTAATGGAGGGTCCAACTCCAGTTCATCTCTAATTTCTCCCAGATTTTTTCTAAATTCCCACCATCCTGGAACATCACGGCCAATATCATCAAAAAATATTTCAGGGATTGCTCCAATAGCTGCGGTGAAATATGAGTCTGCAAAACCCATATATTCGTATAATTTATCATAACCGATTCCATTTGATATTGCAATTTGCTTTAGAATCTGATTTACTTCACACACGCTGTTTCCAACAGGACATACACTGTGGCAGGTATAACAGTAAAAACAATTCCAAATCAAATCATCTTCTAAAATTGATGTATCGCCCTCTAAAACCCTTTCAATAATATCACGAGGATTATAATCAGAGTGACGTGCCGCAGGACAGGTTGATGTACACATTCCACACTGAACGCATTTCAATACCCCTTCCTCTTTGGAATTTTTGACATCATGAATGATTTGTTCTGCAAAGTCAATTGGTGAATCTTCAATATTCTGTTTTGAAGTCATTGAATTACCTCACAATTTAAATTCGCCTGATTTAATCTTTTTCTTTAATTTAAGTGATAATTTATTTGCCCTTAGTCTATCAGACTGCCTGCAGATAATCGGTATGTTAACGTCTTCATCATTAATTCTTAAATCAACATTACCTGCATTCATGTTAAATGCATCATGGGTACAGAAATTAGCACACATTCCACATCCAAAACAGCGACTTAAATCAAGACGTTTTTGTGAAAATGCATTGGTCGGACAGATTTTTTCGACTTCACACACATCACATTCCACACATTTTGAACTTGAATATTGTGGCCTTAAATCATAGTCTCCCCACAACTCATTATAATTGGTTTCAGTTAACGGCAAATGACGACCTTTGATATCTGCAACAGGAATTATAACATCTTTATCCTGAATAAGCAAATTGTTATAAATCTCTTCTGTCAATACAGGAATTGGTATAGCTACAGTGTTAAATATTTCTCCACCTTCACCGGTTTTAAATCCTCCGAAATAATAAGGATCCATTTGAATCAAATCGCCTGAAAGCATTAAATTTGGTTTTTGCGGATTTGACCTTGTGCCGTCACCTAAAATAAAAGCTTCTGCATCATTCAACAATACCTTTTTACCGGTTTTAATAACATTATGAGGAATATCGTTTTGAAGCGGATTTAAATCACCGCATCCTGAAAATGTCAAACCTGAAAGGTTTCCTTCAAGAGGTCTTGCAGCAAATATTGATGAGACTGCATCTGAACCCGGATTTGTAAATGCAGTATAGTTTTTAAATGCCATACGTGAACCTATAATTTGAGCCCGGTTAATGTCATCACGGGTGATTGTATTTTCTATGATTTTACCGTCAACACTTTCCACTCGCACATCAATTGATTTACCTTCCATTATCTCTTTGAGGAGGAATCCTCCACCATAGTTTTTATCATTTATAGAATGTGCGGTTCCATGCAATATTACATCAACTTCTCCTAGCCATTCGTTAGGACAAGGACCTGCATAAGCCGGAACTCCATTCAAATATACATTTTCGGCCCGGATAAATTCACCCGGCTCTGAAACAATAAAATTAAGAATGGCTGCCGTTCCGCTCATAACACCACAGGTTCCGGTGGTTACCACATCAACCTCTTCGAAACTTGGAGCATTATTTTCCTTTATGAGTTTTTTAAACTCTTCAGCAGTGTAAATATTGGCTTCACCATTATCAATCTTTTCATTGATTTGGTTTAAATCTCTCTTTTTCAATGTAAAACCTTCTAATTAATTTTTCCTACTGTATCTCCTCTTAAACCCTGTCTTAAAGTTTCAAGAGAGGTGATATCATCACTGGAAACATTGCCTAAATTAACTGTATTTCCAAGCTTTAGAATAAAAAAGACTTGCTGGTCTTTGTTTGGAGCTTCCCACAATATTTTTTCTCCATCAATCTTATCTAAAATATAATCTATTTCATCTTCTTTGGCATTACCTGATTCATCAAATATTCCAATGTTTTTTCCGCCTTCTCTAGCCTCTACAATAATGAGAGAAGATCCTGCATCAAGTTCTGACTGCATATTTTCAATTCGCTCATCAAGTGAAAGTTCCTTATCCAAAGCAGGATCCTTTTTACCTACTTCGGAAAGCACAATGAAACCTTCTTCCTTAGCTTTTTTAATTGAATCCAATTTATCTTCATGAGCCAAATTTATAGAACCGTCTGATATTTCAATAGCTGGAAAACCTAATTCTTGAGCTCTTTTAAAGAATTCATCCAATTTGTCATTCATGAATGCCAATTCAAATAAAGTTCCCCCAGTATAAGGAATAATATCATGATTTTTATACATTTCAACTTTGGCTTTAATAATTTCTGCATCATGGATAATGGAAGTTCCCCAGCCGAATTTCATATAATCAACATACTCTCCGGAGATATCCATTAGACTTTCTGCTGTTTCAAGACCTAAGCCCTTATCAAGAACCATTGTGATTCCTTTCACTCTAGGCTTTTCTTCTCTTTTATTTAATAAAAAATCAAATGCTTTCAAATTAATCACATTCTTATAAATTATACATTAAGTTATTATTAATATAATATTAATAATTTTCATTTTTCAAAATATTTTTTAAAATAATACTATATAATATTATATATGCACTTTGAAGAAATTGATATCGACCAGACACATATCCGCCTTAAAAGTGACTTGGATAATGTTAATTTAAAGGGTTATATCCTTAAAATCAGATCTGAACTTAAAAGATATATTTCCCTAAACAGGGATTTTCTATTGTCCTTAGAACCATTAAAATACAACGGCGAAAACTTACCAGACATAGTTTTGAAAATGTATGAATCATCAACCAAAGCGGATGTCGGTCCTATGGCATGTGTTGCCGGAACGATTTCTCAAATGAGTCTTGACTATTTAATTGAAAACGGATCTGATTTTTCTATTGTTGAAAATGGCGGGGACATTGCTCTTATAAACAATAGAAATGTCCTCTGCGGAATCTATTCAAACAATGAAGTTTTGGGAAACAACATTGCATTTAATATTAAAGCAAGAAAACATCCTCTAGGGATATGCACCTCTTCGGGAAAGATTGGCCATTCAATAAGCTTTGGTACATCCGACAGCGTCAGCGTTATTTCAAAAAGCCCCTCACTTGCCGACGGACTTGCAACAAGAATTGCCAATGAAGTTAAAGGTAAAGACTCTGAAAGCAAAGTTTCAAATGCCCTGGAAACCGCAGAAAATTACAAAGAATATTTTAATGGAGTTTTAATAATATCAGATAATAATATTGGAACTGTTGGCAAATTACCTAAAATCGTTGAAAGCAAGGATTTTGATGTGAAACTTTAAATTGAATAGTTATCTTATGAAATACCTCGAATTTTAAAAGTTTTTTAGAAAATCATTTCAAAAAATTAATCATATCAAAATATTCTTATCATATAATAATATTAAGAGATTTACCCGTAAACTACAATAATTAATCTAAAATAAGTTAGTTTAACACTTATCTTTAAATATGATTAAAAATAATATTATATTATTGAAAAAATATAGGTTAAAATTACAATTAATTCAATTATAACCGGAATTAATTAACTCATTATAGGTTAGATAATTATGTATAAGGATGAAATGATACAATTACATCAATTTTTGGTTTATGTTTTAAAATACTTAGCAGAAGATAATCAAATAACTAACGACTGCAGTGAATATATATCACTAAAAATCAGTCCACACCACATTCATAAAACTAAAGCAGAACACAAACATGCAATTTTTGTTCTCTGTAAAGTAATATCCGAAGTAATTGCTGATAAAGATAACAATTCCATTCCAGAGAATGTGTGTAATTCTTTAGCAGATTTAGTTACTCGTTCTGAAAAAGAAATTAATGTAGCTTAATTTTCTTTTTTACTCATTTTTTACACTTCTAACACTATCATCAACATTTATATAATTATATTTAAAGATATTAAATCATGACTAATTTAACCAAAATGCTTTGTCTTGTTGACGGCGAACATTACCTGCCTGTCACTCAAGAAGCAATAGATACCTTAAATAATTTAGAACACATTGATATTTCTGCCGTTGTTTTTATTGGCGGAACTGAAAAATTAAGAGATGATACAGAAGAATCATATTCCCAAGTATTAGGCGTTCCTGTTCAATTTGCAAAAGATAAAGATATTCCATACGATATCATTGTTGAAATGATAAGAAAATACGATATTGATACAGTTATGGATTTAAGTGATGAACCTATTCTTGATTATCCTAAAAGATTTAAAATAGCATGTAAAGTTTTAAATGAAGGAATTACCTATGAGGGACCGGACTTTAAATTCGAACCCCACAGTGAATACGACGTTATGGAAAAACCGTCAATCACCATACTTGGAACTGGAAAACGTATAGGAAAAACAGCAGTTTCCGGTTTTGTATCAAGACTAATTGATAAAAAAGGTTATGAACCATGCGTTATTGCTATGGGAAGAGGAGGACCTGAAGAGCCTGAAATCGTTCATGGCGAAGAACTTGAAATTTCAGCAGAATTCCTATTGGAACAGTCACAAAAAGGAGTTCACGCAGCAAGTGATCATTGGGAAGATGCATTGATGAGCAGAATATTAACTATAGGCTGCAGACGCTGTGGTGGAGGCATGGCCGGTGAAGTATTTTTAACAAATATGAAAAAAGGAGCTCGTCTTGCCAATGAAGTCGATTCAAAATTCGCAATCTTTGAAGGAAGTGGAGCTGCAATTCCTCCAATCAAGACAAATAAGAAAATTGCATTGATTGGCGCAAACCAACCAATTAGTAATTTAACAACATATTTTGGACCTTACAGGATATCTTTAGGTAATCTGGTTATTTTAACCATGTGTGAAGAACCTATGGCAAGCAGTGAAAAAATAGCTGAAATAGAAGGATTCATAAATGAAATAAATCCTGATGCCACAGTCATATCAACAGTATTCAGGCCAAAACCATTAGAAGATATTTCTGGTAAAAAAGTTTTATTTGCAACAACCGCACCAGAAGAAGTTAAAGATAAACTGGTAGATTATCTTGAAGAAAAGTATGATTGTGAAGTTGTTGGAACTACTGCACATTTATCCAACAGACCTCTTTTAAAAGAAGATATGGCCAAATATATGGATAAAGCAGAAGTAATGTTAACTGAACTTAAAGCAGCTGCTGTAGATGTTGCGACAAAAGATGCTATTGAAGCGGGTCTTGAAGTGGTATATTGTGATAATATTCCTGTTGCCATTAGTGATAAGTATCCTAATTTAGGAGACAGTGTTATTGAATTGGTAGACAGTGCAATTGATGATTTTAACAAATCATCATAATTTTTTTTTAATCATTCATTTCTTTTAAATATTTTAAAATTTCCAAAGACAATTCAGTATTTTTATATAATCTCCCCTTATGAGCATTTTCATTTAAACAAACAACTAAACCATTTTCCTTTAAATCTGACAAAACATTTGATATATGATTGGTTCTAACACCAATTGTTCTTGCAATGTCTGATGGTATTTTAACACCATTTCCAATATATTGTAATACGCCTAGCCGATATGTAGAAGCCATCACATAACCTACTATATCCAAAAGTTCTTTCTCTTCCATAATATTAATATTATCATTATACTATATATAAATTTATACAAAAACAATAATAGAAAAAGCAATGCCTAAAAATGTTCAAAAATTACCAATCAAAATTAAATACAAAAATTTTAAATAGATATAAATATTATTTTCGGCACAAATAATAAACAATGACAAATATTATTGTAGGAATTGGAGAAAATAAAAATATTTTAAAGGCATGTGATGCATTTAAAAAGGAAAATAAAAATGTTAAGATAACATTGGTTCAAAATGATGATGACTTGGTAAATGCAATATTGGACAATAATGTTGATGCAGTAATCAGAGGATCACTACCTGCATCAGGAGTTATGAAAGAACTGAAAAGCAAATTCACAGACATTTCAAGAGCCACATATATTAACGGGGACGATGTCGAATTTTTACTGACACCCGTTGGAATAGATGAAGGAAGAACCCTTGATGATAAATTAAAAATAGCAATTCACTGTGCAGAATTTCTTAAAAAACAATCCAAGAAACCTAAAATAGCAGTTATGGCATGCGGAAGAAAGGGAGATTACGGAAGAAGTGATGAAATATCAAAATCCATAGACGACAGTGAAAAATTAACGGAAATGATTAGAGAAAACACTGATTTTGAAGTGATAAACCATTACATACTGATTGAACAGGCTATAAAAGACAACTGCAATGTTATTATAGCACCTGACGGAATTATTGGAAATATTATTTTTAGAACACTTGTTTTAGTTAATTCCTGGCCAAGCTGTGGAGCAGTAACATTCGGAATTGACAATGTTTATATAGATACAAGTCGAGACCAAAATGTTGAAGGATATCTAAGAAGTCTAAAATTAGCATATAATTTACAATGCCGCTAATTTTAGAATTTCATGATTTTTTTACCTTTTTTCATGTTAATCTATAGTGAAAAAATTTTAATAGCTTAATTGACACTCCCCAGAATGTAATACATACTAAACTTATTTATATCAATAAGATACAATTTACATATAATATATCTCTTCTAGAAAGTGATAACATGGAAAACAATTTTTTAAATAATGAAAAAGTGAATAGTGGAAGGAAATAGAATGGGATTTTGCAAAAGTTTTTGCAATTATTTTAATGATTATGGTTCATTTTTTTGCTTTTTGTACTTTTGGTACTCTTGATTATGGATATTTAAACAAATACATATTTATATTATTGCAATGTTCTGCTCCAATATTCATGTTTGCAATGGGTATTGGAATGATATATACAAGACACGATTCATCAAAAGAATTTATTCGCAGAGGAATTGTGTTATTAACAGTGGGATTAATAATTAACACAATGTATTTTCTTTCAAATATTCTGCAGGTGTTCCATTAAAGTATTCTTTATTATCTTTTTTAGCAAATGACATCTTACAATTTGCAGGACTTACTTTTATCCTTATTGGAATTTTTAAAAAGTTTAATATTTCAACTTTAAACATGCTAATCATAAGCATATTTTTTTCCACAATTGTATCTTATCTTCCAGATTTTACTTTTAGCAATATCTATTTAACTCAACTTTTAGGAAATATATTTGAAACTTATGATACAAGTGTAGTTAGCTGTTTTCCCATTTTAAATTGGTTAATTATTCCAGTTTTTGGAATGATGTTCGCAGAGGATTTGATTAAATGTTCAGAAAAATATAAATTATAAAAAAACATGTTAAAAATAACTTCTGTAATGATTATTATCCTACTGTATATAGGTTTTTTTACAAAGGGTGGAATGTTTTCAACGGTTGGAGGTACAGTACCTGAAAAATTAGGATATTTACACGGATCAATTCACGATATGGTTGTCTTAATTGTATCAATATTATTCATAACCTCTATCCTTTATTTCTTATCTAAAAGGACCCCTCCAAAAATTACGGATTTCATTGTTAGAACAAGTAAAAATGTTACACCAATTTATATTATTCAATGGGCAATAATTCTTTCATTAACATACATAAATCAATTTTTAGGTATTAAATCCACAATACCAATAGCTATAATAATGTTATTATTCGTTATTGTTGCTTCAATACTATTAGCAGAAGCATATGTTAAATTAAGAGCACATTTTTAAAAATTAAATGACAATTAAATGTATTTTTGGCTAGTTTGGAAAAATAATTTCAATAAAGTTGGGTCTTAAATTGAAGGCATTGATGAAATTTAGCCAATATTTAATAAGATTGAAATACAAATATTAAATTAATAAAAACTTCGGGTAATTATAATGGGCGAGAATATAATTTATAGACTATATGACTGGTATATATCAAGGGATTTGGACCCTGATAAAATGCCGAAACATGTCGCTATCATTATGGACGGTAATAGAAGATATGCTAAACTACAAGGAAATGCTGATGTTATTAAAGGACATGAACTTGGAGCAGATACTTTAGAAAAAGTTTTAGACTGGAGTATTGAACTTGGAATAGAAATCATTACAGCATATGCATTTTCAACAGAAAACTTTAACAGACCTAAAAAAGAAGTAGAAGGATTAATGAGACTATTCATTGTAAACTTCAAACGACTGGTCGATCATGAAAAAATACACAAAAACGAAGTTAAGGTAAAAGTTGTTGGAAGAACTGAATTACTCCCTGATGATGTAAAAGAAGCAATAAGAGAAGCAGAAGAAGCAACCAAACATTACAACAAACGATTCTTTAATTTAGCTATCGGTTATGATGGAAGACTGGAAATTATTGACTCATTCAAAAAGATTATAAATGATGTTCAGGAAGGAAAAATCACAGTAGATGACGTTGATGAAGAATTAGTAAGTAAAAATCTATACACCGGAGGAATTGACGATCCTAACCTTATCATAAGAACCAGCGGTGAAGAACGTCTAAGCGGATTCCTGTTATGGCAATCATCATATTCAGAATTATATTTCTGTGAAACATTATGGCCTGAACTAAGAAAAGTCGACTTTTTAAGAGCAATAAGATCATATCAGGCTAGAGAACGTAGATTTGGAGTATAAACAATGATTGATACACATTGCCATATTGATTTTGAAGAATACGATAAAGACCGTGACGAAATCATTAAAAGAGCACAGGACAAACTGGATGCAGTTATTGTATCCGGCATAGGCTATGAAAGCAATCAGGGCGTTCTGGATTTATGCTCCAAACATGAAGGTTTTATTTACCCATCATTCGGTTATCACCCCGTTTCTTCTCAAAACTGCAGCGACGAAGAATTGAAACTTGCTCATGAGCATTTAATTGAAAATATAGATAATATTACTGCGATTGGCGAAGTAGGAATGGATTATTTTTATGTTAAGGATAAGGCTTTAAGAGAAAAACAAAGGGAAATCTTTTTAAGCTTTATAGAAATAGCCAATGAATATAAAGTTCCTCTGCTCATGCACGTAAGGGACTGTGAAAAAAAAGCACTTAATATCGTTTTGGATTATGATGACATTCCTTATGTAATATTTCACTGCTACAGCGGAAGCATGAAAACCGCAAGACGCATAATGGAAAGGGACAATTACTTTATGAGCTTTTCTACAATGCTGTGCTATTCAAAAGCACATCAGGATTTAATAGAAAACATTTCTCTTGACCATGTTCTGACTGAAACCGACAGCCCTTATCTGGCCATGACCAAAGAAGAGAGAAATGAACCTGCAAATGTAGTTAATGCTGTTAAAAAAATAGCTGAAATTCAAAATGAAGATTTGGATACCGTTGATAGAATAACTACCAACAATGCCCGAAAAGTTTTTAAAATCTAATAATGGTAAGTGAAATTCAGATTGATTAATACTTCTCCATTATCCCTAACCGCTTCTATCACCAATTCAAATTTATCCAAATCCTTTTTTATCAAATCAATTTTTTCAAAATCCAATATCGAATCATTAAGATAAACAAAAAACTGGTTATTTTCAAACTTGACTTCCTTTCTTGAAAATAGTTTGAAAGCATATGTAAACAGTTCAATTCTGAATATTAAATCCTCTTTATCCCCATTGCCGTTGGTGATAAAGTCAATCAAATCATTTTGAAGAATTTTACCTTCATCACCGGTATCAACCTTCAAAGATTCCATTTCCTTCAATTCTTCCATCAGTTTATTTTTTTCATCTTCTATATACATCATTCCACCGGAAGCAAATCTTTTTCTTTAAAGACTTCTTTTGCAGCCATTACGCCATTGATGGCTTTTGGAAAACCTGCATAAGCAGACATCTGCATTATGATTTCTACAATTTCACGTGGAGTGTTTCCTACTGCTAAAGCCGCATTAATATGATCTTTCAGTTGCGGAATCGTTCCAAGTGTAGTTAATGCTGCAACAGTACATAGCTCACGGGTTTTCAAATCCACTTCTTCTCTTGTATATATTTCAGAGTATGGAAACTCAACAACAAAACGACCTAAATCCGGTGCGATATCTTCAAGTTCTTTGAAAAGATTTTCAACTGTTACTTCATTGGTTATTTTCAATACACCCATTCCTTTTTCGAATCTGTCTTCCATTTTAACACCTATTATATAATATGATTCAAACCCACTTAACATTTGCTGTTGTAAAAATATAATGATTGGAAAAAACCGGATTGTACAGTTTATTGGTTGCTTTTGTTGTCTCAAATGTTACAGCTAAAGACTTTCTTAAGTTATAATTAATCCGGTCACCTATTGAATCCAATTCCTTTTTACTCAAATCTTTTGAGGTGTGGGCATAAACCTTAAACTGGATTTTTTCCTTTTCAAAATTGGAATCATATCCCATATTGACATAACTTACATTAATTATTTCAACTGAAGACGGAATTAAAACTTCATAATTTGCCCTAGAATATTCATTATACGTATCTGACGGATAAATGGCGCTTGATGCATACATGCTTCCATCATTAACACCGTTTCTTGCAGCAGCCATTGCCATTGTCAATTCATTCTGTGATGCAATAAATACTATTGAAAGCATTAAAATCACAATAAGCACTCCTGCTAAAAGCAAATATTCGGCACTGGCCTGTCCTTTATTTTCCAATTTCATTTTATCAGTATTTTCCCTTCATGAGTTTTTTCAATTTCATAAATGTGGCCCGGATACATTTTGTATGTTGAATACGGGTCAATAAAAGGAACAATCATTTCTCCTTTTTTATTTTCATATTCTATCGTTAATTTATTCTTTTCCAATTTCAATACATAATTCTTATCTGTTACAGGCAATTTTAAATATTTTGAATAGAATTCTCCCTGAGAATCTACCTGATTTATTGTATTTGCCACATTATCTAAAATCAGCCTATGGTTAAGGTCAGATTCAATATTCAAAGTTGAATTAATTGTATTTTGAGAATAAACAAGTAAACCAGCAGCCACTATTAATATTATAAATAGTGAAAATAAAAATTCCACAGATATAAAACCTTGATTATCCATAATTTTAAATTATCTTTGAAATTAATAAAGTTTACTCATTTTTAAAAGCAATATTGCTTTTATGAGGTTATATTGTGCCAGTCAATAATTATATACTAGATTAAATAAAATAGTATTTATGACAGCTAAAGTTATTTTTATTGGAGCCGGTCCTGGTGACCCTGATTTAATAACTGTTAAAGGAAGAAAAGTTATCGAAAATGCAGACGTTATTATTTATGCAGGTTCCCTTGTTAACAAAGATGTATTAGCTCCAAGAAAAGAAGATTGTGATGTTCACAATAGCGCTTATCTAAATCTTGAAGAAACAATTGACATTATGGCAAAGGCAATTGAAGAAAATAAGCTTGTTGCACGTGTCCATACCGGAGACCCTGCAATTTACGGAGCTATTGGAGAACAGATTCGTGAGTTGAAAAAACTCAATATTGAATATGAAATAATACCAGGAGTAAGTTCTCTTTTTGGAACGGCAAGTGTCCTTGAAGCGGAACTGACAATACCTGAAGTTTCACAGAGTGTTATTATTACACGACCTGCAGGAAGAACTCCCAAAAAAGAGCTTGAAAGTATCAGAAGCTTTTCAAAGCATAATGCGACCATGTGCATATTCCTCGGAATATCCATGATTGACAAGGTTGTCGATGAACTTCTTGAAGGCTACACTGAAGACACACCAGTAGCGGTTGTCAAAAAGGCTACATGGCCAGACCAGGAAATAATCAGAGGAACCTTAAAGGATATTGCAGGTAAAGTTAAAGAAGCAAATATAACAAAAACTGCGATGATTGTAGTCGGAGATGTTCTAGACCCAGGTGATTTTACACCATCCAAGTTATATGATGCCAACTTTAAACATGAATACAGATAAATAGAAGAAAATTATAATTTTGAGTCCGTCCAATAATTCAATTTTTTGATTGGATTTTTGTAAAGAGGTTCTAATTTAAGTAGGGGATTAGTGAGATTTCGGGAGTAGTTTTACACTTGAAATATCACTTCATAATTTTTTTTAACATTATGAGATAATTTT
>JAFRFB010000098.1 GCA_017434555.1 Methanobrevibacter sp. | reverse complement strand
TGAAAAACAACAAACACATATAGATGAATTAACCGAGAAAGTACAATCTCTTTCCATTCTTAAAGATTATATTTCCCCTAAGGAACATTACGCTGCACTTGAAGAATTAAAAGACAAAATCAAAGAAGTTGAACTGGAACTTGACAAAGCTAAGGCTGAAGTTGATGTGAAACTCAAAACTCAGAAATCTGAAATGGATGTTAAACATACTGAAGAAAAAGCACAAATGCTAATAGCTTATACTCAAGAACTGAATGCACATAAATTAAAGTATAATGAACTTGCAAAAGACTATAACCATTTACTTGGAGATGCAAGCTCATTAACAAGAGTAAATACATTATTCTCTGGAAGACATAAGACAATTGTTAAAGATAAGGAACCTGCGGAACTTGAAGAGATAGAGGTGGAAAAAGAACCAACAGATACAATTGAATATGTCCCCAAAGATGAAATACATTTGATATAAACTTAACGATAGCTATTCCGCATCTTCAATTGAATCCAGAATCTCATCCATCAATTTAGAAGTGTTAATGTTATTTTCCTCACCTATTTCATATTCGATAACAGAACCAACTATGTTATCCAGGGATCTGTCTTGAATAGCTGAGATGACTCTTAATTTTTTGTGAGTATCTGGATCTACTTTAACATTAATTCTTTTTCTTGGATTTCCTTTATCCAACATCTTATCGTTAATATCATAAGCACTATTGTCAATATCAATCTGTTTTAACCAATCAAAGTCATTATTGTTGTCAAAAGATTCTTTAACATATTCAACAATATCCAATCTTTCAATCCGGCTTTCCAATATGGATGTTGCTATTGTTTCTAATGTAGTATCTTTTGCAGTAGCTATTACTTTCAATGCCTTATGAGTATTTGGAAATAGTTTGACTGTTATTTGTTTTTTAGGAAGCTCATTCATTTCATTTAAGTAATCTTCACGTACCTGTCTTATTTTGTTTTCACGCTGAACCTGCTTTTCAATTAACTCATCAAATTTATCATTTGTCATATTTTCCTCCTCCTTAAATTTTATTATGTTATTACATTATAATGCAAATACATTTATATTTAGTTACATATAATATATTATTGATTGTATATAAAACTATCCCGAGATACTAAAATTCCATGTATCTCCAGGATATATTAAATCGAAATAGAATTTTGTTTAATAATTAAAAGAGGTGCAATTATGATGAGCAAATATAAAAATAAGATAAATCCATTTGAAGATTTAAAATCAGATGCTCAAAATTCAAATTGTGGAATATATAAAATTACAAACCTGAAAAATAATAAAGCATACATTGGCCAATCAACCGACATCAAACGTAGATGGATAAACCATAAACTTGAATTAAAAAACAATAGCCATAGAAACTCCCATTTACAAAATGCTTTTAATAAATATGGCGAAGAAGCATTTGAATTTAGGATACTTGAAGAAACTTTTGAAGAAAACCTAGATGATGCTGAAGAATACTGGATTAATTATTTCGATTCAACAAATCCTAGAAAAGGTTATAATCTTACATATGGAGGCAATAATTCTAAAATAAGAGAGGATATTCAGGAACAAATGAATCTAGTTAAAGAATTAAGGAAACAGGAAGCACATTATTTTAAAATGAGACATATCAACAATAATGGTGGCTTTACAAAATTATATGCAATGGCAAAAGAAAACAAATCTCAAAAAGAGGCATCAATAGAATTGGGGATACCTCAAGTTTATATTCGAGAATATTTAAAAGAACAAGGGTTTTCTAGTTGGAATCAACTAATTAAACAAGCTAGAGGTTTAAAACATGATTATTCTCTCATTGATGAAAAAGGAGGAGTTTTATTTATTATAGACCAATTCATCCAAGGTAAATCAATTAATACAATAGCTAAAGAGTTGAATGTTGGAAATAAACTTATTAGTGACTATTTGGCTTTCAAAGGAATTAACTCTAGAGAAGCACGAAAATATATTTCTAAATGGGGGATTGAATTAGTATTGATGTATTTTGGTGGTGTAGATTATATTAAAAAGAATTTAAAACTTGGTTTATCAATGGATGAAATTTCTGAAGAATGTAAAATTCCTAAAGAAAGATTATCAAAATATTTGAAAGAAAATAGTTAACCTGATGTCTTGGATGTAGTTTTTACATGTTATCATTAACGATTGATATTTCATTACTGGAAAAATAATTCTCTTACTGGAATGAATATTCTATGTTTTTGATAACATGTTTTTAATGCATCATCAATAGCTATCAATTATAATGACACGACATTAACATTAACGGAAGGGTTATGGGATTTGAATTTGTATTTTAAACCCCGATATATATGCACGAGTTTTTAAAAGTAGTTTTCCATTGGTTAATGGTGGCCGTTAATGTCACGGTTATGGATCCACTCACGATGTTTTCCAATAGCTACCCTGACAATAACATCAATGAGATCAAGATTATCAGTCTGTTTGAAATAATATTCTGCAGGTCCTTCTAGCATTTGTCTTAAATCATAGAATGGTCTAGGCTTAACAGCTTCAGGATTCATCAAACCGTAATTCTTCAATAGCTTAATGTTTTCAGTTTCGTACTTCTCTAATTTTGATTTCTGAACTTTAGTTGCTACTGTCTTTTCTTTCTTGTCAAATATCTTAGCTATCTGGGATGAATCAATTAATATGCTGCTTTCAATAAGTAACAGTTTTATTTCCTTACCTTTGACTGTTATTGTTGTTACATACGAATTTTCATTATCTAAAAATAATTTCATTTTATAGCCTCTACTATATAATATAGCTATTATATGATTTATATTTTAAAAATAGTTGAAGCTGGGAGAGGGTCTTAATCCCAGCTTGTTAAGGAATTTGGAGTTAATAAACTCTTAGCAGAAGAGATAATATATTCTTTAGCCCCTTACACGCAATCTCTTAAATCGAAAGGGAAATATTTAGGAGATTAAACTATGGCTAGCTTATGCCCTGAAATTACCTTTGATTATTCTATTAGGTGCGTTCATTAACACACCGACGGAGGAAAGTATGAATAGTTTGGTATACATAGGTAATTCGTCTCTAATGTCTTTACGCATGAATTCGATTAATGGATAGAAATCGTACATCTCACCATCAGGTCCTAAAGGAGCAACGGTTGTTCCTGTAGTTCTGGAGTAAAGTAATTTCATACCTGGGTTAATGTAGTCCATACCAATGTAAGTTTTGTCACCCATTTCAGAACCACCATCACAGACAGCAGTTCCTAAGATATCAATGTTGTCAACGCCATAATAGCTTTTGATTAGTTCAACCGGTTCAACTTGTCTGTTGCTTGAGAATATGTCAGATTTTAAAGTTGTTAATGATTTGTAGCTTACGGCCATGCTGTTTAAGTTAGCATAGCTTCCGGCTGATTCTTTGAATTTCTCTTGAGCTTTGAGGATGGTCATTCCAGTATCGTCACCTGCTTGGAAGTTGTAGGTGGAAACTTTACTGGAGTTCATAATCATATCAATAGCTGCCTTTTCAATACTTCTACCAATAAGAATACCTACATCCTGTAACATGTCATTAACGCTGATTAAATTGGAATCAAGCATTTGAGCAGAAACGTTTAACACTCCACCGATAGTGTCAATGGATACAGTTTCACTGATTGGTTTTCTCACGTTTAATTCCTGAAGGGTTGCACCAGGAGCTATGTCTTTGGCCTCACCAAGCACGCCTTTTTGAATAGCTTCCTCGATGTTGACTCTTTGGGACATGTAAGTATAATATTGTGAGTTTTCTTCAATCTCTTGCTTTGGTAAAAGTCTTGTGAATTTCATCCACTTTGCGGAAGTATCGGCCACGATTTGGGCCATTACTTCATTTTGTACTTTTGCATCATTTCCTTTAGTTAACATTTAATATAATCCTCCTAAGGCCTGCAAGTACCTTTCAAAGCAAGACCTGGTTTGTTTAATAATATTCCTACTTTTGATTGTATAAATAATTTGGTATATTGAGGTAACTCATCGTAAATGTCTTTACGCATGATTTCAATGATAGGATAGAAGTCTGCAATGTTTTCATCTGATGTAATTGGTGCAACAGTAGTTCCAGAAGATTTGGAATACAATACTGTTAATGGAGCATTACGGAGATCAAAACCAATATAGTCTTTATCACCAATTAATGATCCGCCGTCAGCTTGAGTAGTTCCTAACAAGTCAATGTTATCAATACCGTAGTATTCTTTAATGTCTTCAACAGGCTGCACTAACTTGTTAGAACTGTAAGCTAATTGTTTAACGTATGATAATGTCTTATATGATTCGGCCATTATTGTTAAATCTGCACCTGCTCCAGCATTACCTTTGAAAGCTTCCTGTGCTTTGATAACAAACTTACCGAAAGCATCCATTGTATCGTCAGTTTCACTAGTATTGTAAACCGGAACATTTGGAGAGCTAATTAATGTATCGTAAATGTTATATTCAATACGGTTAGCAATAACAGTAGCTACATCACCTAATAAATCTTCAAATGAAACAATATCAGAATCAAACACATCCTTATTAACGTTAAGGACACCACCAACAGTATCAATGGAGATAGTGTCAGTTACTGGTTTTCTAATGTTTAACTCTTGAAGGCTTGCACCTGGAGCAATGTCTTTGGCCTCACCAAGTAAACCTTTTTTAATAGCTTCATCAAGATTAATGTTTTGTCTAAAGTAAGTATAATAATCAGAATTCTCTTTGATTTCTTGTTTAGGAAATAGTCTTGCAAGCTTCAACCTTTTTGCGGTTTCATCAGTAATAGTTTGAGCTATTACTTCATTTTGTACTTTAGTATCATTTCCTTTTGTAATCATTAACTATCACCTTTATGTCTGACCAGTTTCACCGGTTGTGCCGATGTCGTAAGGTCTGAATACTTCAATGTAATTGTAATCATCAGAACTAGTTACAGGATGCATTGCTATATATTCACCGTCATCTGATTTAATAGCTCCAGTACTGCTTAAAGCAATCTTATCATTAACGGCAATGTTTGATAATCCACTAGCTAATTTTAATCTGAATAAATGACCTAAAACTAATATGGATGTTTTTCTTCTACCACCAGTCATAGTGACCGGATCGTTAACTGCAATACCTAAAATGATTTCACCAGCAGCGCCAGTGTATTTTTTAACGGTTGGTTTTCCAATATCTGAGTTAGCTGATAATGTAACAGCATCATCAACTTTGATTTTATTTCCTGCATACTCATATCCTGGAGTTTCTCCAGTTGGAGTTGTTACAGTAGTTGCAGTAATTGTACCTTCGTCTAATAAGAAAGTTGTGACTTCTTTACGCTCTTCTAATAAGATAATAGAATCTGCCATTATTAATGTCCTCCACTAATATTTTACTATTACTTAATTTATTATTTATGTTATATAAATATCTCTATATAATAGCTACTTTATTTATTTTTAGAAAAAGTTGTCTGTTAAACTAAATGGTTAATTAAAAAAAGAACTAAAGGATAGAAGGGAAATAAGCCACCCGTTATGAATAATCAATTTGCTTGTACTAATTTAAAACGTGTTTACAGCCTATCTCCCTATATTATGAAAACAATTTGGAGTGAAAGTATTGTCTTCATCAATACAATATATGTAACTAATACTATTTATTCTCTTCATTGATAATGGCCTGCTCAG
The DNA here is from genome assembly GCA_017434555.1 of Methanobrevibacter sp. Classification (GTDB taxonomy): domain Archaea; phylum Methanobacteriota; class Methanobacteria; order Methanobacteriales; family Methanobacteriaceae; genus Methanocatella. The sequence goes on along the minus strand of JAFRFB010000098.1, from coordinate 23,728 downwards.
CCTCACCACTCTCAATCATACCAATACCAATATCAAAATTAGTTTTAATATCACTTAAAAGTCTAAGTTCTGCATTCCACGTTTCAGTTTCATGCTCACGTGTAAGTCCCCAAATACCTGCGTCCAATTCACCTTCGATGAGGTCTTCCTTCATAAGTTCTTCATAAATTGAAAAATATTTTTCCTGAATCTCTTCCCGCAATTTCATTAACATTTCGTAATCGCTGATGAGATCTTCAACTTGACTCTTATGTAATCTGAAACGAGCATGGTCATACAATAGCTTCATTCGTCTAAAGCTATCAATAACTTCACGTTCATCAACATCAAGTTCATCATAAGTTTTTATTTTATCATTAGTCATATTCATCACTATTGATTATTTGAATAAAGACTTATAAATGCTTTTTGATATGAGTCTAGGGCAATATTGCCTTGGACTTGTAATTTATCAAACTTATGGTAATATCGATATAAAGATTATATAAAAAAACTTTTAATTAATCTTTAACATAAATTAATAACAGTTAATAATATTTGAGGATTTGGATATGAAGCTAACAGATAATGAAAAAAGAGAAATTGTCCAAATGATTGAGGACAATGAATCTATTCCCGATGATTATAGATTTAAACTTTTTGATAGTAATAGAAAAGTTGAATTAATCTGGGATGGAAAAACTAATGAAAAATCAAATGTTGTTTTACCTTTTCAGACAATAGAATGTATTGATGAACCTAGAAGAACTGGAACAACTTCTATTAGGCAGTCTGATTTGTTTAATTATGATAAAAGAGGTAGACAAATAAAAGGATGGTCTAATAAATTAATTTGGGGAGATAACAAATTAATTTTAAGTAGTCTTAAAAATGGGCCGTTAAGACAAGAAATTGAAAAGCAGGGTGGAATAAAACTCATATATATTGATCCACCATTTGATGTAGGTGCCGATTTTTCAATGAATATTGAAGTAGGTGATGAGTCTATCACTAAAAAATCTAATGTTCTTGAGGAAATAGCTTATAGAGATACTTGGGGAAATGGTTCTGATAGTTTTATTGCAATGATTTATGAGAGACTTTCTTTGATGAGAGATTTATTAGCTGATGATGGTACTATTTATGTTCACTGTGATTGGAGAGTTTCTGCATATATTCGTTTAATTTTAGATGAATTATTTGGTAAAGATAATTTTAGAAATGAAATTATTTGGTACTATTCTACTTTAGGTCGTCCAGATGACCGTTTTGCTTTAAAACATGACTCATTATTTGTTTATGGTAAATCTAAAAATACATTTTTTAATAAAGAAGGTGCTAAAGTACCTTACTCTGATGAATATATTAAGTCACACTTTAGAGATGTTGATGATGAAGGTAGACGTTGTAGAAAACGATTCGATGCTGGAAAATGGAGAATTTATTATCCTGATGCAGGTATGATTCCAAATGATGTATGGGAAATCCCTTATGAAAATTCTATGTCAAAAAATAGAGTTAATTATCCTACTCAGAAACCAGAACAACTTCTAGAAAGAATAATTAAATCTACAACCGTTGAAGGTGATCTTGTTGCTGACTTTTTCTGCGGTTCTGGAACAACAATGGCAGTTGCAGAGAAGTTAGGTAGAAAATGGATTGGTGCTGACTTAGGTAAATTTGCTATTCATACTACAAGAAAAAGAATGATTAAAATTCAAAGAGAATTAAAAGAATCTGGAAAAGATTATAGAGCATTTGAAATTTTAAATCTTGGAAAATATGAAAGACAATATTATATGAATATTGACTCTGCATTACTTGATGAAAATCAAGAACAAGTAGTATCTCAAAAAGAGAGAGAATTTAATTCTCTAATTTTATCTGCATATAAGGCAGAACCAATAAGCGGATTCAATACTTTAAAAGGTAACAAATTAGGTAGATTTGTTTCAATTGGACCTATTGACATGCCTGTATCAAGATTGTTTGTTGAAGAAGTTCTTAATGAATGTATCGAAAAACAATTAACAAAAGTAGATATATTAGGGTTTGAATTTGAAATGGGTTTATCTCCAGATATACAAGACCATGCTAAGGAAATAGGTATTGATTTAAATTTAAAATATATCCCTAAAGAGGTTTTCGATAAAAGAGCTGTTGATAAAGATCAAGTGAAATTTTATGATGTTTCTTATATCGATGTAGATTACGAATTAAAAGATGATAAGATATCTATTGAATTAACTGATTTTGCTGTTTTTTATAATCAAGACGAAAATAAAGTTCCAACTAGAAAAAATTCATCTGTACTTATAATTCGTAATGGTAATCTAATTAAAGTTAAAAATGTTGAAGGGGTTAATAAAGAAGAAACTATCACCGAAAGCTGGACTGATTGGATAGATTATTGGTCTATTGATTTTGATTACGAAAGCAAAAAAGAAATTATTAGAGAAGGTGATGAAGAAATCTGGACAGGTAAATATGTTTTTGAAAATGAATGGCAAAGTTTCAGAACAAGAAATGATAGGACATTATTGTTAAAATCTCCACCTTATCCAATGGAAAAAAGAAAAACAAAGATAGCTGTTAAAGTTGTAGACATATTTGGTAATGATACTATGAAAATAATTGAAGTAGATAAAGGAGGGAAATAATGGCTCTTCCAATTGATTTTCCAAGTTCACCATATACTATCTTAAATCCAGATAATAGATGGTTTCCAGATGCAAAAACTCGTGAAAAAAATTTTAATCTAATACCTCCATTAGTAAATAAAATAAGACTTAAAGTTAAAGAATGGAGAGACAATGATTATGAAGGTGCTAGTGAAACTACAAAAGCATTACTTCATTTTTGGTTTGAAGAAGAACATTGGATAGAAAATGCAAATGGAGAATTTTTTGAATTTAAATATTATTTTGCTCAAAGAGAATCTGTTGAAACTATTATATATCTTCACGAAATAGCGAATGTTGAAGATAAATATGACTTAATAAAATTTGATAGTTCTGAAATTATCAAACCTGAAGATTTCCCTGAATCATGGGCTCGTTTTGTAATTAAAATGGCAACAGGAAGTGGAAAAACAAAAGTTTTAAGTTTAATTTTAGTTTGGTCATTTTTCCATAAAACCTATGAAGAACATTCAGATTTATCTAGAAATTTTTTAGTCATTACTCCAAACATTATTGTTTTAGATAGGATTCGTTCTGATTTTGAAAATCTTAAAACATTTTTTGCAGATCCAATGCTTCCTGATGATGGTTATCAAGGTAGAAATTGGAAAACCGATTTTCAATTAGATGTTCATATTCAAGACAATGTAAATAAAAGAAATAAAACTGGAAATATCTTTTTAACAAATATTCATAGAGTATATGATAGTGGATATAAAGAACCCTCATTTGATGATGAGAATACAATGGGATATTTCTTAGGTGAAAAGGCAAAAGATGTGAAAGAAGATCATGTCGATTTAGGAGATATTGTAAGAGATATAGATGAAATAATGGTTTTAAATGATGAAGCACATCATATTCACGATAGTAAATTACAATGGTTTAAATCAATTGAAGATATTCATAATAATCTTAAACAAAAAGGAAATAAATTAGCTATGCAAGTTGATTTCACTGCAACCCCTAAAGATACTAAAGGGTTTATTTTTCCACAAACAGTTTCAGATTATCCTTTAGTTGAGGCTATCCATCAGAATATTGTGAAACAACCTTTCATTCCAGATGATGAAAGTAGAAAAAAAATAAAGGAAATTGAATCCGTTAAAGTCGAAGAAAGATATGCTGATTATCTTGAAGTAGGTTATCAAGAATGGAAAAAAGCTTATAGAGAACATATTGGCGTAGGTAAAAAAGCAGTTCTTTTTATAATGGTTGAAGATACTAAAAAATGTGATGCAGTTGCAGAATATCTTGAAGTAACTTATCCTGAATTTGAAAATGCTGTTTTGACAATTCATACTAATGCAAAAGGTGATTTAAAAGATGGAAAATCTAGAAAAGCTAAAGAAGAATTAGATTTACTTAGAAAAGCAGCTAATGAAATTGATAGTATGGATAGTCCATATAAAGTAATCGTTTCAGTATTAGTATTAAAAGAAGGATGGGACGTTAAAAATGTAACTACTATTGTTGGTTTAAGATCATTTACTTCAAAATCAAAAATCCTTCCTGAACAAACTTTAGGAAGAGGTTTAAGAAAAATGTATCGGGATAGTGAAGAAAAACTCATGATAATTGGAACTGAACCATTTATGGACTTTATTGAATCTATTAAAAGTGAGGGGGTTAAATTGGGTAAAACTCAAGTTGGATCTAGTGGACCAGCACATGCAATGCGTATTGAAGTTGATTTAGATAATGAAAATAAAAACATTGAGGAATTAGATATTTTAATTCCAGAACTAGAACCTTCATTTTATACTGATTTTATAAAGCTAAAAGAAATGGATGTTAGTAAATTTAAAGTTAATAAATTTGAAATAATCAATTATGGTGAAGAAGAACTCAGAGAAATTAATTTTATTCACATTACTGATGATGATAAAAGAGAAACATTAACATTAAGTGGTGATAGGACTATTGATTATAGATCAATGCTTAGGTATTATGCTATTGTTATCTTAAAAGAAGCAAGATTAGTTTCAGGCAATACAACAGTCTATGGTAAATTAAGAGAATTTATTTCTAATTATTTATTTGAAGAACCTGTTAATTTAGAAGATCCTAATGTTATCAAAAATGTTTCTAGGAGAGAAGTTTCTAAAACCATACTTGATACTTTTATATATTATGTAACTAATATTACTACGGCTATTGTTCCTGAACCAAAAATTAGGACTTGGAAATCAGTAGCTGATACAAAACCATTCATTGTTAAAGAACAGGGATATGTTGTACCTCAAAAATCAGTTTTTAATAAAATTATTGGAGATAGTGGTTTTGAATTAACTTTTGCTGGAAAGTTAGAGGGATATAATGATGTTATTTCTTATGCAAAAAATTATCTTGCAATTCAATATCATGTTCAATATCAAGATAGAAATGGAAGAGTTTCAAAATACTACCCCGATTTCTTGGTTAAAACATCTCCTAATAAAGTATATATAATTGAAACAAAAGGTAATGCTGACTTAGATGTTCCATTAAAACTTAAACGGTTGAAAAAATGGTGTAGTGATGTAAATTCCCAGCAAAACCAAATTACATATATTCCATTATATGTTGAACAAGAAAAATATGAAAAACAGCACATTACTTCGTTCAATGAATTAATTAAACTGTTTGAACATGAATTAAACTTCATGATTAATAACGATTAAGTTATTATACTATTATTTAAACCAACCATCACTATTCTAAATTTTTAACTACTTGATTGCCTTTTTCAGTATGACGATATAATCTTCCTTTTCTTACTTCAGGATTAATACATTCAACTAGCTCATGTGCTTTTAATTCTGCTAGGACTTTTGAAATATGATTTGTCCTTATTCCTGAATCTTTAGCAATAACGCTAGGTATCTTAACATCATCCTCTAAAGATTTCATAGCTTTTGTTCTGTATTGGGATATCTGCACATAGCTAATCTCTGTTAGCATTTCATCTGAAAGTTTCATATTAATCACTCTTATTTAATAGTTTAATAATCATTTGATTTATATTTATTAGCTTCTTACGAAGTATATCGTATCCTCATCATAACTACTTAACGCATCATATGCAGCTTGAGTCATGAAGCGGAACTTACCGAAGACTCCGTATTCAACACCCATATATACTGGCCCTGTTGATTTGGCCAGATACATCTGTATACTTCCTGAAGTCTTCAATGGTATTACTGAGTAGGCATCTAAACTTTCAGTTTCCCAAGAGCTACCGTTATATTCTTTTATGGCCATTGTTGAACTGGTTACAATAGCTACACGATATCCTGCACTAACTCCAGTTGGTAATGTGGTTGTTGTTAATATCTGATCGACTGGTAGTTTCCATCCTGCGTTTTCATCTGTTGTAGGGCCAGTTGCACCTGTAGCACCGGTTGCTCCAGTAGCCCCTGTGTTTCCTGTATCCCCTTTAACACCTTGCGGTCCGGTATCACCAGTGTCTCCTTTAGCTCCTGTTGCACCGGTTGCTCCTGTGTTTCCTGTATCTCCTTTAGCACCTGTATCTCCAGTATCACCTTTGGCTCCTGTGTCTCCTTTTTCTCCTTTTATGTTTCCTACGTTTTCCCAAGCATTTCTATTCCAAACATAAAGGGAGCCGTTAACTAAATAGCTGTCTCCGTCATTACCGGTTGGATGTTCAACTATTAATTCCTCGTAAGTATTATAGGAACCTTTAATAGTAAGACTAGCACCAGTAGCTCCAGTGTCCCCAGTTGCCCCGGCCGGTCCAGTAGCTCCAGTAGCTCCTGTGTCTCCAGTATCTCCTTTAGGTCCTTGTTCTCCTTGCGGTCCAGTTGCTCCAGTCGCACCTTTGTCTCCTTTACTACCTTTCGCACCAGTATCTCCCGTATCACCTTTTTCACCCGTGTCTCCTTTATCACCTTTATTTCCTTTTATGGAACCTGCGCTCATCCATTTGTTTTCATTAACGTTCCAGTAGTATAATTCACCGTCTATAAGATATGCATCTGTAGCATCTCCAGTAGGATGTTCAGCTATTAATTCTGCATATGTTGAATAGCTTCCTTTTATTGTTGTTCCAAGACCTGTATCACCAGTATCTCCTTTCGGCCCAGTGTCACCCATTACACGGCCGATTTCAATCCAATTTGTTGTCTCTGCCATATTATCGCCTCGTTAATTTCTTATTGGAGTTAATATTTCAACATCACTGATTATGAATTTTTTAACGTAATCTCCGTCAGTATAAGTGTAAATTATCATTCCAAAGTATATTGGTTTTGATAAATCCAATCCCCCATACTCAGCCGTTGACTCGAATTCATCTTTGTTAATGTTTATAGTAGATAATAGCTCATCGTTTTCTGAATATGTTTTAATCATGTAGTATTCATCTTCAGGATTATTTGATATTTCCATTTTATATGTTGTATCTGCACTTAATGTCACTTGACTATCTTTATGTAAATATAAATCTTCAGGAAATTCCCAAACTGTTATTCCTACTGGATTAGAGTATGAAACTCCTGCAAACAGTCCAAAGGTTCCGTCTGCAGCGAAACAGAATCCAAATCCCACAGCTAATAATCCACCTTCCATTTTAAAATTAAATCTTATTCTCATAGGATCATTATAGAAAACATCACTACCTTTCTTCAGCAATCCTCCAATCCATACTGGATCTTCATAGAACCCTGGTTTTCCTGTTATGTAGAACTCTCCGTCATTATCACTTGCCCATGCAACATCCTGTGCCCTAAATGCATTTATCATGTTTTGAGATAGGCCTTGTGAAATATCTGAGAATGATTCATCCATTGTTGTCTGCCAATATGTTCCACATGGAGGTATTGGTTCTGACATACAGGCCGAAGAATTGTAAGGAAGGAAAACTTCCACAAAATGATATTTATCAGAATCTTCTACAGGATGCATTGCAAAGCATGTTCCAGCATCATTAACGACAGCTCCATTGGGTGTTAATGCTATTCTGTCTTTAACATTAATGTTTTTAATTCCACTAGCTAGTTTAAATCTGAATATATGGCCTAGAATTAAAATAGCTGTTTTTCTTTTTCCTCCAGTCATTGTAAGGGGATTGTTAACAGCTATACCGAATATTAAGCAATCCTCATTATCTTCACAGTATCTTCTCACATGAATTTTACCTATTTGAGATTTGCTTGATAAAGTTACAACGTCCTCTGCATGAATCTTTACTCCTGAATAATCATAACCTATTATGTTACCGTTTGGTAGGACATTAACGGCTTCGGTTATATCTCCCTCATCCAACAGGAATGTTGTAATCTCTTTGCGTTCTTCAAGTAAAACAGTTTTATCACTCATTTATTTTAATCCTCCTTATGGACAGACAGCTTTTATGTATTTTATTGTAACTTTAATTCTTTCATTAGCTGTCGCTTGATTCTTATAGACAACTACACATGGCCCGTATGTTGTTCCAAGTTGTGATGCATACCAGTAACCTGCATAGTTTGAAATTGACGCGTCAGCATTTTCATAGTATGTATAGGCTCCACTGCTTCCTCCTGGAATTCTTACAACACATTCTCTTGACTGGCCTGATACTGTATATCCTTCATCATATGGACCGAAATAAAATGAATCCATATATGTTGTTCTGAAATCTGCATCGGATGAATCTAAAAATACTCCTATTGAGTTTCTTGAACCGTTTCCAACCATACCGCCACCAAGACCTAATGCTCCATCGTTAAAAGCAGTGCTCCCTCTTGTTATATCATATCCGATATAAACATTAGTGTTTGAATTAACTCCTATGAGTGTTGGTGCATTCTTCAATGGTATTGCAAGCATTAGCTCACCAGCAGCATCAGCAGTAACGTAGAAATAATTAGCTCCATAACTTAAATAGGTTGTATCGATTGATTTGACATTCCTTGATATTATTGGATTGGCCGTATCCAATACCCCGCTCATTGAGTAATCATAATCATCACCACTATAATTAAACCAGTATTGTGGTAAAGATAATTGTGCTGAAACTGAAGGATTGGCCGTTACATAAACTTCATAGATATATCCTCCAGTATTTGCATCCGGATACAAATCTATAGTGTCATTAGATGAAACATACGTTCCGTAATTACTCCATGACCCGCCACTGATTGGTTTTCTTCTAACTGTTATTGGAACATTTGGAATAGATGTACCATGCTGATCTCTTACAACAGGATATGCATCAGTACTGCGACGTCCTGTTTGAGGTCCAGAATAAGTTAACCAACTTTCATAACAATTCCATTCAACAGTTGTTGGAGTTGGAACCGGCAATTTTCTAATCAATGGAATTACTCCATCTCCTTGCGTATAACCTATTTCCTCATCATCTAAAATAGCTCTTAATCTTGTTTGAGCCGTTGTTAGATTAGTATTAAGAGTTTGTTCGTTAGTTAGTATTGCAGATAAATCTGGTTGATTATACGGCATTTTCACACCCCATAAACTTTAATGTTTTTAATTCTCACGTTAGTGTTATTATTGTAACACTTACTAATTGCCAATTGGTTATTATCATAATTCTCATCCAGGCCATCAGGAATTGCTGATGATAATGTAATTGCATTGCCTGCATAATCTGTTACTATAAATGTTGCTGTAGTGTCTGTTATTGTCAATACTGCATGATACCATTTATTTAATGTATTAGTTCTGCTATTGCTGGCCAGTGTATTGTTTAATGAATCAGATGTAGTTGTTCTGATATCTCCAGTTCTTATTTCAGTTATGCTTGAGGAATATCTTGCAACATTTCCAACCACTGCGAAATAATCAATATTACGACTATAAGGATAACATAACCCTACTCTTAATTGATTGTTATAGCTATTTCCTCCCTGCAATAACATGAAATCATATTCAATAGCTAAAGGAAGTTTAAAATAATAATCATCAAGAATGGCATAACCAAAACTTTGATTTGAGTTTGTATTAAGATTATAACATTCGTTTGTTGAATCAAAAGTCAATGCTAAACTTCCCGTTACTGTCCAGTCAGATGTATTGTCTACACTGCACTTATCATAATAAAAACATCTCCACCTTTCAATCAGTTCTATGAGATTATCATCAGTTAAGAACTCTTTTCCATTAGCTGTTAGTTTTTCTTTCATTAACGTTCTAGCTAATTCCAATCTATCATTAACCGTTAATACAGTACTTGCTATTGACATTAACATCCTCCTAGCTTCCAAGTAAATTTAGATTTGCAGTTTGTGCAGCAGTTATTGTTCCAATTTGATCACTGATGTCTTCAATAGCTGTAGCTATTGCACTGTTAGTAACAGCATTTGTTGAATCTGTTGTATCTAAAGTTGAAACCATATTAACAGGACCGGTTGCTCCTGTAGCTCCGGTGGCACCAGTTGCACCTGTTGCTCCAGTTGCGCCCGTGTCACCCTTTTCACCTGTGTCTCCTTTATCACCAGTAGCACCAGTATTTCCTGTAGCACCAGTTGCTCCTCTGATGGAAACTCTTGATGTTGATTGTGCTGTAGTTCCTGAGATGGATGTTATCTGATACCTGTAATAGCTGTAGATAATTATATCCCCGACCTTTGGGGAAAATCCAGTAGGTCCTACAAGCTTTGATGTGTCGAATGTATAATTTGGAGTTGTTGGTGCAGTTGTGGTTGTCCATATTGCATTTGATTTTTCACCAGTAGCACCAGTTGCACCTGTATTTCCAGTATCACCTTTTATTATTCCTACATTTACCCATGCCATTGTTTATCACCTTTTTGTTTGTTTTAAAAAAAAAGGAAGTACACCCATTAATAGATAGTACTTCCTACAGGGATTTTATGGAATTAAAATTATTATTGATAAACATAAAGTTCGCCATCAACAAGATATGCATCACCTGTTGTTCCGGTTGGATGTGCTGCGATTAAATCAGCGTAACTTGGATAGCTTCCTTTGATGATTGTACTGTATCCTTGAGGACCTCTTTCACCGGTATCTCCGGTATCGCCTTTATCTCCCGTATCTCCTTTGGCTCCGGTATCACCAGTTGCACCGGTTGCTCCAGTGTTTCCAGTATCTCCCTTAGCACCGGTATCACCTTTGGCTCCAGTGTCACCTTTATCACCAGTTAATCCTTGCGGACCTTCATCTCCAGTATCGCCTTTATCACCTGTTGCACCTGTAGCTCCAGTTGCACCAGTATCACCTTTGGCTCCTGTGTCTCCTTTAAGACCTGTTGCACCTGACATATCTGTTACAAAGCTAAAGCTATTGGCCCCTTTTAAGTATAATTTTGCATTATCGGGATCTTCAACATTTGATTGAATAGCTACAAATGAACCTTCAGGAACATTGGCTGCATCAGCATTCATAAGTGCAATTGATTCGTATGTTCTGTAAATTGTGAATGGATCTCCGGTATCGCCTGTTGCACCTGTAGCTCCTGTGGCTCCGGTAGCTCCAGTGTCACCAGTGTCTCCTTTTTCTCCAGTTGCACCTGTTGCACCTGTGTCTCCTTTAGCACCAGTTTCTCCGGTTGCTCCGGTATTTCCTGTATCACCTTTGGCTCCGGTATCGCCTGTGTCTCCTTTTTCACCAGTCAATCCTGCTAATTGTTCTGGTGTGAAGTCTGAGTATTCAAATGCTTTACCTGTATCACCTTTATCACCTTTATCACCAGTGTCTCCTTTTGGTCCTTTTATCATACCAACGCTTTCCCATGCCATGTATTAAACACCTCTATTATTTTTAATCTCTATGCCAAACGAATAGTTCTCCATCTACTAGAAATGCATCCCCTTCATTAGCTGTTGGATGTGCTGCTATGAGTTCGTCAAGAGTATCATAAGACCCTAGGATAACAGTAGCAGCACCTGTATCCCCGGTGTCTCCTTTCTCTCCTTTACCTCCAAGACTTATTTGAAAGCAATTGACATATTCATATTCATCCGAATCTGCAACAGGATGAAATGCTATGAATCCACCTGCATTGTCAACAATAGCTCCAGCTGATGTTAATTTGATTCTGTCACCTGCGTTAACTGTTTGACCGGATGATAGTTTCAAGCGGAAAAGACCTCCTAAGAGAAGTACTCTTCCTTTTCTGTCTCCGTTCATCATTACTTCAGGTTCATTGACAAGTATGCCAACAGGAACTTCTGCGCCTGTGTATTTCTTTAAGCTTTCTTTTCCTATTACGGATTTATTGGAAATACAAAGTACATCATCAACCATACATTTGTCGGAGTATTCAAATCCAAGATTACTACCCGTTGGAGTTATTACATCGTCGACTAATGTTTTAGTCCCGTCATCCAATAGGAATGTAGTAATCTCTTTTTGTTCTTCAAGTAAGACAATTGTATCCGTCATAGTTATCACATCATTATTTCAAATATATGATTTCCTTTAACAGAAGGATTGCATTTGATATTAAAACCATTGCCACTAGCTAAATTGCAGAAATATAAATCTTCAGATAATATTGTATCATTTGGATAAATTACGAATTTGAAATATGGATATTGAAGTTTACTAAAGACATTAACTTTAATTAATGCAATTCCGAGTCCTCCGCCTTTGACTTCAATTGGACGTGGTACTTCATGGATCATTGTACTGCCTTTGATGCAGTTGTCATCGTTGAAGTCTTTTCCGAAAGTGTATATTATTGTTTGATCTGTTTTTGTTCTCTTGCGATAATACCAGCCAAGAGCAATATCTGATTCACATTCAAGTAATTTGATTAACGCATCTGAAGGAAGCTGAATGTCTGAATCTACCATGAAGACATAGTCATAGTTACCGGCCATGGAGTTTTTAGCTATTTGATTTCTTGCTTTAGCACAATCATAGCCTGCAACATAATCAAAGTAGAGAGTATAGCCTTCCGGCCTTGTCAAGCCGTATATGCTTTTGAAACATTCCGGTTTGATGTTTTCAAATGTTGGAACTGCAATCAATATCTTTTTGTCCATTTATTCTTTCTCCAGTTTTTGGATTCTGCTTTCCAAATCATCTAAATTAATCTTGTCTTCTTTTTCGCATCTATATTCATACAAGTCGATTAATGCAACAATAACAATAGCTAATGCAAATGGTAAAAGTCCTTCAATTAAAGCATACTTAGTTGCATTAGTCATGATGATGTTGATAGCTACCGCTGTTAAAACAGCACTTGAAATTGTTTTGGTAAAGTTACAAATGAATATCTTCTTTTTTAATTTGTTCATGATAACAATATCCTCCAAAGAAGCTTATTGTTCTTCAGGGTAACCCAATACTGTTTTAGCTTTTTGTTTAGCGTGTTCAACATCTCCTTCGCCTCGTATCCTACTTGCGTAATGACTGGCTATTCCTAACACTATCATGAGAATGCAGTAGGGAACAGTATTTTCACTAATGCCTAAAGATTCTGAGTATAACATGATGATTGGAATAACTGTGACTAGAAATGATGTTAATATGTCAATGTCTTTTCTATTGGCTTCTAACCATTCATATATCATCTGCAATCGCCTCATCATTAATATGACTTAAAATTATACCGTCAACACAAATCTTTTCTTCTGTTCTGTATACTTCCTCAGCATTTTCTTCTATACTCATCCAGGACTCGTATTCTTCAAAAGTTTCAAAGTATTTAATGTATTTCATTGTGCCTCCCAGGTTATTGAATAATATAAAATACCATCTTCTATTTTAAATTGAATAACAGGTTTAACAGCGTAAGGATATCCACTATCAACGTATTTGGTTCCGTTCCAGTAAAACCAATGGCCTGTTGATTGGTCAATGTAAGGGCCTTTATTTTCTAGGGTTCCTACTAGCTTCCTTATTGTCACTTTAAAACCTCTCTATAATATTATGTATTTTATTATATATTTTATTATTTGATTTATATAAAGTATACATTTTGGCCATCATCACAACCTTCCCATTCCATGTAAAGTTTATTGTCTTCCCACACAAAACGAACGTCATTAACAATAGCTACATCTGGAAGCTCACAATAAGTAACGCCGTCATTATCTGTAACATAATTAGCCTGCGCCATAATATTTGCCTCAGTTGGTACGATCATATTAACGACATGAGTTATCGGGTCTTGTTCAAAACTACAATCAGCAAGATCAATACAGTTCTGAGATTCAGGATACATTTCAATCTCAGACATTTGTCTATAAACTCTGATATAATCTGTTTGATTATTTTCCGTTAGATTAACAATTGATAATAGCCTTAGGTCATGGCCTTCCACTGGATTGCACTCCCCGTCACTGTCAATGTAAATTCTAGTGTTTGGAAGAATATCTTTTGGAGTTGGCCTTTTCAATTTCAACCTGAAAACATCTCCAAGCACGGCCACAGTAACAAGAGTATGGCCTGAAGACCTGACCTGAACCTTACCTAAAAGATAACCAAAAGCTAAATCGCCTTCTTTGGCCTTTTTAACTATTGTATGCTGCATTGTTGATGATTCATCTAACGTTACCATTTCACCTACTGCACATTGATTAGAACAAATCCAAGCCGTTTGTTCCTCATTAACATAGGTTCTTTCGCCCTCATCCAATAGACAAGCGATAACGTCCATTTTCTCTGCATGTTCCAATCCTGTTGGATATCCACGGCCATGTGCCATTGTACTTCCGTCATCATAATCAATAATCATTTAAAACACCCAATCCCAATTGTGATTAATTATTTTATCTGGTAGATGTAAGCCAGTATCTTCTAAATTCTCATCATTAGCATCCCACAATAACGTACTACCTTTGTAAGCTTTAGGATATTCGTGAGAACCTTTATATAATCTAATTCCATGTTTGGAATCTTTTTCCGTTACTGTTATTGTTGGAATATTGTTGAATGCAATAATAGGTGATGGGAATACTAGCAGCCATTTTAAATCAAGATAATTGAATTCAGAAAATTCTGTATCAGCATAATATGTTGCGTCCATCATTACCTCATCATATGTTGTTTGATGAATTTGAGAAGGATTATTTCTACTGCTAGCTTCTAAATAATCAGAACTTGCGGAAAATCCAGTTCCTGCTCTCATATGAATATGATATTGTTTCCAATCTCCATCATCATCAGTTCCTGAATTGTAGGCATCCCAGGATGAGGACATTACCAAATCACCAACGCCATTAAGTAAACAATGCTCAGTATCGCTGCCTAAAGATATTGAACTAACTTTCATATCTGCTTGATATGGCGTTAAATTATAATCCGTTTGCATAAAAACAGATGGTGTTTCCCCATCCTCATTATATGGATATTTAAAAGAGTCATAAACACCAATACTGCCGACTGCTCTTTTAAACCTTGCAAAGACAACTCTACCATTTTTAAGTGATGAACCTGATAAATTTTTGGTACATAAACATGAGACTTCCATTGGAACAAAACGTGAACGTATCACTTTTCCTGAGTCAGTTGCATCATTTTCTACACTTAAACCTTGACATGTCTCAAAAAAATCTGAGTATGTATCAGAGTTTGCATCAAAAAATTGAACTTCACCACCAGTTGATAAAGTGCTGCTGAAGGTTGTTGACTTATCATAAACTTCAAGGATCAACTTTGTTGTTTGAGAAATTTTTCCAACTGGAATTCTTACCAGGATGCATGAGGGTTTGGATTCATAAGATGGAAGGTATAATAGGTTACATTGTGTGTTGTTCTGGGTTTTGATCTTTAGATTTTTCAAATCACTTCTGAAAAGATTAGAATAAGAACTATTGACCAGTGAATCCAATAATATGTAATCATAGCTTGATGAATAGCTACTGCTCCTTTGTGTGTAATTATTAATCACAATATTGATTTGTAATTCATTTTGCAATGTCATGATTAATATTTTATTATCTCTTTTATATAAAATATATAATAAACAAAGTAATATTTGACATTAACATTAACGATTCCATATTCGGATTTTGTTCTCCCCCGCACTTTGATATATATGCAGGGGTTGAAACAGAACTGAAATTAACATTACCTTCCGTTAATGTAAGACTTGCTTTAGATAATTAAAACTAGAATATTACTTTTGATTTAAATAACACTAACATTAACATTAACGATAGCTGAACCAGAACATGAATCGAAATTAACATTAACGATTGGAGATTTAAAAGTTGTTTTCCCTTGCACTGCGATATATATGCACGGGTTGAGATTAAAACAAGATTAACAATGCTTGTTGTTAATGTGAAATAGCTTTCATAAAATTGAAAGTAAAAAAAATAAGAATTGATTATTTTGATATTAATGTTAAAGATTCAAATACTTCCCATAATTCCATGAGCCTTAAACCTCCAAATTATTCTTTAATGTATCCAGTTTAAGATTTAACAATATGTCACCTTCCTGCAGGTTCCTGTTTTCTTTTGCAACATCAAGTTTATTATTGGCATAGCAATATTTACATGCATTAGACATGTGTTGTATGCACAGATATCTCTTGTTTGAATGTGAGACAACCCTGTCTTATACCCTTGACATTGATATTTTTGTAGGTGATATTATGTGCTGTTCAATATAATTTAAAGTTTATATTCACAGTGCTCGCAATATGCTGACTTTACAGGTATTTTTCCCCCGCAACGATGACATTTTTTATAGGATATGGGATCTGAAAAGTAAGATTTCTTCTGTTCAATCAAACCATCAATATAATCATATTCTCTTTTAAGGTCTCTTTCAGCAACTTCTTTTGAAATATCCCCATATGCACGATCTAATTCAATCTCTTTAATACTAATATTTACATGATATATGATATCATCAATTTTTTCAAAAACTTTTTTTCTTTTGTTGATATTGTTTTTTATAGTCCTATTCTTAAAATTAGGATTATCAACAGCCATTAAACGGACAGTGACACTATCATCATTTTTAGCTAAATATTCAAGGATTTCACTATCGCTGATTTCAGATGCTGCCTGTGCACGAATAAGCGCATTGGGATGATTTTTAGAAATATATATTAAAATGGTTTCATCATTTAAATTTTTAACTTCATCCACATTTTTAATGTCTGATAAATTTAATTTTTCATTAATCTTATTGATAGCAGTCATACGAACATCCATGTCCGAATCATTTTTAGCAATTTCATTTAAAATGTTTTTATCTTGAACAAATTTGATTGCATTTCTGCGAATATTATTATCAGAGCAATTTCGTGATAGATCTATTAAAATATTCTCATCATTGATTTTTTTTGCCACTTCCAATCGGGATTTTGGATTAGTTGTATTTTCTATAATTTCTGATAGGATATTTTCATCACTGATTTTATTAATGGCATTATTAATGATTTTTTCACTATCTGATTTTTTAGCAATGTCTGATAGGATATTTTCATCACTGATTTTATTCAGAGCATCTGTTCTGATATCAATAGGATAATTATTCTTTTTAACAATTTTGGCTAAAATAGATTCATCTTTAATATTACGCACAGCTTTTCTGCGAGTACCTATATCTTTATTATTCATCACGATTTTAACTAAAATAGTTTCATCAGTAATATTGTCAACAGCTTTTCTTCGAACAATAGTGTCTTTATCATTTGTAGCGATTTCATATAATTCCGTTTCATCGGTAATTTTGATTATGGCTTTTCTTCGGACATTAATGTCAGAATCATTTTTAGCCATTTCTATTAATATTTCCTGATCATTTAAGTCATCTATTGCTTTAAGTCTAATGTTTGAATCTTTATGCTTCCATTTTGGTGTTTTAAATCTGTCAAATAAACCCATAAAATCACTATTTAATATTATTATATGTAATTGTTTATAAACATAAATATATAAATTTAAATGTCGTCAATAACATTACCGTCCGTTAATGTGAAATAGCTTTCAGAAAATTGAAAGTAAAAAGTAGCTATGGATGATAATGACATTAACGTTAACATTGACAATAGCTATGGCCAATTCCAGATTAACATTAACATCGGCCATTTGTTATTAGAAACTTGCTTTTGAAATGTAGTTAATGTATATGCACAGTTGAAATACATATTGTTTTTTATTACCCTTGCCGTTAATGTAATACACATATGATTATATTGTATGCAATACATTTTGATTTAATTTAATCAACAGTAACATCAATTATTTGATAGATTAATTTTGTGCGAAAAAGAGTAAAAAAATAAAATATTGATTATTTTTGGAATTTTTTATTCTTCAGGATGTTTGATGAATGCTACACTTTCCTTTGAATATAAATCCTCATCAATGATTTTAATAATGAAATTAACGAATGCTGGAAGTGATGTCTTATACCAATCAACTTCCTTGCCTTTTAAGATTATCTGATAATCATCCAATTCACCATCTCTTAGATATTCTGGGCGAAGGATGGTATAGTTAATGTCTGAATTTTCAATTATTTCAACAGCATCCCTATTCGGCACCTGATGAGGATTGTTGTCAACATTGTCCTTGCCATCAACCTCATCTATAATCTCATTGTAAATTCCAACAGCACCAGTGAATAATAAACGTTTAATATCATATTTAACAAGATTAGAAGCCACTTCAGGAAGTTCACTACCTGATATCGCACAGTATACAATATCATAGTCTTCAAAGATATCTGCAGTTGCTGCATCACCTGTTAAAACAGTTATGTTATCTGATTCAACTATTTTTTCAGTTCCTGTTCTTGAAAATTGTGTTACATTCCAATCTTTGGTTTTTACGATTTCTTTTGTCAGTGCGCTTCCGAGTTTTCCTGTTGCTCCTAAAATTAAAATGTTTTTTGTCATGATTATCACCATTAAATGGATGTTAAAACTATTCTATTAACAATTTTATATAAATGTTTTAAAAGTAGCGCTATTGGATCAAGTCACCTGCTATACCCACGTTATAAGCGAGCCAATTCGCCCCACCATAACCACGCCGACCCGAGGCCGACCAACGGGAGGCCGAAGTGGGAGGCGTGGTATAGGTGGGGTGAATAGAATTGGCGAGCAATACTATATGGAGGAACCGACCCTCGCCGGTCGGTTCCGTAAGGTCATTAATGAAGAAACCGTTTAATATACAGCAATATTAGCATTATATGCAGTCCGACCTTTAGGTCGGACTGGATGCCTTGAGCGTAAGCGAAAGGCCAATACTATAGACCTAACAATAATAGCTTTGTCAAGTTCGAGGAATGGGGGCTTGTCCCCCATTCCGAGTTTATGGTTCGGGAATACATGACTTAGATAAAATTAAGAACCGACCCATTATAAGCCGGTTCAAGATAAGACACCAATAAACATTATATTTTAATTACCTGCATTAAGTTCCGTCCGAGCGTAAGCGAGGACTGGACGCCTTGAGCGATAGCGAAAGGCCATACTATAGACCTATCAATAATGGCCATGTCAGGTTCCGAGGAATGGGGGCTTGTCCCCCATTCCGAGTTTAGGGATTTGGAATAGATGAATTTATCAAATTTAAGAACCGACCATTTATCGGTCGGTTCGAGGTTTATGAAAGTATTTGCTAAACATTATTTTGCATTGGCGCTCATGGGTAATCTAAAGGGGGGCTTGTCCCCCCTTAGTTTAGGCATTAAGGGTATCAATGCAAGATATTTAGGGAAAGTGAGAAAATGTATAAAAACACTTCCCCCTAATTCATTAAAGAGTGATTCAATAGAAGTTTTTTTTATAGCTCCAGTGAAAAGTAACAAAACACCATCATAGCTAAATCCTTGTCCTATTAAATCCCATATCCTTTAAAATCTTATTATATTCTTCACGAGTTGTAAAAGAAGGTGAATCCTCATCTCCAGTACTACCAGTTGAGCCAGTCTCACCTGTATCTCCAGAGTTTCCGGGATTCCTCCCACCGGGTGTGGAGCCGTCATTACTAGCTTCAATTTTAATTCTTCTCTCAGCCAGCTTTTCCATTAGCTCCATATCAACGTCACCGGACAATAGCTTATCTATAATTTCTTTATCCTGCTGATTCTCATTATAATTAAAGTTATACTTAGCCTCGTATTCCTTAATCTTTCTTTCATTCTCAGCTTTTCTAAGTTCAGATAATTCTTTTAAGATATCATCTTTACTATCAATGAATTCCTTATTCTCTTCAATAGCTTTTTTAATCTCATCGTACTTTTTAGATTCTTCTTTTAGATTATTAATTTCATCCTGAAGCTTTCCAATTTCCGCATCCTTGCCTTGCAGTTTTTCCAGTAATAATGTAGTTGCAACATTTGCATCTTTACTAGGTGGTTGAGGTTGTGGCTGCGGAGCAGGTGCCGGATTTCCTGTATCACCAGTTGCACCGGTATCTCCAGTTATATCTGAATTCAGTAAGGTTATTTTTCTAGGGTTTTTAGTTACGCCGACGTCTATTAAGCTCATAGTATCAATTCCAAATGAATCTCCTTTATCTTTTAGAAGGACATCAACTTTAGGGGATAATCCTTTTCCTTCCATGTCCAGTTCATCCGGAACTTCGAGAAATAGCTTTCCGTCTTCGTATTCAATATTATTTCCAATTCCTACATAGATCTTATCATGCTCTGCGGTCAATGGAATTCCGCCACGATAATTTTCAGCTATTAGTTTTAGATCATCTTCAGTCCATTCAACAGGTTTATCTAACCTTTCATCCAAGTCAGAATAGTCGTATGATCCGACTTCAAAAAGTTCATGTCTCATCATTATCACACTTTATTATAATATTTATTATTTAATCTATTAGTTTATTTATATAAATATATATTATACTTCAACTCCACTTTCACTTAAAATCCTTTCACCGACAGGCTGTTCCTCTTCAAAATTGCTTAAATATTTTTCATAAAGCTCATCGCCTTCAGCAGAAAGTTCCATAACATATTTAACAACATCATCTCTTGAATAGCTAAAGTAAACATTATAACTATCTTTAATACCCATCAAATCCATTTGCCTTTTCAGTAATTCATTACAATGCTTTAACACCCACTTCTGGTCATTAGCTACATTAACAATGAAACCTGTAATAGCTGAATCGTTAATGTATTCGGCCACGTTCTGATTAGATTTTTCATTACCCGCTTGAGATTGAGGGGTCACGAAAGTTCTTAAAATATTATTTCTAAAGATTTCCGTTTGCCTTGTATAGTCAGACTGGTAGTTATTACCCCCAAGTATTTTAGATTCAATTCCTGGAGGAACAATAGCTACATTACTGCCGGCCGTTGTACCATAATCAGCATATAAGTTTTCTTTGGCCGTGGATGAAAGTTCAGTTATTATAGGTTGGCCATTAGCATCAAGTCCAGGTTTAACTTCAATAATATTATCCTTGTTAATTCTCTCTACCTGGTTTCTCTCCAAGTTGCATTTATGGTAAATATCATCCAAGCAGTTCAGGATAATGCTTTGCGCTTCACAGTAAATTTCATTGTACATGAAGTTAATAACCTGCTCCGGTTCATAGCTGACCGTTAATGTTCCCTCTTCAACACTTACAAAATTTGCAAAGTCTTCAGGAGATCCGTTAACTACATCCTTAGGCATTTCATGCAGGTATAGTTCAACTTCATTATCATCATTGAATTCTTTTTTAAGACCATAACCTGTGGCGCCGATTTCTAAAAATATAGGTTTAATATATTTACCGATATCCTTATCCCAACGCTCAACAGGTTTAATTAATCCCTCACCATCTACCATTCCGCCTTGCAGAATATTTTTAGCTACCTGTGAGATGTCAATCTTTCTGGACCAAAGTATAATAGTTAATTTCTGCTCGGCCGTTAGTTTATCATCCTTATCAACTAAGACCATATTAACATTAGCTTTATCAATCCGGTTTTTCAATATTCCTGAAGTATAACCGTCAAGTTTAACAGCATAACGTGCATTAGCTATAGTCTTATTAATTACAGGAGGAAGTGCATCAATTAGGTCAAGGCCAGTGTTGATTCCATCAGTTCTGGGTTGCCTTTCATCCTCACCCCAATAGCTGCGCTTAGTATTGTACTGTTCTACCCGATTATTCAATAATCTAGTTTTTATAAAATCAGTAACACCCATTTTAATTATTCCTCCAGCAATTCTCTCAAGTCAAATTTTTCATCCTTAAGTAAACAATAACATCTGTATACTAAGTCTATCATTAATAAACTAACGAGTGCATTAATCATAATCAATCCAACAAGAATACCTATTAATTCCAACATTAACAATCACCTAAAGAGTTTTCCAGTAATTTAAAGGATTTCTAGTAAATATGTTTCACTTGAAATATACCTTTATTATATATTATATTATATAGTTTATATAAAATAAGTAATAAATTATAATGGAAATAAGAGTTGCAATTCTGTTGCAATTAATTGCAATTCAAAAAAAATAGTATCAATAACAATAACAAAATCAATAAAACAATATTATAACTATTGCAATTTAAAAATAAATAAAAATAAAAAAAGTAGAAAAGAAAATGAATCTTATTCTGAATTCATATCAGCATATAATTGATTCAACTCTTCCATAGTAATTTCATAATGAGCTAAGTTAATTAAAACGAATCTGAAGATTTCTTTGTTCTTACTTCCAAGTTCCTGCAGGTCAGTAATATCAAAGTCATCCATATAATAAAATACCATTTCCTTGAACAGGTCCAATGGTAAAATATTTCTCTTCAACTCATCAGGATCATTTTCATCATCACTTGGCTTTGTTGGAACTTCCTTATCCTTCAGTCTGGATCTGATTGATTTAGTTAATTCATTAACCTTATCCCTTGCATCATGCAGTTCCAGGATTTCAGTATCCAAAACATTCCTGTTCTGTTCGATTGCAACTTTACAACCTAACTCATAAAGTTCCCTATTTGACAAACCAGATAACTCTTTAGCTTTCACAGACATTGCCTTATCAGCTTTAATATGGAAGTCTTGCTTTTCTTTCATTGCAAACACTCCCTTAAAGAGTTATTAAAACCTTTTCTATCTTCCATCACTCTACTGGAAGATTCTTCATTAATATTTTCCATGCTTAACACTTCCACTTTCAATGGGAAATGCGAAAAAAATAAAGTGTGTAATACACATTTTTATATAAAAGTTTAAATATAACTAATTTCTAAAATTATAATTAAGTTTAAACTTATGAATATGGAATGATGCCAGTCATTTCATATTTCTTACTCATAGCTATTTTTTTACACATTTCTATAAATTTAATCTAATGTTGTTTGATTACTGTCTCTTTGTAAACCCTCTTGAATATATCTTGTTATAAGATCAACTTCTTTTGTCTGAGTTTTCCTGGCATGAACTTCGAATTCAATCGCCAACTCTTCAGATATCCTAAATGATTTTTGCTTAGTATTTGGCATGATTTATCACTCACTCCAATATATAAATTAATTTTTAGAATTACTACTATATAAATTGATAGGAAAATATGATTTTATTTTTTTATTTTCTTTATTTTATATTTAATTATTTTATTATATTAATTGTATTATATTATAATAATTTATTAGATTAACATAATAATAAGTTGTGTTGCAGTTAGAATTTTACAATTGTAAAATTGCAAAAAAATTATTATATCGATTTTTTCGCGGGATGATTTTTTGCGCGACAGTGTGAAATGTTTCAGTTGAAACAGTCCATCCGACAGTCCATAAAATGGACTGCAGTCCATACATCCATCCATATGGACTACTCCAAAAAATGTGTACCCCCTGAAAATTGCGTTGATTTTGGAAAGATAACAATGTTATATGCGCCGGACTATATTCGCAGGAATAAAAATTTTAAAAATTCTGGAAAAAACAGTCCACACACCAGTCCATAAACAGTCCATAGGGTAGTCCATAATATGTCCATCACTATGGACACCCTAGAAAAAGAAGCTCAAATAAGGCTTTGATGAAAAACACTTAGGGGGTATACCTGATTGGCATATGTCCACCAGTCCATACATCCATCCATCAGTCCATTTGCAGTCCACACTTCAGTCCATCCACAACCATGTCCATAAACAGTCCATCGAACAGTCCATAAAATATCCATTAGGTAGTCCATAAACAGTCCACACAATA
>JAFRFB010000020.1 GCA_017434555.1 Methanobrevibacter sp. | reverse complement strand
TACATTCTAAAATAATAAAAAAAAGAAAGGATAGGAGTTTATTACGAATTTAAATAAAAATAACATGAAACCATTATGGCAAAAAAATTCAAATCTGAGTTTCATCAAAATTTAAAATCAACAAAGTTTTTTAAAGAGTCTAAAAATTTTTATACTTTTGTGTATAAATATAATGATTAATAGTTAGTGGTATTATGGTCGAAACAGCAATGATTAATTGGGGTTATGTATTGGCTTTGTTTATTTTAGGCATCATTACATACAAAAGAAAATCTCTTGATTTATTTGGCTCTCTAACAATGGTGTTAATGGGGATTGTAATCATATTTTCTGCCGGCGCTAACTGGCTTCTTCTTTTAGTGATATTTCTTGTTTTATCATTGCTTGCAACAAAATACTCCAAATCATATAAACGCTCTTTAGGAGAGTATGAAGGAAGAAGATCTTCTAAAAATGTTATTTCAAATGGTATTGTTGCATTCATGATGGCTGCTTTTGGAGGATATTACCTGCCATTTGTCGGAGGTTTTATCGGAGCTATTGCAACGGCAACTGCTGATACCTTGGCTTCTGAAATAGGTATTTTACAGCAGCCTAGATTAATTACCACATTCCAGAAAGTGGATCCCGGAACTGATGGTGCAGTATCTGTACTTGGAACTGCTGTTGGAATGTGTGGTGCATTTATCATTGGATTATCCGCATATTTTTTAGGTGTTGTTTCTAACCCGGTATCTGCTATTCTCGTATCTGTAATATCCGGTACTGTGGGATGTTTTATGGATAGTTTTTTAGGCGCAACATTTGAAAGGGCAAATATGCTAACAAATGAACATGTTAATTTAATTGCAACGATTACTGGAGCTATTGTTGGAATAATCCTTATTTAACTAAAGTGTTTAGCATGAAAACATTATTGAAAATTCTTTTTAGAGAGCATTGGAAGAAAATATCTTTAATTGTCATATTGACATTTATTAACGTACAATGCCAGTTATTTGTCATTGAATTCCTTCCGGTAATTTTAATTTTCATTAAATAGGGCGTTTTTTCCAGTGGTCTTGAAATCATGTGGGGAATTTTCATTGCTATAGCTTTTTCCATAATTTCCATACTCTTTGTTTCCTATTTGTCTGCTTCTGTTTCATCAAATTTCGCATCCAATTTAAAAGAAAGGCTTTTTTCAATAGTGATGAACATCAATACTCTTGATGATTATAGTAAAATTAACTTTTCAGGATTAATGACTAGACTTATTCGTGGTGTGGATACAGAACAATCTTTGTTTTAATTCTTTTAAGAAGGGTATTATCGCTCATTATAGCGGCTATATGGATTGTATATTGTTTAATGGATTTGAACGAAATGTATGCTTTTGCATTTGCTATTTTTTTATTAATTTATGCTGTATTATTCATATTCAAGTTAAACCAAACAGCAAATGATTATTTCAAAGTCAAAAAACTTAATGGTAGGTTGAATAATCTCTTTAGAGATAATATTGTTGGTCTTAAGACAATCAAATTATTTTCAAAAGAAGAGTATTCATCAGAGATTTTTAAAAAGGCGGCAGACGATGCATTCAACGAAGGTTACAAATTCCAAAAGGAAATAAATTTTCCTTCAATTTTCATGGTTGTATTGCATATTGTTGTTGTTTTTTTCATTTTGTGGGGACTTTTCATATTTGAAGCAAATAATCAAACAGCAGTTGATCTTTTCTTAGCATTGCTGTATCTTTTGTATTTAATAAATCATATAAATGCAATTAATCCTTTTGTCAATATCTATTCATTGGCTTACACATCATCCATACGTATTGAGGAGGTATTGGAATTAGAACATAGTCAGAGTCCTTCCAATAAACCGGAAAGTGATTTAAAAGGAATAGAATTCAATAATGTCTCTGTTAATATTTCAAATAGGAAGATTTTATCAGATATTTCTCTTAAAATTCCTCAAAATTCAAATAATTTAATCGTTGGACCTATAGGTGCAGGTAAAACCAGTCTGATTCATTCTTTAACCGGTTTTTATAAAATTAACTCAGGAAGTATTTTAATCAATGGCGAAAATATTGAATCAGGAAATTTTGATGGAAATATAAGTTTCACACATAATAGTCAAGTTTTACTTAAAAACAGTGTTTTTGAAAATATACGATTGGGTGATGACTCAATAACTCAAGAAGATGTGGCTAATGCATGTGAAGATGCTCTATTTACAAAGGATTTGTCTTTTGAAGTTCATGAAAATGGAAATAATTTATCTGCTGATTTCAAACAAAGATTGCTTATTGCAAGATCATTGGCCTATGATTGTGAAATATATATTTTTGACAATTCATTTTCACAAATAGAGTCAAATTCACGTAATATTATTAAAGAAAATATTAAAAAGAGACTTTCGGATAAGATTCTAATTTTTATAGATAATGCCTTTGGGAATTATTCGGATATGGATAATATTATTGTTATGGAAAATTCATCAATTGTTGATGAGGGCAATCATGATTATCTGATTAAAAATTGTGATGTTTATAAAAGGCTAATTAATTATTCTGGGGGGAAATAGCCTTGGTTAATGAATACTCAACAAAGATTTTATTAAAAAAATTTTGGAAATTCCTTTCAGAATTTAAATTTGAGATTTTCGTGGCAATATTTTTAACAATACTTTCTGTAAATATTCTTGTTTATGCTCCGAAGCTCGTGGGAAGAATAGTCAATTCTATTTTAAACTTTTACGTTTTAGAAAATGAAGTTCAAATTTTTGAATCTTTTGATGATTTGATTCAAATAAGTATTCTTTATACTGTAGGATATTCACTTAGAATTCCTATAAGTACCATAATGGCTAAAATAAGTGAAAAAACTATAGCTAATCTTAAATCTGCATTAAATGATAAACTTAATTATTTATCTCCTAACACGTTCAATGATGAATATTCGGGTAATGTGTTGGCCAGATTAAATAATGATGTTGCAAATATCAAATCTTTTGTAAATAAAACCACAATACTTTTCCTATCAGACGTATTGATAATAATCTTTGTTATTTTTGCAGCCATCACAATGAATTTTAAGTTAAGCCTCTTATTTTTAGGCATCTTGCCGATTTATACTATAATCATATATGCCGCTCATAGAAAAACGATATCCAATTATAAATCTTATCAGGATATTTTAGGAAAGCAAATGGGCATATTGGTATATTTTTACCAAATCGTTTAATGATAAATCTATTGAATAATGACAACTTCTCAAAAAAATATTTTAAATCCTTAAATTCAGAACAAAAAGACGTTTACATCAAATCCCGTTTTTATTCAGACATTGCCAACCCTGCATCTTCACTTTTAACATATGCTGTACAGTTGTTATTATACTCAATTGCCGGATATATGGTAGTTAATGGAGGCATATCTCTTGGAGAATTTTCCACATTTGCTTTATATATTCAGCTGTTTAAAAAGCCATTTTTATCTTTAACCGGAACATTTAATTCAATTAGAGTAGCATTTTCAAGTTTAAATAGGGTTTTAGAGATTTTAGAACTTCCTGATGATATCAATCCGGATGCAAGTGTTTTGAATAAAGAAGATGTTAAGGGAGATATTGAATTTAAAGACATTTCCTATAAAAACATTTCAAATTTAAATTTAAAAATCCAATCCGGTGAGATTATAAACCTCGTTGGTGAAAGCAAAGATGATTTAATTGATTTACTGTTATTATTTGATAAAACAGATAATGGAAAAATATTATTGGATGGTGAAGATATCGCCCAATACACTCCGAATTCATACAGAAGGGTTTATGGGGTTTCACTGGAGGATGACTGGATTGCAAGCGAAAGCGTTCGTGACAACATTTCCTATGCTGATAGAGATATTGGGACGGATAAAATTGTTGAAACCACTAAATTGCTTGGTATTCATGAACTGATTGAAAAATTCCCTGATGGCTATGATACAAAACTCTCCAATGACTTTAAGAATTTCAGTAGCGGGGAAGGAAAATTAATCTGTGTTGCAAGTGCATTAATGGCCGATCCTAAAATATTAATTTTAAATTATCCTAATTATTTATCCTTTGAAAAATTAAAGACCATTACTGAAGGTAAAACTACATTAATCTTAACTCCAGACGATACTTTAATAGATTTTGCAGATAAGACAGTTTATCTAGATTAAATTTCTAAAAAATTATATATCTATTGAAAAATAAAATTATTAATGTATATTTATTAAAGGTGATAATGTGAAGGGAATTGTATTAATTATGGATGGTATGGGTGACCGTCCTATAAAAGAACTTGACAATCAAACTCCTCTTCAAGCTGCAAATACTCCAAATATGGATAAAATGGCTTGTGAAGGAATTACTGGTATTATGGATTCAATTGCTCCGGGAATTATTCCTGGCAGTGACACAGCACATTTATCTATTTTAGGATATAATCCATATGAAGTTTATACTGGAAGAGGACCATTTGAAGCAAATGGTGTTGGCGTAGACGTCCTTCCGGGAGATATTGCATTCAGATGTAATTTTTCAACTGCAGATGATGATTTAACGGTCACAGACAGACGTGCCGGAAGAATTAAAGAAGGAACCAAAGATATCGTGGACGTATTGAATACTATGGTTTTAGAGGATTATCCGGATATTAAAATTATTTTCAAAGAATCCACCGGTCACAGAGCAGTTTTAGTTTTAAGAGGCGAAGGCTTATCTGATAAAGTAAGTGATGCAGACCCTAAGGTAGAAGGAAATAAACCTAAAGAAGTTAAAGCTTTGGATGACTCTGCTGAAGCTCAAAAAACTGCAGATATCTTAAACCAGTTAGTCAAAAAATCTTATGAAATGATTAAAGATCATCCCGTTAATTTAAAAAGAATTGAAGAAGGTGAACCTCCAGCAAATATCATCATTCCTCGTGGTGCAGGAGAAGTTCCGGTTGTTGAATCTTTAAATGATAAATATGAAGTCAACTCTGCCTGTATTGCAGAAACCGGTCTTATCATGGGAATAGGAAGATTTGCAGGAATGGACATCATTGAAATGGAAGACGTAACTGGTGGAATTGACACCAATTTATACAATATTCGTGATACAATCATTGATCAGGTCAAAAACTCAGACCATGACTTTTTCTTAATAAACATCGACGGTGCAGATGAAGCGGGCCACGACGGCCAAATCAAGGAGAAAAAAGAATTCATTGAAAAAGTCGATGAAGTTGTTATGAGTGAATTAATAAAACTTGAAGACGTTTATATTTTCTTAACTGCAGATCATTCAACT
This sequence comes from Methanobrevibacter sp., assembly GCA_017434555.1. Classification (GTDB taxonomy): domain Archaea; phylum Methanobacteriota; class Methanobacteria; order Methanobacteriales; family Methanobacteriaceae; genus Methanocatella. Next base: position 17,996 of record JAFRFB010000020.1, on the reverse strand, counting down.
CCAATATCTGTTTTAAACCACTCCGGAGACCCAGTTCCAGTAATAATTAGAGGTCCTGAAGTAAGAGTCGATGATGTATGTGAATTCTCAGAAGTTGCCTGTGCAAAAGGCGGACTTAACAGAATCCGTGGAAGCGATGTAATGAACATCATGATGGATTTAATGAACTATGCACACAAATTTGGAGCTTAGGTGATTCGAATGGCATCAGGAAAGCTATTTGGAACATCCGGAATTAGAGGCAAAATAGGCTCTGAAGTAACTTGCGAACTTGCTTTGAATGTAGGTAAATCCCTTGCAACTTATCTCGGTAATTCAGGTAAGGTTGTAATAGGTTATGATACAAGAACAACCAATAAAATGTTGGATCAGGCAATTTGTGCTGGTTTACTTGAAAGCGGTGTGGATGTAGTTAAAATCGGAATGGTTCCAACCCCATTGGTTGGTTATGCAACCGAAAAGCTTGATGGTGATGCAGGTATCATGTTGACAGCATCCCACAATCCTTCACAATATAATGGAATCAAACTATGGAATAAAAATGGAATGGCATACACCCAAGCTCAGGAAGCAGAAATTGAAAATATATACAATAATAAGCTATATGAATCAGTATCATGGGATAAGGTAGGTTCCATTTCCATTAATGAAGAAATCAAAGCCCAATATATTGATGATTTGGTAAATCTGGTTGAAATAAAACCTGGCTTAAAAGTTGTCATTGACTGCGCATCAGGTGCGGGAAGCGAAATATCACCTTTAGTTTTCAGAAAAGCAGGCTGTGAAGTAACAACCCTTAACTCTCAGCCGGACGGATTTTTCCCTGGAAGAAACCCTGAACCTAATGCTGAAAACCTCGGCAACTTGATGAAAACTGTTGTAGCTATTGGAGCGGACTTGGGTATTGCTCACGATGGTGATGCAGACCGTATGATAACTGTTGATGAAAACGGTAATATATCTCCATTTGATTCACTTTTAGCATTAATATCAAAAGAATTTGATGGAGATGTTGTAACAACAGTCGATGCAGGATTATGTATGGACGAATCAGTTAACGGTGAAGTATTCAGAACTCCTGTAGGTGACGTTAATGTGGCAGAAGTTATCATAGAAAAGGATGCCGCATTCGGTGGAGAACCGTCAGGAACCTGGCTGCATCCTGATTTCTGTATGTGTCCTGATGGAATTTTATCAGGTCTTAGAATGGCTGAATTAGTATCTAAAAAAGGAAAATTATCAGATTTGCTTGCAGAAATTCCTTCTTATCCAAATATCCGTGAAAAGATTACCTGCTCAAAAGAAGCAAAAATCAAAGTAATGGAAAATATGGAAGAGCTATTGAAAGCTGAATTCGATGACATTAAAGAAATTAACTCTATTGACGGTGTTAGATTAACATTTAACGATGACAGTTGGGTTTTGGTAAGGCCTTCCGGAACTGAAGACTACGTCAGAATCACTTTGGAGTCCCGTGATGAAAAAAGAGCTAATGAAATTAATGAAGCCTGTAAAAGAATAATTAATGATAATATTTAGATGAATTTTTTTCATCTTCTACTATTTTTTTAAAAAAAAGAATAATGGGTTTTTAGCCCATTTAGTTATTGTGCTAATTTGTATGCATCGTAAGCAGCATAAATATCGAATATAAGTGTTATTATTGATGTTAAAAATGCTGTAAAGAATGCTACAATCATTAAAACTATCCATACAACTAAAAATATTAATCCTCTTTTCATGTCTCCAGCATAAATTTGACCTAGTCCCGGGATGAAAAAAGATAAAATTGCTGCAAGTATAGGGTTTGCCATATGAGTTCCTCCTTTTCAGTTAATTATTTAATTTTTTTATTTTTAGTCATTTAAATACTTTTTTGAAAAATTAAGCCTTTTTCAGTTAATAAAAACATGAATATACACTTATTTATACAATCTAAAAAACTACTTTTTTTTAAAGATATTTGAAGTTTGAGGTGATGTTTGGTCAAAGGTACTAATAAAAAAATAGAAATTAGAAGAAGAATTATTCTTCTTCTGCGATAAATGCTTCTATTCCGAGAGCTGCACATTCTGGGCATACCCAGTCATCAGGCATATCTGCAGGGGTTGCACCAGCAGGAATGTTGTATGCAGGATCTCCTTTTTCTGAATCAAATCTGTATTCACAGTGTAAACAAACATATATAGTCATTTTATTATCTCCTTATTTTTTTATTAGCATTGCCAATATAAATAAAAATGTATTGATACTAATATTTAAAATTACTTATTTAATTAAATTTTTAATAAATTAATATATTAGAAAAAACATAATATTTTACAATAATTTTTAATTTAAATGGGGTAATAAAATTGAAAGCAATAATTTTAAGTGCTGGTGAAGGTTCAAGGATGAGGCCATTAACACTTACGAAGCCTAAAACCATGTTACCTGTTGCTGGTAAGCCAATTATTCAATATAACATAGAAGCATTAAAAAATAATGGTATTAAAGATATTCTATTAATTGTCAGATATAAAGAAGAGATTGTCAGAGAATATTTTGGTGATGGTTCTGAATTTGGTGTAAACATCACTTATAAAACACAAGAAGATTTCCTAGGAACAGCTAATGCTATCTCATATGGTGAAGATTTCATTGAAGACAGTTTAATTGTTTTAAATGGAGATATTATTCTTGATGATAAGATTATTCATGAAATCATTAAAAAATATAATGATTTGAAACCGGATACATTGATGGTTTTAACTGAAGTAGCAGACCCTTCCGCTTTTGGTGTTGTTGAAATAGAAGACGGAAACATCAAAAGCATCGTTGAAAAACCTAAAAGAGAAGATGCTCCAAGTAATTTAGTCAATACTGGTATTTATGTATTCAATAAAGATATTTTTGGAAAAATCGAAAAGACAGAAATATCTGAAAGAGGAGAATATGAAATTACTGATTCTGTATCTATGCAGATTGATGAAGGCAAAACTGTCATTGGTCATAAAACTGACAAGGATTGGATTGATGTTGGAAGACCATGGGAACTTATTGAAGTTAATGAAGAGTTAATCGGTAATTTAAAGACTAAAATTAAAGGTAAAGTTGAAAATGGGGCACATCTTCATGGTGAAGTTCATTTAGGTGAAGGAAGTGTCATTAAAGCAGGAGTTTACATCGAAGGTAATGTTTATATAGGTAAAAACTGTGATGTAGGTCCTAACTGTTATATTCGCGGTAACACTTACCTTGGTGACAATGTCCATGTCGGTAATGCGGTTGAAATTAAAAACTCCATTATCATGGAAAATACCAATGTAAGTCATTTAAGTTATGTTGGGGACTCTGTAATCGGTTCTAACTGTAACGTTGCAGCAGGAACTAACATTGCTAATTTACGTTTTGATAATGCAAACATTAAAACCAAAATCAAAGATTCAATGGAAGACAGTGGAAGACGTAAGCTTGGAGCTATCATTGGAGACTCTGTAAAAACAGGAATCAATTCCAGTTTCTCTCCAGGTGTTAAAGTCGGTTCCAACTCTACAATCGGTTCTAATGTTTTACTGTACGAAGATTTACCTTCTAATACAAGAGTATTGTTAAAACAAAATCATATAATTCAAGACAAGAATAAAGACGACAAAAATTAAAAAACTAGTGATATTATGGAAAATAAAAAAGACTCTATTGTAATATGCCCTGGTGCTCAAGTAATTGGTGATGTTGAACTCGGTGAAAATGTTTCTATTTGGCATGGTGCTGTTTTAAGAGGAGATGTTTCATCAATAAAAATCGGAAACAATTCCAATGTTCAGGACAATTGTGTAGTCCACTGTTCCAAGGGATTTCCGGTAGAAATCAAGGATAATGTGTCTGTCGGTCACGGAGCGGTTATTCACGGATGCACTTTGGAAGACAATGTGTTGATTGGAATGAATGCAACAGTTTTAAACGGTGCTAAAATCGGTAAAAACTCAATCGTTGGAGCAGGTGCTGTTGTAAGTGAAGGAAAGGAATTTCCAGAAAACAGTTTGATTTTAGGTGTTCCTGCCAAACTGATTAAAGAAACAACTCCAGAACAGATTCAACATATCCAAGATAATGCTGATAACTATGTAAAACTTTCCAAACAGTATAAGGAAGATTAAACCATGAAACCAAGACAAATTGTTAGTGATATGGACTCATATGTTCCCGGAAGATCACAGGATGAAATAGCTGCTGAATTTGGATTAAAAAAGGAAGATATTATTAAATTGGGTTCTAATGAAAACCCCTGGGGTCCTTCTCCAAAAGCCATTGAAGCTATTCGGGAGGAATCTCTTTCTATTAACAGATATCCTGAATCCCAGCTTAAAGAAGTTGTTCATCTTGCAGCCGAATACTCCGGCGTTAAAGATTCTCAGGTCATAATCGGTGGGGACGGTGCTGATGAAATCATTGATGTATTGGCAAAAACCTTCATTGAACCTGGTGATGAGTTTATAGTGCCTTTGCCATCTTATATGTATTATGAATACCTGTTAAAGCAATATGGTGCTAAACCGGTTTATGCCAGATGGGATTTGGATAAAAATGCTTTGGATGTCCAGTCCATTTATGATAAGATTACTCCTAAAACCAAAATGATGTTTCTATGCAGTCCGAATAATCCTACAGGAACGTTAATCGATAGAAATGACTTAATAAAAATAGCCAGTGACAATCCAGATATTTTAATTGTTATTGATGAAGCTTATTTTGAATATTCAGAAGTCACAAATAAAGACTTAATCGATGAATATGACAATATTTTCATAATCAGAACAATGTCCAAGGTATTGGGCCTTGCCGGAATGAGGATAGGTTACGGTCTTTCCTGTGAAGAAATAATCGAGTATATGCACAGAATCAAACCTGTATTTTCTCTAACAAGATTGTCTTATGTTGCAGCGGTCAATACATTTAAGGATAAGGATTATATTGAAAGGTCCATTAAGGATGGAATTGAAAGCAGGGATTATTTAATCGATGAACTGTCTAAAATCGATTCTTTAAATGTATTTCCATCTAAATCCAATTTCATTTTAATTGGAATTAAGGATACAGGTTATACTGCAGCTGAAATTGCCCGTGAATTCATGAAACGAGGTATAATCGTACGTGACTGCACTTCATTTAAGGGTTTGGATGAATATTGGATAAGGATTAGTATATGTACTATGGAAGAAAATAAAAGATTCATTGAAATCGTTCATGAGGTAGTAGACTAATGTATATCGGAGGTACTTTAATATCTTCAGTGGAATTCCATGGAAATATGTCTCTGGTTATTTTCATGTCCAAATGTCCTCTTGCCTGTAGATATTGTCACAATGTAGAGTTATTGGAGGACAATACTCAAAAAACTTTTGAAGAAGTAAAATCAGAAATAGATAATTCCGCAGATTTCATTGATGCGGTCGTCATATCTGGCGGCGAACCATTGATGCAATTGGATGCGTTAATAGAGTTATTTACTTACATTAAAAGTATTGGTCTTAAGACAAAGCTTGATACAAGCGGAATTTATCCGGGAAAAATTGAAAAATTATTGGAATTGGAGTTATTGGATTTCGTTTCTTTGGATGTTAAAGCACCTTTTGAAAAATACAGAAAAGTTACAGGTTCAAATATTGGTTCACAAGTCAAAAAATCAATGAAGCTTTTAAGTGCCGATGAAAACGTTCGCCTGGAAGTTAGAACCACTTATGTTCCTACTTTACATACTAAAAAAGATATTCACAATCTCGTCCTTGATGTTGAAGGAGATATTTACACCATTCAGCAGTTCAGAAATAAAAACGTTTTAGATCCTGCTTTGGAAGAAGTGGAAGTTCCAAATCCTCATGATTTAACAAAATTGGCTCGAGACATTAAGCCATTGTTTGATGGTATTGTTAAGGTTAAAAGTGCAGAATTTGGTGAACAAATAATTGAATAAATAAATGGGAGGTCCAAAATGCCGATTCTATCATTTTCCAGTAATGATATTGATGTAATTACAGGTAAAAAAAGAAGAACTATCAGAAAACTTTGGAAAACTCCTCTTAAAAAAGGTGACAGATTATACTGTTACTGGAATCTAGTTTCAAAAGAAAAAATGAAGATTTTTGAAGCTATTGTCACTGATGTTGAAGATATTGCTTTTGAAGAAATCATTGGCAATGATGAAATAGCACGCGAAGAAGGTTTTAAAGACTCCAATGATATGTTAAGGGAATTTAAAAAAATGTATGGTGGTCGTGTCGATGCCTCCGATAAGTTTCAGGTAATTTATTTTGAGAAGTTGGATATTGATGACTGGAAAGGAGATAAAATCGATGAAAAATCCATGATTACCAAACGTGCAGATATTCTTTTTGACAGCGGTAAGTTTGACAAGTCTACAATGTGTTATGACGCCGCTTTAAGAATCGATCCTAATGACGTTTATCTTTTAAATAAGCAGGGAGATAACCTTTCAAGGCTAGGCAAGTTCGATGATGCCATTGGATGTTATGATAAGGCTTTGGAAATTGAACCCGATAATGTTTATATTTTAAATAATAAGGCTATCGCTCTTTTAAATGCAGGAGATTTGGATGGTGCTTATAAAGCAAGTACTATTGCTTATAATTATTCTCCAAGCAGTCCTATTGTACTGTACTGGAGAGGATTTATTTTAGAAGTTTTAGGTGAATATGACAAGGCTTTGAGGGTTTACGATAGGCTTATTGTCATCGACAGTGAAAATCCTGAAGTATGGAATGCCAGAGGAAACCTTTTATCTGATATGGGCCGTTTGGAAGATGCCATTGAATCATTCGACAAGGCAGTGGAAGTCTGTCTGGATGATTCTGAAATGGATGCAGACGCCATCAACAGGATGGGTAATGCTTATATTGATTTGGGCAAACTCGATGAGGCATTGGAATGTTTTAATACAGCAATTTCTTTAGAAAAATATAACATTGACTTTTTATTGAATAAGGGTGTTGTATTGATGGAACTGGGTAAGTTTGAAGAAGCTGTTGACAGTTTCAATAAGGTACTGCTTAGAAATCCCGACAATGAAGATGCATTTTTCTTGAAAGAAGAATGTTTGGATAACTTCTGATTTTTAAAGCCATATTAATTCCACATTAGGGCATTGATTTTTAAAATGCTTTTTTTCTATATTCTGGCATATGCTTGGTGATGATTCTATTATGTGTTGTGGAATATATTGAATATAAATATGTTTTTTTTACGAATTGTTGTATTCATTTTAAATAAACTCTGCAAAGTATTTCGAATTTTTGCTGCTGATGTTTCACAAACCTCATATGTTTCTATAAGGATAAATTCCTTTCTCATTAAATTCTAATTCTAACCATCTTTTGAGAATTGGCTCAGAAATCTCATATAATCCATTATTTTGGATTATAAGGCCTTGATTTTGGAGGTTGTTTAGATAATTGCTTAATGATCCTGTTGATATTCCAAATTCATTTGCAATATCTACTCTACGCAGAGGCTTTTCAAGCAGAATGATGATTATAGTTTGTTCTCTAAAGGATAACCTTGTCCATATGTTAATTAAATGAGAACTTATGGCCTGAATTTTTTTATCAAATTGTATTTTTATCGCATTATCATCTAATCGCTGATTGATAGGCAATAGTGCCGCGAAAATATTAACATATGATGGAGTTCCTGATGTGCATTTGTAAAATCTGTCAAAACCGTCATCACTGAATATTATGTATGGTGCTTTTTCAGACAAATAATTCCTAACAGTTTCTTTTTCAAATGGATTTAAATGAATTGAAATCATTCTTCCGCCGAATGCTCCATTTTGACTTGCAATTTCGGAAATTAATTTGTTTTGCATACTCATTGATCCAGAAAATACATATCCTACATTTCTTTGATTTTGAATGTAACTTCTTAATTTCCATAAAAACGAATCTTTATACTCATTCAGTTCCCTTATGAGTTGAAATTCATCAATAAAAATTAAAACACCTTTGATTTTGTCCTGATTTTTTTCATATATCTTTTCAGGCAAATCCATCACGAAATCCATAAGTTTTTCTTCGTTTGTCTCTTTTGAAAAAACGGGCATTGGTATTTTGTCGATTTGTATGAATTCTTTGATTTTAAAGTCATTTGATTTAAAATATTTTTCTATTTGCTTATCTAGTGTGTTTAATCCTTTGCTTTTTGATTCTTTAATAAATTCTTTGAAAATATGTTCCATCAAACCAATTATGCTCATTTGATTTTTTTGATAACATTTGGATTTTGAAAAATCGATATAAACCACTAAATATTCATTATCCATTTCTCTTTTTAATTTTTTAAGAAAAACAGTTTTGCCAACACCCCTTATTCCAGTCAATAGTAAATCTGGAGCGTGACCCTGGCCTGTTGACTGTAGGAGATTTTTAATATTTGTTAATTCGCTTTCTCTATTGTAAAACTCTTCATCTGTTAAATTTTGATTTGTTCCCCATGGCAAGTCTGTCATAATTCAATCTCCTAAATGTACTATAAATTATAGTATGTATGTATTATAATATAAATTTTAGTATGTATTATAAAATATAGTATATTTTGAATGTACTATAAAGTTTAGTACATGTAATTCATTTTTACTATTTTAAAGTATTTTTCTTTTTTTCAACTATCTCATTGACAAGCTCTAGAAAACAGAATAATTTTGTTCAAATATTTGAACAAGTCTTTATATATAATTGTTTAATCAATTGAATAATTATTTATATAAGATAATTTTAATATTTGAATAGAAAGTATAGAATCATGAGTTGCGCATAATGTTGGAAAAAGAAGAGTTAATCTCAAATTTTATTAAATGAATTGAATGATGTTCCTAATGTTTTAAGCAGAGACTTATCTAAAAATAATAAAAAATTTAATGCAAGGTATGAATTAAGTGAATTAAAAGGATATGCAGATACCTTTTTAAATGAAGATACATCAAATAAGATTGTAGTTTTACCTGGCCTTAGGGGTGTTGGCAAAACAACCTTGATTCTGCAGCTTTATGAATATTTGATGAAAGAAAAGAATATTCCTCCAAGAAATATTCATTTCAATTTTTTCATAATATATGTTTCCAACATGGATGACACTATAATTTTTATTATTTCCATAATCTAAAATGGATTATTTTAAAAAAAGAGTTTATTATTTTAATAGTTATATCATAAAACTATATTTTAATTTATCAAAAAAGTAAAATTATTGAAGTAAAAGTTACTTCAATTTTTAGCCTTTGTATTTTTTAATTAAACCGAGACCCCATTCAGTCATTTCATCAGCTTTTTCCTGTGAGTCACTTTCAGCAAAGCATCTGAAAATAGGTTCGGTACCTGAAGGTCTGATAATAACCCAACCGTCTTCTTTTAAGATTTTAACACCGTCAGTTAAATCCAGTTTGAAATCTGTTGTGGTTTTAATCTCTTCAGCGATGTTTTTCATGACGTCCTGTTTTAAATCGTCGGGACATTCGATTTTGGTTTTGCTTGCGTAATAAACCGGAAGTTCTGAAACTAGCTCGGATAATGATTTTTTCTCTAAAGCTAGGGTTTCCAGGATTTTAGCCACAGTCATTACTGCATCTCTTCCATAAACGAAGTCCGGGAAAATCAAACCGCCGTTTTCTTCTCCACCGAATAATCCGTCTTTTTCATGCAATTCACGAGCAACAAGTAAATCTCCGACTGCAGTAGCTATTACTTCTCCGTTGTATTCATCAGCAATATCATAAATTGCCTGGGATGTTGCAACGGTAGTTACGATGATTCCTCCACCGTTTTCTTTAAGCATCTGTTTTTCAACAAGTGTGAAGGTTTTATCTCCTAAAACGAAGTTTCCTTTCTCATCAATACAGATTGTTCTGTCAGCATCTCCGTCATGAGCAAGTCCGATGTCTGCTCCCAATTCCTTTACAACACTTATTAATTCCTGAAGGTTTTCTTCAATAGGTTCAGGGTCACGTCCTGGAAATGCTCCATCTGCCTGACAGTTGAGGGTTGTTACGTCACAGCCTAATTTACGGATTAAATATGGTGCAGTATAAGCTCCGGCACCGGATCCGCAATCAACAACAACTTTCAAGTTTGCTTCTCTAATTGCTTCAGCATCAACTTTTGATATTGCTTCGTCAATATATTCATCAATTATTTTATCGTTATGGTAAATTTGACCGATTTCAAACCATTCTGCTCTTTTCGGTTCGCTGTCAAAGTATAACTCTTCAATGGCTAAATCCATCTCATCAGGAATTCCAATACCATATTCATCTAAAAATTTAATACCATTATATTTTGGGGGATTGTGTGAAGCAGTAATCATCACTCCGCCGTCATAATATTTACGAACGGCATATTGCACACCTGGGGTCGGTAGGATTCCTAAATCCACAACGTCACAGCCGGATGATAAAAGTCCTGCCTTTACGGCTTCCATTAACATTGGACTGGTTGTTCTGGTATCCCCACCAACTGCAACAGTACCCTGGATTTGAGTTCCATAACATGCTGCGAGCCTTGATGCGAATTCTGGAGTCATAACGTCATTTGCAGTTCTTCTAACTCCGAAAGTTCCGAATAATCTTTTTTTATCTGACATATTAATAAATTCCTATAATCTTAATTATAGTAACTTTTGATTTTTAATTAATAAATAACTATTCATTAAAATGTATTATTTTAACTTATTATTTTCAGGCTGTCTCCACTCGAGAGAACGATTTCCATTTCATTATTGTATTCTGTAATCTTTCCAACAACATTAACCTTTTTATCTTTAAAATCTTCAATTTCCAATTTATTCGATTGCATCTGGGCAATTTGGCTTTCAAAAATAATTAATGGCATCTGGCCGGTTCCGTCATTAATGGTTAAAAAATAACTGCTGCCGCTTTTTGAGGATTTAATGTCACTGACAACACAGTCAATGCTTACCTCTTCATCAATCATTGCACGGGTTATATCCTTAATTTTAACTTCTTTAACTTCAATTGATGGAGTAAAGATTATCAATCCTATTAATCCGATTAAAGAAGTTACTAAAGCTATTCTTAATAATTTATCATCTGTAATATCCATGCTTTTGGATTTGCCTTCATGGTTAATAAATGGGATAGTATTTAATCGAGTTAAATTGTTCCAGCTCGGTTATATTGTCCGAGTTTAGAATCTTCTGTTGTGCCAGTTATCCAGTTTTCTTTTCTTTTCCTGCTCAGTGTCGATGAAACTGTACTGGCCTTCATCACCATAGTTTGAAAAGTGAAACATCTTGCTGAAATATCCGCATGAATCGTCAGGGTCTGTATTTGCACCGCTTTTTTGACATATCATTCCGTAAGCAGATCCCAAACGGTGGGTTTGCCAGTAGGTACAGTTTTCACAGATTTCATCTCCAGGGTCTTCTTCAAAAAGGTCATCCTCATCTTCAAATGAATCATCGTCTTCATCATCTTCAGAGTCTGTATTGTAATAATCCTCGTAGCCGTCATGAAACATGTATCCGCATACGCTGCAGGTTACATCGTCATCAACTACTGAACCGCAATCAGGACATTCCACAGCATCCTTTGAACATCCGCAGTATGGGCAGTCATCATTAAAATCCTCATCATACTCTTCGCCGCATTCAAGACATTCCATCTTATCACCTTACTGCACATCATACATTGAAAGCAATCTTTCAACAGTATCCACGTCTTTTGGTCCCTTATCCTTTCTGATGTTTTTGACAACCGGAAATCTTATTGAATAGCCTGTTTCATATTCCGGGGACTCTACAATTTCGGAAAATGCTATTTCCAAAACGATTTTAGGCTCAACAATGATTTCACGGCCTTTTGTTGTAATTTCAATTTCTTTCATTTTCTTTGTTAAATATTCTAAAGTAGCATCATCAAGGCCTGTTGCAGCATAGGCCACGGTTTTAAATTCGTCATTTTCATCCCTTAGGGCTACAAGATAAGATCCGACGAAATCTCCCCTTTTACCTATACCATATGTTCCGCCGACAACAATCATGTCTAATGTTTCCGGTTCTGCTTTATATTTAAGCATTTTTTTGCCTCTAATTCCTGGAATATATGGTTCTGAAGCATTTTTTATCATAATTCCTTCGTGGTGTGCCGCAATGGATGAGTTAAATAGCTCTTCGATTTCATCAATGTTATCTGGTGTTCCGACAATCATAGTACTTAAATTCATTTCATCAACACTTGTATCCACAATGGATTCTAGAGTATTTCTTCTGTTCATTAACGGTTCATCAATCATCGGTTCTTTATAATATAGGACGTCAAATAAGTATAGTTTTAAAGGAACGTTTTCCATTGCTTCTTCAACGTTATATTTACGTCTTACTCTGTGCAAAATGTTTTGGAAAGGCAGCGGCTTACCGTCACGGGTAGCAATAACTTCGCCTTCAACGATATAATCATCATGAGGTAGGTATTCATTAAACAAATCAACGATTTCAGGAAGTGCATTGGTGATATTTTCCAGTCTCCTGGTGAAAATGTTTATCTCATCCCCGTTTCTGTGAACCTGTAATCTGATACCGTCATATTTCGTTTCACAAATTGCCGTTCCCATTTCCGGAATGATTTCAGCCACCGGAGGTGAAAGTTGCGCAAGCATTGGTTTAACCGGAGTTCCGGGAGTTAAATTAAGTTTGGATAAACCTTTCCCCCCTTCCAGAAATGCAGTGGTTGCAACAACTGAAAAGTCATTGGTCAGCATCTGTGCCCGCTCAACAATTGCCTTATCAATATCAAATGCCTGTGCTATTGCATCACGAACAATGCCATCTCCAACACCAATTCTAAGTTCTTCTGTGATGGTACGGGTTAAATATTTGGCTTCTGTAGCTGAAGCCTGTGATAATAATTCCAATATGATTGCGATTTTACGATTAGTAGATCGTGACCCGCTTATTTTTGATAATTTCTGCAGGCTGTTAAAAACAAAGTTAATAGTCAACGGCTGGGAGAAAAATGTCATTTGGGATTTATTTGCATATAGTTTAACGCATGCAAGACCAATATCTCCTTCATCACGAACAGCATCTTCAACTTTTGCCTGTGTAGTCCCGACAGCTTCTGCAACTGCTCTTTCAACTAACTTTGCCCCAATACCAATTTCTTCTGAACTCCATGCTGGAAAAACTCCTCCACGAAGCAACAGTCCAACTTTACCGATTGTATCAGCATCTAATTTTTTCAAATAATCTGCAATAATGTCAGTTTTTTCTAAACGTTTTGTTGTAGCTTCTAAAGCTGAATATACATCTACTAATTCTTGATATTTCATCAGAAATCGCCTTTTGCAATTTTTACTGCACAATATTCTCCGCACATTGCACACATTTCATCATCGTCAAGTTCGCATTTGTCACGGTATGTTCTTGGTTTTGACTTATCGAATGCCAGGTCAAACTGTGCATCCCAATCAAATTCTTTTCTGGCCTTTGCCATCTGACGTTCTCTAATCCATGATTGTGGAAGTCCACGTGCAACATCAGCAGCTTCTGCAGCTATTTTTGATGCAACAACTCCTTCCTTAACGTCTTCAAGTGAAGGAAGTGATAAATGCTCTGCAGGAGTCACATAACACAAAAAGTTAGCTCCGCTGCTTGCAGCTATTGCCCCTCCTATTGCGGAGGTAATGTGGTCATAACCAGGAGCCAAATCGGTAACGAGAGGTCCCAATACATAAAATGGTGCTCCATGACATATTGTCTTTTGGATTTCCATATTTGCTTTAATCTGATTTAAAGGCATGTGTCCTGGTCCTTCTACCATGACTTGTACATCTGCATCCTGTGCTCTTTTAACAAGACCGCCAAGGTTAACTAATTCTTGAATTTGGGGAATATCACTTGCATCAGCCAAACAGCCCGGCCTTAAACCGTCACCTAATGATAAGGTAATGTCATATTCATAGGATAACTCTAAAAGATAGTCGTAATTTTCGTATAACGGGTTTTCCAATTCATTATGCTTAATCCATGAAGCCATGAATGTACCTCCACGACTTACAATTCCCATCATACGTTTTTGTTTTTCTAGTTTAGAAACTAAATCTTTGGTAATTCCGCAGTGAAGTGTCATAAAGTCAACTCCTTCACGTGCCTGATTTTCAATAGCTTTAAAAATATCGTCAGGATCCATATCAATTATCTTTTTCCCTTTAGCCAGGGTAACAACTCCGGCTTCATAAATAGGTACAGTTCCTATGATAACGTCAACAGCATCCATTATTTTTTTTCTAAATAATTTTAAGTCGGAACCTGTTGATAAGTCCATTATGGCATCTGCACCATATTCAACAGCTAATTTTGCCTTGTTGATTTCCAAATCCAAATCATCAATTTTACTGGATGATCCGATATTTGCATTGATTTTGGTTGAAAGTTCCTCACCGATACCGCATGCTCTTGCATGGCTATTGATATTTTTAGGAATGACAACTTTTCCATCAGCTATTAATCTTGCTAGCTTGTCAACTTCTATATTTTCATTTTTTGCAACATCTTTCATTTCCTGTGTGATATTGCATTTAACTGCTTCGCTTTTTTGTGTCAAAATATTCCCTCATTTAAATTAACTTTAATAAAATAATTTTGTTCATTAAACTATTTAATTATAATATCCTTTTTGATGCTTACCTAGATGTTGGTATTTTACTTAATGGGGGCATTGATTAAACTAAGGGGTTTGGATGATTTTTTAAATCCAGAGGATAATCATTAATAGTTAAAGGTTTACCTATCTTTTCAAGACGGTTGTCTAAAAATTCCCTGCCTTTTTCAGTTATTGCAAAAATTGGCACTTTTGAGCCTGAATAGTAAACTTTTTCTTTTTCAGCGTATTTCCTAACTTTATCTGAAGCGCATGAGGTAATTACATCAGCATTTCTAAATGAGATTTCCATTTCATTATCATCTGCATTAGTTGTGTGTGCCACGAAAATGTAAACGTTAACGTCTTCAGGGGTTGGATATTCTTTTATATCATTTATTATTTCTGATGGAAGAATGGTAACTGCAATATTTTTAAATCCTCTATCAATTGCCATTTGAAGTCCTTTAATAGGGTCTAATTCTGCAGTTTCAGGGTTAACTACATTTTCAACTCCAACCTTTTCAATGACTTCTGGGATAGGCGTTGTGCTTACAAGGGCTGAAACTCTGCCTCCTACGCCCTGAATGATTTCGCCATCATTCATTATCAGCGTTCCGGTTCCTTCACAAACTCCAACAACACAGTCAATCAGACCTAACTCTACGTTTGTTTTTAAAATCTCTGATATTCCAAAACTTAAGACATCAGGCATTTTAACAACTCTTTGGGGAGTGCACATTCCAAACTCACGAATTCTTTTTTCAATGTTCCATTTAATAAAATCTTTAGTTAAATGTTTTGCATCATCTATTTTATCAAAAATAGGACAGTAATCTACTAGAGGTTCTCCTACATGAGTTACTTCACCATTTTCTATAACAACTTCTGCTTTTCCTAATGCTTCAATGACATGACGATCTTTAACCATATTCTCACCTTAATTAACTATTGTTTTCATGTTTTTTTAACTTTCACTTTTTGTAAGTATTACCAATGCAATGATTGTTATTATTATTCCGATAAACATTAAAATACTTGGAATTTCACTGTAGAATAATATTCCAAAAGCTAACGCAGCTAAAGGTTCTGCTCCGGATGTCAATATTGATGCACTTCCAGATTCAATGTGGTTAAGTGATATTGTAAGCAGGATATAAGGCATTGCAAAGGAAAATGTGGAATGTAAAATCAGAAATACTGTATTTGATAAAATATCTGCACTGACAAATGTTGTAATTTGGTTAAAACTGGTAAATGGAATTAGTCCTAAGGTAAGTATTATGACTGAGTAAAACAGAATTGTATATGTGTGCATGCCTTTTTCAAGAGACTTTTTGGATGCTATAGTGTAAATTGCCCAGAATAATGCAGCACCCACACCTCCAATTAATCCAATTGTTGGAATGTTTGATGCATTGCTTTCAACCAATCCTGTTGTCAAAACACATCCGACAATGACTAAAATTATGGATAATACTTTTGATTTTGTTATTTTTTCTCTAAAGATAATGTATGCGATTATTATTACAAAAACAGGTGCTGAACTTAAAAGCACTGCTGCTATTGATAGTGAAATCGTATTCATTGCAGTATTGTAGCATAGATTCAGACCGACAATGCATATTGCCATTATAATTAATAGTTTAAAATCATTTAATTTGATTTTTAATAGTTCTTTATCAGTTGCTATTATTGCAATCAACAGCACCAGAATCGCTATTGAAAACCTTAAAAAAAGCAGTGTTGTTGCATCGATTCCGTTTTGCGTTAATGTTCTGACAAATATGCCGCTTGAACCGAATAGTATTCCTGCTAAAATTGGAAAAATCAGATATATTCTTTTAGAAATCTTATTTTCTTTTGTTTTCATTGTCTTTAATATTTATTTTTGTGGTTATAAAAATTATTTATTTTAAGCATCCTATTGGGATTATTTTAATATCATCGTATTTTGTACATGCAAGTTCTCCACCAGTTAATATTGCAAGAAAACTTGGTTCAGGTACTTTTGTATTGTTTTTAGCAATATTTTCTTTTATTATTTCTTCTGCTTTATGGAGATTTTTAGATCCTTTTTTAATTTCTGTTTTACCTAATTTAATTTCTATTAATCCATAACGCCCATCATTTAAAAGTAATACGCAATCTACTTCTAAAGTATCTCCTTTGCGGAAATAATGGATTTTTCCTCCAAGTTTATTTGCATATACGTTCAAATCTCTAATACACAGGGTTTCAAATATGTATCCTGTTGTATTTAAATCGTGGAATAATCTTTCAGGTGTTAAATTCAATGCAGAAGTTGCAATTGATGGATCAATAAACTCTTTTTTTGTCGTTGCTTTCATTGTTGATGCAGATCGTATATTTGGGGACCATGCATAAATATTTTGTATAACAAATATTCTTTTTAATGCATTTATATATGAATAATATGTTCCTTTACTTATTTTACCAAAATGGGATTCAATGTCCTTCATTATTGTCGTGTCCTTTGTTGGGGTTGAAATATTTCTTGCATATGATTTTAATAGATTTTTAACTCTTTCAGGATTTTTTTTAACACCATCAACAGTTGAAACATCACTTTCACAAATACTGTCGAAATATGATCTTGCTATAAGTAATTGATCTTCTTTATTTTCTATTTTAAGTGATTCTGGCCAACCTCCTCTACACATTGCAAAAAATAAATTTTTCACAGTTAAATCGGATGTTATTCCATCAATGTCTATTTTAGGGTTATTAAATAATTCAGTTAATGATATTTTTCCATTTGATTCTCCACTTTCATATAAACTCATGGGATACATGACCATTCTATGAATTCTGCCCGTACCGGTGTGTCTTATTTTACTTTCATCAACACTTGTCGAACCGGTTAATATATACTGGCCTTTATCAGAAGTTTTGTCTACACTTTGTCTTACTCCATCCCATAATATTGGAGCTAATTGCCATTCATCAATTAATCTTGGTTTTTCACCTTTTAATAATTCTGAAGGTTTTAATTCTGCTAATTTTAAATATTGGTCTCTGTTATCTATATCATCAAGATTTAAAATACTATTTGCATGTTGCATTGCGGTTGTTGTTTTGCCACACCATTTTGGGCCAGTTAATAGAATAGCTCCCATAATATTCAGATATCTTTCTAAATCTTTGTCTATTACTCTATTCATGTAACTATTTGTCATATTTAACACCATTATTATAAAATTATTAGGTTATATTTTTTATTATACTATTTTCTTATTTTTTATTATACTATTTTCTTATTTTTTATTATACTATTTTCTTATTTTTTATTATACTATTTTCTTATTTTTTATTATACTATTTTCTTATT
>JAFRFB010000097.1 GCA_017434555.1 Methanobrevibacter sp. | reverse complement strand
TGCTGGTCTGATTCTCTCGACGTTGATAAGGCAATTAAGATTGCACAGCATTTCAATGGTCGTATCAAGATTAGCTTCGGTATCGGTACTTATTTCATGGCAAATCTTGTAACTGAGACTGCTGGTATTAAGCCGCTTTCCATGGTTATGAAGGTTGTTAAGGTTAATGGTAGAGATGTCGTTAAGCTTAGCGATTGCCCGGAAAAGAATATGTGCGAATCCCCGGCATATGTCGAATACGTTAAGAGCGTATTTGAGTATATTCCGCTTGACCAGTGGAAGGGCGGAATGGTCGTAATTAAAACACCGTAATCTGCAAAAATATTCGCCAGATAAAAATTAAAAAGAACCATTTACAAAAGTGGTTCTTTTTTCTATATTATATTTAGTAAAACATAAAAAAGGATAAAAAAATGCTCAAATTACTTCTAATCTACTTTGCCTCATACATCGGCTGTCGTTTAATCATTCGGTTCTTAAAAGAACAGAAAATGATTGATGTCAAGGATGACCCTAAGATTGCCTGCGTTCTTATCGCTCCGCTAATGTTTGTCGGTTTAATCGTCACTACATTGCTTGCTTATATTTGGAAATGGTCTACTAAAAAGAAAAGGGAAGACGAATTCGTAAACAAGTATAATAAGAAATTACCGGAAGTATGGTATAAGCTCAATCGGTTCCTTGGAACTGGTAAGCCATCTATTCTTGATAATGCTTCTACATTTGATAAAGAATATGATAAGTATATCGATGAACAGGATTTATTTAGTGATTTCAGACCTGCTTATGATAAGGTAAAGGTTGTTAAAACTGAATCTACTGATAATGGTCCTAAAGACGTTCTGACAAGCTATCATGAAGCAATGGATCTTGTTAGTCAGATTGCTAGACAGACACAGCAACCTGTTATTACTGCTTATCAAAGACCAACGGGTTCTCGTTATCGTTTAACTCCAAGAAGAACTGATACTATCAGAAAAACAGATGATCCTATTAATGAAGTATTCATTTCTCTTATGAAAGAAAAGTGTAGAGGTTACTAATGCGAGACCCGAATCGTCTTTACGATTTTTATCAAAAACTTCAAACTGTCCATATCACTCATTTTCCAGATTGGCGTTTTGGACAGTTTATGTTCAACTTCTTCGGCTGGTATGGACAAGATCCATTCTTTTTAGAAGAAGATAAATTCTTAGAACTTCTTGACAAATTTGTCAAAGGAGAAAATCCATAATGATTAAATTACTCAAAGATACTAGTAAATCAATTACTGACGCTAATTATAATGAATTTTCATATGCTTTAACAGTTTTATCTGTTATGGGTATTATTGTTTTAAGCATTATTACTGGTGTTGATTATTTTGCTACAACTCCAGTAGAAATGGGTAACCTTTCACTTATCGCACAACCGGGTGATAAAATTTGGTTAATCGGACTTATCATTGTAATAATTTCTATTGTTTTCGGCGTTTTTACATTATTTGCTGATTCACACTATAAGGCAGATGATGATCGAAGATTCTTAGTTGCTGGGTATTTTTGGGTATTTGCTACTTGCAGTGGTGCATTGCTTATAGTAATGCCATTTATTCTTCTTTATGATATTACTAAGTATTTATTCTATGCAGTTAATTTCTGTCTTGAGCATTTCTTTATGTTATTCGCACCAAGAAAAACAAAAGAAAAAATGATTGTTCGGGAAAAAACAGAAAAAGAAATGATAAATACCTATAACAACTTTCTTAGAAACTAAAACATAGGAGCATATCAATGCTTATAAAAGTCATCTCAGAACTAGTGATAGTATTCTGTATTGTATTAGCAATTATGGGAATACCATCGCAAACTATAACAAAAACAGTAAAAGAACCGGTAAAAGAAACACATTGTTGGTGTGGAGGAATTCCAGAATCGCTTAAGGATCTTAATGCTAAATATCATTTGAGTACATATGATATTGAACAAATTGATACTAAGTTCTATGCGCCAAAAATGATTGAATACCAGGAAACAACATCTATTATTATTCAATGGATTGATAGACTTTTAATTGTTGTTGCTTATTTGGGATTGATTGGAATTATAAGTGCTATTATATCGGCAAATTCCAGTAGTTATTGGTATTATATTATACCAATAGTAGAAATACTAACTTTTATTTTCTTATTTCCAAAAAATCATAAAAAGAAAAAGATTGAAGCAATGACTGATATTAATGATAGAGTTAGTAGAATACTTCCTGACGTTATCAGTAACCTTAATAACCATTTAAAAAGGAACTAAACCATGAGAACAAAAAATCATAGATTAAATTATGATGATTACTATACAGTAACATCGATTGTTGGAGCAATTCTTTTGATTGCTCTATTAGTAACTGGATTTTCTATAGATATTTACTCTAATAAAGCGAATCATGAAATCATGGTTGAAAAACGTGCTAAGTTATATGAACAAAGTATTCTGGAATACAAAGGTCATTTAGCTGCAGAAAAAGTTCGTTCATCATATAAAGAACAATCACCGCAATGTTGTAAAGCAATTCCTAATAAACCACTTCCAATGTCGGCCGTTCCAATGGTCTTTAAATAAGGAGAATATATGCAGAAGTTTTTAAAAGATTACTTTTTCAAAGGACAAGAATGGTGGGTTGGAGTCGTTTCGATTGAAATAATTTTCCAAGTCGTTGCTTCATTATATCTTCTTATTAATGGTCTTGGTAATTTACAACGAAATGCATGGCCAAGCACTATCTTTATGCACAATTTTTTGCATGAACATTGGTGGGCTATTGTATTACCTATTATTCTGTTCATTGTTGGTGACCTCTGTCTATTCTTTGCAATGGATAAATATAGAGATTATTATTATGAACATAATGATAAATCGTATTTTGAAAGTATTTTCTATCTTGGTTGTAATATCTTGTTCGGTGGAAGTATTATATTTGCACCTATCTCAATTATATTAGTTATTGTTATGAATTCTGCAAGATTCTTCGCTTTCTTGTGTGAATGTGCTATAGCATTCCATAATAAATTATCTGTTAGTAATATGCTTAACAGTTATAGGAAGAAATCTCCAGAAAAATACAAGAAAACTATTATTGACGAATACAATAAACTAGTGGGGACACAACCATGGTAAGAAAAATTAATAATGCACTTTTAAATGGAGATGCTTGGAATGAATGGTATATGTGTTTGCTTCAAAGTGTTGCAATAATATTTTGTGGTTTCATGGTAATCATATCAGCCGCTAGTATTTTGGAACAAAATACAAATATTATTCAAAATAATTTTTTTCTTTATTTCAAAAGAAACGGAATGATATGGCCATATGTAACAATATTATGTTCTTGTACATTTTCTCTTGTTATGATGGCTATTACTGCCAGTAATTATGATGATTGGTGTCGGCAATATAAGGAAAAACAGAGATTATTAAAAGATGATACAGATTATAGACCAGCCGATGATTGGCAAGATATTAAAGATGGAACTGCAGCATCTATTAAACTTAGTATTTGTTACTGGAGTTTTTTAATTTTATCATTTGCCATTATTCCGGGTTTAATAGTTTTGGGAGTAGTTTCTTCTATTATTGGTATATTCCATCTTTGTGGTCATTTTATTGATTATATTGCATGTAAGACAATTTATAGACCAAAAACTCCCGAACGAGGAATGATTAATGAATTTAATAAATTACTAAATGATTGATAGAGAAATATTAGGAAACAGTATGTCATATCCACCTTGTCCAGTTCCACCTCCACCACAACCTAAAAAACCAAAATATAAAGGTTATCCGCAGGTGGAACGTATTAATGGCGAAAAATATTATACTTATAAAGGTTTAGTTCATACTGAAAAAGGTTATTTCAAAGTAACCAGACGTGATGAAGGTGAAAGTATTTTTAAGAATCTTTTGCCTTTATTACTTAATGAGTATAATGAGCTTTTGAAACCACATGATTATCCAATTATCGGTTATGCTGATTTTTTTAATATTAAAATTCCAGTAACAACTGAGATAGAAAAATCATTTATTAAAACCGCAGCTGAAAGTCTTATGTGGCATATTAATCGACTTCCAGAATATAAAGTTGGAACGTATATAAGCACAGTTGTTAATACTATTCATAGATTAAAAGCATCAGAAATTGAATGGTTAAATAAACATATTGTCTATAAATTAGATAATGAAAATACATATCTTAATATAGACGGTTATTATTATTCGTAATTTGGAGAATATATGGGTCCAGGAACAGCATTACCGCCGATACCTAGAGAAGATCATACTGTAAGAGCTGCTTGTTTGTGCAATATTATTAAATATAGCACGAAAGAAAAGCCCGTAGACGAAACTCTCTTTAGTACGGTATTAGAAAATACTATTGAAGACTTTAATGATTATTTAAAGGAACTTGAACATCCGGTTATTGGAACTGTAGATTTCTACGGTAATACAATACAATATTCATCCGAAGAAGAACTAGAATATATTAAAGAATTTTCGGAACGATTTGATGCTCGAACCGCACCGATATTTGAATATTGCCATAGTACTCGCGGATGTTGCATTCCAGAAGTATATAATGCATTAACTGATATAAAAAATGATGAGATTAAGCGTCTCAACAAGCACCTTAAATATAAAGTAGATCCCAATAAGGTTGCCTGCATAAAATTTTTATAATCAGGGGGTTTACAAGTGCGATAATAATTACTATATTATGCACATAAACAAAAAACAATAAAACAATTCAACAATTAACATAAGGAAACAAACTATGTCTTTCAATATCTTCAAAATCTTCGCTCACAAGGCTCAGCGTGGTCTCGAAGGCCTCATCTCCACCAAGGATAAGATTGAGGAAATCCGTTATCAGTATAATAAGAATGCCGCTCAGTATATTAAGTCGGCTGAAGATATGCTGGTCAACGCTAAGGAACTCAAGGCCAAGTTCGAGGAACTTGACGAAAAGACCGCTACTAGCAAGCGTGTCTACGAATCTCTCATCGCTGCTGACAAGCTCGATGAAGCTAAGATTAAGTATATTGTTTATAAGGGCATGAAGACTGCTCGTGACACCATCGAAACTGCTTGGCAGAACACAGAAAAGCAGTGTGTCCAGGTTCGCGATACTCTCAAGAACATCGACACCAACAAGGCTCTCATCGAAGCCAAGCTCACTGCTCTCCAGGTCCAGATCGATACACTCAAGATGTGCGACCGCAACAAGATTGGCGATTTCGGTATCGATTGCAACGCCATGATTGCTGAAATCGAAAGTGAAGTCAAGACCACTCAGTTCCACATCGAAGCTAAGCAGGAAATTGCCGAAATCACCGGTAAGGGTGGTAAGGGCACTCAGACCATCGAAACTGTCGCTCTCGACACTGAATTCGAGGAAGTCGTCAAGGCTTACAAGGGTGTCTAATAAAAAAGGATTTATCCTATTCTCCTAAATAAAATCACTAAGCAGGGTTGACAACAACCCTGCTTTTTATTATATTTTATAAAAAACTATAACCAAAGGAAAAATAAACATGACTACAATCACTACTATCATTTTCACTGTCATTGCAATGTATGCAGCTGGCATTATCGCACTTTATGTTGGTCATAGAATGGACCATGTTCCATTCCATCCAAGTGTGCTTGATATTATTATATCACCGCTCGCAAACGTCTTCTGGTTCCTTATTATCGGTAGACTCTGCCACTGGACCAAGAATGATATTGTCGGCGATGATCCGTATAATCAAAAGATGATTCAACCCAAGATTGATCGTTTGCTCTTGAAGTGTGATGATATGTTTAAGGCTTAATCATGGCTAGTAAAGAAGAAAATATTAAAATTTTTAATCATACTCAAGAATTAATTAATAAGGATAAAACCTTACAGAATTCTATTAAGTATTCGATTGAAAATTCGTATTTTCTTGCCGATAATATGACGATTGACTTTTTCTGCGAGAAAAAAACTCCAGGAATTGTTAAGGTTACTAAGAGTAGTTCTTTTGATGCGACAAGAAAATATACTGGTAAAGTAGCAGTTCTCAATTTTGCGTCTGCTACTAATCCTGGCGGCGGTGTAACAAAGGGTTCTAATGCACAAGAAGAATGTCTTTGTCGTTGTTCTACACTTTATAATGTTTTGTCTGACCCGAAATTTGACAAAATCTTTTATAAACCACATAAAGAACATGGAAATGCACTTCATAACAATGATGCAATTTACACACCCAATATTCAAATTATCAAATCGGACAATTATAACTTATTGTATCGTCCATTCTCTGTAAATGTAATTACTTGTGCAGCACCTAATCTTCGTGAAACACCTGCAAACGCTTACAACCATGAGCGTGGCGAAAAACCAAACGTTACTGATGAAGAATTGTTTGATATTCATTTCCGCAGAGCAACTCATATTCTTGATTTAGCTGCTTATCATGGCGATGAAACAATTATTCTTGGTGCATTCGGTTGTGGAGCATTCAAAAACCCACCTGAAATTGTAGCTAAGGCTTACAAGAAAGCTTTGGAAATCGGAAAACTCTTCTTCAAGAATATTGAATTTGCTGTCTATTGTGGAAAGGATGATACTAATTACAAAGTATTTAAAGAAATACTAGAATGAGGTATCTATACATGAACTTAGATGATGTAAAAGGTATAATGGAAGACATGGGCTGGCATGTTCTTGGTCCTGAACCACATGATCAAAAATTTGGTAAATGGATTAAGACTATTCCAGGCGCTAATGATTCAGTAGATGCAACTATTAAATCTATAGAAGCTGGTATCGAAAAGATTGAAAAAAATCTTGATGATATTGATAAAAGATGCAATAGATTTATGTCTGCACATGACCCATCATATCCAAGACAAAAAATTAAAGGTAATTTTCCACAACATTATCCTAAAGCAAAATCAACTCCTCCTAAAAAGAAAGTTGACCCAATGTTTCAGGAAAGAGAAAAATCAGATGCTGGTAAATTAGCTGATAAATTTACAGAATTATTAAAAAAGAAGTAAGGTTTACAATTTAAGTAAAATTTACTATATTTGTGCCAGACATTTTAAAAAGGATATATTATGAATAAAATTTTTAAAGCCGTTTTGGCACTTTTGGGGATTACACTAGTTGGAGGTGTAATTATCAAGGAAAGAAATACATTTAATGACATTAGAAAGCAACTTCAAGAACTTCGTTGGTTCGAGAAGGGAGAGGGAAAGTAAAAAATAAATTTACATTTCGCTTTATATTTCTTTTCTATCTTTGATAATATAAGATTTAAAATTTAATATAAGGATAAAATTATGAAAGAATTAACTCAGCAAGTTGTAAATTGGACCAAGGAAACATTCGATAAGCTTGGTAAAACAGATATGGTTCTTGGTATTTCTGGCGGCAAGGATAGTTCTGTTGTCGCTGCTATTGGCGTCGCAGCACTTGGTAAGGAACATGTTCATGGCGTTTTGCTTCCATGTGGAATTCAGAAAGATATTTCTTGTTCCTATAAGCTTGTTGACCATCTTGGTATCGATTATGATGTTCAGGATATTGAAACATTAGTTAAGGAATCTCTTGCTCTTGTTCCGGGTGCTGATAAGTCCTATGACGCAAAGACTAATGTTGGTGCAAGAATTCGTACTAATCAGATTATGGTCACTGCTCAAACTCATGGCTGGTTGATGGCCAATACATGTCAAAGAAATGAAGATGTTGTTGGATATGCAACTCTTTGGGGTGATTCTGTTGGAAGTTTTAGCCCACTTGGTATGTTAACTGTTTCTGAAGTTATTGAAATTGGCGATGACCTTGGTCTTCCTTATGAACTTACTCATAAAACACCAATTGATGGTCTTCAGCCATTAACAGATGAAGAAAAACTCGGATTTACTTATAAAGAATTATCTGATTTAATTAGATTTGGTATTAAAGGTGAACATTATGATTTAATTATGCAAAAATTTAATGCCAATAGATTTAAACTTGAACTGATTAGATTACCAAAGTTTGATCCACATCTTCCAGATTATTTTAAAGACAATTTTGGTATTTAATTATTTTAAAAGAATAAAATTATAAATATATTATAAAAGAATAATATGTGGAAGTTTTATTCTTACGTAAATAAAAATTTTGGAACGGTTAAAATACGAAACTTCCACAATAGCGTGTTTTAATCGTTCTTTTTATTTAATATTATGACAAAAATTTGTGGAATTTATAAAATAACAAATAAAATTAATGGCAAATGTTATATTGGTCAATCTAATGACATTAATAGACGATGGCGACAAGAATTATCACCAAATGCGAAATTAAATCCTCATTTAGCAAGAGCATTTGAAAAATATGGGACAGATAATTTTGAATTTGAAATTATCGAAGAATGTCAACGTGAATTATTAAATGAAAGAGAACAGTTTTGGATAAATTTATATAATTCAACAGATAAAAATTTTGGATATAATAAAACTTTAGGTGGTGATGGCAATTTGGGTAGACATTTTATAATGTCTGAAGAACAAAAAGAAAAAATTAGAAAAGCCAATACTGGTCGTAAATTAACAGAAGAACAATTAATTAATATTAGAGAAAGTAATAAGTATAAAATAGATCCTAATCAGATAGTTATATTTTGTTATGAAACGAACAAATATTATCCATCAATAGGCAAAGCAGCTAAAGAATTGGGAATAGGTAAAGAATCAATTAGACATGTCATAAATGGTCAAGATAACCATGCGTTAAATTATAGATTTTGTAAAATAACTGATAATATAAATGAATTTATTGAATCTTGTCAACAAATAGATAAATATTTACAAGAATATAATATAACATTAAAACAATATTATTGTAGACAAGCAAAACCAAATAAAAAACAAGTTCTTTGCATTGAAACTCAACAAATTTTTGAATCTGCCTCTGAAGCAGCAAGGCAAATGAATTTAAATAAACATTGTATTATTTGGTGTTGTAATGGTAAATATAAACAGACAAATAATTATCATTTTAAATATATTGAAAATAGGGGTTGACAACATTATTTAGTTTTATTATATTTTAAATATTGGGCTCGTCTGGTTTCGATTGGGTGATAGAGATATTAGTTGCAAGTCAAGGTCTCAGACGAGGGTTCTTGTAAAAAAGTCTGAAAAAGATAAGTGCTAACACTTACGCAATGGCTGCTTAATTTATAGCAACACTGAGCCTATACCGTTCATCCATTGGGTATAAAGTTCGGTCGCATAATGGATTAGGAAATAATTAAGTCTGTGTATTATTTCTGAAGTTTACAGGCTAGTTTACATTGACGCCGACCTTCAGGGCATAAATGTAATGAATAAGTAAATTCGAAGGAAAAACTTGTAGGAACGGATATTAAAGTTACTTAAGACAGGGGTTCGACTCCCCTCGGGTCCATTAAAAGTGTTGACAAATTAGAATTATAAAATGGATAAGTTTATATTATTTCTAATAATCACTATTGCTTTTGAAATAGTAATAGGATTACCTGTATTTTTGATTGGTGTTTATATATTTGGTGCGCATCCTGGTGTAATCGGTTATTGGGCATTCGGTAGTCCAGTTGTAGGTGGTATTATGGCTTTTTGTTCGGAGAATCCTTAGATGAGTAGTTTTGAACCACATTTAATTGCTGGTTTAACGGTAGGTACAATAGCTACCGGTATTTTTAGTGTAGACCAATATCCAGATTGGAATGCTACTTTGATGTTACCTTTCCTTGGTGGTCTTTGTGGTGCGCTGACGCCTGATATGGATATCAAATCTCATTCCAGTATGTTCATGTATTTATTATATGCAATAGGTGCAACATACTTGTTCTTTTCTGGAGAACCGTTTTGGGGATTTTTATTACTATTGTATTCCATTATCCCGCAGTTTTTCAGTCATAGGGGATTTATACATTCTGGAGTATTCGGCATAATTTCATCTCTTGGTATATTTGCTGCATCGTATTATAATTTTAATAATCTTTCATTATGTATAACAATTGCGACTGGATATTTCTTTGGATTTCTTTCACATATTTTATTAGATGAAGCATAATGATTATTAAGGAAAATATGAAAACTGGAACAAGACTTTATATCAATATAATAAATCGATGCAACATAAAGCATTGTTATATAGAAATTAATCAGAATTATTAAACAAATAGTAAAAAGAAGGAACAATATGGACGAGAAGAAACTTAATTCACTCATTACTACCCTGCTTAAGATGGCAGCAACTCAAGAAACACCTAATAAGTACAATTCTGTTGTTGCAGCACTTTTACAAGCAGAGAATCTTAATTTTGTTATTATGGACCATCGCGGTGGAACAGTAGTAAGTTATACTAATGGCCAAGGCGGTATTACTATGTTGTCTGATACTCCGGTTGGTGAATAATATGAATTAATAGCTAATAACTAAAAGATAGGGTTGACAATAACCCTATTTTTTATTATATTTTACAAAAATTTGGAGAATTCTATGTCAGTTAAAACACCTATTTATATCTACAATAATGAAAAGAAAAAGAATCATTCTGTCGTTACAGCAATGATTGGTTCTGAAATCAGAGCAGCAATTCAGAACTGGCGAAAGGAAAATAAACTTCCTATTAATTTCAGAATTCCTACGCTTTACATGTATTTTACAAAGCCGATCATTAAGACTGCTGTTGTAGAAGGTGTTACAGATATTGGAACAACAAATCATCTTTTTGAAACTTGCCTTATCGATAAGGTAGAATTTATGAATCCGCTTGAAGAAGTTCAAACGGTTGATACACGTAATCCTAGATGGAAAAATATTCTTGATGGTTTACAATTAAAGGATTATGACATTATCTTCTGGTCACCACTCGGAGGTTCTGTTGGATTTGCAAATCCTACAAGAGGTAATGTAGATATTATTCAAAAAGAAGTCGATACAGCGGAAAAGATGGGTTATTATAACCATTACGTTTAACAAGGAAACCAATAATTATGTCTCACTATCCTGATGCTAAATATCCTATTTCAGATGAAGAGATGTTATCTCTTTTACATAAATATCCCTTCTTGCGTTTTCGTAACGTGTGGACAGGTAAACAGACATATCATGGTAAAAGCAAGAACTTAGAAAGCAATTATTATAAGTATTGGGATGGATATGGTTGGGAAGATCTTTGGAAAAACCGTTATCTTCCAAGGTTATTTGCAGAATATGATACATGGGACAAAGAAACACAAAAACGTTTTGGTTTTACCCAAATAAAAGAAAAATTCGGTGGTTTGAGGATTTATACCACATTTGGCAGCGATAAACGCCTTGAAACTATTGCCGAATGGTTATCGGAATATATTTGTGAATATTGCGGAAAGGAAACAAGGACTGAAGAAGGCAAAAGAGTTATTTGGACAACCGGCGGTTGGATAACTAATCTTTGTGAACACTGTGCAAGAGAATATATTTTAAGAAATGCAGAAGGCGAATTGTCTGAAGCGGATATTCAAAAATACCTTAATGAAATGAAATGTGTGCAAGAAAAACCGTTTGGTTATATTCAGTTTGGAAAAGATAAAAATCTTCATGTAAGCTATAAAGAAATTGACGATTGGCTTGAAAAGGATAAAGAAGAATATATCGATAAGTAGAATTTATGTCTAAACTTTTTAGTAAGAATGTGAAAATTTTGAAAAAAATTACTAGGGTCATCAATGCCCATGTAATAAATTTCTATATTATAGACAAACGTTATAAAATATTAGGTTTTATGGAGTTCAGTAGTAAGGGAGTAGTTTCAGACTATGACCCTTATAAGGTGGACATAGATGAAAAATATGAAACTGATATGTTTGTCCATGCAGCTGAATATACTATTCTTGCCAACAATCATGAACTCCTGACCAATCACATAAAGGAAATAAATGATTGCAGTTGAAAATACAGTAAAAGAAAAGTTTAACAAAATTCAAGAATTAGTCGATAGTATCGCATACGAACTTGACGAAGCACCGGAACTTCATGATCCTGAAGAATTTGATGCGACAATTAATGTTTGGAAAAAGTCAGTAATTGATACTATTCCACTTGGTTGTTCTGTAAAATTCAGAATGGATGTTGAAGAAATGCTTGAAAAATTCAAAAATATATATTAAAGATTATCCTTTAATCATGTGTAAGGGGTTGACGAAAGTCAATCCTTTTTCTATATTGTAATCAACAAAGAGGTAATAATAAAATGTTTGGAAAACCATTAGCATATATTGTAAGAATTAAGGACATCCGAGAAATTCCTGGGGCGGACAGAATTGAACTTGCTACGGTTATGGACTATACTGTAGTCGTTAAGAAAGGTGAATATCAACCTGGTGATTTGGCAATGTATGTCGAAATTGACTCGTTGCTTCCAGATGGTTTGTCTGATGAACTTCGTGCTAAATATACTGCTATCAAGGAAGGTCGAGAATTAGCAGATGCTACAAAGGAAGAAATTGAAAGTGCTCTCAAGACAATTCAAGAATCTTCGAAGTACCCATATTTTGAATTTCTCAGAGATAAGAAGTTCAAAATCAAGAGTATGAAGCTCGGAAAGTTTGGAGTTATTTCTCAAGGTATTCTTTTCAAGCCATCTGACCTTGGCATTACTGATGCAAAGGTTGGTAAGGATTATACTCTTCAATTCGGTATTACTGAAATTGTCCAAGACGAAGAAGAAGCTGGTCTTAATACCAAGAAAAAGGATAATTGGTTTGTCCGTAAACTCATGAAATATACTTGGTATCGTAACTGGAGGAAGCGTCATAACGTTTCTGAAACTTGGGATCCAACTAACCCTGGAAAGTCTGACGAAGAAAACGTCCAAAAGGTTTACACCAAGATGTTTGAACAATACAAGGGTAAGAAGTGGGTTAAGACCGAAAAGCTCGAAGGTCAAAACATTACAGTTTTCTCTGAAAAGGTTGAACCAAGTTGGTTCGATAAGATTTTCCATCGCAAGGTGGAAAGTAAGAGAATTGGTGTATGCTCTAGAACTAGGGAACTTAATAAGAATGGTTCTGGAAAACCTTTCTGGGACACGGTTCTCAGACTTGGTCTTGATGAAAAAATCAAGAAGATTCCAGGTGAATGGTTCTGCCGTGGTGAACATGTCGGTCCAGGTATTCAAAAGAATATCTATAACCTTCCAAGAACTGATATTATCTTCTTCGACTTTTACAAGAAAGTCTATTTTGAAGATACTATAAATAGAAAGGTATTGTTCAAGTGGGAAAAGTTGAATTTTGAAGATTCTGTTCTTTTCGCTGAACAATGGGGATTGAAGTTCGTTCCAGTTCTTGATGACAATTACGAATTACCAGAAGGTCATGTAAATGACAAGGGTGTATTCGTTTCTGGTGCTGATATCATGCTTCAAGAATCTGATGCAAATACCGTTTTCGGTAACAACCTCAGTCATAAGAGAGAAGGTTTCGTTCTTAGACTTCGTGACGACTATAACGTTTCGTTCAAGGTCAAGAATCCTAACTACAGTATTTAAGGAAATTCTATGGCAGAAACATTAAACGAAAGTGTAGCTCGTCAAGAGGCTACTAATGAGACTTTAACTAACCGTATGCATACCCTGGAGGAGTTTTATACTGAGAAGTATAATCTTTTAAAGGGTATTAGCGAAACGCATCCAGATTGCTTTAAAACGCCGTTTAAACTTGTTTCTTTTGCAGAGGCGAAAGAATCTATACCTACTGTAAAAGACAAGTCCAAAACGCTTAATATGCAAATTGACAAGCTTTCTGAATTTTATGTTGGTCTCATGAACCAATATGAATATATTAAAGATACTCATCCCGAATATCTTTAAAAAATAAAAATAAATCTCTAACCGTTTACAAAACCAACCGTTTTTACTATATTTGTGATAAAGGAATTATATGAAGGCTATTAGTTGTGGTGTAATTATTATTGATAAAGCATCTCGTAAGCTTTTGGCATGTCATCCTTCTTGTCACTCATATAGAGACGGTAATTGGGATATTCCAAAGGGACATGTAGAAGGTAACGAGACTCATGTGGAAACAGCTTTACGTGAATTAAAAGAAGAAGCTAATATTATACTTACCGAATCTGATCTTTATGACTGTGGTATGTTCTTATATACCAAGTATAAAGATTTACATCTTTATGTCGCAGAAACTGACATCAATCTTAAAGACTTGAGCTGTTCTACTACTTTTAATTTCGAAGGAAGAACTCCTTTGGAAGTAGATGATTACAAACTGATTGATGACACCGCTACCCAAACATATTACAGAAGTTTGGGACCGCTCGTAGCCGATTGCATTAAACGCTACAAAGAGCGTGACATAAATAAGGTATGAATTTAGAGACGTTTAAACAAGTTGAGGAAAAAGCAAAAACAGATTTATCTATGCCTGATACTTTGGAGGCAATTATTAAAAAGAATAATATTTTGCCAGCCGTTATTCAAGAATGGATTAAATTGTATCAAGACCAGAAATATGTTTGTGCAAGCTTAAATGTAGAATTGTTGGAATTATACGGTGATTTGACAAAGTGTTTCAAAAGACCTAGAAATACAGTGGAGTTACAAAAGAAATACAATATCTCAATCAATGAATTTTGGGAAACAGCAAAAGAAATTGATTCGCAGATTAATTGTTGTACTCCTTATGTAGCAAAACTAAAACAGGTTAACCAACAGAAATACTTTTTGGAATTCATCGAAAATACACTGAATAACATAAAGAATTTATCTTTCGCTATCAAGAATTACCTTGATTACAAGAAACTCATGATGGCGACATCGTAAAAATTTTCGTTATAAATATAACGAAAATGAGTTTAACAAGAGTTTAATTGGTTAGTTTCGCCAATTAAAACATGAATACACAAACGTGATTTATGTCTTAACAATGAAACGAAAAGAGACACGTAAGGTCTCGAAAGGATAGAATACTATGAATAATATTTTTGAAAATCTTCTCAAGGAACTCAATGCATTCGATGCATCTTTTAATGACACTGCTGAAAAGGTCAATGTCCCGCTCAACATCATTCACGAAGAAGATGGTTCGAGCACTATTGAAGTTGCAGTCGTTGGTAAGACCCGTGAAGACATCAAGCTCAAGGGCACCATTGAAGACGGTAAGGCATATCTTACTATCGAAACTGTTGAGAAGGAAGTCACCGACGCTGAAAAGGATGCTGAAGCAAAGCGTGTTTACACAGTTCGTAAGATCAAGGGTAGCGGCAAGCTCTCTATCAAGATCTTTGTTCCGGCTAACCTCAGCATGAAGGAACTCACCGCTAAGGTTGAAAATGGCCTTTTGACCATCAACATCCCGGTCTGTCCTGAAGCCCGTCCGGTTGAATTTAACGTTGGCTAATAACCAATTTTAAATCAAAAATATAAAGGTAAGTCTTAATTGACTTACCTTTTTTATTTTAAACATTTTCTTGCGCTGTATAGAAGAACTCTTCTGGCGTTGCATACTCAATAGCATCTGCTGAATCCATCATTGCAATATACTTAGCAATACGTTCTTCTGTTAAAAATGGATCTGTTTCCAATGACTGTAGAACTTGCTTAGCTTCTCTAAAAGAGCCTGTTTGAACAAGTGAAATTACTGGCGCTAACTTAATTCCAATCTCTAAAGGAGTAATTCCTTTAAAGTCTGTCTTAACGCATTCTTCTCTGAATAAAGCTATAAATTCATTACCTACTGTAATGTTATAATCGATCTCACCTGCAAGACCATCAATAGAAGAAATACGTGAAATATTTGAATTCATTTCAATATTATAGCGATATAGATCTACTATATTTCCTAAAAAATCTTTAACTATATGATTTTCAAAATCTTCAGCTATTTCTTTAGAATTATTAAACCAGAAATTTTTATTATTATAAACACATTCATCGTCAACAAAAGTAATACGTGAAATATATTTCATATTTACATCCTCCAAAATATAAAAATCTTCTTCTTTTTCTCCTAGCTCTTCCATTCTCTTTTTAATTAAAGATAAATTTGCTGCATGATGAGCTATCATATTAGTTTCTTTGTTTACTGCAAAATATTCTCGCATGATCAACTCCATTAATTTTGTGGATATAAATTTCCATTTATTTTTAAATAGTATTTTCTTGTTGTTTGTAGAGTAGCATTTGCTAAAGATGCTTCTCTTGTAAATGGTGAGCCTTCTTGTATATGTGTTGATAACAATACATTTTCAGCTATATTAGCTGGACTAATAGTATCTAAATAATTTAAAACATCGGCGCCGCCCCATTTATTCACAAATGTATATGTATTATTTTTATAAAGATAAACAGATGGTGGATTTTGTAATCCAGAAATGTTTAAATAATAAAATGTATTTTCTTGTGGATCTGATGGATAAGAAGTAGATGGTGTATCTGAAGAAAATCCTACACTATATCCATCTTTTAATTTAAATAATGAACCAAGTGGAGTTGTGCTAGTAAACCACCAAGATGGATCAGACTCTAACACTGCAGGTCCATTTTTTAGTGTTAATATAATAGAAGCTAAATACTTATCTTCCGAACCTGTTGGATTTAAATGACCTATTGTACCTGAAACTGCATCAGCCGTTTTTTTATAAATTCTTTGCGATACATTTGTATTAGATTTATTATGCCATATAAAAATCGTATCTTTAGCTGTACCCCAAATATCAGTTTCAGATAATATATTTGCTGTTAGTGAAGTTGTTTGTTTTATACCTAGATAATCACCACGTACAATGGCTTGACTATTAACAGTAATGTTATTTCCAATCCAAGCGAATTTATCATATTGATTTAATTGTAAAATTTGTTGTAAATCTGTTTCTGTTAAATCATTTCCAGATACAGGAAGTACTTTTTTATATTCATCAATACACTGATCATCTTGACTATTAACACTATTAAATTCTTTATAATTTCCATTTTCATTTTGAAAATATGCAGGATAATAACTACTTATAGTAGCATCATTATATGCTATATAGTACTTATAACCTTTATATAATGTTATATTTAAACCATTTACATATCTTGGATAACCAGTTAATGAATATATTTCAGTTTGAGTATCTTCACCGTCACCAATAATTTGTGCTATTTCAATACCATTAGCATAATAAATATGAATTCTTGCACTTGTACTAGTAGTACTAGTACTATGTTGTGATGTAAAAATTTCAAGTGAATTGATAACTAAATTTTCAGTTGCATTAACTAAATCAATTTCAATAGCTACACATTTATCACCAGCAACTAATGTTCTTTGTGCATGATCTCTTAACCAAATGAGTTTAAGATCATTTGCATTATTAGATGGAGACCAATATACAGCTTTAATACTGTGAGCATTACCTGCAGCATCACACCAGATAATATTTCTGGTTCTTGCTGCCAGATTAGTCTGACTGGGGTGTGTTGGTCTAATATGTTCTAGTTCACCGGCCATAATACCTCATTAAACAATATCATAAACGAAATAGTATGTATTTGCTTCTGTGGCTGTTGGAACTTCTGTAACGTTAATTACACATGCACCTATATCAAAACCACCAGCAGTCTTTCTTAACATATAGTTAGGTCCGTTTGTATTGTCAAAGCTTGACATTGAATTATAAGATGCAGTTGGAACATTTATTATTTTTGATTCATTTCCCTGTGAATTAACAGTAATATTACCATAAGAATTAGCACCATCAGGAGCAAAGTTAATTTGTATAGATGTACCATTTAAATCACCAACATTTCCACCTTGAACATTCTTTAAGAAACCACCACCATTACTATTTACACCCAACCAGTTAGTACCAATTGCTGTAGTATCTGTTAAATTTGATACTCTAGATTGTCCCATTAAAGTAGCAGTAGTATTTACCGCTAAAATATTAGTTCCGGTAGATTTAACGATAACATCACCAGTAACAGTTCCGCCAGATAATGGAAGATAATTATCATCTAACCAATCTTTAGTAGCAATAACATCTGTTTTTACACCTAGTTTTGTACTTACAGATTTACCATCACCTGATAATGTTGTAGTGTCTATATTAGCTGTTGCTACGAATGTTCCATTAGCTTCTGATTTAGAATAAGATTGGTCTTGGAAATCACACCAACCACTTACATTACCAGCATTATCTGTTCTTAATACTAAATACTTATTTACTAATGAAGAATCTGGTTTAATAACATACTTTGCAAATTCAGTAGATAATTCAGTTGCGCCGCTTGTTTCAGTCTTCTTATAGTAATATGTTAAATTATCAGCATCTTTTGTTATAAAACCAGTAACAGTTGGTATTTGTGCAACAGCTTTATCATAAGCATTAGCGCTAGCTTCATTCGCGTATGTTTTCGTTGCATAAGAATCTGGAACAGCAGTCAGATAACCTTGTCCAGTGACCCAAGTCTTCGTAGCCATATCAGTTATATCTGATGCAGAAGCATAATTTCCCTTTGGCTGATATGTAGTAGAAGCATCACTTGTTGTCAAGTAATTAGCCATATCAGATTTAGTTTGATATGTTTGAGCAGCAGCAGTTGAATCAAGTTTTGTACTTAAAGCATTAGTAATTTCAGTTGCGCCACTTGTTTCTGTCTTTTTATAATAATTTCCACTATCTGTTAATTGAGCAACTGTTTTAGGAATATCAGTTTTTAAGGCATACTCATCAGGAACTTCTTTCAAATAACCTTCAGTTACAACCCATGATTCTGCTTGACTTAAAGCATAAGCGCTTGCACTATCTACATAAGATTTAGCAGCATAATCAGCAGAAACAGCAATAGTATAATTTGTTCCATCATTAGTAATATGAATACCAGTACCGTCAAGCAAGTTAACTGTAGCGCCTTGTCCATTTATACCATTCCAGACGTCAAACTGATGATCACCAGTCTTATCTGTAATTGTGACAGAAGTACCGCCTTGTGGATGTTGAGAAGTTGGTGAAATCTCAGAAGTCGTTACTAAAGGAGATACTCCATCTTGTCCATTAGTACCTGGAGCACCACTAGGAATAACGAATGCAGATGTATCAGAAGCACCCCAACCTAAAGTGACTTGTGTACCGCCTGCAACGGTAGATACATTATCGAGATAAACTGATGTACCGTTAGTTCCGTCTTTTCCGTCCTTACCATTAGTACCACTAGGAATAACGAATGAAGAAGTAGATGGAGTTTCATCATCACCCCAAGCAAGGGTAACCTGCTTACCACCTTCAACATCAGTTACCGACTGAAGAACGATTGATGTACCGTTTTCACCATTTTGTCCGGGTGCACCTTGTGCACCAGAAATGTAGGCTTCACCTGGCGTCGTAGCAGAAGATGCGAGTGTCCAGCGAACATAACCATCATTTCCAACATTAGGTTTCCACATTAAGTCGCTTTTTACAATTGTTCCACCACCTTCACCAGCAAGAGGATGTCCGGAAATAGCAGAAACACGTCCTGCTTCATCATATTCAAAGACGTTTGGTGTTATACTTGGATTTTGAATTATTAAATCTGCCATGAATTATTCCTCTGTATCGTCTGCTTCAATTAAAGACTTAAGTAACCAATTTTTAATATTTATAAGCTTTTTGCTATGTGACACATCAAGCTGCTGAACCATTAAACTAGCAGTATAGAAATATCCACTTCTAATTAAAGAAAGAATACTTGGAACTACGTTAATAATTGGAAGCATATCTGATTGTGTAATTTCTAACAATTTTTCATGCAAATCTCTATCCAGATATGGTGCAATTTTGTAATTCCAATCAAGACCGGATATATGACTTGCAGAATTAAATAAATCATAATATGCACCAAAAAATGCATTATTATAATTTTGTGAAATCTTTTCTTTATTATAAGTAACTAACATATATCCTCATAATTAATTTGTTCTTGTTCTAAAGCCAACATATGGTTTAATACCACCAAATTTATCCATTGAACCAGCATTTGCAAAATCATAATATGGTCTGATAAAATCAAGTGTTGTTATATTTTGTAAACCTAACCATGGTTTTGGATTACCAATATCTACAGATGTATTCGAACCCATGCCTAAACCAAGAACATTATGCCAAGTTCCGCCATGGTCATTAAGTTTATCAATTCTTATACATACATAATATAATTGTTCAGGATACATTGTACCTAACTCTTCTATTGGGTATAAGTTTCTTGTATTCATTACTACCTGACCACCAGCTGTCGGAATTAATCCATATTCACTTTCCCATAGCATTTTTGATTGACCAGCAACACCTTCATAAACTGCAACAGAAACATATTCGTTAGCATCAGCATTACCACCATTCATATATGCTTGTGTTAATGGACTAAATTCATATTCTATTGCTGGTCTAAATAAGTATGAATATTGCATACTACCAACCAAATCTCCAACAGTATTTAAAGCACCGAATGGGATAGTTTCAGTCATACGACCATTAATAGAATTAACTAACTTATCAAATACTACTGGGTCAATTGGAGTATCTGTAGAACCATTTGTAAGTGTAAGCTGATTATTGCTATTTAATGTGAAAATCTGATTATCATACTTAAGACCAATCTTTCTATTGTCATTATTGACAGAAATTGGACTATCGCCAGTATAAACATTCATAAGAACACTAGTATCATTAGTGCTTACAACTTCTTCAACAATACTTGCTGTAACGTTCAAATGAGCAGTTGCTGGAATTTCGCTACCGTCATAAACAACACAGTATTTTCTTGTTGGGGCAACAGTATGGTCAACTGTAATAGCAATAGTAGCATTGCTAGTTCCGACTTCTGTTGGGTAGTAATTTTGAGTAGAAACAAGTTCTGTGTTATCAGTAGCACTCAATATGAGCTTATTTAATAAGTAAGCATGTGTTCCTGGATTATTACCTTCAATAGTTTCATTGATACAGAAAGTAAATTTATTTGTCGTTTCTGGTAATGTAATCAAACCATTTGCATCAACAACAATATTGTGATAATTAGTTCCGTTAAATGGAATTATTGTACCAGCAGAAATTACAGTATTATTACTTCTGTAAGTATCATACATGTATTCCAAATCATTAGCACTTAAACCAATATCCCATGTATTTGTTTCTTCATTATATTCAGCAGAAACACCATTACTTCCAACAATTTCAGCACCAGAAATGAAGTAATAATCCTTATCGTTGTATGTTCCAGACTGTGCCATTGCATACTTTGCAGAAATGTCATAGAATACAGGTTCTGGAATTTCACCCTTCTTTACGTAATCTCTTTCAACTGTTGCTGATAAATCATCGATTGTTGCAGAAACTTCATCAATAGCACCAGATAATGTTACACAAACATCTGCAATTTGATCAACGGTAACATCAAATTCATCTTGATCAACTTTTGCAGAAATTTCATTAGTCCAATCATAACCATAAATCTTATGATCACGTACATCGATTAAATCATTTCCTGCACTATATGGTGTAACATCCCAATCTTCTGTTGCACTGGTATATAATTTCTTTCCAACTTCAGTTTCGATTTTAGTAACTACTTCTTCAAATTCATCGGCATCTACTTTTTCACCGAGCTCAGGCGTCCAATCACGACCACTTATAGTATTATCTTCTGTAATTGCAATGTTTGCGCCCTGCTTGTAAGTTTTACCAATATCTGATAAATCATATCCTACCCATTTAGTTGTATCATTATCTTTTTCAAGAACATAAGACAAATTAGGTTCAAAATTATCTGCTGAAGTAACCCAATTTCCAGAAACAATCTGAATTGCACTTACAGAACTAATTGCAGAAATCTGTTCTATTGTCAAAAGATCTTGTTTTTCATTGAGTTCAGTAGTCCAGTCATGACCATAAATCTTATGATTTTGAACGGTAATATAATCATTACCTGCACTATACTGTGTAACATCCCAATCTTCTGTTGCACTAGTATATAATTTCTTACCTATTTCTGTAGCAAGTGCAGCTGAGGTTTCTATGAATAAATCTTTATCAACTTTTTCGGCAAGTTCAGGTGTCCAATTTCGACCACTAATTACACCATCAGGAGAAATATTAATATTATCACCCTGTGTATAAACAGTTCCAGATGGTGCTTCAACCCATTTGTTATCTTTTAATACAAGATTTTTACCTGCGAACTGTTCAGCTGCAGAAGTAATATAGTCGCCCTTTACTTGGAACTTATTATCAATACAAGCAGAAATATCTGTAAATTCTTGTTCAACATCTTCTGTTTTTGCATAAGGTGTTAAGCTAGCACTTGTTAAATAATTTTTACCCAAAACCCACTGTTCAGTTGCATAACCGTCAAGTGCATTAGCAGGAAGATAATCGGCAGAAACAGCAATTATGTAATTTTTAACCGAAATGCCCTTGCCACCACTATATTCTGTAGCACCAGGAATTTTAGCAATTTCTTCCTGAACATATGCAGAAGTAGCATATGATCCAATAGGTTGATAAATTGTATCAGCACTTGCCTTTGTTAAATACGGATTTAATGCATCAGGTGTAAGATAAGTTCCTAGTGGCTGATAAAGAGTATCTGCACTAGTCTTAGTTAAGAACTTATTATTTGCCCAACTTTCTTTAGCATAACCGTTAAGTGCATCGGACTGTAAATACTGTTTATCTTCTACCCATGTTTTAACTGTGTCATCGGCAGCATTTACATATGCCTTTGTGGCGAAATCTGCAGAAACAGAAATCATGTGGCCATCAACCTTAATACCGTCCTTACCAGAATATGCTGCGGCACCTGGAATATCATCAAATCTCTTATTGACCCATGCCGAAGTATCTACAAACTCTTGATTAACATCGTTTGTCTTAGCATAAGGTGTTAAAATATCAGTATTAACACCTAATGGAGTTCCACTAAGACCATTACCCTGAAGAGTAGCATCATGTTTTACTGAATTTATAGCAAGTACTTTACCGTTTTTTATAATCATATGCAGCTTTCCTTTTTCTATTATTATTTATAACCCAAAATAATCGGATATATTCCAATTTTATCTTATAAAT
Source organism: Methanobrevibacter sp. (assembly GCA_017434555.1). Classification (GTDB taxonomy): domain Archaea; phylum Methanobacteriota; class Methanobacteria; order Methanobacteriales; family Methanobacteriaceae; genus Methanocatella. The sequence goes on along the minus strand of JAFRFB010000097.1, from coordinate 149,850 downwards.
AATAGTAAGGAGATTAAATTATGAAAAAAATGGCAGAAGCTATTAAAGTTATTAAAGAAAACGGTTATAAAATCATAAAGGAAGATGTTTATACATCAAATTTCCAGCTTAATCAACGAATTAAGGAATATTTGGAAAATGATAAGTTCGTTATTGTTCTTCTCATTGGTATGTATGGACGTCAAGTAGATTTCGAAAAGCAGGGTAGACGCACAGTTTTACGTAATTTTAGGGGTTTTAACCAAACTGATGCTGCTTATCTTTCACCATTGGCAGAAAAAGTTCAGAATGGTCAAGTTTTGACTCCACGTGAGATTGCTTTTGTAAAGTCTCGCTTAAGAACATACAAAAATACCCAATGGTCTGAAGTTCTTAAGGAACTTGGCTATGTCAGAGAAGAAAAGAAACCTGGTCGTAAGATTGAACTTTTCTTTGATGAAATGGAATTTGCACCGATTGACGATGATGAAATCGAAGCTGCAGTTCCAAATTCTGAAGAAGACTATATCGCAAAGGCTTTATCTTTAGCTCAGGAAGATGGCGGTATGCTCGATGATGAAGATTTACCAAGGGCAAAGCAAATCGCTGCTGATCTTTATCATCAAGGTCTTATTGCTCCACAAGACGCTGCTGATAGAATTAATGAAGAACTCTAATATTTAAAAGAATACTCCTATGAACTTAAAAGAAGCTATACAAATATTAAAAGAAAATCATTACAAAGTAAAATCTCCTGTATTGAACGAATCTGAAATACGTTTTAATACTGCCGATGATTATCTGGCATATCGTTCTAAACTTATAAATTCTTCTTGGGCACAGAATACTGTCCAAATAGGCTGTCAAAATACCATTCTCTCTGAAAAAGAACTTAATGCCACTGGTAAAGATATTGGCGAAATTGTCATTGAACGATATTGTAAGGATTTTGAATCTAATAAAAAAGACCTTCAGGAATCTTGGAATTTAGGTTGGGAATCAGAAGACCCAAATCCAATGACTGAAGATACTTTTAAGAAATTAAAGAGTAAAAAAGCAGTTTATGAAGAATGTAATGCTATTTACCAAAAAGGTGCAATAATGCATGCATTTTTAAATAATTTTTAATTAAGGATTTAAAATGAACTTACAAGAAGCAAAAGTAATACTCAAAAAGAAAGGTTATAGACTTCTTAAAGAAAATCTTACATATACACCTGAAGATATTTTTGAAGAAGTCTGGAGTAGATGTTATTCATATTGGGATGATTTACATGCTGAAAAGCATGACCTTAGAGCAGCTTTCATTTGTGGATATAAAAATGAACTTTCGAAAAATGAAATGAAAATGGAATTTGAAACAAGAGTTGGAAATGAAGCACTTGGAGAATTAGAAATTGCATATGATGATGGTCATGACCTTAGTGAATATACTACTGATGATTCTCTTCAAGATAAACTTTTTGATTTTACAACCGATGAATACTTCAATGCATAATTAAGAGGCAATCATGAATTTATTAGAAGCAAAACAATTACTTAAAAAATCTGGTTATATTGTATTAAAAGAATCTAATAATAAAGAAATAACAATTACTCCTGATAAAATTTTCCAAGTCCTTTATAATAAAGCATATAAATATTGGGCAGATTCTGATGTTAGTGAATCTGATTTACAAGGTGCATTTGACCGCGGCTTTAAAAATGATATAGATTGGGAATCTTATAGAGAATATCTTATAAATGAATATGATAATGAAAAAGATCTTGACTATTTAAAATCTGCATTTAATGATGGTCGCATTTTCGGACATTGTGCTACAGACACGCAAATAGAAGCAGAACTCGCTGACCGACTTGATTTCTAAATTATAATATTAAATAAAAAACCTGGATTTAAGTCCAGGTTTTATTTTACTTAAGCTTAATTACACGATAATATTTATCAGTATCATAGAATCGGTCAGCAATCGCATACTGATTATTTTCTTCGTCTTCTGCTAAAACGATTCCACCATCAAACTTAGCAGTTCCAGAATATCCAATTAATGCCATTGGTGTATCTTCATCAAATGTCGCAACACTCATTTTAATAACACCATTAACAAGATATTCAGTGTTATCAGTTGAAATATTAAAAAATGGAGTTGAAAATGCGCCAAGTTCTTCTAATTCATTTTTAAACGCATTGTTAATAAGAATATAATTACCTGCACCACGACGAGTACTTGTTCTAATAGTATTACATTCCTTCATTAAATGAGTCAATAATACGCCGCAACGTTCATCTTTAGAAGCTGTAGACTCTGGATCTTTATGAATTTCAATAATCTTAGCCAAATCCATACATGCATGAATTACATCTAATTCTTTCTTACTTTCATCACTTGCATCTTTCCAATCTTTTTCATGGATAAGCTGTCTTTCAAGACCCAATGTTAATTCTGGACGATCCTCTTCTCTACCAGTAAATAACAGCTCTCTTGGAATATATCTTAAAACGCATGCACAGTTTTTAAATAATCCGTCTTTCTTCTGAACTTTAACTAAGTCTTTAAATGTCATTTTTTAACCTTTGTCTTTCTTCTCTTGTTAATAGCCTTTGATTTGTACTTCCCCTAAACTTTAAATTCAAATCTCTCTGTTCAAGAATAAATGGTCCGTCAACCAGAATATCAACCATTTCTAATAAAGAAGAAGTTAATCCATTTATATTTTGACGCTGACCTTCTAATAAATCTTTTTCATAAACATAACCAGTAAATAACCAAACATTTTTACCTGGACATGCCTGCTTAATTTTTTTTATTATTTTTAAAATTTCAACTTGATTATTTAATGAACAAGGCTCGCCGCCTAATATACTTATACCAGAAATATATGGTTTATTACATAATGTTATTAATTCATTTAATTCAATTTCGGTAAATTTTTTACCATAATTAAAATCCCATGCAACAGAATTAAAACATCCTTTACAGTGAATATCACAACCACTTACAAAAAGACTAACTCGACAGCCATCGCCATCAACTATACTCATTGGTTCTATTTTTGCATAATTCATATATTATTTTCTCTTAAATTGTTTTAAAAAATTATTTCCATATTTTTTATTAATATAATCTAAATATAATTTTATTTCTTTTTCAGTTAATATCTTTACATTATGTTCAATCATACATTGGTGTTTTGCTTCAGCTAAATGATTTAAATCTTTATTAAATGGACAAATCATTTCATTAGTTTCATCTTTTTCTTTAAAAAATAAATTACCTTTAATTTCATGTATTTCATTATTAACTAAAAAATCTGGAAAATAATAATGTATTTTATTATTATATTCATATTTTAATTTAATATTTGGTTGATATTGAAATTCTATATTATTATCAGTTAACCAAATATAATATGCAAGTTCCCAACTAGAATCAAATCGTTTATTATCATATATATATTTTTTCCTAGATTTTTGACGAATAAAATGATTTTGCATACAATTTTCCACGCCAAACTTTTTAATACATGTGTTTTTTATTTTTTCTTTAATAATATTTGATTGTGTTGGATGCTCAACACCATAACGTTTATATGATGTTTCGCGAAATTTTTCTTTGAATTCTTCAGTAGATGAATATGATTTTTTACCATAGGTTTTTAAATTGGTTTCTTCCATTTTTTCACGTATTTCATCTGACGCGCCACCAATACCACCATATCTTTTTATTGTTGTTTCTTTAACTTTCTTTTTTGATTCTGGATTATGCATATTATGTTCATAACCCGTTTTGTTTTTATATGTTTCTTTCCCTTTTAATTGACATTGCCTTGATTGTCCTGGATATTCAACTCCAATATTAATTAAATTTGTATTTTTAATTTTTTCTTTTATTTCTTCTGCTTGAAATACATTTTCACAACCATATTTTTGAAATATCGTCTTTTTTGCTTTATTTTTTATTCCTTCTGCTTGAAAAGTATATTCTACTCCGTATTTTTTAATCATTGATTTTTTATATTTTTCTTTATATTCTTCACTTGTATGGCTTAAATGCCCTTTACAGTGTTTACATAAAAACGGTATAGTCAATGATTTAAAAGACCTAATAGATTCTTTTTTACATAATGAACAAATAAAAATTGCTTTTGTTCCATTATATGAATATTCTTTATGTGTATTTTTTAAAATATTAAATTCTACTTCTGAATAAATTTTCAAAATCATACTAATCCCTATTTATAGACAATTTACCGGATTGTCTTTAAATATTTATAAAAGTTAGATATAATCCGGTAAATTATATCAAATATGGATTAGTAACATATCTGTCCTTTTATAAATATTATTTTATCCTTAAAAGTCTATAATAATTTTCTGTTCCTTCCATATCGGTATTAATTGAAAAATAAGTCTCGGTAGGACTAAGTGCTGCAACAGCACCACATAAACACGAATTATTAGAATGATATGCCATAATAGCTTCTGGATAATTTGAATAATCATCAAAGTCCATTTTAAAAGTATCTCTACCGACCATTTTTAATACACCTGGTGCAGATTCAGTAATAAATGGACAATCTATAAAACCAGATGTTAATTCGTGTAATAAATCATACATCTTAGTATTCAATACAATAATATTACCTTGACCTTGACGTGTAGTAATAGCAATTTCATTACAAAGTTGCATTATCTTAGAAACAATTGTTGCTGCACGTTCAAGTCCAGAATCATGCCAAAAAGGATCATTACCTATTGGATTTTTCATTTCTGTAACTTTTGCAACCTGCTTACATGCTAAAACAATTTCTTTATGTAAATCTGAAGAATCATTACATAAAGGTTGCCAATTTGGCGTATGACCATACTTAGGTTCAAAACTGGCATATGTATAACCTTCTCTTATATCAGGTTTATATCGCATTACAGTTGGTGAACTATGTTCAAAATCAATTCCTCTTTGAACACCGACAAGATCCATTATACTCATTTTTTATTTTCCCTATCATATTTTAGTTTTAACCCGAGAAGGACAAATATAAGTATAGTTGCCAAAGTATAATTTACATATTGCGGATATTGCCACATTCCACTTATATAATTAGTATAGAAAATATAAGCAGCACTACATAAATTACCTATGATTGACAAGATAATAAAGAAAATACTTATATCACCTGTCGACTTAGTTTTATAAGCTTTAATAACTTGTGGTAATGAACATACTGCAAAAGCACCAGCTCCGCAAAAACCACAGATTAACATTAAAGTATCTAACATTCGCTTCCTTTTGTTTAAAGATAGAAAAACCATACGGTTTTTCAACCCGTATGATTTTTTCTAGTTGTTTTTATTAAATATTATGACGGTCTCTCAATTCTGCTAATTTTCCATCATTCCAAGACTTAAAAATAGTCTTCTTAGGAGAACCAGTCAAATATCCGGTAATTCTTCTAACACGAATAATCTCATCTTCGTTCTTGTTACCGCAACATGGACATTCATTATTGATGATTCCATGGAAATGGCACTTAGTACAAGTATCACTGTCAAATGTACAAGTGAAATATCCTAAGTCACCATCATACATAGCATCAATAGTTGCCTTGACTGCTTCAAGATTCTTAGACAAGTCACCATTTAACTTGTAATAGAAAATGTGACCAGCATTTGTAATCTTGTGATAAGGTGCTTCCATCTTAATCTTGTTTTCAAGAGTAGTTTCCAAAGAATAGTCAAGCATGTGGCTATTTGTATAATAACCTTTACCGAAAACTCTCTGTAAATCTACATCAGCAAGCTTCTTTTCGTTCTGGAAAAGATTTTTATCGATGTTAGCAAAACGGCCTGCAACTGCTTCAGCTGGAGTAGCGAAACAAGACCAGTTCAAATGAGTTTCCTTCTGTGTCTTATCAACAAATTCACGAATAGTCTTTACAATAGAGAAAGCATAATCATCAATTTCATGGTCAACACCATAAGTCTTACCTGTCAAGAGCAACATAGTTTCAGCAAGACCGACGTAACCGATTGACAACGAAGCCTGCTTAAGAACTTCACCAATCTTATCAGTAACTTCATGCGGTTGGTCATCAGATGTGAGATAAAGACCCTGTTGCATAGTGAACGGGAAATTCTCATATGTCTTGTTAGAAATCAATGCAAATCTATCAAGCAAACTTCCCTTTGCATCTTCAAGCATTTCAGCAAGCTTTTCGAAGAAAATAGTCTTACGTTCTTCTTCATCCTTTGCTGCAATATGGGCTTCAATAGCAAGTCTAGGAAGGTTAATTGTATGGAATGCAAAGTTACCTCTACCAGTTGTCTGTTCAGCGCCATTGATATTACCAATAACTCTGGTTCTACAACCCATAGTAGAAATGGTTGTATTTTCAATGAGCTTCTTCAACTTCAACTTATTTCCAGAAATTTCTTCAATTTCCCAGTAGTCGCCTTGACCTACATCATACTGATAAACAAACTTATCAAACTTCTGATCTTGCATTGGAATAATTGTTGCTTCATCTTTACCGCGAACCTTAACACCAATAGCATTTTCAAAAATTTCAACTTCCTTAGTTTCATACTTGATGTATGGCTTATTGAAAGAGCTATCAACCTTTACAAAGTTCGGGTAGAATCTACGAGCAAGACATTTAATAGACTCGAGATACAAATCATAGTTAGGATCTTCTGGATTCTTTGTGTAACCTTCCATTAACTTGAAAATCAAGATTGGGAAAATTGCTGTCAATCCGTCACCTAGACCTTCCATCTGAGACTTAATAAGATTCTTGCTAATCATACGACCACAATTAGAAGTATTAAGGCCAAAGTTCAAAGAACTAAATGGAACCTGGTTTCCAGAACGAGACTGTAAAGAATTTAAATTACCAATAAGACCTTCCATAGCCTGATGAGTATCATCATCTGTCTTCTGAATTGCCTTGATAACACAAATCTTAGGGAACTTAGTATAAAGAAGTGCAGAAGGCCAGTTCATAGAAGCTGTTGCAACTTCATCAAGATTGGTCATTTCTTCATGTTCTGGATTGTATTCTATATATCTTTCTAATTCTTCCTTAAGATTCTTTCTAAATGAAATATCGACAAACGGTGCTAAATCGAAATCGAGATTATCATCAGCGATACCACCATATTGCTGGTTGGACTGGAGCTGAAGGATAACTGCTGTCAATGCTGCTGCAGTCTGGATTGACTTCGGGGAACGTAAGAAACCAGTTCCAGAGTCAAAACCATTCTTCAACAACTTTCCAACTGGAGCAAACAAGCAGTTGAATGTCAAATTATACTGGTTAAGGTCATGGATATGTAAATGTCCGTCCTTATGTTCCTGTGCATACTTTCTGTTGATGTTATTCAACAAGTTATACATCTTATTCGTTTCAGATGCAATCTTACCGTATGTTCCAGCAGGAGTAGCACCAGACTCGTTTGCATTGTCTCTTAAAATATTCGAACTTTTAATATCAGACTCTGTAATTTCCTTAATGGTCTTTACAATTTCTGATTTTGTTTCACGTGCACGATTACGTTCGTCTCTATATAAAATAAATGCCTTGGCAACTGTTCCGAATCCGCTATTCATCAATGTTTTTTCAATAACATTCTGAATATCTTCAACTCTTGCTGACTTGGCATCATTTGCGGAAATCTTCTCGACTACTTCATCAACTAATTGGTCTATACCTTCTTCTGTATATTTTTCATTTATTGATTTAAATGCATTTTCTATGGCTGTATATACTTTTGCAATGTTGAATTTTCGTCTGCGATTATCTCGCTTAATTACGTTTTTAATCATCTATTTCCTCTTTATAAACGCTCAATAAACATTTAATTCACAACACTAATAACTTTCATTTTCTTTATCGGTTTTATATTTATAGCACAATGAAAAATGTAGCCTTTACTATTTTAAAGCTACATTTTTGAGAAATTTTTTCACTAAGATTTAACATAAACTTCAACCGACAAATATAATTATTTATTATTTTTTACGTTACAAATTTCATATCAAATATAAAAAAAAAACTATGCAAAATTTTGCATAGTTTAAATTAATTTGTAAATTTTTATTTAGAAACGAATTGTGAAATTAAACGCTTGATAACCGTTAATCCAGAGTAACCAGTTAGGAGAAATTTCAAAATATTTGTAGTGATAACTAGAATACTGAGTATTCCAGAAATCTATCTCCTTACAAAATTCAGAAGTGAAGAAGGGTGAACATGCAAATGACATGCCACATAGTAACAGTAAGATTCCAATTATTCTTTGCATTTCTTTTTTTCTTTTTTAGTTTCTGTTTTTTCAGTTTTTTCAGTAGTTGCTGGTGCTTTAGATTTGACCATATTAGGTTGTTGTTTTACCGGAATATGTTTATCTAGGTCTACGTCACCAATCGCGTCCAGAAGCACTCTTAAACGCGTTACAATCTCTTTTTTGTTCTTACTATATTCTATCATACCTGCTAAGTCTTTCAGTCTCATAGACCATCTATAATAGTCATAATACTTAATACAGACTTTCTTCAGGTTAAACCCAGACTGCAATAATTCGACGTCTGGATAAGCTCTGGCAAGCAAATGATGTGCGATCATATGTTCCCTAGGGGTCAAATAAATCCAGTTCGTAGGCACGTCTGGACCACCTAATGACTGAGGAATTATATGATGCTTATCATATAATATCGATGGCTCTCGCCCTGCCGCTTTGGCAATAATTGCAAAGTATGTTTTTAAATAATTCATTGATAAACCGTAAATGTCTGATCACATAACTCTGGATTTTCGTCATTAACAGTCGCACATTTTTGATACATTTCAGATGCAGAAACAGTATCATCTTTACTACATCCAAAAATCATGAGACTGATAACAAATACAAAAATACCAAAAATTACAAATATATCTGCTTTTGATTTTAACATATTTAATCTCCTTTTATATAATATAATAAAAAACTAGTGCTTTGTAAACACTAGTTTAAATTTAATTTTAATTTTTATTAACTTACTTTTTATTTGGCCGCTTGAAACCGAAAGTCTTGAAAGTTTCATCCTTCTTAACAGTCTTATCACCTTTACGTTGTTCCTTATAGTCACAGCGGTGCTTTGCTACAGACTTACTGAATAACTTGGTCAAATATGCGCCAGTTCCAAGAGCATGTTTATTCTTAGCCTTGACAGTGCCATCCTTATCTGCTAACCAGTCAATAACCATCTGGACAGTTCCTGCAGAAGTAACCTCATCTTCGTCATTCAAAGTATATTCTACGTTGAAATCACTGACGTAATTAGCAGTATTAGTGTAAATCCATAGATGCAATGTATATTTAACATCATAAAGCGGAATATTCAAACCATGCTTCTTATAATCCTTCTGGAATTCTTCAGTACAATGTTCTTCAACATATTTTTCTACCGGAATACCCTAAAGTTTAAATTTATCTAAATAATTTTTACCATATTGTAATTCTATATAATTCAAATAAGTAGAACAATCAGTTAAAATTTTAACATTATATTCAAGCATTTTCTTATATTTAGCATTGTCTTTTGTTCCTTCTAATAAAAATTTAGAATATAGATATGGATTTTTAATTTCTATAATTTCATTATTTACTATAAAATCAGGATAGTATTTATGATACTTATTATCACCATTCCAAAAGTATAATATAGCAGGTCTAGGTTGATATGTAAATTCTATATTGTTATCTTTTAACCAAATATAATATGCTAATTCCCAAGAACTATCAAATTTTAAATCATTATATTTGTATTTGTGTGTAAAATATAAAGTATCATATTTATCTATACAAGTTTTTATACGATTATCCTGTAATTTATCATTCTGCATAGGATAATTTGTACCATATTTTTCATTACTTGTTTTTATTCTTTTTTCTATTCCATTTTCATCTTTTATTAAAAATGAATTTTTAACATCGTATTTTTCAATGTTTGTTTGTTCTTTTTTATCTTTAATTTCTTTTATTTGTGATATGTTTGTAATTTCTACTTCATTTGGTATTTTATATTCAGTTTTAAGTTTTTCTATATTTTGTTTATTTCTGCTTTCAAAGGTTTCACTTGCAATTTGATTTAATTTTTCTCTACCTTCTTATTAAAAATTCTATATATTTATAGTTTTCTAATCAATTCTAAACAAATATAGAAAAAGAGCTGACTTTTGTCAACCCTTTTTATTATGATTTTATTATAAAATTATTCTGTTATTGTCCATGTCCAATCAGCATCTCCAACTTTTGTTGCAGTAATTGTTCCAGAACCTATTATATTTGTATATGTTCTTGTTTTTGTTACTACTGATGATCCACTAGTTTGACTGCTTTCTGAACCTGCTTGTGTTAATATATAATATGTATAATTAGCACCACCTCCACGTGTCGTATGATACGGAAGAGCGATAGCTATCATATTATAATCTTCTATATTTTGTGGTACATCAATTGTATCAACACAAGTATATACACCAAAATATGATGAAATAATTAATTTTTTATTATCGGTGTCTGTGACTTCTTGTAATGTTATTCCAGTACCTTCTGTTAATTCTAATTTTGCCATAAAAATTCCTTTTTATTATTTATCTTTAATAAACAAGATAATTATTTTCGTAAACTACATCCTTACCATTATAAACAATACTATCAGATGGGCTTCTACTATCATCTTCAGACATATCTTCACCAACCAATACATCATTATGCTGAGAAGCAAGATGAACACCACTACCATAGCTCGATCTTTCTGGAATTAATCCACAGTATTCGTCTAATAAGAAGTTAATTTCTGCATTCTGCGACCAATCATAAATATCCTTATCTTGGAATAAGTAATTAGTTCCTAAGACAATAATAAAATTAGTCGCAATGAATAAATCATAATTTTTAAGTTGTCCTTTAGGTCCTGATGGATTTGGTAATGGACGTAAATCAGAAAATAACTCATCCAAATTTAATGCAGATTGTAAACCAGCATTTAATAAATTTATGTAAATACCATTTTTATCAAGGTTAATAGTAATATCAGTTCCGAGTTTTCCTTCTAATATAGGAGTAGAACGAATATCAAAAATTCTATCTTTACGTCTTATAAAAATCTTAAATCTAAATTTTTCTACCTGTGATTTTCTTAACTTTACATTTAACTTATTTAGATTAAAATAAGTATTAATCATTGTATAAGTGCTATCGATTATATAATCATCCCCATTTGGAGTAAATCTAGCACCTAATGCATCATAAGGTAAATATATTCTTGATAATTGTTTTAAATTTTTATTATATTCACATTTATCAAATGGAATATCTCTATAACAATACCACAAATAATCGAATCTTCTAAATTCTAAACCATATGGATTTTCACCAAGTGCTCCTGGATTACCGTATTTCAACTTAGGAGATTTCTGGTTTTGAAAAAGATAATCAAAATGTATATTCGTATTAATAAGTAATAAATAATATAACTTTCTTAAACATCTTGTAACTGGACGAACTTCATTAATAATGGTAATTATAGTCTTAGCCATACCGTTAAATTCTTTAAATGTAATGCCAGCTTGTGAAGTCAAATCAACATCAAATGTAGATGTTAAATAATAATCCTTAACTCCTGCATGCATTGCGACATCTTCAGTAAATCTACGAACTGCATGAATTTCATCTTCTCTATAATATTCTGCATTTTCAGAAAAGTTCGTAATATTATTAGGTGCTGCCCAAAGCTCGACAATCGATGCACATAAACCCATGGTATTTAAAATAAATTGTATACCAAGATACGTTCCTTTAATCTGGTTATAATAAGGAATAAACTTATAGATAGAACGAAGAAGTCTATATGCCTCGTCTTTATATTGTTGTGGTAAATCGTTAATTTCCATCAGTTTCCTTGTCCTTTATAGTTCTTGCCGCATCCAAGAAATATACATATTCATTTAAATTTGGATTTACTTCAATATTAAACTGCTTTACATATTCACTAAGCAAAGGAGTTTCTGTTCTGAATGGGTCATTAAAATTATTTATTCTAGCAATTTTTTCAAGTGTACTTACAGCATTTCCAGTAGACAAACTTTCCTGCGAAGTATTCAAGAAATCTTCTGTAAATTTTACAAATGCCTTATATATTTCATCAGTAAGATATTCAGGAGTATAAGAATTAAATTTATACTTACGACCTTCATCAGCAAATATAAATGGTCCTAATGTAGCATCAGCATAAGTTGCATTCTTTACAAATTCTTTAATTTCATTATTATCAACATCAATCCATGCTTCAACATTGATATTTCCTTTCTTATTAATATGTGTAATATAAAAGGTTAATACTCCCTGATCTGCATAATATGTTAATGTTGATTCATCAATAACACCAATACTATCATTAAATAAATTTACTGTCGGCTGATAAGCCCATAAAAACTTATTTGGATTAGTAACCCTAACTAATACTTTTCCTTCAATATTTTTTGAAACAATCATATTTTTTGGATAAATATCAATAAAATCAATAATAAGATGCTGAATCTTCTCATCATCATCAAGTGTTATATAATCCCATTTTCCATCTGTTGTATATTCAGTTTTATTTGCTGCAATATCCCAGACTGCAATCGTAAGCTGATTTTCATTAAGGTTATCAACTGAATAGTTTTTATCTAATGTAAAAGACAAAACATAAGTATTTCCTGTCTTATTATAAGATAGTTTAGAAATACTTTCAGAAATTATATGTTCTGATTCATTTCTAGCGCATTTGTAAAGAACGTCATCACCACATGTTATTGTTAATTGACAAACGTCAATTAATGTATCAGAATTAATTGTAAAGCTACACTTTCTGTTAGAATCAATAACTACATACTGAACATCTTCAGAAACAAATTCAGGACCTTTCGTATCGATGATAATATCACCAATAATACTGGTCATGTAAATGATACCGGGAGAAGAATCTAAGAAGATTGTTCCAGTTACTTCTCCGAGTGGAGGTGGATAATCATTCTTATTTTTATTTGGTAAATGTCCTGGAGTCCACTCTTCAGTAGTTCCATCATTATAAGTAATATATTTAAAAAACCAGTTGGTAGCTGATTGCATTTCCTCGACGGAATCAAACTTTCTATATCCGCCTTCCTTTGTAATAGTTTCTGATTTTTTAAATGACATAATTAAACTTCCCAAATACCAATAGTGTCAAATGATTTCTTATCCAATGTAGTAAACTTAATTCTTGGCCAGTCTTTCTTGCAACGAGATGCAGCAGAAGATTGTAAGAATATCTTTGTAATAATTGGATTCTTCAAAATTATATTTGTCTGTCTTTTATTATCAATCGCAATATGATTATTTAATTCAACCTTATATTTCTGTAAAACTTCACAACCTTTCTTGATGATATACTTTATAGCATTAGAAATATCTTCTGTTTTACAAGAATCAATAAAAGTTTCATAGTCATCTGTCATTAAAACTCTTTCTTTAAATGTCTGGAAATCACTAACCAACATATTTTTATCATCGTCAATCAAACCGATATTCTTAGACGTAAACCATTCATCAATATTATGATAATTCCACAAAAACTTCTTATAAGCAAGCATTTTGACTTTCTTGATTTCATCCTTGAATAATTCAGAATAAGTCATAAAATCAGTCCAATAACCATCTTCGCTATCTCTTATTACATTATTAATGAATTCACCATAGGATTGTAAACCTTCAACCCTAATCAAAACATCATTTCTAATTAACGGGTTATTAGATGAAGTAAAAATTTCATTCGGATTCAATACAACTGGATATTCCTTAGAACGGGAAATATCTTCCAAAGTTTGTATTAAATTATCATATGTAGTAGAAATATACCCATTTACTACATTCTGATTGATTACCGATTCTAATTCTTTCTTAGAGAATGGTATTGCTACACGATTAATATTAAATACAGTTTTATTAGTTATCATCTTACATTATTTATAATAAAAAACCGCTTGTTAAAAGCGGTTTCTTTTTAAATGTTATTTCAAATTAATAGCCGAGAAGACCGATAATATATGGCTTCGTATTATTCGGGAATTCTGACAATTCCAACTGAGTTGCCATAAAACTTACATTTTTCATATAAATTTCACGGTTTACTTCCTGTTTCTTGTCAATCTTTTCGAATAATTCCTTATACTTTTCTCTCAAAGCCTGATATTCTTTGACATATTCTTCTCTATGCTGAGTAAACTGAGCATTACCAGCCTTATCGTTAATTTCCTTGCCTTCAGCATCACGGTCGCGATACTTTTCGATAAGAAGCTGACCTTCAGAGAACATAGCCGGAAAATCTGGTTCCTTACGTTCATCATAAAGTTCACTCATCAACTGAGTATACAATGGAGCCATTGCTTCGCTATTCTTGTACATGAACCAAGAATACTTAGCATTAATACCATCTACAGTCAAACGGGTATTAAATTCCTCAAAAAGTTGCTGGAGCTGGAAATTTGTAATCTGTACTTCTGATACTTTCATTTTTCACCTTTATATTGTTTTTTATATATAATTTATTTTTTGTGTAAACTGTCTAAATACGGAACTAAAACTTTTTGCCAATCCTTACATTGATGCGTTTCGATTAATTCCTTTTCTTTATTTGGAATTTGAACCAATAACATTTCACCAACTTTAATATCCGTATGTTTCTCTAAAATTGCCTTATAAGTATTTAACTGTAACTCATAATGGTTAATATTACAATCATCCATCATATCGAACGGAGCTTTGAGTTTTTGATACCTATTATTGAAATCCCATTTCTTGTTTGTCTTCCAGTCAAGGATCGAAACACATTTCTTATGCTTATTATAACAGAGAAAGTCAATCGTTCCACATAACTGCCAGTCACGATCATAAACAATTGTTTCATTCTTGATAGGAATATAACGTTCTTTCAAAATAGACAAAGCTTTCTTACATCTTTGCTTTCTATATTCAAAATCTTCCTTCATTCCAGGATATTTTGCAAGAACATTCTCATCAGGATAGAATTCCTTATTTTGCCAACCAAGTTCCATAACACTATGAACATAAGTTCCTAACTGACAAGCATAGTCACCTGAAGCTTTCCAAGCTGCTCTTACTTGTTCTACAGTCATTCCCTTATATTGACTGTCTTTCTTTTTGATTGCTTTTTCTGCAATTAAGTCCCAGTCTTTTTCTACTTCAAGTTGACTGACAAATGTAGTAACTGATGTATATTTCGTTCCGTAACTATCTGTATATTTGTGCGGAACTTCTTCGAAATATATATCACTGAATGCTTCCCATAATTGTTGATATACGTCTTTCATACTTACCTAAATCTATCCCATTCATGTCTAATATGTTCCATCTGTTTATGGAAACCTTTATCAGCCCATGATGGCATTATTTCCTCAAATTCTTTAAACGTTCCGCCAATCTTCTTAAACCAACATGCCAGACCTAAAATCTGCATATGTCTACCACCAGCTTCACATGTTTCAATCTTTTCATTTATATATTGTTTTGCATTCGTTAAATCGATTGAACCATGCATCTTACGATACCATTTTGCTCGTTTTTCAAGTTGCTTAAGATGTTCTTCTTGTTTCTCTACACAATATTCATAAGCCATTCTAAATTCAAACCCGATTGCACTAGCAGGGTCAAATAACTTACCGTTATGACAACTGTAATAATAAGGTGCTCCTTTATATTTTACACAAGGAACCTTAAAGAACTGTGCTCTAACGAATGATGCCTTATCTGCATGTGGAAAATAATTTACAAGAAAATGATATGGACTAAATGCTTGATTAAAACATTTATAAAACATTCTATTTATATCATATTCTTTATCAAGAAACAAAAATACTCTGAACTTCTGGTTTGTTCCATCATAAGAATGTGAAGTATGTAATACATAGAAATATTCTCTAAAACTATCTTCAAATTCCTTTATGCTATAATTCGGATCATCATAATCTAAAATTAAAACATCAGTAGAACCAATACTTTCAGTTCGTCTTTTAGTGTCGCTAACCGTACAAATTTTCCATTGCGGTATCATGTCTTTCTTTTCTACTACAATTGGATTTTTTATACAATTCAAAAAATTCTTTGCAACTTTATCCGACCATACTAATGGCTTCATGATATTATCATATTGATTTTGTATTGTCTGGATTGTTCTCATATTCAATAACAAATATAGTATTTTTCTATTTTCTTATTTATTAAATGTAAAAATATTTTAATTTTTTAAAATACAACAAAAAGACCAGACATAAGTCTGATCTTTTTATTTAAACTATTTCTTATTAGTGCTTACGTTTTCTAAGAAATGCTGCTGCTGCCTGTTCAATATCAGATTCAGACATTTGAACCGGAGATTCTACTGGAGTAGCCTGAGCTGGGGTAGCTGGAACTGCTGGATCGTTTTTTGCAACTTCGGCAGGGACCTGCGACGGTTTCTTTTCGAGTCCAGCAAGATGTGCACCGAACATAGAACCGAGAACAGTCTTAAGGTCAATACCAAGAGAATCAGTCAAACCACTAGAAACTTGTGTAAGTGTCTTGGTAATATCACCAGTGAGCTTAGCTGTGCCACTTTCACCATACATATTGATATTGCCAATCTTTTCTATCGGTTTTGCAACGGCACTTGCAATAGCTGGTAACTGTTCGAAATACTTTTCGATAGTTCTGAGCTGCATTTCCTGTCTTGCTGCATCACCATACTTCTTCATAGCTTCAGCCTTCTGATCAAGTGCCGCTGCTTCTGCAAGACCTTTAGCCTTTACAGCATCAGCTTCTGCTTCACCCTTAGCCTTAGTTGCTGCAGCTTCAGCGAATGCTTTTTGCTTATCAGCTTCAGCCTTAGCCTTGATAGCTTCAGCCTGTTGCTTCTGTGTGAAAAGTGCTGCTTCAGCTTCCTTCTGTTGTCTATAAAGGTCAGCGTCAGACTTCTGAATTTGTGCCTGTTTTTCTGCTTCAGCCTTCTTCTGAATTTCTGCTTCGAGTTCCTTCTGTCTAACAGCTACCATTCTTTCACGAATTTCAATCTGCTTTTCCTGCTTTGCAACTTCAGCTGCAGCTGCTGCGATGTTAATAGTCTTTTGCTGTTCTTGCTTCTGAATTTCATAAGCAGCATCAGCTTCAGCCTTCTTAGAATCAGAAATTCTCTTAAGGTCAGCTTTCTTAACTTCTAAGTCGTTTTGCTTCTGAGCGATTTCGAGATTAGATGCAACCTGTGCGTCATTTGCTTCCTTAGCTGCTTCTGCCTGAGCAATCTTAACGTCTCTTTCTGCATTAGCCCTAGAAATTGCTGCTGCTTTCTGAATTGCAACTGCCTTATCAACACCAAGGTTTTCAATAACCTTTGCCGTATCAGAGAAGTTCTGAATATTAAATGTTTGAATAACAATACCGAGTTTCTTTAAGTCTGGAGAAGCGTTTTCAAGAACCTTCTTAGAAACCTGCTGTCTGTCATTAACAAGCTTAATAAGTTCCATCTGACCAACAATCTCTCTCATGTTTGCTTCGAGAACTTCAGTAATCATCTTCTTAATTTCATCTGGATTCTTATTTAAGAAGTTCTGTGCAGCAACCTTAATATCAGCAGTTTCATCAGAAATTTTGACCTGAACGACCGCATCAACTGCGATATTAATATAATCTGACGTTGGAATACCAGATGTCTTAACATCGATTGGAATAAGCTTTAAGCTTAATGTATCGACTTGCTCAAGGAACGGAATTCTAAATCCTGAATGTCCGATAATTGTCCTTAGTTGTCGGAAACCAGAGATGATTTTAACTTCATCTGGTGCGGCTTTGATATAAGACGCAAAAAAGAGAATACTTAAAGTAATTACTGCAATTCCGATAAGTATTGGGACGATAATATTAGATGTCATGTTTTTCCTTTATTTTATTGTTTTCTATTAATTTGTTAAGCTCATCGATACAAATATCCTTAGTTGACTTTGGTGGAACATAAGAGTTTAAGTCAATTGGATCAAATTCCCATGTTAAATAATTATTTTTTTTCGTCATGGAAACAAAAAAGTCTGTAATTTCTGGATGTTCTTCTTTAAGTTCATCATACTTCTGTGCAATCTTATTCTTTACATCAGCAACACTAAAACTCTGCTTTTCAAAGTAATCCTTTGAATCCTTATAATACCAGAATGTTATACCTTTATATTTGAAAAACTTTTCAACATCATCATCAAATAATGTCTGAATAATCTTATTCTTATCTGCTACTAAGGTAGGTGTCTGAATGGGAACGTTTTTAAAGCGTTCCATTGTTGCCATTCTGACGCAACTCTTTATGCAGCTACAGATAATGAAAAGTGCAGTTAAACCAACAATCGTCCAAGCGATTACTATCATTTTATATCTCCTTGTAAGTTTTTCCTAAATATAGCAAAAAGGGTGACTGCCGTCAACCCTTTTTATTTAATGTTGTCTGAAACGATATATTAGAGGCTCAAATCACCATTCAAAGAATCGTAATCGAAGTCTGCATCTCTCTGACCAAGCTGTCTACCAACGATGTTACTAATTGTTCTAAGAACTGTATAGTAAGAACCGTTACCTCCGAAAATTTCATCCTTAGCATTCGGTGTTTCAAGCAAGTCAGCAATCTTTTCTGCCTTTTCTGGATCGAAGTCAATGTCACGACCAGCCTTCTTAGCATAATACCAATCCCAGAATTCACCAATCAAAGCTGCTGGGGAATCAGGATTAATGAATCTCTGTAACTTGCTATTAGCCTTGTCATAATTTCTACCAAAGACTTCCTGTGCAGTTTCTGGTTCTTCAGCAAACAATCTAATAAGAGCTTGGAAATTTTCAGAATCAACAATTGCAGAAACATCTTCACCATCACGATTCTTTTCATAATAATCCCAGAATGTGTCGATTAATTTATCATAATCATCCTTGCCTAAGTCAACACGGTTACGAACGTCGCTAACATCCTGTCCAAGTTCGTCTTCAAGAACACTAATCATTGCTTCTAAGTTAAGTGTCTTAGAAGAACGAGTAGGTGGTTCAGTTCTTGGTAAACCTGGTAATCCAAGGCCACTAACTAAATCCCAGCTGATACCATTTTCAGTTGTAAATTTAACAAACTGACCTAATGTAGCACGTTTACCAGTTCTGTCATACTGTTTCTTCCAGTCAGCAAGCATATAAAGCAAGTTTTCTGCAGTATCATGACCAAGAACACGGTCAGAGGCACGAGACATTTCATTTAATTTTGCTCTTTTAATTGTATAACCACAATTGCCCAAAAGTTTTAAAGATTCGCTTAAATTCATTTTCTCTCCTTAATAATTTTATATTATTTATAAAAAATTAGAACTGTAATCCCAACTTTTCCTGTCTCAAATGAATTCGTTTTATCATGTTTATATGTAAATTCTGTGCTTTTTCCGACATTGGGTCATCTCTAGTAGAAGTAATATGTCCAGATAGAGTTACTTTTGTGGTATAAAAAATCGGAATTTTATAAAAACCTAAAACATCGCCAATCCAACGGTCTTCATCGCCCCAAGTTCCATCAAAACAAGGGTGAAATATCCTACCACCATTTATTTCTCTCATTAAATCTACTGCTTTCTGAGAAAGATAAATACCACAACTATATACAAAATTTAATGGATTTTTACAATCGAAACCTTCATCCCAATTATATTCTTTCGTTATATTTTCTTGCTGCATAAATCGGCGATGATCATTTTTACCAACACCGAGTAAAACACAGTCTGCACCGATTTCAGGAATAATATTCAAATCACCTTCTGGAACTTTATCACCATCAAGAAATAAGAAATCTCCTTTATAATCAAAATATGCTGCACCGATGTCTCTACATTTACCTGCCAAGAATCCGGTTCCTTCTGTATTATAAACAGCTGGAACTGTTGTATCTGGTTTATACCTATCAAAACAAAATACATGATTAAACTCATGTATCTTGTCTTCAATTAAATTAATTTTATCTTCTTGATTTTTATTAATTACTACTATATTCATTAGTTTCTCATATCAACTAAATAAACAGTATCATAATCTACACCATTTACTGTTGTTACGCCAAATCCATTAACCATAAATTTAAAACTAGAAAAATATTCATCATATGAGATTGGACATACTTCATTAAAATTTCTATGAACTTCACCTTCATGTAAAAATCGTGAATATTTACCATAATTTGCATTATCAGGAGATCTGTACATTATTGTTGCAATATCTGTATTATAACAATATTTTGTTCTAATTTTATTTGCTGTTTCCCAATAATTATAACGAGGGTCTGTACTTTTATAAAAATTAGAATATTGCGTTATAGTTTTTGGTGCGTTATATGATATACCTGTTCCTGGTATTATTTGAGGTACCCAACCCGTAGTTTGATTATATGTCCATGACCAGTCCCATTCTGACCATACATCATTCATTATTGTACATGGTATATTATTTGAATCATAATATTTATCAGCGCACCATGACCCATCACTAATAAAAGAATGTGCACCACCGTCATTATCTATTTTAACAGCAACTGCATTATAACCATAATCTCTTAAATGATATCCAGAACCTATTGGTCTTAATATATAATTAAAATTAGTTCCATTTTGACCATTAGCCCAGTTCCAATAACAAATATCTTGTAAACAAATTTCTGGATTATTTGAAGTTGAATAACCTTCACAAATATAACCGCATGAATAAATTATAACTCTAAGTCTACGACTACTTCCAGAATTTTCTGTTATAAAAAATTTACAACCATAATTTGTTCCTTGATTAGCATCAAATGCGGTATATGTTCTTGAAATATATAATTCACGATTAAAATGATTTGTTAAAAAAGCATAATCTACGTATATACCACCAACACGTGCCATATGTATTGCATATTGATTAAATTTATATAATCCATCTGATGAAGTATCACCATTTATATAATATGTTTTTTCTTGTATTTGGCTATTATAACAATGAATTCTGCCGTTAGCAATTCTAGCAATTGTTGTATATGAATTTGGTGTTGATTCTGACCACCATGGGTCTCCAATAACACCATATAAATTAGCAAAACCAGAAAATTCTGTTTTACTATTTTTTCTGTAAGTAGGTTGATGTTTTTGATATGTTTGGATATTACCCATCAATTTATCGGATGTGGATTTAAGCGTTGAAAATGTTGTAGTATTAGTGTTAGTATTTTCAGTTACTTGGATTGTTGCTCCTGCAACATATTTTTTACCACCAAAACCATCACAACTAATAATATTTTCATTACCAACAGTATTAACTTTTATAACATCATCACCTGACTGATATTTTGTATCTGTTTTAGAAATAACACCATTTTCGATTTTAAGACAATTATCTTCATCATCTTTATATACAGGTGCTAAATCAGTAACTTTAAATCTTGCATTTTTACCTGCATCTGGAATAACAACTGGTATCTCGGCATTCGTAATATCAGTTTTACTATAATTATTTAATTTTACTAATTCATTTTTAGTATTTTTTTTCCATCCTGCCATAATTTAATACTCCGTTGATACCAGTGATATAGTTGTTTTTGAATTTGTTGAATCTATATAAACTGCTGGAATAAATCTAAGTGTAGAAAATAAGCCAGTATAATTACCATCATCTACCATTGATAAAACGTTTCCACAAAATGGTGGTAATGCAGCACGTTGCGCGCCATCATTTCTAATATAATAACTAGGAATAAAATCCGATATCAATTGCTCAGTATAACCCGTTGAACCTTGGTTTTGTGTTCTTTTAATTTTTGCAACAATTCCATAATTTGTAGATGATGCATTTGAACTTATAGTAGCCCCTGATAATAAACCTTGTTCATATATAAATGCATCAGCATTATATGACGTATCATTTTCAATTATTAACTCAGGTTCTTTATAATTTGTTCTATTTACCATATTAATAATTGTTTCTTTATTATTATGACTTTGTAAAAATAAAGCAGACATTGATAATAGTACAATATTTCCTACATCAACAGCAATATGAGTATAATCAGATGTTCTTATTTTTGTATATCCT
Source organism: Methanobrevibacter sp. (assembly GCA_017434555.1). Classification (GTDB taxonomy): domain Archaea; phylum Methanobacteriota; class Methanobacteria; order Methanobacteriales; family Methanobacteriaceae; genus Methanocatella. Next base: position 127,691 of record JAFRFB010000097.1, on the reverse strand, counting down.
GTCGGTTGTTGTGAGGATTGATACCAACCACGACTAGTACCATTTGTGCAATAATATTTTTTAGTATCAGTACTATCTAAAGCAATTCTTAATGTAATTCCATCATTATCTAAACATATTACTTTATAGCCGCCAGTTCTATCACTATCTGCAACATGAACAAAAAGTGAATCCATTGCATTTCCAGCTAATTCTAATGTGTAATTATTTTTAAACGTAGCTGGATTTAATTTTGAACCATAACTCGATGTAAACGTTGGTCCCCCATCCGTTTCTAGGTTTAATGCTAAAATATTAGTATTATTTGTTAGTCTTAATCCTCTTCCTGCTTTATAGGTTTGTGGAGCATCACCTACATAAGACACTTTTCCATCAGCAGCGATTTCAATATTATCGCCAGGAATATAACGGGTATCAGTAGCGTTTACTCTTCCTTCATTAGTTATCTGAACATTCTCGCCCGCAGTTAATTTTTCTGCACATTCTGAAATTTCATGCTTATAGTTATTGTAAGTAGGTTGAATATATGGGATATAAACACTATTACCACTATCATTCATTTCTTTTAATTCAGATAGTGTTTTAGTTTCAAATGATGACAATTTCTTTCTTTTAATTTTTCCCATAAATCCTCATTAATACATAGATTCAATAAAATAATAATTATGTTTATTATTAATTATTTCATGCATACAATAAAATCTTTGAACCGTGCAAATCATCCAATCATCAGAACCACTACTACCATTGTTTACTGTAAAAGGCAATGAATGAGTCTGTCCTTCACCATTTACAATTCCATCTCCAGATAAATCAGTATATAATTTCCCGTTAACTATATTACCAATAACAACGAAATGTCCTTTACTTACATTTTCTTTTTTATATACTAATCCATTATGATAGAAATAAAAATTTGCACCTTCATTATCATCACCATTACCATTAAAAATATATAATGCATGCATTTTTTCACCCATATTAACTTGAACAAAAACATTCTCTCTATGAGTTACATGTTGAATCCACCATGTATGCATAGTTAATGCAGCAATATTTGGCATATTAAAAATAAGCTGAGAATAATAATCGCCATGAATACGACTTGCATAAGGTGGATATGTTCCGTCTACTTTTTTAAATGATAATACATCATCTGGAGTAGCTAAAATCCATCTATCTGTTGAACTATCAGTCCAATATTGCAAAGAAATATCTTCGCTAAAAACTAAATTAAGACGATTGTTTGGAACATTACCTTCACTTGGTTCTCTACCAAATGTTATAGCATTATTTACAAATCCTGCAAAATTACCTTTTATTGATTTACCGCCATCTGAAGAAGTAAAATATGTAGAAGTACAATTATAAGTTGTCGCACCGTTATGAACCTGTGATACTTCTGAACCGTAGTTAAGATTAAGATTTACTTTATATTTACCATCATTTTGTCTTGAAATCGTTAAATTTGTACTATCTTCTTCAAGATCTATTCCTTCTCCTTGTGGACCAGTATATACTAATTTATTATCTTGGGTTACGGTAATATTATCACTACTTTTCAATTTTGTATCAGTAGAACGAATTACATTATTATTATCAATAGTTACATTAGTTCCAGCCTGTAAAACTTGACCATTCAATTCTTTAGAATCAAATTTATAGTTTTCGGTTTCAGTAAATGCTGGAACATATGCTGTATTGCTAGACTGTTGAAGATCTCTCAAAGTCTTTAGTTCATAATCTGATAATCTTTTATCTTCATTAACTGCCATACATTATTTATAATAAAAAGAGAAGATATGAAATCTTCTCTTCTTATAAAAATGTCAGAATTTAATTAGTTTTAAACTGTTTTAAATAGCTTTTACCATATTTTATTTCTATATAATCTAATATTGGAATTATATCTTTTTCTCTTAATATTTTTACATTATTATCTATCATACATTGATATTTTTCAATATCTAATGTATTATTAAATGGGTTAATTAATTGATTATTTTCATTAAAAAATTGATTACCCTTAATTTCATAAAATTGATTATTTACTAAAAAATCTGGATAATAATATTTTATCAAATTATTAACTTTATATTCAAGTGGCATATTTGGTTGGTATTTAAAATTAATATTATTATCACTTAACCAAATATAATATGCTAATTCCCAACTAGAATCAAATTTTATATTATTAAATGTATACAATTTTTTAACTTTTGATTTAACTTCAGGATTTTGTAATGGTATATAATATCCAGTTTTATTATAATATGTTTCTTTTGCTTTTTCTCTATTATTATAATTTTTATTATTATATTTTTCTTCTTTAGTTTTATTTGCTATTTGATGAATTTCTGGTAATTTAAAAACATTATCAACACCATATTTATCTATGATTGTTTTTTCTGCTTTTTCTTTAACAGATTTTATTTGAAATCCTGTTCCATAGCCGTTGTTATCTTTACAAGATTGTATTCGTTTTTCTTGATTTTCTTTTAACTTTGATAATTCGATCATCTTTTTATGATGAATTGGATTTTCCATTTGATTATAATAACCTGTATTTTTAAATTCAGTTTCTGTCTTTATTTTATAAACATTAGGATCTGCAGATGAACAAGATTTTGAACAATGTTTTCTAAAACCTTTTCGTAATGAAAACCATTTTGTTTCTTTTCCACAAATAGGACAAATACCTTCATCATTTTGTTTTAAATATTTAATATAATATTCTTTTGATGAAATATGATGCTTTAAATTGATATGTCCTGCTAAGCCAGTATATGAATTAAATTCCTGGTTACATATTTTACATTGTAACATATTAAACCTCTAGTATAAAAATATAGTTATGGGCATCATAACTATAATATTTATGAAATAAGTAAGGGAAAGGTTGCCGCCTTTCCCAAGTGAACTAGAGGTTTCACCTGTCCTTATCATTTTTATTTATTTTTCGTAACGACCATTTTTTTGCTGTCTCTTGAAGTTTTCTCTGTTTTTTTCATAATAAAACTTCCAAATATCTTCTGGTTTCATACCTAATGCCACATAAAGTTTAATAAACTTAATCATTAATGTATCAACCATATCATAAAGAACAGTGTATGGAACTTTTGGTTCAAAAGATTCATAAGTTTTCCATGCTTTATATGGTAGCTGTTGCATAATCTGACCAAATGCAATAATATAATCACCAATAAGATATTTAATACTAGTTTCACCAACTGTTCCAGTCTTATAATCTTCTACTGCTTTATCATAATAAAATTCAAGAGTTTGACGTGGTTTTAAATTTATATAAAGTAATGTATTCATTAAGAAATGAACAGCATCTGTTAATTCAAATCTTGATAAATCTGTAATTTCATAATTATCTTTTTGCATTTGTTCATCAAGTTCAAATAATTCGGTTACAACACTACCTAAATGATAAATTGACATACCAGACTTAATAAATAAATTTTCTTTAGAATCTGGAGTCAAAGTTCCACGTTTCTTTCCAAGCATATTTTGCAAAGATTCTTGCATATCAAACATTACTTGTAAAGCATTAGTTGGATAATTTTCATCTACATCAGGAATTTTAATTTCTTCTGCTGTTAACTTTTGTCCTTCAACCTTCTGCTTAAGTTGCTTCTGAAGTTGAACGAATGAATCCTGTTCTTCTTGAACATTACCATACATGCTATTTGTATCAATCATTTTAATTTACCTTTGTTGTTGGTTTTTTAGTTTTTGTTTTTGTTACAACTTCAGGAGTTTCCTGATTTGCTGGACCTCTCATATATTCTAATGACTTAAGAATTGCATTAGATTCATCATTAATGAGAATGTCATTTTCTTCTAATTCTTCTTCTGTAAATCCAAGTAAATTCTTGAGAAGAAATCTTCTTGAAAAGAGCGGAATATTTTCAGTATCGAATCTTGGTGTAAACTGTGAAAGTGCACCAATTACTTCTGCAATATCCTTGGCTCTCTGTAAATCAACTTTCTTTGGTTTTGTATCTGTCTTTTTTGTCATAATAAAATCCTAAAATAAAACATAAGACTTTTACATCTTATGTTTTACATTTTTTATTTCGGAGAACTAAAATTTAACCGTTTGCAAGTCTTGCAAAGAAGTCTTCTTCATCTTCCGCTGCTTCGACACTAGAAGTTGTTGGCTTTGTTGCTTCAAATTCTGGTTCGAAAAGCGGTTCAGTAGGAACTTCCTTTTCCATTGGAACTTCTGCTGTCTTCCTTGGTGCTGCTTCAAACATATCGTCATCATCAGCTTCTACAGTCTTACCTGTATTAACAGTTGCAGTATAATCTGTTCCATCTTCAAATTCTGCAAACAAATCTTCACCACTCTTGGTCTTGTAGAACTTAAGGATGTCTTCGTAAGAACGGAGCTGATCCTTCTGCTTTTCAATATCCTTCAATGTGAAGAGCTGAGATTCAACGACATCAAGTTCTGCATCAGTCATTTCGACGAGCTTACCATCCTGACCAAGTTTGCACATTCTACGAGGATTGCTAAAGTGCGAGCTAGAGTAGTTAGGACCGTTAGAACCCTTAACACCTTCCCAAACAAAGTTTGCACCTGCCTTATCTTCACCTGCAAGAACTGCCTTATCGTTCGGACCCCACCAGGAGAACGGATTGATACCTGGAATTACACCAAGTTCGGCATCATCCTTATCAGCCATTGCATCCTGAATCATCTTCATGATTGCACGACCATATTCAAGACGATAAACACGACCTTCGGTTTCTGGAGCGTTCGGATTCTTAACGATATAAACGTTAGAATAGAACTTTGGCTTCCACTTATCCTTTACACGGGAACGAGCTTCATCGGTTCTACCATACTTATTCCAAATCTTTGCGTTATAATCGCAAATCGGACATGGTTCATTCCACTTCTTAGCACAGTCACAACCGAACCATGCACCATTAGAAAGCTGGAACATATGAGAACGGTTTTCTACCCAAGGGATTTCTTCATCCGGGTGTGCTGGAAGGAATCTAAGAACAACAGTAAACTTACCGTCAGCACCCATCTTCGGCTTAAATAAGCCTTCGATTTCGTATGACTTCTGCTTGTTGTCTTTCTTACCGATGTTAAGGTTATCCATTGCACTATAAAGTGCGTTCAAGTTATTTCTCTTTATTGGCATAATTTATTTTATCCTTTTGTTTTTATCCCAATTGACCATTCAATTGACGCTCTAAATATAGAAACATAATTTTACGTTTCTATCAGTTTACATTTTTATCTGATATTTCTTGATTTAATTTTAATATCATCTTTGTAAACATTATAAATCTTTTGTAATCAATACTCTTAATCTTGTCCATATCTATTTTAAACTTCCCTGCCTTAAAACCCTGGATGTAAAACTCAGGATCCAACTGGCTTATACTATACATTTTGTAGGCTTGATTTTCTTGATTCGCGTCCAGATCATACAAAGAGAATCTTGTGTCCATAAATTCATTCAAACCAGAACCTTTCTCAGCAATTAAACTCTGAATAAGCTTGATTTGAGAATCTATAATAGGACGTTTTTTGAAAATCATATTGTCCTTTAATTTATTTATAGAATTTATTTCGGGCATTTCGGGACATTTTTTGTCACAAAGACACTTCATCATGACATACATTAACCAATGTTCAACATCGATTAAACCGCAATTAATCTCATTTACGAGCTTAATTCCATAATTTGCCATATATTCTACTCTAGGACTTTCATGTATATACTGAGAAATAAGATAGTTCTCTAAAGTATCATCAAAAAAATCGTTAAAAACTGCTGTATTGAACCGTTTTGCATTCCACATCTTCTTAACGGTTTTATACAGCATATAAATTTGATATTTATCAACCATATTAGACAAAGAAATTTTCTAAATCAGATGAACTTCTATCTACTAAATACTTCTTTTTTAACCCATTCATAAGGGAATAATAGTTCATTTCGTCTAAACACTTAATCAAGATATTTGGTTCAAACCAATCCTCGACCAAATAGGCCATAGAATCGACAATAGTAACAATCTTATCCTTATTAAGCTTATAAAGAACATTATTGAACTTATTATATTCCTTGGGTTCATTCTTGATTACCTTAATCATATATTTAGGTAATCTGGAATCAGAATCGATGTCATCAAAGTCTATACCAGCGGCTTTAAGTCGCTTGTAAAAAGAATCTTTACTCTCAGATTCTGTTACTTCCTCGTTTACTGATAAGTCTGATACGTTTATCATAAGTTACCTTCATTAAAATTCAAAAGTGTTTAAATTATTCTGCGTTACTTCAATATTAGAAGCAGAAACAGACTGTTGCTCTTGTGGTTGATTAAATATATTGGCACCTTGTGTTGGAACTGCAGCATTATTAAATGTCTTCAAGTCAAAAATACGTTGCTTACCAATATCGACACCAATCGTAGCTAACGGACACTTTGGTTGACCATATCTGGTCTTCAAAAGCTTGACCAAATACATACTTCCTTCCTTAAGTTCTGGAGACTGTGTAACACCAAAGATAACGTCTGCCTTCATTGTCTGGCCGAAAGAGTCAGCTGCATCATCAAGTCCAATTTCACCCTTACCATAACCACCTCTGTTAGACTGTGCTGCAGAAAGAACCGGAATATCCATTTCCATACCGATACTTCTAACCTGTGCACAAATTTCTCTTAACTTGGAGTTATCATTTTCATTTGCATTTGGTCGTCCATTAGGAATCATACATCCGATATAGTCAACAATCAATACATCAGGAACGAAACCACGCTTGTCTCTAAGTTCTCTAATCAATGCCTTCAATGCAAGTGCATTAATACAACCTTCTGAATATTCCTTAATAACAAGCTTATTATGACCAATCTGTTGTGTATTCTTCATCCAAAGCTTCTTATATGCATCCTTAGACAAAGCTCTAAGTTCTGTTTGGTTAATATCAAACAAATTCTGCATAATTCTCTGACCAATCTTAACTTCAGAGTCTTCGAATGAAACATAAAGAACTCTCAAACCTGCAAGTAATAATGCAGATGCAATAGAACACATAAACAAAGTTTTACCAACGTTGGTAGGAGCCATAATCAAAGAAATAGACTTAGGATGTAAACCACCACCAATCATTTCATCAATTGCTCTACAACCAGTAGGATATAATCTTTCATTCGTAATAATGTCATTAAAGATTACTTCTGGTTCTTCGAAGAATGAGAAACCAACCTTAGTATCAAACGTAAATGTTTCAGCATAAGCCATTTCATCAGCAAAACTGCCTTTAGACTTACCTGTAGAACAATATTCGTTATAATCCATACATACTTGTCTACCTAAACGTTTTCTAATGAAATTCTGAATTTCATCAAGAATATATGGAGTATTAACGTCTTCATCGTTAATAGACATACACTTTTCGAATTCATCTACTGTTCTCTGGTCAGACAAAAGTCTTTTAACTTCAATCGCATTAGGAACTGCAGAAAACTTAGAATTATATTCCAAAATGGCATTAACGATGTATTTGTGGTCAACATTTGTGAACCAACCAGTATCAAGTTCTGGAATTATCTTACCAGAAACTTCGGGATTTGCATAAATTGTCTTAATAATTATTTGTTCAAATTCAATATCAGTCATTTTTTACCTTTATCCTTATATATACCAGGATAATCGTAATCATTTTTATGCAAATATAGAAAAAAGGTAACTTGTGACAGTTACCTTTAATTTTTATTTAGATTTTTTCTTATTCTTCGTCTTCATACTCTTCAGAATCAATAATTTCTGGAGCATCATCGACGATTTCCTGTTCACCATTAAGCATCTTCATGACGTCCTGGTTAGAAGAAATAAGAACCTGATCTTCGAATGCGAACTTATTTTCTACATAATGTCTGAACTTTTCATCCTTGTATAATGGAATCCAGAATTGTGCACAATAAAGTTCTGTTTCTCTCCACTGCTTAATGACTTCGCCAGTTTCCTTATCGACATCATAATCAGTTCTAGCATAATATCCTGGCTTCGGCTTGAAGACACAACCAGATTCCATGGCTTCATCAAGCAAACCGTAATATGGAGAAATACCACCAGCATGCAAGATAAGATATTGTGTCTTAACGAATTCCTTAGCAGAACGACCCTTTGCAACACCTGCAGTAATAATCTTACCGAGAATGTTCTTTTCCTTGTCCTTTTCTTTCTTAGCACTAGAACCAAGCATAATGGAATCAGCATTAAAGATAAGTCTCATACCACCTGGAATCTTATACGGATCACCATACATTTCGAGAGAAGCATAGACGTGGTTCATAACAAGAGTAGTAAAACCAGCACCAAGTAAATGGTTAGCAAGTTCATTCTTGAATCTTGGAGTGCTACCCATATCAGCGGCGGAACTACCTTCTGCACCTTTATCAACAGACTGTTGGGTAACAAGTGGACCCCAAGAGTCAAACAAAATAAAGGTATTACGTCTTTCTTCTAAAGTCTGACCATCAGCCAGCTTAATAATAAATTGCTTAATTGCTGGAATAAGGTTTGTCGGACCGAAAACACCAACTTCCTTCATATCAATACCAAGTTTTGTAAGCAATTCATAGTTGACACTGTTTTCTGTGTCGATAATAAAGCAGTTCATACCAGAATCCTGAGCGGACTTGAGAACCGCATAACCAATCATAGATTTACCCCAGCCAGAACCTGCTGCAATCATACTAATTGAGCCTTTCTTAATACCGCCTCTGATTTTACCAGAAAGCAATAAGTTTACTGAGATACAGTTGGTGCTTAACCATTCAATCGGCTTCTTTTCTGTAGTTAACAAATCTACAAAAGCCTTATCCTTCTTCATCTTCGCAAGTAATTTATTTGCCATATTTATTTTCCTTATTATTCATCGTCATGCGCTTTCCATTGATAATTGATAAAAATCCACGCCCAATCTTCATCATTTTATTATTATCAACTAGTTTATTTATATAAGTAAATATAGAAAAATGTTTCCAAATTTTTACGTTTGGAAACATTTATTTGTATTTTTTATTTAATTTTTAAAGCCATTCATTAAGAACCTGACCACCATCATTATACAAATCCTTATACGGATTTCTGACAGTCTGAACAAAATCTGTGTCCTTACGTTCAGCTTCCTTCATAAGTTCTCTGTCAATAATTGCTGCTGGAGCTTCATTGACAAATTCCTTAGCTTCGGTAATCTGAGCTGGCTGGAACAATGCTTCTGCAGGCTTTGTTGTCTTAGATTCTTGAATAACCTGTGGTTGCTGAACTGCAACATCTGGCTTATTCATTTCATCAATAACGTTATTAATTGCAGAATTACCTGCTACATATTCAGAGTATTTAATTTTATGTAAATTCCAAAAATGACTAGCACGTTGTCTACCATTAGTAAATATTTTATTACATATAGGACATTGCATTTCATTTATTTCACTCATTTATTAACCTCATCTATAATATTTCTTAATTTTTTAAATATTTCATTTTTATTTATATCATAATCATACTCTTTTATACGAATTAATTTTATATTTTTATTTTCACATAAATAATCTTTATATGCATCATGTTTCCATATTTCTTCAGCAGTATACTTAAAATTTATTTTATCATCTTTTTTGTAAAAACGTTTATCTGCATGCCAATATGTTCCATCAAATTCTATTCCTATTTTTAATTTAGGTATATAAATATCTAATTCTAATCCATTAAGTACATTTTTATCATTTTCAATAATATCTTCTATATAAAAGGATTTTATATATTTTAATATTTCTTTTTCTTTTTCCGAATATTGTTTTTCTAATGGATTACATATTAAACAAGGATTTGTATTACAGTATAATAATCTTGCTCTAAATGTATTAAAATTAATTATACAATCATTATTACATATATTACAATGATAATTTACAAAATATTTATTATGTAAATTTATTTTTCCTAATTTTTTATCATTTAATATTTTTTCATATTTTTTACTTGTAGCAGATTTACGTTTTTTACTATATTCTATAGATTCTGAGTAATGATTTGCATTATATTTTTTAATTGAAGTTTCTTTTATTTTTTCTTTACATTCATCTGTTTTTGTATAACTAGTAACTCCATATTTTTCTAAACATGTAGTTTTTAATCTTTCTTTAAATTCATTCGTTTTAGAATAATCTTCTAAACCATATTTTTCTAATGATGTTTCTTTTCGTTTTACTAAATATTCATTCGTTTTAGAATAATTATCAGTTCCGTATTTTTTTAAACAAGTTTCTTTTATTTTTTCTTTTATTAATTCAGATTGTCCAGCACATTTATTTGAACAAAATTTATTATATCCATTAGATAATCTTCTAAATTTTGTTAATTTACCACAAATTTCACATTTACCATCATTTTCTTGTTTAAAAAATAAATCATAATATTCTTGTGAAGAAATATTATGAGTAATTCTAATATGCTTAGCTAATGCAATATAATTTTTATAATTATTGTTACAAATTTTACATTCTAACATTTTTGATCTCCTAATTTTTAAATGAATTGGCGTTCATTTATAATATTTATAATAGAGTTAGATAAAAACGCCAATTTTTATCAAGCATGAGATCAAAAGAATGCCTGTCCTCTATTTATTAAATTTATTCAGTTACCTTTGCTTTCTTAGTGTATTTACGTTTTGGCTTGACTGGTTCTTCAACAACTGTAATACCAATATCCTTAGCCTTTACTGGCTTAACTGCCTTCTTAGGAGTTGCTTTCTTAGCTGGTTTCTTGGCAGGCTTCTTTGTAGCCTTCTTAGTTGTCTTCTTTCTAGTCTTCTTAGGTTCAAGTGCTGCGACTGCTTCACCGATTGTCTTCAAGGATTCTTCATCAATAACACCTTCAACCGGAATTGGCTTAGATGCGATGATTCCAAGTTTATCGGTTGCAGCTGAAATAACATTACCATGAGTATCGACTTCATCAAGCTTTTCAGAAAGTTCAGTAAGTTCATCCTTTTCTGCAATAACCAACGGTTCTGAATTTTCAGAAGTATACTGGTTATCATAGTCTGGTTCCTTAATAGGATCTGGACCATTTGCAGGCGGGAACTTTTCAAGAATCTTAGCTGTGTCTTCCATGATTTCATGGTCACGCTTTGCAAGAAGTTCCTTACGTTTTGCTGCAAGTTCCTTCTTTTTCTTAATGTTTGCTTTTGTGATTGCAAGCTTGATACCCAAGCCAATTATTATTGCGGCAATTGATAGAATGCCAATATATAGATAGTTCATTTTTTATTCCTCACTTTTGTTTATACGTTTGTGTGTATGATATTTATATTTAAATGTTGCGATTTATCGTAATTACCGGGAAATTCTGTTCTTTATAGAACTCCAATCTTTCATCGTAATGTTGCATACAATAATTTTTCTTGGTTTTTCCAGTTCTTGTTTTATAACTTAAATCGTCAATAATATCGTAAATAATGACCTTATTTTTAGTCTTATGAAGTCTCAATCCTCTACCAATAGACTGTAAAACTTGGATTCTGGATTTACTATTAGAATAAAGAACGACACTGTGTAATTTCGGAATATTGACACCTGCTGCCATAGTTTTATAAGTAGCAACAATTATCGAACCTTCTTCATTTTCAATTCCAGTTCTAATATTTTCTCTAGTCTTAGTCTTAATATCACCACTAATTTCGCTTACATTTCTATCAGGATATAACTTCTTCAAATACTCAATAGTAGACTGTAAATGTGCTTTATGAGTTAATAAAACGAGCATATTGTCAGTAGGTTTCGAATGGTCAATAATAAACTTGAGAACATCATTTCTATTCTCATATTCCTCGACCATCTTTACTTCTTCTTGATATGTTCTATTCTTATTTTCTGCAATAAATTCATCTGGATATTTTAAGAAAATACCAGCAACAGACATTTTAGCCAAATATCCTTCATCGATAAGCTGAGAGGATTTCAATTCGAAAATAACGTTACCAATAACAGAATTAATAACCAACTGGTCAGATAATTCCTTAGGTAAAGTACCAGTAGTTCCTATCTTATATTCTGCATTGAATGAAGCTTTCAAAATTTTAGAAAGAACGTTTGCTTTTGACTGCTGACAATTATGCACTACTATTCCATTTGCAATATAATTTTCATTATTTTCTACTGAAAGATTATATACAATTTCTGGTTTTTCTATTTCTGTAATTTTTTTAATTTTCATAATTTAATTATTAAACTTTTTTATAATTTCTTCATTAATATCTGTATTTTCTAAAATAATAGAATTTTTCCAAGTATCACCACAATGAATAAAATTATATCCTTGATTTATACATTCGTTTTTAATTATTTCATATTTTTCTTTTTGTATATTATACATCATTCTATCAGGTTTAATTTCATAAATTGTATTTGTTATAGGATCATAAAAATCTGATATATAAATATGTTCTTTATTATTTAATGTATATTTAATTCTTTTTGTTTCATACTCAAAATCTTTATGAAAATAATAAAAAACAACTTCCCAACTACTTCTAAATTTTTTATTATCATATACAAATAATTTATGACATAATCTATTTTCAGTATTTGGTGTAAAGGTTCCATCCAAAATTTTTCTTTTCATTGTTTCTGATTGTTTTTTAATATCTAAACTTCTATCTGGTCTATTTTTATAAGAACTTGGATTATTATCACCCATTCTTTCTAAAGATAACTTCATTAATCTTTCATCATTATCTTTATTTTTTCCATAACACCAGCCATGAACACCACTTTTTCCTTTTAATCCTTTATTCCAAGCTGAATGTTCTTTTCTATATGTAGTTAAATAACTTTCTAATTTATTTGGATTATCTTTACAAAAATTTTCATGTGCAACTCTAGCTTGCCACGTATTAAATTCTGTATTACAATATTTACATATTTTATTTGGCATAGGTCTTCACTCCTATTTAAAAAAATTGTAAAGAATATATCCTAAAGTGAAGAACAGATATATCCTTTACAATTTATAAAATAAAACTTATTTTTTAGAACCGTCTTCACTCGTTTCTATATTATTTATAATTTCAATATCATCATTTTCATTTAACTCTCCAGCTCTTACCCAACCTCTATTAGTAGTAAAAACTGGATGATTTTCTGTTAATTCTAATATTTTACCGTCTTCTAATTCTAATCGTAACATTTTTTTATTTCTGCTACTAATATGATTTTGATGAACTTCTAAGACTTTATTAGGTTCATATATTTTATTTTTTTCATTATACGTTATTACTAATTCACCTGGTTTAATATCTTTAATCTGTTTTTCACCTGATGGTGTTAATATTAATGTATTTTCATTTACACATTCATCAACAAGAATACCATTATATTTATCGAAGAAACTCTTATCCTGTGTCTGTAAACTTTGCCAAGTGGAAATCAAAACTGGTAATCTATAAGTTGGTTTCTTACCAGAATACAATAGTTCAACAGAATCTTCGATATTATCCCAACCGTAATCAATAAAGTCGGTATACATCTGTTCTACGAGCGATGTATTAGGAACAATAAGCAATAAATGCTTCAATTTCTTCTTTTCAAGCAAATATCTGAAAATGCAATAAATCATCAAAGATTTACCAGAACCAGTACAAGAAAGCAAAATACCTTTCTTATTGGTTAATGCTTCATAAACTGCCTTAAACTGATATTCTCTTACATCGAATTTTTTTACATATCCATTGATAGTTTCTCTTAATTCATCCTTATCAATTTCATCAGTAAAATCATCGAAAAAATCCATTTTATACGTATATTTCTTAGTATCACACCACTTCATAAGGTTAGAAACTAACCCTATTGGAAGCAACTGTGTAATAGGAGAATAAACACGAACCCGGCCATCCCAGAGTCTATTGACATACCTGGGGTTAAAACGATAGCCGGCCGCAAATGCTGAAAATAAATTATTTATCTCATGGTTTATTTCTTCATTACAGTGTAATTGAACATAACTTTCATTATTTTTTTCTATAATAATATCTGTCATAATTATATATTCAAATATAGCTAATTTTTGTTTACAATAAAGTTTTTCAGATAATTTTTTCCATATTTTTCTTTTATATATTTAATAATTGGTTTTATATCTTTATTCATTAATATTTTTACATTGTGTTTTAACATGCATTTATATTTTTCATTAAATAATTCATCTCTATCATGATTATATGGACATACCATTTTTCCATTTTTTATAAATTGATCACCTTTTATTTCTATTATCTCATTATTTACTTTAAAATCAGGTTTATATTTATGAATTTTATTATTATATTCATAATCAAAAGAAATATTAGGTTGATATTCAAAATTAATATTATTATCTTTTAACCAAATATAATATGCTAATTCCCATGATGAATCAAACATTACATTATCATAACAATAAAATTTACAACCTTTAATAAAAAAGTCATGTACATGCATTATATTTTTAACATTATATTTTTTCAAAATTGTATTATTTAAATTACATATTGAACAAATAAATGTATTATTTTTACGTAATGTTGATGCTAATTGTATAGATTCATTATTACATTGTTTACAAATAAATTTTAATTTTTGTGATTTTTTAAATTTATTTAAATCTTCATTATAAGAAATTTCTATTGGTTCTTTTTGATAAATTTTTATACGTTTTTCGCCGCCATCTTTTATATAATCAGTATTTTTAACACCATATTTTTCTAAACATGTTTTTTCATAACTACATTGTTTACATAAAAATAAATTTTCAAAATTTATCTTTTTACGTCTTAAAAATGATTGTAATAAATTTATTTCTTCCTTTTTACAATTTTTACAAATAAATTTTATTTTTTGTTTTTGTTGTATATATTGTTCTAAATTTGTATTATCATCTATTAAAACTGGTTCTTTATATACAATTTTATTTTTAGAATGCTTTTTTATAAATAATTCATCAGACATGATAACCTCAACTTATTATGTTTGTAAAAGGTTAAGTATTTCCCGATACTTAACCTATCTTTATTTATAATTATCTTTATATAAAAATAGCTACCAATTAAGGTAGCTTTTTTAATTAATCATCAATCATGTTCATGTAGTAATCATCGATGAAATACTCGATTTTTCTTACCCATTCAGCAACATTATCTGTCTTAGTGAGAGGAACTCCACCTGCATGTGCATGTCCACCTCCACGACCAAGTTTCTTGAAAATTTCAGTTAAATCAATATCATCACATCTAACAGAAATATTACCTTTATTCTTGATTGCAAACCACTTATAACCGTCTTTCTTGAGAGCTTCGATACATTCATAATGGAATCGGTCAGTTTCAAAGAATACACCGTTTCTAGCCAAATCTGTAATTTCAAGAGTTTCATACATTTTATCAAATTCTTTCTTAGCATCGATAAAATATCTCTTTTCTTCTGGGTACATTACAGTATTTCCAGTAATGAAACGTCTGATAAACCATTTATGACCCATTTCCCAGAAAAGATTATTGAAATATACACTTGCTGGAATCTTTAATCTAAACATGTCATAATCATCAATAATATCGACTAATTTTTCAAGATATGAAACATCTTTGAATTTACTGACAAATTTATAGGCAAGCTTAGTTCCAGAATATAACGTATTGATAATAATATCGGTATCGTTATTCTTATCGACAACTGATTCATGATGGTCAAGAACTAATGTAGTTGACAACTTTCTCAAATCATTGATTGTCTGAGCAGGATAAAAGTCTGTGCAAATGATTGCATCATACTTTCCTTCATATTGACGAATGTCATCAAGAAGTTTCCATTCTGTGTTATAAGTTACAGGAACTACAATAACATCTTCATAGAAATTCTTTAAGACAATAGAAGCACCACAACCGTCCATGTCATAGTGTGTGATATTTAATATTCTTAATTTTGGATTATTATAATTCATAATAAACAAATATAGAAAAACGTATTGCTATGTAAACAATACGTTACTTTTTTCTAATTATTCTAATTATCGAGACATCGATTTCTTTCTATCGAATTCATTTGCTTTACGCATGAAATAAGCTTCAGCTTCATCTTCTGCTTCGTCAGAAAATTCAGTTTCTTCTTCAATTTCATCATCAGCAACTGGTGTATGACGACGTTCAGACATGATGTTACGAACACCTACCAATTCATCCTGTGTCTCTTCGTCAAGACAATCAAAAGCTTCAAGCCAATCTGTCTTTTCGTCAAGAGTCATCTTTGCAGGAATTGCGTTAAGCATCTCTGTAACGTCAATTTCGTTATTCTTTGTAAAATACTTGTTTTTATACATTTTTATCTCCTAGTTATTTCTTATAATTCCTTTTTCATATAAAAAGTGCAGAAATGCATATAAATGTTTGCAAACACCTACATTTTTATCCGGGTTTCTTACTGTGTTAGCTATACTTGCATATCCTGGAATTGGCTCTGCTTGAGAAGAATTCTTGGAATTTGGATGGCTTAAATTATATCTATAAGCATTACAATTACAAGAAACTTTACACATATTTTGTAAAGAAAATGGTAATTCATTATTTTCTCTATGAAATTTTGCCATACAAACATATGAGTTACCTGGATCAGATTCTGAAGAAACAGTACCAGTAGCTTCTAATGTATCAGTATCTTCACCTTTTATATTAAAATGCTTTACTGTAAGATTACTTTCCTTAGAATATGGGAATACTTTTTTAAAATTATTGATTAAATCAATACCTTTGACCTCATTTAATAAATCTAAGTGTTTATTTACATAATCTTTAAAATTCATATATTATTTATATTAAACTTATCTACACACACGTTCAAATATCTGTAGAGACAATAAGCCTATTTAGGAAAATAGGCAAAAGATCATCTGTCTTCGACTAAGTGGATTTATTTGAAAGCTTATGGGTCGGTCATCCTGTACTCCAGCTACATCTTTCAATACCAATGGCGGCTTAAAGTATTACATGCTATAGTAATACGTCGATGGTGAATTAGTTTTTACCTGGAACCACACCTATGATTCCAACTAGCCTAAACTTATCCGACAACTCATTGGGTTGAGCTCCGAGCCAGTAATAGGGCTTTAATGTAAAAAATATGAAACAAATATAAAAGGTTTATAGAATTTTGTAAACTTATTTTAAATAAATTCTGAAATTTCTTTAAAATAATATTTTATAATGTCCAGAAAATATTATAAATAAGATAAGATTAAAAAAGGACTTAATATGGCATCTAATATACCTACTGTAGAAGAATTTAATGAGGAACTACCAGTTTCAAGTTGGGATAGAAATACCGTTGCTGACGGTAACTGGTTACAAGCGAATACAATTGGACCATTAAAGAATCGTGATGATAAAATTATAGAATTATTACAAGACATTGAAGGTGCTGGTAATAGCTGGAAAAATTGGTCTGAAGATAATGATACATATTTAGAAGGCGATAATAATTACTATATCGGTTCCGGTAATTCTGCTCTTGGTGATGTTATTGTTATCGGTAACGATAATAAAGTTAAAAACTCTATTGTTTATGGTAACAATAATGATATTTCTGCAACAAATTCTACTAATGATATTCGAGTTGTTACAGGAATGACAAAAGATTACTGGGGTCGATATAGTCCAGTTTATGAAACAATACCAGATGTTCCTACCCAAGGTTTAGTTGTTGGTTCTGATAACTATAGCGATACATTTAATCCAATTATTGTTGGTACCCATAACAGTGCATCCATAGATGGAAGCTTTATTGCAACAATAAAAGAAAGATGGAATAAAGATGGTGTTATGACACCAAACTATCCTATTGCAATAGGTATCGCAAATAAATCTTATCGAAATTTTGATACTTCAATAGGTACTAATAACATCGCTGATGGTGGTTTTAACTACATTTATGGTGTTAATAATAGTGCTTATGGAACACAGAATGTAATTCTTAATACCAATGGAACATTTATTTATGGACATCAAAACTATGCTTATGGTCCAGCTTCTCAATTAATTACATTATCTGGTGATGTTGATACAGAAATAGATGATTTGGTTCCAGATAGACGTTCTTCATGGTATAGAACAAAGAATGTCCTTTATAATGCAGCAGTAACTATGGTTGAACGTTATGGTGGCGATACTATGGTTACAGACTCCGTATTTAAAGATTGTAATGTATGGATTGATCAGTATACCACTTATGGTTCTAATATCTTTACACGTAATGAATTTAATAAGTGTTATTTTGTTTGCTCTGGTACTAAGAAAACTTCAGATTATAAGTTAATTAACGTTAACAAGATTGAAGGCGGTGGTATAACAGTAAATGCTGAAGATTTGTGGTGCATGTGTCATAATAATTTGAGATTTGGTTCTGTTAGATTTAGTAAGGGACCATGGAATAAACCTGTTGCTGGTGGCGGATATTATGATGGTATGAGAGTTGATTTAAATGCTGAGTTTATTAATTTTAATGACATATATTTAGAAAATGAAAGTCATGGTTTTGGTCTATCTGGTGTATACATGTATGACTATAACAAAATATACAATACAGTCACTGGAAATTATGTCAGCATTGGATATAGTGGATTAACACCTAATGCTAGAGGAGGTGCTTTTGTTGATGAAAATTTAATATACCAAAGTATTTTTGATATTAAATATGACACCGCTAAACACTCATTCCCACACGGGGAACAGAATCAAAAACAACACTTTAGTCATAATATCTTATTTGATTCTGTTTATGCAGTTGATGATGAAGATTTACAATCTTACACCATAGATACAAATGGAACTTATTGGTCAAATAATTCATATAATTCAAATGTCTTAATCAATAGTAACATATATAATTCTCATGAAATTGTTTCTATTGCAAGTAAAAAAGCACTTAGCGACTTTATTTCAATGACATTCTATTTCTATAAAAGTAAAGATGAGGATGATAATTATATAGGCTTTGATACTGAAGAGGAAGCTGATACGGTATTAACTAATGTTAGGAATACATTAGCACCATATACTAATATATCTGATATTGAGAGTGGTTATTTATTTAAAAATAAAATTTATGGAGAAAATAAATGGACAGTTACATTACAGTCATTTTCTTACTATACTGAAGACCCTGGAGTAAAAGCACAAGGAGAGGCTTTAGAAAATAGCTTAATGATTTTGGCTCCAGAGGTAAGAAAAGGTGATGTTAGAACAGAGAAAAGAAATTCTGTAAATAATGTTAAAGCTGGTATTAAAAACTCCGAATCTGTTGTAAGTATTGGTACTGACAATGAACTTTCCGCAACTATTTCTACTCACATCTTTGGTTTCAACAATAACCTTACTGGTGCAGAAAATTCAGTTATTATTGGTAATCACAACTATGAATTTATTACTCCAATTTCATATGCTGGTAAAACTATAGAGGAAGCAAGTGTAATTAGTGGTAATAGACCAGCATTATATGATACAGTAATTCTTGGTTCCAATAACACAGTTTCTTCTAATGCCGTTTCTGGTGAAACTGATTATGAAAATTTAAATACAATCGCAAGAAACGTTTACATTGGTTTTAATAATGATATTTTAATCAATAAATTGGTTGCTGATAACTATGTAATTGGTAACAATAATGATGTTCTTGATGGTAAGAATCTTTATAGAAACAAGATAATTGGTCTTGATAACATAATTAATAGTAACTTCAGTGACTGTAATGTTATTGGTGGTCATAACCAATTAGTTAATGAAACTAATAATATATTTGAAAATAATACCATTCTTGGCATGTATAACCTTGTTAAGTTTGGTTCTAACTCTACCTTGATTGGACATCATAATACTGCTGATGGCTATAATGGTGTAGCAATCGGTGAAGGACTTTCTGCAGCTAATTCTCAGATTGTTATTGGTCGTTTTAATGAAGCATTACCTGGAACTGATGATAGAGATGGTTTTGACGTAACTGCTGGTGCATTATTCATTGTTGGTAATGGTCATCATAATGATACAACTAATGATTTTGATACTCCAACACGTTCTAATGCAATGGTTGTTTCTGCTGATGGTACTGTTTCTGCAAGAACCTATAAAGCAGATCCTGGCACTCCGCTTGGTAAGTTATTTGACTTCTTAACTACTGCATCATTAGGAACTGGCGATTTACATTGGAATGCTTCAACAAGTACATGGTCAATTCAATAATTTAAATTAGAATATTATAAACCGTCTTGAATAAAGACGGTTTTCTTTTTATAAATATGTCATGGATATAACAATAGCAATAACAAATCATAATCAAGAAGAAACTTTAAGTAAAGCTATTTTTTCAATATATAATCAAACTGAAATACCTACAATGATATATGTATTATCAGATGGTAAAATGCCAGTTAATTTTTATAAAAATGTTTATATAATTGATAATAGTAAAAATCCTGGAAGATGCACTAATAGAAATTCTGTAATATCATATTTTCTTAATAATAGAACAGATGCATTAATTTTTATAGATGGCGATTCTTGGTTAGCAAATAAAAAAGTAATTGCAAATTATAAGAAATTATTAGAAAAATATGATTTAGTTTTTGGAACTAGAAGACATACATCAATCGATAACATAAAAGTCCCAGCATCCGATTTATTGACAGCTAATATGGATGAACTTTGGCAAAAAAGACCATTAAATTATGACGATCTTAGGATAACTTCTGGTGCAATAAAAGCATGGAATAATGCAAAAACATTTGATGAAAAAATGGATTTAATGCTTACTGGTATGATTGGCTGGTCATGTAATTTCGGTATAACTAAAGCAGGATTACTAAAACACATAGAATTTATGAAAAAAGAATACGGTATAGATAATGCCTTATTTGACAGTAAAACATTTGCTAAAGGTTGGGGTTATGAAGATGTAGCTATGGGTATAGACACCATGTATGCAGGTCTAAATGTTGGAATTTCAAAAGATATTGAAATTATGCATCAGGCACATGAAAGAACTGACGGATTATTTGACCATATTAAAGGAAAACATTTAATAATGGAAAGATATCGTAATTTATATAATAATTATCAGATATAAATAATAATATGGATAATATAACTAGTAGAACAAACTTTTTAAATAAAGAATTGGTCGATAATATTGCCCAATATGACTTAGGTTCTTTCTTCCAGGACGGATATGACTTTGGTAAAGAATCTTATCTGTTTGTAAGAAAAATGGATGAATGTCGTCCAGATATTATTTCATATCGTGCATATGGGACACAAAACTATTGGTGGTTTATCTGTTGGTATAACGGTTATATGGATATTTGGAATGATATTACAGAAAACCAAATCGTTAAATATCCAGCTTTACAGAAAGTAAGAGACTTTCTAAAATGGCGATTAAGTAAAACAAAAGATAATAGAAATAATAATAAAAGATAAAAAATACCAGTATAAAATACTGGTATTTTTGATTTGACCCTAAATATGGAGATTTTTAGGTGTTTTTAAAGTCCATTAATCATTGGGATAATCTTGTTATCACCAGGCATCATATTCGGTAACTGACCATTCCACTTTTCAATCCACTTGAGCATCAAGTATTCCTTTCCAGACTGAGACTTCAAAGTTGCCATCTTAATTGCCATTTCAGTAGAATCAGCTCTTGCCTTTGCGACCTTCTGTTCATTCTGATATTCAATCTGCTTAAGAACGTTCTTTTCCTTCAATGCATTCTGTTCTGCAACCTGCTTTTCTTCAATAGCTGTATTAAACGCTTTAGTAAATTGGAAACCAGTTACAGTGAAACCATCGATAATAATATGTGTATCTGCAGAATCAAGCTTTGCCTTCAATGCATTTTTCATTCTGATATTAATTTCTTCTCGCTTCTGCAACATTTCTTCAGGAACATACTGCGGCGTAATAGATGTAACTGTCTCCTTAATCTTTGGCTGAAGAATAGTCTGAACATAATTTACACCATAATTCGAATACACCTTACCAACTGCTTGCGGATCTACGTGATAGTTAACGTTTGACGATACAACAACTTGCTGAAGGTCCTTAGAACCTGCTTCGAATGTGCTTGCTTCGAGCTGTTTTTTGACTGGAATCGTAACAATGCTCTTCGTGAACACATTATAGAAGTGCAATCCTGGTCCGAAAGTTTCGCTGTACTTACCAAATTCAAGAACAACTGCTCTTTCAGTTTCGTCGACTGTCGTACAACCCGTAAAGAGTGCAAACGCCAACATAATAAAGATTGAATAGATTTTTTTCATAGATGTTTTTTCCTTTTTGTTAAGTGTTTGATCTAAATATAACATTTTTCAAAATAATTGTAAACCCCTAAACTATAAATAATAAAAGACTACTATTGGGACACGAAACTTATGGAATTTTTAGATTATAAACAAGAAGTCGAAAAAATTATGGAAAGAAAGGCTAAGCATCTCAATAAAGATGTTAAGCTTAATATGGAAAAAATGTTTGAAGCTTATATTAATGACGTTAACCCCATTGATTTTATTCGTTCTTCTATCTCACTTAATGAAAATTCTCAAAATAATGAATTTTCAAAATATTATGATAAAATAGTAAGAAATGTCAGAACTTTTGGTTATAATATAATTAAAATGCCAAGAGAACTGATGGAATCTGTTGTTAATTTTTACAATGAAGGCTATAATGCAATGGTCCCAACAAATTATTGCCTTGAACAGCTTAAAAAGAATACTATAAAAGTCGATAAGAAAAAGGCTGATAATATATTATTAAAAAATCAGCTTTTATTATTAGTTCACGATATTGATAATTGTGCACTTAAAGGTGTCGAAGTTACAAAAACTGAAGCTTTTGCTGTTTTAAAAATTAAAATCTTTGAAATGCGTAATGAAATAAATACAGATGTCAAGAGTTATATTAAGCAATTAAATAAATATTTCGCTCCATACGTGCGCCAGAACGTCGATAATGGTTCCAGGATAGATATACTAGGGTATTCAGTAAATCAGCGTTCTGTATATGCTACAGTCAAATTAAAGATAGATTTTATTGACTCTGATGGATTTAAAAATAATCAGTTTAGTGCAAAGGAAACAGTTAATATAATTAAAATGTATATTGAAATTTTCAGAACTTTTGCTGAACAGTATCAAAGTGTAATTTAATAGGTGACAAATGCTTGATTTTTTAGAAAAAGATAGAAAACATAGAAATTACTATAAAGTAAAAAATTTTGATAAAAATGCACCAATAACATCTGAAGTTATTTTAGTAACAAAAGCATATAAAGAATGTGATATAGATGCATGGGTTGATCATTATTTAAATTGGTGTGGTTTTAACCATATTATTATAGATAATGGAACAACATGTTGTAATATTCAAGAAAAATTTAATGGAAATGACAAAGTTAGCGTAATAGAAATGCCATCTAAATTTTTTAATATGCAGCAATATTTTTATAATAGATTTGCAAATAATAATATTAAATATACTTATCAATTTTTCTGTGATGATGACGAATATTTATGGTTTGATAAAACAAAGTATTCTAATATAAATGACTACTTAAAACATTTAAATGATAATGATATTTATCAATTCGGTGTTCCAAGAGTAAATATTTCTTATGAATCTTCTTGTGTTCCTGAAACAAGACAAAGTTCGATGATTGACGAATGCAAATATGTTAGTGAAGATTATTATAAGGAAGTTCTTGTTAGTATAAAACCATTTATTCATACAGCAATTAAAACACAGATTTCTAATATAGTATTTTCATATCCACATTTTATTAATAACTATAATATAATATTACCAAATAATTCAGAATTTAATCCGAAAGTTGATGGAACGAAAGTAAAATATAAAGTTTCTGATTCTGATATTAAACTCTTCCATTACTACCACCGTTCATTGGAAGAATGGAATGAAAAGATGAATAGAACTAGGATTGACTGTTTACCAACTATGAAATATAAAGATTATCCTACTGGTAAATCAATAGAATATCCTAAAAATGAATATACAAAATTATTAAATCCATTTAATCGATAATAAAAAATCACCTTCAAAAAGGTGATTTTATTTTTATCTTAAGAAACCGTCCATCCAAAGTTCATATAGTTTTGAAATCGGTTCTGTTAGTTCGATTCCTTCTTCGGATCGAACTGTTATTTTATGTTCTCCAGTTAAACAAGCATATTCCTGTTGGAACATCTGAATACCGAAGTCTCGAATCATTCTCTTCTTCCAAGCTTCATCTCTTCCAGGAATTTCATACCATTGAATCTTAGCAGGAACATAAGAACTTGCACCAGAAATAGCTTTCATCCAGATGTTATAAAATTCATTCATACCATGCGGTGTAGAAATAAGAATCATCATAGCATCCTTTCTACCAGATTGGGTAGGGAAAACAGACTTAATGAAGTCTTTAGCTTCTTCTTCAGGCAAGAACGCAAATTCGTCGACAAGCATCAAGTCAACGGATTTACCTCTAATAGCAGAAGAACCAGAAGCAGCGCAGAATATCTTAGTTCCGTTATCAAAACCGATACTTTCTTTTGACCAACCACCTCTATCAGGATTAATTCCCTGTTGTAACCAAAGTGGAAGTTTCAAAATAGCGGAACGAATACGAAGCATAATTTCTTTTGCTTGGTCTTCCTTGTTAGCAAGAACAGCAATAGTCTTGTCATTGTTAAATAATGCATACCAAAGAATATAAAGAGTTGCAATAGTAGTCTTACCACACTGACGACCCATCATAATGATTCTGTTATTTCTAATATCATTATTCTTGTCATAATACTTTGCAACAAGCATTTTTACAATTCTGTCTTGGTATTCTCTGAGTTTAATAGGAATTTCACCTTCGTCGCTCAAAATATAAAAATATTTAGAAAAATAAAAAATGTCCTTAGAACATTTTACATATTCGTCCATTTGTTCTTTGGTAATCTCAATTTCTTCGAGATGACCTCTAAGTTCTGCAGTTTTTTGCCACATTTTTACTAAACCTTATTTTAATTAGATGTTTCTATATTTATAGTTTATAAATACTAATATGGCAAATTATACACAAGAAGGGTATGACCCAAGTTTACATGGATATTGGAAAGGAACTGCTGATGGAGCTCCTAATTTCGGTTATCCACAAAATTATTTCTATGCAGACACAATACGTAGTCTGTTCATCGGGTTCGAAAATTTCTTTAACGAATTGAAAGTTATTCGTTATAATAAGTTTGGAGAACCAGTCAAAACAATCAATGTTCCTATTAAATTCGGTCCAAGAAACAAGTCTCATGACTTTAGAACCGAACAAGAATCTGGTAACAAATATTATATCAGTTTACCAAATCTTGCTTATAGACTTGATTCTATGCAATTTGCTACTGAAAGAGCAAAGGGTATTTATGAAACTCGTGCATTCTATAATTCTGATTTGGAAAGAGCAGGTTTGGTATGTGACCAGCAAGATAAGTTCTGGTCTGATGTCCAACCGGTTCCATATAATATTTCTGTTTCAATGGAAGCAAACTGTGAAAAAATGACAGATGCTGAACAGATTGTCGAACAAATCGCTGTAAGATTCCAGCCAGCAGCATTCTTTGATGTCAAGGAATTCTGGTTCTTCAATAAACGTAGAAGTATCAAGATGAAACTTGACACTATGAATTGGGAAATTCAAAGTGAATCTATGGGTGAAGAAGACTGGAGACAAATCAAGGTTTCGTTTACATTTACTTTGGAAGCATTCCTTTATAAGCCGATTAAAGATGCACAGATTATTGAAAAGATTAATACCTATATTACTTTAAATAAAGGAGATTATCTTTATCATGCTGCAACATTCGGTAATAAAGACGGTTCTTTAACTACTCCTTATGAATTTAGTAAGATTTATCAAACTAAGGTTGGTCCAACCTATGTATTAAACGGTAATCCAAAGACTGAATTTGTCCCGTATGAATATAAAGGAATAAAAACTTCTGCATACATAACAACTTATGATTATAGGGAAACTGATGAATTGACTACTTATGAAGAAGATGCAAAGCTTCTTACAAAAGTAACAAATATTTGGATTCCTGCTACAGAAACAGTTAGTGGAGATAAACCAATCTTGCACACACGCCCAATTTATGCATCTGCTGACTGTATTATAAATGAACAACATGTCAAGAAAGGTGATGTTATTGGTTATAAACCAATGTATTTAGACCCAGAAGATATAACAACTGGTTTTAATCCAGAAGTTTGGGGTGTTGAATACACTAATGAATGGCTTGTTGAAAAAGAATATATGTCATTATCTGGTTTCGGTTATAATGACGACCAAACAATCTCTTTTGGTAATAAAACTTTACGTGACCAATATAATGTTCCATATTCTGCCTATTATTCTCAATTCAATGAAGAAGGAAACTATACTTCTAATTCTGCAGAATATAAAGAAGGCGATTATGACTACTATTATAGAGTCTCTAAACAAGGCATAAAACCAAAAACTGATTTTGATGGTGGCAAATACTTCTAAAAATTTCAGAATTTAATATAAATCACTCCTATTTTGGGAGTGATTTTTTATTATAAAAATCAGAAACTATAAATAGTATATATGGCAGAGTTAAATAAGGCATTGGTGCAAAAAAATATTAAAGATGAGGACGAAAAGATAGCAATATTGCGTTCTCTTAAAGGTAATGGTTCTGGAAGCTTAACCTCTATTGATTATGTTTTATCTGCATGTCGACATGGAATAGGAAGCACTAATATTAACCTTGATAGTATAAGAATAACTCTTGTTGATATTAATACTTCTATTAATCAGCTTGTTGGAATAATGCGAGATTTTTTTGAAAAACCAGTTTCAACTGAAGCTGCTGCACAAGATGCACAATTAACAGAGACATTAACTCCACCATCAGAAAATGCAGAAGCTTTCGTAGGTGAAGGAACAACTGGTGTCGCTAGTGCAATGGACCCAATTTTAGCTTCTGCATTCAATGGTTTACAAACAGCTGTTGAAAAAGGATTTATTGATAA
This sequence comes from Methanobrevibacter sp., assembly GCA_017434555.1. Classification (GTDB taxonomy): domain Archaea; phylum Methanobacteriota; class Methanobacteria; order Methanobacteriales; family Methanobacteriaceae; genus Methanocatella. The sequence goes on along the minus strand of JAFRFB010000097.1, from coordinate 100,536 downwards.
CCAGGAAACAATTAGACAAACAAGTGGCGATCAGGTAAAAGCACAAACTGAACAAACAAAAGCATTTGTTGAAAATGAAAAGAAACGTCAAGAAGCAGATGCAAGACAACGTTTACTCAATCCAAAGGGAAATCAGAATCAGCTTATCTTTGATATGAAGAAATTCCCTAAAATACCAATGCCAAAATTCCCAGTTAATGGAAAACAGTTCATGTCTGGTTTGGGAAAGATTTTAAAAGGTATTTTAAATCCTGTCGCTTTAATTGCAGGTGTATTTATGCACTTGCTACCTTATATAATTTTAGGTATTGCATTCTTTAAAGGATTCTGGAATAAACTTGCAAAACCGATAAAAGAAAAAATTGAAGAAGTTACAAAGACAATAATATTCTATGCTGGAATTGCATTCTTGCTATTCAAAGGTCCTGCAATATTAATAACAACACTCACTACAGTATTCCATGTAATGAAGGTCATGTTCTTAATTGCTAAGTGGGGCTTAGAAGTTGCATTCCATATTTTAAGAATTACATTTACCAGTTCTGAACACTCAATGGTTGTTTCTATCGGTATATTCAAGAGAATTTGTACTACCATCGAGCATATCGCTGAAATGGCATTGAACAAATTAAAGTTTGTATTCGAAGGTATTAAACTTGCTGTTTCTATCGGTGGTTGGCTTATAATCATTGCTGCAGTCTTGTTATTACTCGGATTTATTATCCTTGTATTCGTCCTCTTTGGTGACAAGATTGTAGAAGCAGTTAAGAAGATTGTAGAAGTATTTGCTATGATTGGTGGTATGATTTATGATGCTATCATAGGAATTATAAAATTCCTAGCTGACGTTGTTGTAACAATCGTAGTTGGTCTTCTTGGAGGTTTAATTAAAGCACTTATTAAAGGTATTAAGTGGTTATTTAGTGGTGCACCAGACGAAGAGAAAGAAACGGCTTCTGAAACTTCTAAAGCAAAGACATCTTCAACAGTCAATGCATTTGAACAAGCACTTTCTCCAATAACTAATATATTAACTGATATTAAAACTGCTGTTGGCGAAATTAAAGAGAAGGTCACATCAGAAGTGATGAATCCCACAACTGACGCATTCAGTAAGGCTGTTGCAAAGTCTGTTATGACTATCTTAAAAGAAAATAATACTGTTGCAAGTATTAATAATGCTGACAATACACAGTCCAATATTTCTGCACAGTATGTTTCTCAGATGCAGAAAGATGATCAGAGTGCAGCAATTAAAACAACGCTTGATACTATAAATAGTACATTAGATAAGTGGTTCAAGTTTGTTAAGGACCAAGAATCATTTGTTCCAGCAGGTAAAGCAGAAGATTAATATATGGCATTAATTAGTTATTATAATCAGCCAACTGGTTCAAATATTATAGATTTGAACGACTCTCCTTACACAAGAGCACATACTGTTACTCTTACTGTTACTACATGTCAAGAAGACGTGGAAAGCATGAATAACTTTCTTGCTGGTAAAACTGCTGTTACTGGAATCATTGATGAAATTCCTGAAATTTCATATTCTACTACTTGGGGTGATTCACCTGCTGCAGTTCTTAATGAAAAGATTAAGAAGTTTACTCAGCACAAGTGGATGAAAATGTTTGCACAGCAAAGAAATACTTACAAACCGCCGTTAGTAACTGATGGTTGGACACAACAATTCCCTAAATCCGCTGAACCATTAAGTATATCTTTTAAATTCAGAGCATATCCGATAAATAACTATTATAATACCTCTGCATTTAATGATATTATTCGTTTATTAGTTTTTGTAACAACACCACAATATTTTAGACTTTCTGATACTATAACATCACAAGCACAATCTGTTTATCAAGCTTATGATAAAGGTGAAGAATTAGCTGGAATCATGAATAGTTTAAAAAATAGTCTTGGCAATGAAAAGATTTCATTTAGAGATATTGGTAATTCTATAAAAAATAATAAACTTCAAGGAAGTCTAGCATCTAAAGAAGTTAAACAGAACATAGATAACTTAAAAGAATTTATTGAAAATCTTGGCAACATGGAAGATAATGATACAGGCGGTTGTCCATTAATAAAACTTGATATTAATGGTTTAATTAAATCGTCACCTAAAGTAAAATGGTTATTAAAATCATGGTCATTTAAACCATCATTAAATACAACATATAATAATAATCCAATATATGTAGATTTTAATGTATCATTACAAACACAGTATGTATTAACTGATACTGATTTAACAGAAATATTATGTTAAACATCGCTCATTGGCGGTTTCATTACTGGTGCTGGTCTTGCTAAAATTTTATTCCATGTATCACGAGAATAAACTTGGTCTAATGCACAAGTAATTTCAAAATCATAATAAACAGGATCATTACCATCGCGTTCTTCTGATGGTTTATAACTCCATTCAGAAATATAAACGACTAATGGTTTTGCCATGTTAAAGATGACATTATCGTAAATATTTAGATGCCATAACTTTTCACCTAGGCTATTTTCAATATTCATAGTTTCATAAACACGGTTTTCATCATATTTAGAAACCATAATTTCGCCAATAGCATTGGCATTATCTTTAATAAATTTTCCTAATTTACGAATATCATTATTTTTTGCTTCATGTGGTGCTTTTGCTTCAAAAGCATCTTTTATTTTCTTTTTTGAAGAATCACCTAAAGTATCTTTAATTTTTGCTGCTGCTTCATTGCTTAATGATGAACATTTACCAACAAAATCATCAATAGCACCTTCTAAATCTTTATAAGAAATATAAATTTCTTTAGGGTCTTCCGCACCAGTCATAGTAACTGCATTAAGTCTACCAATTTCAACCGGATCTAATGTTACATTAGCATTTGCTGATCTAGTATCTGTAAAACTTGCTGTAAAAGTAATAGGAGTATATGCACCGCCCCAACCTAAATATTCTGTTACAGTTTCATTGTTTTTTTCAATCTTCATGTCAATTTTAAAAACATCATTCACCGATGCAAGTGCAGAAATATCTGCTAATGCGGTTTTAATTGCATCTACTTGTGCTTCAACAGTCATAGATTTAGAAACGAAATCATTACCTTCGCTATTTGAATTTGACTGACCTGCTGTAACATCTGTAGTATTCTTTAAAGCGGTTACAGAACTATTTGCAAGTTCTGCAACATCTTCACCAGTATTATATGCTGTTGCTATAGCACTAAATATATTATCTGTAGCTGCACCTACACTAAATTTATTACCATCATTAATTGATGCAAATTTAACTAGATACTTCTTCCACATTTCAACATTAGACTGTCCAAAGGTATCTCTGGTATAAATTCTAAACTTTAATGGTATTGTTGAAGGAGCATAACCAGCATAGACCTGTTTTGTCCAAGAACCAGCCTTAACTATATTTTTAAATCCTGCACCCTTTGCACCAATAGCATTAAATATTGACATTAAGTCATTAGTCATGAAATTAGATAAAATGTCCTGCCATTCATTACCAGGACCATCTTCATAATTAACTGTAAAACTAATTTCTGGTAAATCAGAAAGTAATCCATGTAACTGGATAATTTCAGGACCTGCAGGAGTATCATAAGTGGTTGAAAGGATAAAATGTGACAAGCCTGTTTTGCTGTCATGTTCTATCTTTGGTCCTGCAAAATTTCTTATTTCTGTATCAACCATTTATTATACCTTACTTACTGATTTTTCTTGCAAATATTCCTTTAATCATGCCATTATTTGAAACATATGGAATCTTAAATAATAATGCATGATTATCTTCATCAGCTTCAACATCTGCATTTGCTCTATCGATTGTAACAGGAACCCAATATTCAATAGTATCAAATACAGTATTTACTATTCTATCTAATTGATTAAAATTATCAAATAATACCTGATATAATGGAGAACCAAATGATAAATTAAATAAACGTTCATGTGGTTCTGTAACAATGACCATTTCAATCATCTGATCTAATGCATCTTTGTTCCATACTTCGACACCACGCATATCAGCGTTTAAATCATAATATTCGCTGTCAATCTTACTGGTTTCTAGCCAAGTATAATCTGGATTTTTATTTAGTTCTAACATATAATATTTATATACCTAAAATTAACAGATAACATTAGTATTACCAGTGCAATGCGGCATTCCAGTAATAGGACAAATAGGTAAATTATTAACCAACTGTTTTGCCTGATTTTTACCAAGCATAACGAATCCCAACTTAGAATCTACAGTTACATTACCAAATTCAGATGTAACAGTAGTATCACCATTTGTCTTTATTTCTGTATCGCCATGACATTCAATTTTGATATTTCCTTGTTCAGAATATCTAGCACCAGTATTGATAGTTAAAGAACCATCTGCACCGATTGTTATATCAAAACCGCTTCTATGATGGAATTTTGTTTCACCATCAAAACGGTTCAAAGTCAGATAATCACCTTGGTCAGTTTCCATAAGAACCATCTTATGAGGATAATTCTCCAACTTATTAATCATTATATTTTTGGTTTTATTCTTAGCAGTCATTTCACTGAATGCAATAGAGTCATAAATTGGTTTCTGAATGTCACCTTGGTCGAAATATCCTCTAACAAAAGTTCCAACTTCAGGAACAACGAAACTACCATTCGAACCACCGATATAACCAATATCAGGTACTGCCCATGGCAATGCGAATTCTGCTAATTCATCGTAATAACCAAAAATAAGAATCTTTACACGACCAAGCATTTCTGGATCTACGTTATCAATAACTTTACCAGTCCATCTGTCATGTGGATCTTGTGAAAATTTTTCGTAAGTGTCTGCTTGTTGTTCCTTAAAACCAGAATCAACCTTACTCATTATTTCATTAAGCATTTCATCTGTATTCATTGCCATAAATAAACCTACTTCTTATTAATATCACTTTCTTTTTTCAACTGGCCTACACCATTGATACCATCGTTTGCTGCGATTATATTTATTGTGTAATTAGACCTTGGATAAAAATTATGAACTAATCCGGTTACAATATAATCACCAGACTGAATAGTCCCTGGATTATAAGTTGAATCCACACGAACACTTATCTTATCACCAAGATAAACCATTTGTAATGGGTCAAAATCATAATCTGGTTGGTTAACTGCATCAACAGTCAAAGAAACAAATTGCTGGAAGAATGCACGTTTAATACTTTCATTATGTTGCGGAGCATAATCATAATTTTCATGCGTCTGTTTAAAGTGCATCTTAGAAAAAGAATATCTAAAATTCTGTACTTGTCCAGGTGATTTGTTACTCATCTGTGCAACTCTTATTTTATTATCATGGAATTCTTTATAACGCAAACATGCATCATTAAGAGTTACATTCTTAATATTCTTCGGAACTTTCGGTTTGATAGAAAGCGGATTTATGCTCTTAATATGATATGGATTGTAAATATAAGTTTTTACACCATAAGCACCTTGGTTCTGAATATAACCAACGTTATTAAACGTCATATCTGTAAATGTTCTATATCCGCTTGGCTTTCTATTCGGATTATTTCCTGTCGGCTTATACTTCATATCATATAAAGTTTTATGAATATAAGTATATTTTGTAGCACCATTACACATTGTATTTAATGTATTATAAACTGCTGTGCCTTCCTTGTTTACATAAAGAATCGGCATATCATCATCGCCAACCCATGCATGTTTTGTTACCTTCTCAGCAAACTCACTATAAGTTAAGCTACAATTAAGCCATGCCATGCTATCGCTTGGTTCTGTAGTTAAATTAGAATAAAATCCTAAACCACCACGTGTGCAAATTAAACGTAACAATTCTTCACTAGTATATTGCTTTTCAATATTAAGTGCATCGATTTCAGTTACTGGCCAAACACAAATATCATTCAAATATTTTTCTGCTGGATATATACAATTCAATTCATATACGTAATCTTTCTTATCCAAATCAAAAACATAGTTAATTGATTGAATTGTAAAATTTGAATTTACATATGGTCTTGGAATAACATCTTTATTCTTAACAATTGGTGTAATCTTAATATTGATTGTATAGCCAATCTGAAAACCAACAGTATTGAAAAGAGTACCAACATCAGACAAGACAAGTTTCAAAGTTGGAAGTTTTGAAAAGAAACTTTCTTTAATCTGAATCTTATCTATCTTGTTTGTCGGAATAGGATATGCTTTTTGAATATCATCACTACCATATAAAACTTCTATTACGTTATTAACAGAAGCTGTTGGACCAGACTGCGATGCAGATGATGGGTCTAATATGTTCTTATCATTTCCGTCTGCCATTACATACCTATAGTCATACCATAATCACTAGTTTGCCAACTTGATAATTTAAGTTCATTAACGATATAATATGCGTCGTCTGCACTCTTTGGTTGTTCAAAACATCTAAATCCTTCATCATTTGTAAACAAAATATATTGTGAATTTTGTGTCTTCAAATAAATGGAAAGTTGCATTGCCCCAACAACCATAAAAATATCTTTCTTAATTTCATACAATTCAGCAAATGGCTTTATAAAAGCCAAATCTGGTTCTGTTAAATTTTGTAAACGTTTTAATACTTCATTTAATAAACTTGGTTTTGACTTTAATAATTCATCAATATCTCTTGCACATTTACGATTAAAATGGTCATGAGAAGAACCAGTGCCAAATAGAGAAAATATAGAATAAATGATTGATTTATTCATTTGTCTATATGCTTTACTGTCACCTGATAATGTAGAACGAATGCCTTTAAATTCACAACGTTTACCTGATTTAAAATCTACAATATCACCTTTCCCGTTTGCAAATCCAAGATTAGAGAAACAACTTACAAAAAGAAATTCTCCTTTTCCTATAGCTGGTCTTGTAGTTGTTACATCTAATGCAAGCTTTATATAATCAGATTTTAAATATTCTGCCAAATTCGCACGTCTTAAAAAATCTGACCATTTAATCAGTTCAAATTCCTGAAAGTCGAATGTATTTTCTTCTAATTGTTCTAATAAATCAGCTGGATCGGCCATCAAAGTCCTACCCAGAATCATATCATGTTGTTCAATAAAATCTTCAGGTTCTCCGGATTTTCCGCATTTTTTCGGTGTCCAGAACTTAGTTAAGCAATCTTTTAAGTTATTTGGATTCATATACTATTTATAAATAATGTATGAGTTTATGCAATATTTATGGCTATTTAACGACCAAAACTATAAAATTATCAGATTCTTATCAGGTTCGTTTAAAACTTGATGATGCTGATTTTTGGAATGATAATAGTCCAAAAGAGAACAGATATGCTTTAAAAATCACAAAGCCAGAAAATGGTGAAATTGAGCTTTGTGAATGCACTTCTGTTACTTTACCGTCATATAAACCAAAAGAAGAAATCTTTGAATATGGTAATAATAGCAAAACCATTATCTATATGGACCCAACATCTTTGGGTGATTTAGAAATAGAACTAATTGAACATTATAGTGAAAATGGAACTCTTGCTATTACTAATCTGGTAAATTTATTTTTGTCAAAATTATTTGATGAAGACACATTCGAATATAAATTGACTGATTATATTCCAGAATTAACTGTATATGTTTTTAATAATATTTTTTCAACCGTTTATTTAAAATATGTATTCAAAGAATTAAAGCTTGTAGACTATACTAAATTTGATCTTGATTATAGCTCTGCTGATATTGCAAAATGGACTTTAAAATTTTCATATCGTTCCTTCTATGTTCTTTCTGGTGAAGAAGAGGCTTATGCAAAAGAAACTAAGGAAGAAGAACCAGTAACAGCACAAGAATCTCCTGCTCCGACAGAAGAAGTTACTGCTCCAGTTATTGAAGAAACTAATCCAGATAGTCCATTACAAGAATCAACTAATATCGGAGAAACGCCAGCAGAAAATGTTACTGATATTACTGTTGACCAGACAAGTCAAGACGTTGCACTTCCAGATTCAAATAATACTGCATTACAAAATGAATTTAATGCGGCTGGCGAAGTTCCAACTGGTCAAAATACTGTTACTGATTCTGTTACAGAACAAGAACGTCCAGAAACTAATACTGATAATGAAATAGTATTAGATAATGTTCTTATTCAGTCAAATGAAAAGAATAATCCAGTTGACTTAAAGTCATTATCTCCTGAAGATAGAACCGACGAACTCGCATATAGAATGATGCGAGGTGAACTCGATAATGGTAAACCGAGATATGATAAAACTTATGATGCTGGTTATACAGAAGAAGAACGTGCAAAGGCTCAAAGCATTGTTAATGAAAAAGATTGGGAAGGTCTTAAGGAAAGACATGATGCTAGAGTTTTAAATATGCTAAATTCTGAAACTGAATATGCTAATAATGAAAATACTAGTTTACCGAATGAAACTATAGTAACAGTAGGAAATTCAGACAATAAACCTATGGTTACTACAAAGGTTGAAACTTCTGTAACAGAAGATCCAATGAAACCTGTAAAACTAGACACACCAGTAACATTATATCCGGAACAGCAAGAAAATAATACAAGTAATGAAGGAAAAATCAGTGAAGAAAAATTAGCAAAGGCTGGCATTTCTAAAGCTGACCCTAACGAAAGAAAATATCGAGGTTTAACTTCTACTCAATGGGGTGAAATTGCTGCAAATCAAGATATACAAGATGGTTTACGTGAAGATAACAAAGGCTTAAATTATAACATGCTCTATGGTAATGGTGAAATAGAAAAAGATAAGTTTAAAACTGCTTATGAAAACTACATGTCTAAAAATAATAAACCTGCCACACAAGAGCAAACTGCATCAACAAAACAACCAAAACCTGAACCTAAACCTGTAGTAGAACAGACAAAATCAGAACCAGAACCTGTAAAAGAACAACCAAAACCAAAGGTTCAACAAAATCCTGACCTTATCACTTTAACAGAAGCTGATATTGACAAATATGTTCCAACCCTTTATAAACCAATGGCTAAAGGATATTTCAACAAGTTTAAAAATGAACAAGGAACATTAACTATTGTCGCAAATGAGCAGATGATTAATGATAATGTTCCAGCATTGTTCCGTTCAACTGCTAAGAATGCACTTAAGGAATATAGAGCAGATCATCCAATAGAAAATTAACCGAAAATTCAGAGTTTAATAATTATAAATAATAAAAGGAATTTTTATGGAAGAAACAGAAACTTTTATATCATATCTTGCTGGAACTAATGAGGCAGAATATCAGAATTTGTATACTTTCGCAGTAGATTCTCTTACATTTGCTAATAAGGTCCACATTTTCCACTGGTCATGTGATTCCGGTTTCCACCACACACATTTCCAGACAGTTTACGAAACAATTAGAGATTTTGCAGACCAACTCGTTGAAATCGTCTTAGCTACTGGAACACCATTCAAGGTTGCATCCAAGAACTACATGATTTCTGACGAAATCTACAATAAAGAAAATGCACTTAGAAAACTTCGCTTCTATATTGATGAAGTTGAAAAACTTTCTGAACAATTCAAGAGCAAAGTTGCATTGAATAATCTAATGTCTGATACAGTTCAGAAATTAGAAAATGAATATGGATTACTTTTAAAATTTACCTAAGGAGAATTTAAAATGAAATTTGAAGACGCAGTTAAGATTGTTCAGAAGAATGGCTATCATCTTGTTAGAAAGACTGGCAAGAAACAGGTTTCTGAATCAAAAGAAAAAGAAATGACCCCAGAAGAAAAGCTTGCTGAAGCAAAGCGAATCGTTAATGCAAACGGTTTACGTTTTGTTAAGGAATCTAAGAAGTATTCTGGCAAACATCCGGTTTTTGATTCCAAGAAATTCCAAGATTATCTCTTGAAGGAATGCGGACTCAACTGTGATGGCGATGAATGTTGTTCAACTGACCACAGAGAATGTTGTGACGATCAAGAAGTAAATATCTGCCCTGATTGTGGTGGTGAAGGTTGTGAACATTGCAACTTCCAGGGTTATATCGATTGGGAAACTGACCCGAACAATATTCCAGATAATGAAGTCTATAACGATATTGATGATTTCGATATTGAAAATGACGACGAATCTTACGAATATGGTCCTGAAGAAGCTGATGAATTCCTTGATGATATGGCAATGCAAAGCTTCAACAATGCGCAACGTGGCCGCGGTCCATTATATTAATAAAAGTCAAATAAAATTTACATAAGACTGTCACTTGACAGTCTTTTTCTATATTTGTATTACGAATTATTAGAGGATAATATGAATATAATAAAAGTTAATACTGACATGGAACCAGAAGAACAATTATCTGGGGACATGAATAATTCTATCTTCCTAGCTGGTCCTTGCCCTAGAGAAAACTATGAAGATGACTGGAGAAAGGAAGCATTTGAAATTCTCGAAAAACTAGGTTTTACTGGTAAAGTTATTACTCCTACAAATCCGGATTTTATGAAACTTCGTGAAAAGTATGGCGATAAGGCATTGCTCAAGCAAACCACTTGGGAATATATCGCAATGAAGAAAGCTTCTGCTATCGTCTTCTGGGTTGCAAGAGATATTCAAAAGAAACATCCTGCATTTACTACCAATATTGAATTTGGTGACTGGTTCGACAAACCTGGTGTTTATTCTGGTTTTCCTGACTGGGCAGAAAAGAATGATTATCTTAAATGCAGACTTGATATGAAGAAAATCAAGTATTGGAATAATCTTGAAGAACTCTTGAAACATGTTGTCAAGAAACTTGAAAAGTCTCCTACAGATATGTTCTTCACTTCTGATACACATTTCTCTCAAGAAAGAACACTGAATTATTCCAGAAGACCGTTTGTTAATCTTTTTGAAATGGATTTGGAAATGATTAGCAACTGGAATAAGACTGTTACAATGAACGATATTGTTTATCATGCTGGCGACTTCGGTGATGTCTCTACGATGAAAAATATCCTATCTGATTTGAATTATAAGCAGCTTATTTGGGTCATGGGTAATTATGATAGGGATATAGAAAAAGATGTTAATAAGGTCATTTCTGAGCTAAAAAACAGGCATATAGACGTTGTATCTAAGGCTACGTTTGAACATAATAAGAAGACTTATCATGTCATTCATGAACCAGATGAAGGTAAGACACATCCACGTTATCCTGATAGTATTGTTCTTTATGGACACATCCATGGAAGAGCATTTGCTAAGAAAAACGGATTTGACTTAGCAACTGACTATCATAGATATACGCCTATTTCTATTGAACAAGTTGAATGGTTTGCAAATGCGGTTCAATATTGGGACCACAATGTATTCTGTGAAAAAGCATCCATATAAAAAATAGAGGTTTTAAAACCTCTATTTTTATTTTATGTAAATTTATTTTAGATTGACTTTAACCAATCCTTGAAGGCTTCAACGATAATCTTAGAACCAATATCATCAACCTTCTTATTGAATGCCTTAGTAGCTTCATCAACTTTTTCTCTCTTTTCAATATAGAGACCAGTTGCTTCATTAAGAACCCACTTAGAAGCATATTGGACAGATTCATACATTGCATCAGCATAAGCAACCTGAGCAGATGGCATATAAACAGCATCGATTGTTGCAAGAGAATAGTCATCTGCAACCATATTACCCTCAGTCAAGTTACCAGTTCCACGAGAGGAAACACCCATACGAACACCATCATTCAAAAGGGATTCGAGAATCTTTCCACATGGGGTAGTAAGAACCTTAGCCTTACCGATTGCAAGATTACCGTCCATCTTCAATTCAGTAATCAAAATTGCTGCACGGTCTGGGTTAATTTCGATTGATTCTGGGTGAGAAAGTTCACCAACAGCTTCACGAGATTCAATAAGACCCTGGAACTTGTTAACTTCTCTTTCAATAATTTCCCTAGAATAGATACGACCGTTTCTGTTAGTATCTACAGCCTGAAGGAAAGGACCAGAAATATACATATGCTTTACGCCGTTAGTTTCTTCATTAAGAATCTTTGATTCGGCAATAGCAGCTTCATTTAATAACTTTTTAGCTTCCATATTTAAATTCCTTATATTCTATTAATATATTTATAGTTTAATATTTAAATTTTTCGGAATTAGGAAGTTATAAATAATATAAATAGTAATTAAAGGACTTTAATATGACATTTTTAGAAGCTAAAAAAATTGTAGAAGGCAAAGGTTATCACGTTGTCAAGAATTCAGAAGGCGAATCTTTCCGTCAACGTGTTGCTCGTGAAGAACTCGAAGAGGCAAAACGTGTAACAAAACGTGCTGGCTATCGAATCATTAATGAAGATGAAGAAACACCCTATGAAACTGCATTAATGGATAAGAAGTTTACTAACTTCGTTGCTTCTATTTCTAATGATAATGATTATGATACAAATGAAGAAAAGTATGCTTCTTGGGTTGATACATTGGTAAATGAACAAGGTTGGGATGTTTACGATGCTATTGATCATGTCATCTCCAAGAATTGGTCAGAATATTATGATGAAATTTTAGACCGTGCATTAGATAATGATGACATTAGTACTGAAGAAGCTGAACGTATTGCGGATCTTGTCGCTACTCCGCTTTCTGGTATCGATTATGAAGAAGTCTTAGCTGACCCAAGCTTATATAAAGACGAAGATATTGATGAAAGCTGCTGCTGTGGAGGTAAGAAAAAGAAAGGTAAAAAGAAAGGCAAGAAATCTGGTTTTGTTCCTTTCTGGGCAAGGAAGAAAGATAAAGTCGATGAATCTTACGAAGATGACCTTGATTTAGAAGGTATGACTTTGGACGAAGGTTTCGGAACTGCTGGTGGAACACCACTTTCTCAGCTCTGTGAAGAATATATCAGAGATGGTTATTTTATAAAACTCGCTTCTGAAATCGGTCTTGAAGCCGCAAAAACAGAATTTCTTGAAAAAGCTCGTAAAGTAACAGGTGATAAATATTTTAGAACTTTAACTACTAGAATTCAGGCTGCAAAAACACCAAATGCTGTTCTCTTTGTTATTCAAGGAACTATGTTCGGTGGTTCTAACATGGACTTAGCAGCAGGTACTAGACAGTCTGCTTATCACAGAAATAGACGCTAATAAAATATTACATAAAAATAAAACCGGAATTAACGTTCCGGTTTTTTAATATATAAAATATGCAGAGAATATATATTGAACAAGATATTATTGACATAATAAAGAAATATAAGCTTTATTCTTGTCGTATTTCTCAATATATGTATTTAATTGGCTTTAATCGTCATTATCTATTTGGTAATATTTCTATAGTATCTAACGAGCTAATATGCTATATTCACTTTAATGCTGGTTATACACGATTGTTCAAAAAATATGTATTTAATGAAGAAGAATTTAAAAAAGATATTTCCTGGGCAATGGACGGTATGATGGAAAAAGAAAATTATAAAGTTGATAAAAAAATTGAAGAATTATTAAAATAAAAAACCTTAGATTTTACTCTAAGGTCTTTTAAATAGTTTATAATCTGTTAATGATTACTCTGGTTTCTTCCATTTCTTGTCTGTAGTGTCACCACCATTGAGACCAACAACGATACCAGTTGCATAATCTGGGCTCAAGACTGCAGAAGCAGCATTGATTGCACTGAAGCCAGATGCGATCTTGTCGTCATCAAAGTATTCAGGTGCATCCCAACCAGATTGTGGGAGGACGTTGAAAATTCTCTTATTGAGAGCACTAACACCACCAGAAAGTTCGTAAACCGGCTGAGTAGTGAAGTGGAACAAACCGTCAGAATATGCCTTGTAGCCAGCAATGTCAGCAGACTTAGCTGCTTCTTCGTCAGCAGTTACAAAGTAGACGTCGGTCTTCTGGAAGTAGTCATTACCCAAATTGTAAATGTCTTCTCTACGTTTCATGGTTATTTCTCCTAAATTTTCCTATGCACAGGACCATTCCCATACACCTATTTTATTTATAAAAATTTTTTGGTAATTCTTGCGCAAAAGTTTACAGATTTATTTTTGTAATATATTTAGGTGGAATTGCATTAGTTACATATACTGCTTCACGCTTAGTCGGGTCTTGATAGACTTCATATCCTTTAGGTAAAGTTACTTTATAGACATAAACTTCAGATTTATCGCAATTATGTTCTGATGCAACCATGTCTATTATTTCATTTGGATCACCAGCTAATGCAACAGGAACTAAATAAATTCTATCTTCATATACATCATAATCATTATCGAACTTTCTTGATTTTAAACGTAAACCAGATTTATCTAAATTTGCAGCTAAAGAACAATGATAATATTCTTGTGCACCAATATTTAGTGGTTCTTTCTGGTTCTTTGGTGTAATATAGATAGGGTCAAATGGAAGAGGTTTTCCTTTATCATTGTGATGAATACTACAATAGAAACCTGCAGAATCACAAATTTTTATAACTTCTTCTTCAGTAATTTCATCTAAAATCATAGGTGAAATAAGTATTAATTCTTCTGGTGCATATCTATCAACCCTAAGATAATCATCTAAGTTTCCACCATCTAATGCAAGATTAAATAGTTTTTTAAGTTTAGAAACATTTGCATAAATGCTTTCATTTAAATTGTAAAAATCCTTAAATCTCATATGTATTATTTATTATTAAATAAAAATACAGGCCATAAAGACCTGTATTTTTAAATCTGTTTGTTCAATATCGATTACCAAACGAGAGACTCTGGAGCGTCTGCGAAGAGTCCGTTGAACTTGAGCAAGCGATAATAGTTTTCAGCACCAAGCATGTTGTGTGCGAAACCATAACGGCTCATGATACCGACTCTTGGAGAGAAGTCGTTAGGATCGATTGCCTGGTTGACAACACCGGTAACGTATGGGCAGAAGATAACACCTGCATCATAGAGGCTAGAGCCCTTGAATGCTAAGAGAACTTCACCGTTGTCGTTTGCACCGAATTCGTCAACAGCATACTGGTCACAGAAGACCTTAACAACACCGTTAAGAGTACCCATTTCCGGAGTAACTGCAGAACCGTTAACTTCATGAGCAACCTTGGTGAACCATGGGTTAGCAACCTGAAGAACAGTAGCAACGTCTGGGGAGACGACTGCGAGGTTAGCAGCACCACGACGAGTAGCGGTACGAATGTCGTTAACACCCTTCATGATGTGAGTGATGATGAGACCGAAACGTTCCTGAGAGTTACGTCCAATGAATGCATCGTTCTGGTCAGAGAGGTTAGCATCAGCCTTGTTGTAAACACGTGGAGTACAGAGGCTCTTGCAGCGACCGATTGTTTCACGGTCCATTTCTGCAGTCATTTCCTGCTGGAGAACGTTGATCATTTCAGTCATCATTTCGATACCCTGCATAGCCTTAATATCAGCTGCAGATTCGAGAGAGAAGCTAGCAGCGAGCTTACGGGTCTTAGCAACGATAGACTGACGGCTAAGCATAAGGCCAAGTTCTGGCATCTTACGGCTTACAGACGGGTCAGTAGAACCGAAGGTCGGTCCAGTGATCTTCCAGCCTTCAGCAGACTGAGTATCAACACCAGTACCAGCATCCCATTCGCCATCTGTGTTAGCGGTAGAACCGGTATAACCAGAGAAGCGAGGAACTGCCTTCCATGCGGCTTCAACGAGTTCGTTCGGATTATTGGTCTTATAAATGTAACGGAGTGCGAAAGCAAGACCGACAGGACCAGTCAATGGCTGAACACCAACGAGGACGTTAGCGAAAAGCTGTGGGAAAACACGACGGACAAGTGCCAAAGAAATCGGTGCGAAAACACCCTTTGCGTCACCACCGTGTGGAATACCCTGGTCAAGACCAAGTGGAGCACCTACGCCCTGAGTAAAATCTTCAGTCAAGAGTTCAGAACCGAGGTTCTTAGTCTGCTGGTTTTCCAAAAGACGTGCAGTATTATAACGGACAAGATTGTCCTTAATGCCAGCGACTGAGAGTCCGCCCGGAGCCTTGCCCCAGCGTTCCATCATACCGGCTTGTGTCTTTGTAATCTTCATTTGTTTTTTCTCCTATTAAAAAATTACTTTATTTCTGAATTTCTATATTTTATTTATAAACGAAAAATTAGATTTTTCGCATTTCAGTTAATTTTCATCAATTAGGTTAGCGGAACCAAGCATCATGCGTTCGCGAGCGCTCAATTCACGGCGTTTTGGTTTAAACTTTTCAGTAATAGTTTCGTTCGTGCGGTCTTCGACATAGCGAGACTTGCGAACCGGCTTTTCATGACTTTCGAACAATTGTTCTCTTTCATAACGCATAGCATTGATAGAGTCAGCTTGTTCTTGGATCATTTCGATATAAGCATCAATGTCCTTCTTAGTTTCATTCAAGCTCTTTTCCTTGAAGAACTTACGAACTTTGAGACGTTGATCTGCAGAGAGGTCAGCAACCTTTTCAGAAATCAAAGACTTCTTACCAGTGCTTTCGACCAATTCAGCGAGACGCATGTTTTCATCGAGCTGCTTCTGGAGAGATGCACGGACTTCAGCATTTTCTGCCTTCAATTCGCGAATTCTCTTAGAACCAGTGGTGTTAGGTGCAACATATCTGTCTTCAAGAATGTGAATGAACTCTTCAACAATCGGCTGACAGGTTTCTTGCAATGCAGTCTTCTGAATCATTTCCGGACCAATCTTTTCATTGATGTTATATTCAAGATACTTATCCAAGCCTGTAATAACTTTTTCTTCGATAGCTTCGAGTTCTTGCCCGTACTTTTCTGTGAACTTCTCATCGAAATATTCAAGGATATACTGTTCTGAAGCTTCTTCGAGTTTCTTCTTATAAGATTCAACCTTTGCATCGGCTTCCTTGCTCAACTTTTCACAACGTTCTTCGCAGAACTTGTTAGCAATTTCTTCGATTTCGGCAGTCTTCTTTTCAACAGCTTCCTTAATCTTCTTCTGACAAAATTCATCAGCTTTCTTGGCAATCATCTTGGCTTCTTGTTCAGACTTTGCCTTTACCTTTTCATCAACAGTGAATTCAATAGCCTTTTTGACCTCATTCAATTCTTCTGCTGAGAATTTTTGGGAAAGGGTTTCAAGAATTTTATCCATTTTGATTCCTCCAATTTAACATAGAATTTTATTCTTTATATTTTATTTATAGGTTAAAAATTGATTTTTTTGTTAAAATTTAAACAGAAAAAGCCAACTATATCTTATAGTTGGTCTATTATTGATATATTTTTATATTATTTCTTGTATGGCTTTACCCTATACCCATGTTCACGCATAATTCGCATTGCTTCTGCAACCATTGCTTTCTCTTTTGCAAGTCTATTTTCTGCAATAGATGTAGCACAATCGTCAGCAGACATTTTATCTGCAAAAAAATCTCTACAATATGCGTCTAAATAATGTCCTAATGCCAAAGCATTAATACCACGAGACTTTAAAATGCTAATAACTGCCTCTTTATATCTCTGATATTTATCTTTAAAAAGTCCTTCATTAATCTCTTTCATGGCTTTCTCCTTATATTTATTTATAAATAATATAACGATTAAAAGGAATTACTATGAAAAAATATGCAGATTATGTAAATGAACAATGTGCATTGGCTTTGAATGAAAATACTTCACAAATCGGTGTGACTGACGTTTTTGAAGGTTCTTCAGCTATGGGTCCGCATCATCACGAATACTGGATTTTTGATGAAACTGGCTATGGTAGAACTAGCGATGCATTAAACGAACCATCAAACATTAATAAAGAAACTCCGATTACTATGGTCGGTGGTCACGTTCACTTTATTAAAGACGGTGTTTGCCAACCAGTAGGTGACGGTCATACTCATAAGTTGCTTCCGCCAACTAAGGTCGGTCCAGATACTGAAATTTTCAGTTGTAAATGTTGCAAACACGATGATGTTCCAGCACCTGCAGCTGTTTAATAATTAAAAATTTTAAATTAAAAAACCGGTTTTAAAACCGGTTTTCTTTTTTAATTTCCATAAGAATGAACTTCACAGTTACCTTGTAGATCAACTTTTTGTGCCCATAATGCACCAGTCCAAATAACAGAATTATGGAATCTTATTTCACCAGTTCCAGCCATTGGTTTTCCAGTATTTGGATCTGGTTTTCCTGGTGCAACCGCAATACCATAGTTGAAATTATTTGAAGTTTTTGCTGCGAAATCAATATTACCTTCATGAGAATAAATCATAAATGATTTCAAATTTACATTAGGATTATTAATATCGATTGTATTTGCTGCATTGAAATCACCCTTTACAAATATTCTTACGTATTCATCATCACCAAGATTATTTTCAATATTAATCTGTGTTCCAACACCAAGTGTAACAGAATTAAAGTAATAAGTTCCTTTCTTTAAATTAATTATACCTCTATCACCACATCTTAATTCATCATAATGATTATTAACACTCGCATCCAAATTAATTGTTGCATCAGTATCTCTGATAATAGATTCTTCACCAATAAATTCTACATTATCTAATTGAACTAATTCTGGCGGTTCTTCTATAGGTATAATTAAATCTTCAAGATAACCGCCTCCATCTACATTATTTCCAATATAAGATGGGTTTGTATTAATAAACTCTGGATAATCTGCATCATCAGCAATATGTACTTTGAAATCTGATAATGCTTCAATATTACCATATAAATCACCACCATATTCATGAGTTAATTTAGTTGTTGGATAATCTTTTGCACTAGTATAATCTATAACTCTTCCATCAGCTAATGTTTTTGTTGTATTAGCATTAATAAAGCTAAGACATGCGCTAGTAGTATCTGGTATTTTCTTTTTACCAGTAATGAATAATTCAGATTCAACTATACCACCATTATTAACCTTAACGCATGGTGCGGTAATTGATTTAACACCAATATAAGAATTATCAATATCCAATTCAGACTGTGTAAAGATAACATACTTGTCAAATTCATTCCATGGATCTGGAATAAATGGTTCTGTATATCTTCTAGTCCAATTCAAAGTAACTGCTGGAATCTTATTCCAATCTGGAAGCATCGATAAGTCAACATGGTATCTGTCTTTTATTTCTTGTTCTCTTGTTCCATTTGGATCATATAATACAAGTTCAGCTGCAATAGTAATTGTTGCATCTTCGTCTAACTCACCAGACAAATTAATATTTGCAGTTAATGGTTCACTTGTATTAGCAGGAACACTAAATGTTTCTGTTTCAGGAACTGGTTCAGTACCAAATGTAGTCATTATTGTTGCATCCTCACCTCTATGAGAACCCGGATAATTAATATAATATGTTACATCTAATCTATCAGATGCACTAGCAATAAAATTATTCAAATTACTTGGATTAATAGAAATTGTAAGCAATTCTCTACCAAATTCAATTTCGTCTGGAGTATTAGCATTTACATTCAAAATACGATTTGGAGAAGTCTTCCAAGAACTATCATTTGTTGATGCATATTGCGGAAGAATATCCATATTAATTTGTGCAGGAGCACGATATTCCACTTCTGGTGCTGGATGTTCATACTTATTCCAAATTGTTTGAACAGAATCAATATATCTCCAACCAGTTGTAAGTGCATAATCTCTACTTATCCAATATGGTGCTTGTTCGATTGGTGCTTTATTTGTTTCTGAATCAACCGTTAATAAAGCAGTATCTAAATTAACTTCCATATGTGCAGATACAACAGCATGGTCAATACTATTATAATGTAACATAACATTTTCTATATCTTTAATAGTAACTTCAATATTAGAACTTTCAATTTCATTATCTAATATTAATGCACCAAATGGATTACTATAAACAGTTTCCCATGGCAATGAACCAGTAGGAATTATGTTATTATTAACATCAAAATATCTAACATTTAATGAACAATAAATGTTATTGTCATAATTACGATCATATAAGAAAGCATTACGTCCATTATTATTTGGATTAAAGTTTATTTCAAAATGTTCAACACCATCTTGAATTATTCTTGGAACAGAGTAGTCATTAATTTCCAATACTCTTGTTGGACATGGATATTCTGTATGAGTATCATCACCAAGAAATACATATGTTGGATTTACTGGTGTAATTGTAAGAGTATCTGGCATATAAAGTTCATGAACTGGGTCAAGAGGCGGATAAATATCGATATGTTCTGCACTCAATCCAAAGAATAATTTATTTTCATATCTATTTGGTGGTAAATTTTTAGCAAAAACATATTGATTAATCTGATATGCAGAAATAGTTAACCAATAAATTTCTGGAATTTCAACATCATCTGAATTACCTACAACATATGTAGTATAAACAGACGGTTGATGTGTATCTAAACATTCCCAGTCAACATCAACATGAGATTTATTTCTATCATTATATAACCAAGAAACAACATTCTTCCAGTCTGGAATAAAACCATCCGCTTCTTCTGCTGTGAAATATGCGCTTAACTTACTGACATAAGATGGAACTTCTTCGGGTGGAGTATTTGCAGAAGTTGTTGAATTAGCATAAAATTCAGAATCTGTATTGTAAACAACATTATGTGTGATTTTCTTTGTATTATCCTGATAAATATCCGGATATGTATAACAACATCTATCTACATTAGATGGTAATACAGGATCTGGCTCAGGTGCATATTTATCTAAAGTATCAGATCTTACTAATCTTGGATATAATTTTGCAGTAGTATTTACATCTACTTCTGTACCATTTAATTCTGCATGGATATTTATCATAGAATCATAAAAACCAATAATTTTATTAGTGTTTATTTCCATGCAACGAGGAATCATTGTAAAAGATAAAGTGTTGTCATTAGGAATTGTTATAACAATACCTTTATTATTAATTAAAGAATTATCTAATTGGTCTTGAATGGAAGTTCTATAAGGAACTGTCAAACCATATTGATTAAGTAAAACATCTAAACTATCAATGTTTATTGTAGTCATCATTAACATATCTTTAATCGATATATTAAATGTTCCATTCATCAAAAATGGTAAAATCGGTTCTGTAAATTCAACAGTTAAAAAATAACGGGCGTCTGTGCTGTTTTCAGATATGTTAAAATCCATGATTTCCTCTTTTGTTATTTATAGTTTTAAAAGGGTATAATAAAAAAGACACCAGAAACTGGTGTCTTTAATTCTATATTTTATTAACTTATTCTTCAGTAACAGTGACTGTAGAGCGGTTAATAATAATCTTAACATCGATGAATTCGATAGCGCTTGTCGGGTAGACAATGATATTTACATTCATGATTGTCGGATCTTCTGGGTCTTGAGTAACGCTAACCTGATAACGGTCAATACCTTCTGCGGCCTTAACTCTCTGTAAGAAGGAGTCAATGTCGTTTCTTGCAGAAGCACGAGTGTTAACACTGTTTTGCATGAAGAGGTAAGGAGTCATCATGTTTTCAAGACGCTTTTCGATAAAGTTCAAGCAACGACGGACATTGATTCTGTTGAGCAAGCTGTTCTTCTTGAGAGCAGTCTTCTGACCCCAAAGAACAACGCCATAGTTACCACAGTCACGTGTTGTATTAACGTTGTTGTCATAGAGCTGACCGATTTCGTCGTCTGTCAACTTGAGCAACTGACCGTTGGTATAGTTGATTGTTCCACGAGCAACACCAGCAGGTGCCATCCAAGAATAAGAGAATGTGTCACAGTAAGCCATAGCACAAGCACCAGCAACAGACTTAGGTAAGTAAATCCAAGAAGCAAGTGTACCGTTGTAATACTTATCGTAACCACCGTATTCAGCTACATAATCACCCTTGTTGAAGTTGAACATCTTAGATTCAGATAACATAGCCTTAGCAGTCTTTGCAGACTTAGATGTAACCTGAACAACACCAATATCCATAGTTCTTGCTGCAGCAATCTGAGCAATCTTTCTCTGGTGAGCGTTGTAACGCTGACGACCATTGAAGGTATCGATTGCATCGACGTTGAAGAGAATATCGAATGGTGCACGACGTCTATCGGAATAGAGCGATAATGCTGCGGTCTTTTCAGCGATATTATTCTTTTCAGAATTCTTACCACCAGTTAAACCGTAAATTGCGAATGTCTGGGTTGGTTGAGTATACTTACCAACACCGTTAACAGCATCAGTAACAGAAGCACGAGAAACGTAGATATAATCAGAATGACCGTTAATTACAGTTGGAGCATAAAGACTGTTGCCTTCACCATCCTTTGCATACGGGTCAGTAGAAACATACCAAGATTCTGCAGGATCCTTGAGGAGAGCATCCATACCAAAGCCCCAAGCAGCTTCTGCGGTCTGTGTCTTAGACTTGATGTAAACGTTAATTCTGAAAACCTTCTTCCAAGTCAAATCCATTTCATTTTCATTATATGGAGTTGTATCATTGTTAACACGGTCTTCGTCGTCATATCTGTACTTCCAGTTAAATGCATTCTGGTGATTTAATGCTGGAATTTCAGAACATTCAGTTGTGATGATGGAAATACCAATATCATCACCATACTTACCAGGACCAATAGAAGCAATAACGAGCTGATCATCGAAGACAGACTTATACTGTTCAATGTCACCATTACCTGGTTCATCGTCAGCTTCAGTTCTAACAGTATAACCATCTGCATAAGTCTTATCAACAGAGTTGAAGATATAAGAAGATGGGTTAGCAATAATGTTATTTCTAATAATCTTTTCACCAGTTTCACCATCGGTGTAAACATAGGTGTTATCGATTGGTAAGCTTACCAATTCTGGTTCGTCAGCAATATAGACTGGAGCCTTTGTGAGCTTGTTTTCGCCCTTACCAGCATAAAGCCAGAACAAGTACTTTTCAACATGCTTATCGAAGTACTTACCCTTAGGATCGAAGCAATCCTTTGCATCTTCCTTAATAATCTTTTCAACGATGGACTTGGTTGTTGCATCGTAATACTTGAGGTAGAAGTATTCGTTAATATCAGAAATGTCGTTACAGCTATAAGCATCGAGCATATCGATGATAACGTCTCTTGGAGAACGCTTATCAATATCATCGTTACCGAGATATGTAACCTTAGTCTTATCTGTATTCAAATACATTGTAGAAACTGCAGAGCAGAATAATGCATCAGCACCAGGATTACCGTCGAAATCCATTGTCGGATGATTACCGATAATTGCATAGCTTGGGTCAACACTGAAGAATTCTGTATATTTGATACCAGAAACACCAGATGTGCCACTTGCGAAATTATCGCTATCAACATAATAAGTTTTCTTAATATCTGGATCATCCCAGTCCATGATTTCCATACGCTGTGCGTCTACGTAACCATAACCAGAAGTTCCATTTTCCCATGGACCCGGGAAATCACCATAGAAGTTATCATCTGTGAAAATATCCTTATAAGCAACACCGCTTGTTGGCCAGCCACTAACTGCAGATTCTTCACCGTAGAAAGTAATATTGACTTGCTTTCTGTTAAGAGTTGCAGAAGCAGGAACAGAAACTGTTGTCTTGAACAAAGTTCCGACTTTTCTAACATCACACTGAGTTGCATTAGCAGATGAATTATACCATGCAGAAGCAGTAAACAAAAGTTTATTTTCGATTAACGGATTTTCACCCTGAGAATCGACAGAATATGGGTACATGACATGAATACCTTTTTCAACGATGTTTCCTTCCCAGGATTCAGCACCGTGTTCATCATTCTTACCCTTATAAATGATTAAATCTTCTGTTTCTGACAAAATATCAGAGAATGTGCCATAATATGCACGCTGCTTGAGTGTGTAACCAAATTCACCATCTGTATTATCTAACCAGTCACCACCTGCGGTCATAGCGTCAACTTGAGTGACAGCAGACAATGGAGACAAAAGCTTAAGCGTATTGTCACTCTGGTTATCAACGTAAACGAACTTACATGTGTCCTTGGACTTGTTCGTTGCGGTTACTGGTGCACCGTCATAAGTGAACTGGATTTGAGAGTATTGCTCATCACCCATAGTTGCACGAACGGCATACATTTGAGTCGAATTTGCAAAATAGTTTTCTGCAGCAAAGTGACCATAGTCGGTCAAAGTCTCTGGCTCACCGAAAATTTCTGTAAATTCGTTATAATTTCTGGTAACGACACGCTGATTAACAGGTCCTTTATTGGACTTCATGACAATCGCACCGATACCTAATCCCGGTTCAGCTTCTGAACGGATGGTATTATCGATTTCTGTAAATCTTATACCTGGCGTACTATATTTTGCCATACGTTTCTCCTAATAAATATTATAAACCTTTTTTCTTTTCCACAAAGTTTTAAACTATATAATTATTTATAATGGTTTTATACAATTTTTCAGAATTTTTAAGTTCTAATTATTTTTCCTAAATTTTTCTATAAATAATAAAGAATAAAAAAATTCAAGGAGATTAGCTATTATGGCAACACAAAAGTTTGATACAAGTATGAGCGTCTGGGGTAAGTTGGCTAACTTACCTGACCTTGCTAAGGCATATCTTTTCCAGGTTAGATTTCTTTACGAATCCGATTCGCCATTATCACAATTATTAGATGCCGACGATTTAATGATTAAGGCAAGAACAGCAACATTACCACAAAAGGAATTTGGTGAACTTGATACCCAATACATGGGAACTAAGCTTCTCTATCCTGGTAAGGCTACTGTTAGTGGTACTTTTGATATTCAGTGGGACGAATTCCAAGATACTACCATTTCTCAGGCATTACATCGTTGGGCAAACCTTCTTATGAACCAAGGCTTCCAGGACGATATTGGTGGTTCTACTAATAATATTACTGGTGGTGCTTATTCTAACTTCGCTTCTCGTTACTGTGCAACTGTTGAAGTTCTCCTTTACGATTCTACTCTTAAAGAACTTCTTCCGTTGAAGTGGAGACTTTATCGTGTATGGCCGAAGACTGTCCAGAGTGTTTCTCTTGACCAGAATGGTGATTCTAAGATTACCAGAACCTGCACATTCAGCTACTCTACATTCGAAGTTATCTACACCTAATAGATAAAAAATTAAATTTAAAAAACCGGTTATTAAAACCGGTTTTCTTTTTATATTCTAAATTTTCTATTAGAAACCTAAATCGCTTCCACCGCCTTCAGCATCTGGTGATTCTCCACCTTCTGCTTGTGCAGCTTCTGCTTCTTCTCTCATCTGTTTAATTTCAGATTCAAGCATCTTGTTATTTAAGAGAATATCCTGAGTAGACATACCGAGAATCTTCTCCATGAAGAATTGCTTAGAGAAAATTGGAGCAAGTTCTTCAGCACCTGGTTTGATGTTAGAAGAAGTTGGAAGGAACTGAGAAAGAGTACCAATAACAGAACCACGTTTTTCAGCAAGGTTTAAGTCACGCATTCTTTCAAAGTCTGTTGCTGGATGTAAATCGATATTATACAAAGCCTTATCGAGGAATTTTTCCTTATAACCACGAACTCTCAAGTGAACGAGGTAAACCTGCTTAATAATATCTGCAAATCTTCTTCTTAATCTTCTATTAACTCTCTGGAAGGAAACTTCTTCATGGTTAGCCTGATCAATACCAGGATTATAAGTAGCACCGCCAACTTCATCAGATTTCCATCTTGCCTGAGGAATGAACATACCGTCCATAACCTGCTTCTGGAACATCCAGACATCTTGGAGCTGACCATCAAAAGTAGAACCAGATGCGAAAGTTTCAACTGTAGAACCGTTACCAGAGTCATCCTTCTGGAAAAAGAAATCTTCAGTCATTGCTTGAGTATTCTTAACAGCATTGACCATACCAGTAGTATTATCGATAGTCAAATTCTTACGATACTTATTTCTAATTTCCTGAACATAAGCAGCAGCATCAGTTCTCGGCATTCTACCAGTATAAATGTTAAATACACGGTGTTCAGTTGCACGAGTGATACGATAAACCGTCAAAGCATCTTCAATATTTCTTAATTGGTTCAATGGTCTGATAGAACGTTCCAAATGACCACGAATATCATTTCTATTTGTCCAAATTAACGGATATCTGACATAAGCAACTTGGTTAGGAAGGAACTTCTTAATTTCAGAAGTCTTATCCTGAGCCTGATTGAGATAATTAATGTTTTCAATATAACCATTAATATTATCAGAATCCTTGTCATAAATTACGAGCATTGCATAAGGTGCTAAAGTATTAATACCAACAACCTTATCACCTGCATCATTTAAACAAATTTCCCAGAAGAGTTCGGCATCAACAAGCCATTTATAATAATAATCCCAAATATTTTCTTTACCAATAACACAGTCAACAATATAGTCAAATTCCATCTTTAATGCTGCAAATTCTGTTGCAGTAAATTTAGATTTGAACGGTTCCTCAATATCGAACATTGCAACATTTCCAAGTGCGTCTGGACAAACTGCTTCGTCCGCCATAATATTCAGGCCTTTACCAACCAATGGGTACATAGCCATAGAACGATACCAAGAAATTTTTTGCCATTTATTTGTAAATAATGTTTCAAAAACAATATTATTTTGGTCATAAGGTGTTGCTGGATCTACATAACCATTGTTATTGTAACTTCCTGCTATTGCATTCCAGTCAATTGTGTCTTCACCTTTACCATAAGAATTACGTGCAGCTTCGATTGCACGTTGTTCACTATGTTCCGGGGAAGTTTTTAAGAATTCAGAGCTAAATGGGTTTAAAAAATTAAGATTCATTGTTTTTTCCTTCTAAGATTATTTGTTATTTGTATTATTTATAATATGACTACCTAAAAATTTCTCCAAAGGCTTCTAAAGATTATAAATAATATAAAAGTTTAGAAAGGTTTAGAATCACATGAATTATTTAAATGTAACTTACGAACAGCTCCTACAAGATTTCAGAGCTAGATTAAATTCTGACCCGCGATTTAAGAATATCGGTTCTGCTACAATTTATGGCATGTTCCAGGAAATGCTTTGTGCATGTATGGACATGACAAACTTTTATTTACAGAGAACTGCAGAAGAATCGTTTATTTCCACTGCTCGATTAGATTCTAGTGTTATCAAGCATGCTAAAGGTCTTGGTTATAACCCTAGAAGAGCAATTCCAGCAAGATGTGAACTTATAATCAGATTAAAAGGACCACTCCCAGAAGGAATTAAAGCTGGAACAGACATCTTCTTTAGTCAAGAAAATATGGATTTATCTTTCAATGGTAACAAATATATTCTTGACAGTGGATATAGCTATACATTAACGCAAGAAGACGTTATTAATGGTCAATCTAATGACTGGGTTAAGGAACTTTATTTCTCTGTTCCTAATGAAAAAGCAGTCTATATTCCATTAGCTGGTATTTCTTATTACGATACAAAGTATACTACTCCTATTAAGTGCTTCCAAGGTGAAAGAAAAACTGTAGAAATCCTTGGAACTGCAAATATGGATAAAATTGGTGAGACTAACCAGTTCTATGATATTAATGACCTTGACTTTTCTAACTGGTATGGTAAGCGTGACCCATATGGTTACAAAAACAATACTTTCTATAAAGATTTAAGCTGGTGTAAAGTCGGTATCGGTCCTGATCTTGATACCGCAATGGAAAAGGATAACCTCTTTACTATTGAAACACAAGCAATTCACTTAAATGATGAAGTTGTAAACTGGCCAGCAGATAAACCAAGAGACAATAAATTCAAAATCTGTCTTATTGATACTAATTCCGATAAAACTGTTAGATTAAGCTTTAGCACAGAACCAAAAATCTGTGATATTGGTTTGAAATCTTATAATGATAATATCTATGTTAAGTATATTGCCACTAAGGGTAAGGAATGTAATGTAACTGGTGTTAAAGGTTCTGTTATGTCCCACAATAACCAAATCAACGTTTCTGTTGATGGTAATGTTATTGACGTAACTAACAACGTTCAGTTCATTATTAATTCTGATATTTACGGTGGTGAATTCTTTGAAACTCAGGATAGTATCAAGATTAATGCTCCTGCATATTTCTCTTCTTGCGGAAAGCTTGTTACTAAAGATGACTATACTTCTTACTTTAGAGGTTTGACTAGCCCAATAACTGTTCAAAATGCTCTTGTCTATGGTCAGCAAGAAGTTCAACAGAAATTACCACAAAATATTGTTCACAAACTTATTCAGAATAATATTTTCTACTCAATTCTTGGACATCTCTATAAGAAAAATAACGGAAACTGGGCACCAGTTAACTTATTAACTGGGCATGATGAAAATAATGACGCTGTTACAATTTATGGTGATAAGTATTTGGACCATATTTGTGACTTTATTAAAATGCTTTACTCTTATGAAGGATATTATAATAAGATATTCAAATCTGAAGCAGATGAACAATGGCTTAAGAATGTAAGACTAATCTATGATAACTGTAAACACAAGATTGAAGTTAATAGTATTTTACTTCCAATGGTTCCATTTGTCCAATATTTTGATGCTGTTGGAACAGTCTATGTTGATCCATTAACCGATATTGAAGCTTATACTAAAGAAATGCAAAATAAGGTTTACGAATATCTTGATCAAAAACTTGCATCTGATAGACGTATTTATAAATCTGAAATTATTGACTTATATAATAAGAATGATAGAACTAAAGCTGTAGATATTGACTTTAAGATTTCTAGCATGATTAAATCTCCAACAATGAGATTTAAATGGAATGACTTATATAATAGTGATTTCCGCGTTATGCAAGATTACGATTTAAATTCTTATGCTGTTGCACGTTCTGCTGTTAAATATGATTACGAAGTTAATGAAAGATACGGAAGTGGTTGGTGGAATGCTATTCAAATTTCTAAAGTTGACCAAAATGGTAATAGCATAAATGAAGCAATCTTTAGAGAACGAAATGTAACATTTAAAATTAAATTTGTAGATAGTAATCATAATCCGTCAAGTCCTAGTTATAATGTAAATCAGCAAACATATGATATTGTTTGTGAAACAGCATCTGACGATAAATATATTTACTTATATCCATTAACGCTTCAACGTGAAGGAAGTATGGATTTCTATCGTAATGCTGGTACAACTGCTGTAGATTTGAGTACTAGTTCTGATTCAGAAATAAGAAATGCTACAGAAGATGGTGTTATTGAAATGGAAATTGTCACTAAAACTGATGAAGATTATGAATCTACATCTAATCTTTCTGAAAATAATATTGATGACTATAAACTTTCATTTAATGATTTTAGTCTTGTAGTATTCTTACTTAAATATTGGTTATCTGATCAAACACAACCGCCACAATTACAAGAAATTACAAGTGTTCAAAGAGCAATAGAATTACCATATAAAATAAGTATATTAATTAATGCTCTTGGAAGTGCAGAATTTACTATCAGGGAAGAAACTATTTTACGTAGAGGTAGCTTAAATACTCCACAAAGTAGATCGATTTCAGAAGATAGCTTCTGGAATTACGTAGTTCCTAATATGATATTAAGTCCATATAAAAATGCAGATGCTGGTAGAGAAGCAATTAATGAATCTACTGATTATGATTCTCAAGAATGGGAAGCTGCTACAAAATTAATTATGGATATTTATCCATTAATTAAGCCAGGTATTTGTGATTCTATCTTGGATGACAATAATAATATTGTAAATTTCAGTACTGATATGGAATTACCAGTTCTCTTCAATAAGATTAATGTAAAATATAAAATGAACTAAAATCTTAAAAAAAAATAAAATAAAAACCTTATACGTAATGTATAAGGTTTTAATTATTTATTCTATTGATTAATATCCGCCTACTCTAAACCAACCATAATTTGCGCCGGCATTACCAATATTTGTTCTATATTTAGATGTAACATATAATGGTTTTGATATTAAACATAATGCTCTATCATAATCTAAATCTACTTTTTCAGCTTCCATTGACTTAGGATTATGTTGTGGTATTGAAGTTGTAACATTTTTACTAGCCCAATACCAGAAATCTTCACCTTCGCCATTACCAAATAAACCATTAGACAATATGATATTAAGTTTAACTAATGGTCCTTTTAAACTATTATTATATGGTGTTAATATCCATACCAAACCATAATTTAAACTAGCCATATCATCTATATATAGATTAATTTCTATTTCATCTAAATATTGTGATACTTCAGGCAACATGCTTCTAAAGTAAAACATATCATCACCATCAGAACTAAATTTACATGCCTCAGTAACGCCATTACTTGTAGTAGTAACAAGGTTAGCAAATTGCGTCCAATTTGAACTACCATTTTCATCAACATGAAATCTAGTTACACTACCATTTGATCTATATGGCCAAAATGCTTCATTTGGACATGGATTACCATCACCATCTTCTGCACATGCTATAGGTGCTGCTTTCCAAACATTTTCAAACCATGTTCTTAAATCTGCAGGACCTTTAAAATAAGTTATATCTGCAATAGGAATTGCCGCGGTATCTAATGCAGCATAAAAAATATCCACACGTGCTTTTTGATAATAAGTATTTTCATTAATTGTAACTACTGGCTTATTATCTTTACTAATAACAATGCCTGTATCTGTTATTGATATTTTATTAGTTGTATTATTAACCTTTGAGCCAATGCTAAATTCGTTATAATCAACCTGTGCAGTATAAGAATCATGTTTATAATTTAAATAATTATTAGAGATATTACTTTCATATCCATGACCAATAAGAGTCAATGTACTATTACTAGATTTATATTTAAGTGTATATTGACTATCACTATCTGATACGACAATATTTTCATTATCAACGGTTGATAATGTTATTGACTTATTACCCTTTGAAAGTAAAAGTTTATCTGTTATATCTAGTGTTTTCATCGTCATTTCAAGACTTTGATTAACACTATTAGGAAACTGAATACCTACATCACCGCCAATTATTATTGTATTTGTACGGTCTTTGTCATAAAGCTTTAATAATCCTTCATCTGGGAAGAACTCTAATGCATTTATTGCGTTACCACCATTTACATTACCATTACCATAAAGAATACCTGGTCTGGATGTCCATTCACGAGGCTCCCATTTTGCATTATTTCCTAGAATAAGTGTTCTAATATTATTCTTAATTGGCACGGCATATGAATTATGAATAACTGTATTAGAACACATCAAATATAAATCATCAGCACCATAATCAACTATATTACCTTCACCACCAATAATATTAAGATTATAAAGACTATTATCATCATCTGGATTATTTGTATTAATTACATTATATCGTGCATTTATTAATACGCTATCTTCAAGATTTTGAATTATATTATTATCTGAATTTATTAAAGTACAATTATAAAACCATGCATTATTTTTGTATTCATCTATAAAGCCATATATATCAATTATATTATTATTAGAATTTAATAAAATATTTTCTTGACCGTTACATTGTATAATATTGTCCCATGAATTTTCAAGCGTATTATACTTACTATTATTTCTAAGGACATTCCAACCAGCATTAATTAAAGTATTTCCAGCATTTCCTTCTAAATAATTATCTCCAGCACCCAAAACAATAGTATCATAATCTACATCTTTTCTTGGTGAATAAGAAAAGTTATTCTTAGAGAATAAGAATTTATCAGTATTATTTTCATCAACAATTTTATTTTCCAAACCAAAAATGTCTACTGCAATATTATCATATTCTGGTTTCATAGACATTACGAATTTTGGAACTTCTACACCGGTAGCTTTAAATCCATGTTCATCCATACCAGTAAGATCATAGGACTGAATAGCTTCTGCAGCATTTTCAATTATTGAACCATAATGACTTTCATAATCAACAGAAATTTCTTTGCCTTTACCTTGCAATAACATCATGACGTTATAACTTACGACTGGTTCAGTCTCCAAGTTTTCATAATGTTCTATTGTAGATAAAACAACTTGCGGTGTATATGGATTTTCATCATCGTCTTCCTGATTTTCACGGTTAATAAGATGAATCAAACCAACACCATTCCATTCATTTTCAAGTTCATCAGCATTATATGTTTCAGCAACCATTAAAGTCTTATCTGTTGCTAATGCACCTTCCTTATTGAGATTGAAATTTGCAATAATGCTCTTATCAGATGCAACTTTAACACCTTCTTTTGCCTTGGTCTTAAGTCCATTATTAACTAAAGAAAGCTTATTAGAAATATCCAAAATTTCTTTAGTCTGCTGATTATCAACATCAATATCAAGATCAATATCACGATCACGCTCGTCTAATGTAAAACGAAGCTTTAATTTGATATTGACATACTGATTTTGGTCAGCAAGAAGTTGAATACCACCTTCATAAATATTTGTTTCTTCGACATATTTGCCATCTAACTGAGCAATACCAACTAATATTGGTTTTTGAGTATGATCAACATTATATGTTGCATCATCAGTCTGCGTATATTGCTTACCAATAAGACCAATATGTACAAAAGAAACATCAGAATCATCCCCAGCAAAATTACATGCTAATAATGTCTGGTCAACATCTAATTCATAAATACCATAAACATTTCCAATCGTGTCTTCTACTTCCTGTGCTGGAACATAGTGTAATGGTATCAAATTTTGTGTAATATTACTAAATGCACTTTGATAGCTATCAAGATTTACTGGATAAATCTTTTGATTACCTATTGCAGAATAATCAACATTCTTTAAACCTAATACAACACCATTATCAAGTGAAAGACTTTCTAATGTCAAATTTTTGAAAGCATCTTCAAAAGTAGTATCTTCTTTATCTTCTGATACTTCAACTGGTTTAAGACCCTGAATTAAAATCGCACCTAAAACTGAAAATCGTATACCACCTAGCTGGGCAACTAATGAAGTACGACCTTCTGTAGTAAAAATAAACTTATTTCCAATTTCAGCCATATTTTTTAAACCTTATTATTGATTTTATATTATTTATAAATATTTAACGATGAGTTACGAATGTAAAATATGTGGAAGAACCTATGAAGACGCTATGTCTTTTGCTCTTCATATCAAAAATGACCATAAATTGGGCATGCAAGAGTATTATGACAAGTTTCTTAAGAAAGAAGGCGAAGGAATCTGTAAAATCTGTGGAAAACCAACCACTTATAATGGTTTAAATAAAGGTTATGCAGAATATTGCTCAACAACTTGTAGCAATAAAGCGCCAAAACAACAAGAATATACAGAATTAAAGTGTGAAATCTGTGATATGGTTATTTCTGCCGATTCTGCTAATGCAGCATCAAAAAAGTTTAATAATCACTTGAAAAAAGAGCACAATATCTATAATCCAAAGCTCTATTATGATACTTATGTCAGAAAAGAAGATGAAGGATATTGTCCAACATGTCATAAAGAAACGACGTTCATAAGTGTTATTAGAGGTTATGAAAAATACTGTAATGATTCTACATGTATGATTGCACACCAAAGAACTTTAAAAGATGACCCAAACACAAAACTTCATAATATGTTAAATATTAGAAGTATGATGAAAAAGATTGCAGATTCAATTTCTGAGAAATATAACAATTTCTTGAAATCAGAATCCAAGAAAAGTTTTGGTGATGTCAGAACTGACCCGATTACGCATAAAACCGTAAAAAGTACTAAACAAGGCGCAGATATTGATGGAACACCAATGGAAGTTAAAACAGAAATTTCATCTTCTACACAACAAGATCCATATTTAGGAACACAGAGAATGTATAGACCTAAACAAGAATCTTGCACTTATAATACTCACTGCGATGAGATAATCAATGATGGAAATTCTATCAATGAGACTGAATGGTGTCGATAAAGCTATAAATATTGTATGGAAAAACTCTGGGAAAGATTTTTTTACGCCTTAGAAGATAAAAATAGTGTTTCTGGTTTACAGCGTTTAGTAAACAATGCCGAAACCATGTCTGCTTATTTTGAAGCAAATGGAATATTGACAGAAGCACGTGAAACACTATATTCTTTAAAATCACATAATAAGAAAATAAACCTAAGCACACATAATAGGGACATTGATAATGTTCTTGTTTTTGTTTTTCTTAAATCTATTACAACAATTCCAACGACAACAAAGGCTTATAAATTAGGTCTTATTGACCGTAATGG
The DNA here is from genome assembly GCA_017434555.1 of Methanobrevibacter sp. Taxonomy (GTDB): domain Archaea; phylum Methanobacteriota; class Methanobacteria; order Methanobacteriales; family Methanobacteriaceae; genus Methanocatella. Next base: position 66,349 of record JAFRFB010000097.1, on the reverse strand, counting down.
AAAATTGATAAGAAATCCGAAAACCCAGGAAGAACATAACGCAATTTCTAATCTTGATTTATTGATGTTCAAGCTTAGAGAATGGTTACGTCCAAAAATGTATTGTTTATCTTCTGTCAACTGGATTAGAGGTTTATATAAAGACAAGAGAATTCAAAACTATCTTTTAAATTCCGAGATAATCTCTAAGCAATATGTTGTCAGACAGTTAAACAGTGAGTTAGACACTATATTAAGGAAGCATTAATATGTTTTTTCCACCTCCGCCAAAACCACGTTGTCCAGAATGTGAACGATTATATCAGAGCGAAAAAGAAAAGTATGGGTTTAATATAGTAGATGGTTACTATTATTGGACAAAAATTCCTGAAGTAAAAGCATGTTGTCCAGTAAAAGTTCAAGTTGTAGAATCTACTTCGAGAACTGTAACTGTAACCGTTAATGGCAAAACATTTACAAAGGATAGAACAGATTTCCTTAAATCATCATGGCGAGATTATGAATCTTTTTAGTAAACATTTTGAATTGACTGAAAAATATTTAAGCAAAATTTTTGATGCATGTAATAATATGTATTTCGATAATTCTTTGATTAAAATTCCAGTCAATATCATCGATAGTTCTGAAGTCAATGGTTATTTTAAATTTGATATTGACTTTGAAAATAAAATTTTAAAGAATCCAAGGATTGAAATCTCTAAAACGCATAAAAGACCTTATGAAGCTTTAGAAAGAACAATGCTTCATGAAATGCTCCATTATAAAGTATTCTTAGAACTTACTGGTGGCGAAATTGCTGCAGCATTTGATGCATATAATACAGAAAATACAGATTTATTCAATAAAATTCTGTATTTAGAAAATTATGCGCATGGAAATAAATGGAATTCTTACGTAACTGATATAAATAATAAGTATAATTTAAAGATTAGCTAGGTTTTTATGACTTTAGAAGAAGCTGTAGAAGTTCTTAAGAAAAACGGTTATAAGGTTTTAGACGAGGATTTTGGAATCGGTGTTGGTGCACCTCTTGGTGCTGACCAAGGTATTCCACATGGTGGTGACTGCAAAGGTTGTTGTCCTCAACGTATGGGATTATTATATCAGCGTTCTCCATTTAGTGTTAATCCACTTTATAAAGGCGTTCCTGATGCTCATCATCCTGGATATTGGTTAAACCAGATTCCAAAAAAGAAGAAAAGAAAGAAGAAAAAACGTAAATTACGTGAAGGTGTCGAACTTGCTAATACCATCGAAAGTTTCGAAAATGCTTGTTGGTCACTTTATGCAAAAATTTTTAAGAAAGAACTTCCTGATTTGTCAAAACCAAGCGCAGATTTCATGAAGGGCTTTGAATCATATAACTATCCACCAACCAGAGCTGCTAGTGCGGGCCGTGTCGCAAGACAAATTAGTACTCATCTTAACGACTTTGACAAAACAATATCTGACTGTTTACAGAAGTTTAAAAAGGAACTTCATATTCTAAAGATATTGTTTAAAGACGAAGATAATTTGAGTAGTGACTAATGGAAGATATACGTAAAGAACAACTAAATATTTTATTAAATGGCATTAAAAAAGTAGTAAGTAGTAAGAACTGTCCTGAATGGATTGCTCGTGATCTTACCGTTGCCGTTAAGAATGCAAAAACTATAAATTCCGAAAATATTGAAAAATCTACTAATTGCATAGAAATTGAAGAAACATATCGTCCATTTGAAGTAAATGATAAAGTTACAAGTAATGTAAATGGCGATGAATGTATTTATCAAATAATTGGTCAGTCAGATCCAATAAATAGTATAAATTTATTTACACTAAAAATTATCAAGGGAAATAAAACTAATCCACCAGGATATATAGTCTATAATGTCCCTGAAACAATGTTATTACATATTAAGGAATAATAAAATGGGAAGAAAAATCAACACAAGAAATAAGAACTTTTTAGCCGATTTACAGGCACGTATGAAAGACCGTTATAATTCAATTCATAATGGTACTCAATACTCTGAAATGGACATGCAACGTGCAGAATTAATTGGCGTAGATTTACCAGAACCTGTAGCACCTGCTATTCCAGAACGTCGTGGCCATGGTGGTTATAGTTCTCGTAGAACTCCAGCATTAGATACTTTCGAAGCTGAATATGAAGCATTTATTGCCAATTTGAAGGCACAAAAACAAGCACAAGAAAATAAAGTAGAGGTTACAAATGTTCCTGAAACAAATGTTGAAACAACACAAGCAACTGAAGAAACTCCGGTTGTTGAAAATAAGCCTAAGAAAACAAGAAAGAAGAAAGAGGTGGTTGAGACAGTTCAGGAAGAACCAGTAGTTGAAGAACAGACAGAATCTCCAGTTTATCCAGATGATGGAAAAACCGAAGGTGAAAAGTCTGAACTTCCAGAATTTGACTTGAACTAAAAAATATTTAATAAAATAAAAAACCGGTTTAAAAACCGGTTTTCTTTTTATATCTTAGTATCAAGTTTTGTAAGAATGTCTCGTGTCGTATTAAGTTCACCCTTCTTAGTGGCAATATCTTGCTTAATACTATCACGTTTCTTAATCAAAGGTTCTTTCATCTTTCGGATTAAATAAGACTTTGGCTTAATATCTAACTTTTCAGCAATCTTTTCAATTAAGAATATTGCATTTTCTACATTATCGAATTCAAGATCTTCTTCATTGAGCAAGAAGCCATTAAATATTAACTCAACATCGTTCTTTACCTTTTCAATTTCAACAAGTTGGTCTTCACTCAATGTCTGAATAACTGTTGAGACAGTCTTCATAATATCTGTGATATTGAACTTATTGCTAATTGAAGCGTTCTTAGACAATGTTACATCATTTGGATCAGTTTCACCCTGATTGAATTCTGGGTCAGGTTCATGAGAACCGTCAGTTAAAGCCGGATTTTCATCTGGATCTTTTTCTTCATCATCTTCACCTTCGGCACCACCTTCAGCACCGCCGCCATTACCGTCATTATCAGAGCCACCACCAGCTCCACCGCCCATATCATTACCAAATGGGTCAGCACCGCCGCCTGCTCCACCAGCATCTCCGCCACCGCCAAATGGATCGCCGCCAGCATCTCCACCACCAGCATCACCACCACCCATATCTCCACCGGCACTACCAAATGGATCATCTTCTTCGGTTATGATTCTAGTTCCTTCAAAATCTGATTCTTCAGTTAAAAAATTAGAAAAACCGGAATCACTACCGAGCTTAATCGGTTCAATTACGGCATCTAACATTTCTTTAATATTTTTCATAATCGCGTTCCTTAAATCTTAAAGACTTCGTTAATTCTGTCTTTAATCATTTCTTTATTTATACTACGAATATTTGAACAAGTCAAATAATTGAAGAAAACTCTTGCAGATTTTGTATTTTTCTTAGTTAAAAGGTCATAAAGTCCACATTTATCACCTGTTAACAGCATATTTACCATTAATTCCATTAAATCTGTAAGACGATCAATAGAAATTTCCTTTTCTTCTTCAGTATAAGTTTTGAAAACTTTATCAAAGTGTTTTTTAAGAAATTCTTCCCTATGTTCTATCTTGTAATATACAGAAAACAACAATTTTACCTCTACGACAAATCAAAATCCGGATGTTCTACTTGAACTGCCGGTATATCTAATTTTTTCATTACTTCGTATTGTTCTTTTGGATTAAAAATATACGTATTATTTTGAGTAATCTGTCCAGGGGCATTGTTTCCATTACTCTTACCAGCAAGTCTCTTTTCTGCAAGTCTTTCTTTACTTGCTAAGGCTTTTTCTTTGAATTCTTCATTGGATTCAATAACCTGATAATTTGTAATGTCCTTGCAAAGTTCTTTTAATTGTTGAACATTCTCTCTGACAGATTTAGAAACCGTTGCATAAACGGCATATAAATTTGGAGTTCCACCGCCATTTACAATCATGTCTTTTAAAGATTCCATGACTTCGCGGTCAGATGCAATCAAATCTTGAAGTTCGGCTTTAATATATTCCTTATCTTCAATGGTATACTTTTGTGTCTTTATACCTTCTTTGACTTCTTCAATCTTTTCATTAGCAGTTGAAATCACAGACTTAACCTGTGATTCTGCTTCTTCAATATTGAATTCTTCTTTTAAATTATCAAAAACTCCCATAAATTCAAATATAGTAAATTTATTTAAATATATTTATATTAGTAATTTATTCCGATTTCTTCTTCTGTCAATACCTTGAAAACAAAACCATGTTCTCTACACCATCTACGAGCTGCTTGCCATTTAGAATTATTAACTCTTAGAACATTGCAACGTTCTTGCCAAGCATTCAATGCACGTTGACTTCTGACTTTTGGCGGATCAGGATAAAGAATCTGACCACATTCATCAAGTCTCGGCATTTGAGATTTTGGTTTTACTTCAAGAATATATTTTACTATCTTGCCTGTCTTTTCCTTACAAACAAAATAGAAGTCGGTAATGTAAGTGTGTTGCTTACCATCGACTTCTGATATATATGGAACTTTTAAAACTTCCGAACCCCATTCAAGTATTGAATCATACTTATCACAGAATTTCATGAATTTTAATTCCCAACTGCTACGATACGTAATCGTATTGCATTTACTTCCCATTGCACCATTTATGTTTATACATTTCTCTGGTTTTGTCGGGTTGTATATACCTTGTGTATAACTTTTACCGTATATAGACATAAAATATAATAAAATATTTTTGTTTTTTATAGAAAAGGAATTTTTTCTATAAATTTCGCATATTTTATTTATATTCTATTTTAGAGAAAATAAGCCATTTTCTGACCATTCTATATTTAATAGAACATTATTCAAATTATATGACTGTGGTAAATCCATATAACATACTGGAATACAACTAGCACTATTGGCTGGAAAATTTCTAAATACTAATGGATTTTTCTTTTTAGTAACTGGATCAATTTCTTCTGTTACTAAATTACCATTATTATTATATAATGTTATTCTTTCTCTGTTATACCAAGTTATGAATAATGTTCCGCCTACCATATTTACTGGAGGAATATCAAATTGTCTTACTGGAGATTTAACATTTATTTGATTTTCAACCAATGGCAATTCTTCAATATTATATGCGGCATATTCAGTTGGATTATATCCACTGGTAAAACCATATTCTGATTCAAAATACGGTTTTAAACCAGATGTCCATGTACTTTCTACATCTTTATGAAAACCATTTCTTGCTTCCAAATTACTATATACTTTTTCTATATTATAATCATTTGTTGGATTCATGATTGGATCATAATACTTATGAACAGTATCTAATGTTGTATCATCAACATAATAATCATAAGAACGATAATTATAGTCTCTATCAACTATACAACCCTTCGGATATTGTCTTTTTGAAAAAATATAGGCAGAAGCAGGAATATTTAAAAAATTTTCAGATTGATAACAATCCTCAGATGGTAATCCATCTTCACTGAAAACGTTTTCTCTTTGTAATAAACCTAAATTAGCTACATAACTAATCATTTTACTACCATCATTTTCATTTGGATTTGGAAAATAAGTACGAAGATTTGCATCTATTCTTTTAATTCCGGAAAAATTTCTACCTTTTGGACATAACCATGCATCAAAATATATGCTATTATATAAATCAGCATTTTTACCAGAGCCGGTTTTAAACAAAAGATATTTAAATGAATTAAATACATATGGTTTGCTCATTAGTCTATCTCCAAAAGTAATCCACTAGTTTGATTTATTAATGTATTATATCTTTCTTTATTTTCAGTTTCAAAATTAACTGATGGATATGCACTTAATGTCCATGATGTTCCTACAGTACATTCGCCTAAACCAACATCAATATACATTACTGGTTTTTCTTTACTATCTCTAATATATATACCTTCAAAGTCGTCTGCGGAAAAACCACTAGTAATCCACTTATATTCATTTCTTGTTTTTTGTGCCGAAACAAAACAGCCATTTAATAAAGAATCTTGACTTAATGTTTTACCAATATTGAAAACATTACTACCATAATGAATCTTATCATTATATTCTATATGGCCACTTGTATTTGGCATTTTAAACCAGAATCCAGTTTTATCATTTTTATAATCAAACTTAACATTTAAAGGTATACCATCTTTACAATCAGTATACGGATATGGCGCTGATTTTTCATAAGTATACTTATAATAATTTAATAATTGGTCATCTTGAGTTGATACATTTTTATTAGCTTCATTAATATTATTTTTAAGTGTATCAGCATTTGTTCTATTATACAAATATGTTATATAATCATTGGTATCATAACCAACGTAATTTTCTCCAGCAGCAACTAATCCTGGATTATCAACATGAGTTGACATAGCTAAATTATTATAAAATTTACCTTTTATGCCTAATCTATACCATGGTTCTGGATATGTAATATTATCTGGACTATTATCTTTTATAGTATCTAATGCATAATTTAATGATTTATAATTATAAGCATATGGGGCTGTTACTGGCCAATCGTTAATAAAATGTACAGTGAAGCCTGGTTCAACAGCAGCAATTTTTTCAAATTGTGTTTGCCAGTTAAATTCTTCTAATGTTACATTACTTAAATCTATTGCATCTTCATTCATACCTTTAGAACTATCTGCTACAATTACTAAATCTGGATTTGCTGGTAATGTTTGTGAGGATTGGCTACCAGCCGGATAAAATATTAAGTCTTCCCCTTCTCGTGGACCATAACATTGATATTTTTTACCATCATCAGCCAATACTACTCTATTCGTATCCATAAAGAAATGAGCTTTCTTATATGCAATAGTGATTGCAGTATCTGAACTACCTGTAATAGCATTTATATCACTAGCAAAATAACCTGTTGCTGCCAAACTAAAATCAGTTGTTGTTTGCGTCGGATCAGCTGCTGCAATAAATTCATATCTATTATTTTCTGCAACCCATCTATATTTTGCAACAACTTTTTTACGCATATATGAAGGAGTAGGCGGAACTTTAGTCCAATTTTTAATTGTTCTTTCTGCATCAGCAAATCCTGTAAAATATTCTGTAATTGGAACTACTTCTGATTTAGTAATATGTAAATAATTACGCATATTACTATAGTAACGACCTGGTTCTCTCCACTGATAATCATGTCTATCATTATTTAAATCACCATATCTACCATTATCGACATAAGAAATTATATAGAATCCTTCAAATGTACTATCAGGTGGCCATGGTCTTGGAGTATCTACTGCTGCTGGATCTTGTTCAGTAAATACATCGAATGGAATAACAAAAGTATTATAACGTTCATCATCTGATGTATAATCACTGTATATTGAAAATCCATAATTTATTTTAATTTGAGGAACATATAAACGTTCATTATAATGTCCTCTCCAACCAAACTTATGAGAAAGCTGAACCAATCTACCTTCTTTTACACCAGTTCTATTAGAATTACAACCATTTTCTTGTGATAGAAGTGCAGAAACTTTATAAAGTTGATTAATTTTAGCCACTTGAGCATCTCCATTAGCACCTGGAATAGGAACATCTGTGAATGGCTTATATTGGAATGCCTCTTCTTCTATGGTCATGTATACTTCTTTAACGTTATTTGCTAACTGGTGGTCATCATAAACATAGACGTCGGATTGTGCCTGATTAAATGCTGGATTTTGTGCTGTAAATGCTACCTTTTTAAAACCATGACCTAATTGATCTCGTAAATAAGTCAAATCATAGTTTGGAACGAGCTCTAAATCTGAACCAAAATATGGATATGTACTTATAACTTTATTTGCTGCATAATCTAAGACATTATGAGAGTTATAACCAACTGCCGTAGCTGCTTGAGTTATTGCACCGTTACATTGTAAAATATCACCAACAGCATTCATATTTGCATCTACTGCTGTTGCACAATAAGCAAGTTGAATTTGTGCTGCAGCTGGATATTTAACTGTTGTAAAAACTTGTGCTGCTTGTTGATAATTATTATTAATCTGACAATTTTCCCAATAAACAAGTTTTGATGCCATTAAACTAACGTCGATCGAGAAGTTTTCAGAATATGGCGTATTTAATCTATCAATAATACTATTTGGAATACCACCAGCAGCAGTAAATACATCAAAGTTGCCAGTAGTATGATTAACGGTATCTTCTATTTGAGTGCCACCAACACCAGGTAAATCTAATTCTGTATTAATTGACCAGAAATTAGGATTAGAGAATGGTGCAGCAAAATTTTGGTCAACCCCAAAAATACCAACATGAGAATATGTATTATTATTTTCTAATGGAGTACCAACGTTTTCAAATAATGTTGAAATAATAGATGGCGTTGCCAAATAAGTAGGTTTCAATTCAGCAAATAATGGTGAAGCAACACCATACATCCAATATTGGTAATTATTAACTCCTTCTGATTCAATACAATATGGAGAGCATTTTAATACACCATCTTCAGCAGCAAAATATTCAGCATAACCAAAAATGCCATTTGTTACTTTAATACATCTATTTTGCGGATTATTTAATTCATGAGTATAATTCCAAAAATCACTAATGTTAGAAGTATTAAGCTCCATCATTGCAGCAAATGTTCCAAATCTATTATTAAAATAATAGTCATCATACATTGGGGTATCAAGGCTATCTCTGAAAATAATATTATTTTTATTATTTAAATGAGCAACAACATTAGTTATTGTAAGTCCAGGAATTCCATAATTGCCTTGAACAACACAAGCACCAAATAAACCACCAATATTTTTAATGCTCTTCTTTGGGAATACATATTCAACACCATTTAAAGTATTATATTCCCAATCACGCTTATAATATGTTTTTTGTTTTAAATCAATAGAAGTTTCTGGAACATCATATGCACTAATACAACTACATATATTTGAAAGATTACCATAATTTTGCATACCAGCAATACCACCCATGAAACCAACAAAAGTTCCAGACGTATATGCAGAACATGATATACAAACATTATTAACAATATTATTATTGTTACCAATTAATGGTGAAACATAATATGCTGCTCTATTTTGTTGAGATAATTTTATAGACTTATTAAAATATTGTGCATATTTTAATCTATCATATATTTGTGGGCTTAAACCATATTGAGTTCTAAGATATGTACCATTAGGATCATATCCCAATAAATCTGATGGTTCTATTAAATATAAACCATTAGAACAGATTTGTCCAGCTTTTTGACCTGCTATTTGAGCGGCTTTATCAATAATAGTTCCATCATACCATAATACATTAAGACGATTCTTAACATAAGTATTATACATGTAAAAATACGAATGTGTCTCATCACTAATATTTGGACGAGAATCGAAATAATACCATTCCAATGGTGATTGTATAGCATTTGTATCTTGAGTTATACCTTCATAAAGAACTGGAGATTCAGTATTCCAATAGAATTGAATATTACCTTGCACATTATATCCAGAAAATGTTGCGAAAACACCTTCATTAAAATAACCAATGTAAGGAATAATATTACCTGGATTATCATAACAATAATAATTTGGATAATATTCAAAAGTTGTAGTTGATTGAGCTTGGTCCTTATTATCAGTCTTCATTTTAGAATGATACATTTTAGGAACAAACTTTGTAAAAATAACGTTACCATTAAGTTCTACATTTTCTATAGCACCATTATTTTTGCCACATAATATACCTGCATAAATGTTAGAACCATCAGTTGTTAAATGTGTTAATGAAATTGCTTTTTTACATCTTAAAATATTAACACCATCAATTCTAACAGTAGAAACTATACCTTCTGTTCCAATATAACCAAAAATACCATTAACATCTTCTTGACAATCAAGAATTATATTAACAAATTTAAAACCATTACCATAGAAAATACCTTCAAATGGCTGTGCTGGATTTGAACCGATCGAAAAATTAATTATTTTAAAATCAGAATTATTATCAATAGATGTATTTGCTATTGAATCAATTGTAAAATTTTCTTTATTAACACCAATATTATCACCTAATACAATATTGATTTTATTATCATAAATTGTTCCATTAACCTTTTCTGCACACCATTTTAATTCTTCTGCTGTATTTACATAATAAAAACCACGAAAGACAACTTTATCTACAATATTATCGCCAACAGCTTCTTTAACTGTATGGTCGGGTCTTGTAAAATTATAAAAAACAGTACGTTCTGGATTAGCAGAAAAGAACAGTTCTTTTAAATGTTCTTGTCCTGGAAATATAGTTAAGAAATATTCAAAATTGTCTTCAGTAACAAAAAATGGTTTTGATTTTAAATCAGTGGTTTCAAGTTTTTGATAAATATACTTTTCCAAAAGCATATTTGTTTTAAAATTGTCAAAATCATAAATTTCATCTTTATGATTTGCTTGATAAAACAATTTAAGATCATTACTACTTTTAATATACTCAAGTTTACCATCAAATTCCGCAGTAAATGACTTATTTACTGGGAACAGTGTCCAAGTATCTGATAGAGGCACTTCGCCTTCAATTATTCTTCTCTTAAAATCATTAAAAATAAAAGATTCCATTTATTTACCACTTTCTAGCGTAATCAGGTGTCTGAGCTTCTTCTGTTGTAACATTTGGTCTATGAATTGTGAAAGAACACTTCATAGAATTTTCTTTATTTATATTATGTTGTTCAAACGTTTTAGTTGTATCAAGCATATTAGTATAATCAATAGAATAATCTGTTTCATCATTGGTTGCTGGTGGTTTTTCTCTTAACCAATCATTTTCTATTGTCTTATTATTACCAGAACCAAAATAATTAGCACATAATGAATTAATCCATGATGCAGCAGTAAAGTCATTATCACCCATCATCTTAAATTCCGGTGTATCACCAGTTTTATAAAATCTTTTTCTAAATAATCCACCTTCATCTTTTGCAAAATAATATGCATTGCCATTATCAGCATTCCAATAAAATGTTGTAGCTAAAAATATATCACCAGATGGCAATCGCCAAACAGTAGGAATACCAGTTGATATTGGGTATCTTACGTTTGCTTGTGCATATGCACCTAAATAAGTACCAATTACTTTTTCTGCGGTAAGTGGATTATATAAAGTATTCCAACGTATTGTTTGGAAATTATTTTGGTCATTTATTGTATATTTTGTATTTTTCTGTAATCTAAAACCCATAATATGTTGTAATCTAAATGGCAATAAAGACTCAACATGATCTTGATATACATTTTGAACTAAACCACGTATTTGCGTAATATCATTTTTACCAGAATAAAGTTTTTCATATATATGTATATCTGTTCCAGAAATAAATGTATTATTAGATACATAATATCCTCTCGCATCTAATAAAAATGGTTCTTGGAATTTACGAATGCAAAATAAATCTTGTGTAATTGAATAAGGATCACCAGCCATTGTTCTATTTGCAATACTAATCCAACCATTCTTACCATTCCAAACGCTTAATGTAAAAATATTAAGTGCTTCATGGCCATTTGTTGAAACCATATAAGTACACCAGTTCTTTAATTCTTCTAACCAGAACCACTTTATTTCAATATTAGAGTTTGTTCCATTTTCATTATAATAACCCTGCTTATCTTTTTCAACACTACCATGTGTTCCGTCAGAAATCTTATTATAATATTCCGCCGGAGTAATAAAATTATCAGATGCTATTTTTTCATCAATATTATCATTGGTGTCTGTTGTTTCTGGGTCTATTGGTATTTTTGACTTATCAATAGGCGAATTAGCATCAAATATTTTTCCAGTCGCAAATGGTATTGCTGGAATTTCACCATTTTTCAAATCAACATATATATTAGCCATACATAAATATTTATAAATAGAAAAGTGTTTATTTTAAAGGTGAAATTATGAAAATTGCAGGTTTAGACTTATCCATTACCAGTTCTGGTGTCGTTGTCGAAGAAGTTGACAATAAATTTAATATTCAGAATTTAGAAAGACATGGATTTACAACTGTCAAGAAAAATGCTATATTACCAGGGTTGGTCTTTTACAGTTATAAAGATTACAATAACATATATCAACGTTATAGTTTCTTAGAAGATACTATTTTAGAATGGTGTAAAGATTGTGATTATATAGCAGTTGAAGCCTTTGCTTTATCTCGTGGTAAAAGTGGTAAAGTCTTTGATTTGGCAGAATTTGAAGGGTATATCAAACAAATGCTCTTTAGAGAAGGTAAAAAACTCAGATTTTATCCACCTAATCAGAATAAAAAACTTTTCTCTGATTATGGTAATGCTGATAAAATCAGAATGAAAAATACTCTTCTTGAAATGAATGAGAAAAAGAGTTATGGTAATATTTTATTGGATATTTCTGACTTACCTCCAGTAAAAGACGGTAAGAAAGGTGCAGCACCAACTTCTGATATTATTGACGCATTCTCGCTCTGTGAATCGTTACGACTTGAATTAAAACTTAAATTTGGTATAGAAAACCTAAATAATCAACCAAAATATATTCAAGAAGTTTTTATAACCAAGACTGATGAACATCCGCTTGGACTAATAGCTTCTGATTTTATCTATAAATAATATAGGATAAATTATGATTGATAAGATTTTTCTTGACATGGACGGTGTTATTGTTAATTTTCGCGGACAATGCGAAAAGTATGAATGTATTAACGGTAACAAGGTCAACTGGGAAGTAGTTCACCAAGGAGGTCCAGAATTCTGGGAAGAAATGGAGTGGCTTCCTGAAGGTAAAGAACTTTACGAATGGATTTTAAAACTCTGTGAACAAGAAAATATAGATTTATTTATCTTAACTTCTGTAAATTTCACAGATGGTAAGATTGGTAAACTGAATTGGTTAAAGAATAATACCAAAATTGATAAACATCACATTATTATTACGAATCTTGGTAAAGAAAAAGAATATTATGCTGATCAAAATTCTGTATTAATTGATGACTTCAGAAAAAATTGTGAAGCATTTGCAAATGGCGGTGGTCAATTCGTTAAATATGAAACACCAAGACAAACAAAAGATGATTTAATTACATTACTTGGTAAGAATTAAAATTTAAGGTTACTCGTTTGAGTAACCTTTTTAATTTAACCATTCTTTAAAACATATCGTTGTATGTTAGGAGCAATTCTAATACTTTGTGTTAATGCTTTATCTAAACGACGAGAAAACATATTACCTAAACTTTCATCAGCCTTTACAAGTTGCTTATAAAATTCAACTGCGTCTTTCCATTCTGGAAGTTCAAGTAATTCATCTTCTTCATACTTATCTTCTTTAATCATTCTAGCTGAAATCTTCTTAGCAACAGTATCAACAATATTTTGAACCATTGCATCAGTCAACTGTACATCAGATTCCATATTAAAATTCTTTTGCAAATTCTTATTAAATATAGAAGTGTTTGCTTTTTGACTTGTATATCCAGATGAAGCTTGAGCATTAAAATCTCTTGCCATAGCATTAGTAATAAGTCCTAATGACAATGCAATACCAGCAATCCATTGAGCCATTTTACCTTCATTTAAAACAGCATATCGATGTTCATGCATAATTCTAACTGCTTCATTATATCTTTCTTCGGCATTTATTTCTCTCTTTTTAGTAGAAAAATAATCGCTAAAAGATTGTTTTGGAACAGTTTTAAAGATTTTTCCGTATTTTTTATCCATTTAAAATTCTCCAATATTCTTTATTATTTATAAATAATGTATGGCAGTTCAATCATATGCTTCTGAATTTTCTAAACTATTTAAACAGGGTAACTGTTCAGTCCAAGGTAAAGACTGGACTGCTCCACGTTATTTCGATAGTATGGAAAATGACTGTTATAAAGCAGAAGCAGCATTACTTTCTGAACTTTCTTCTGAAGCATATAATATGTTTGGATTTGAAGTTCAATATTATTTAAAAAACATTGATACTAAAAAAGATAGATTATATGGTGAAGACCCATTGGCAAATGTAGAACGTAGATTCTTATTAAAGATGTATACTGAATCTATCCCAACAATGCAGAGACAATATGAACTTCAGGGTATGATTTTTCCAGAAATTATAACTTGTCAATGCACTGTTCAACATTTCTATGAAGCATCTCAACTTTCATATCCAGATATGAAGGATATTTACGAAGCTGAGGTTCCAAAGATTGGCGATATTGTTTATATCGAATATTCAGACACTTATTATGAAGTAGTTAATGTAAAGGAATTTGCTGAACAGACAACATTCTTGTCTACTCCAATTACTTATACATTCAAGTTACGTGTCTGGCACAACAATCATGAAAACGTTGATGAACTCAATGTTAATAGTGACCCAATGGATGAATTTAGAAAGTATGCAGAACTTGCAGAAACATTTAAACTTGATACTTCTACTTCTACAACAGACAAGACAAGCGAAGTTGCACCTGAATCTGATATGTTATCTACAAATACAGATGCAATGACTGATACTGATATTAACAATGAACCAAAAGATAATGTTCCGACTAATGTCATGTATAAGTCTGAAGAAATTAAAGAAGAGAATCCACAATACTATGATCCTTTTGAGGGTTGGTAATCTATGGGACTTGTAAATATTTTTAATATACAAAGGCTTAGACCACATATCAATTACAGATTCAGTGCTGAAATCTGGCCTAATGCTGCTGAAGGTGATAAAATTGAAGAGTATACTAAATTCCAGTATACTATTAAGAAGATTACTCAACCAGTATATAAATTAGATACTGAAAATAAAAAGGTTTACGGCAATACTGCATATGTCGTCCCTATCTTTAAGTATGGTGAAACTTCATTAGAAATTACTTTTGAAGAAACAGATAAGATGGAAGTCTTCAAACAATTATGCACATGGATGGGACCAAATCTTTATAAAGGATATTTACCTCCTCTTATCAATATACGTGTTACACAATTTAATGAATCAATGGTAGACGTTGCTGATAGAAAAGTTTATGTATGTCGTTTAAAAGAACATGGAATGCCATCTTTCAATAATAATGGATTTGGTAGTCCAATCGAAATTACTGCTATATTTAATGTTGTTTACATAATGGACGAACCATTAACATTAGAACATTATAACGATAATAATGAAATAAGCAGATATACTACTGAATATACATTGCCGGATAATAAAGCGCTTAATGATGCTCTTAAAGAAACGCTCAAAAATCATAAAAATGCTAATTCTGCTGATAAGGTATTGAAAGCTGAACGTAAATTGGCTGATAAGAGAATTGATGAATTGGCTAATGAAAACTTAGATTTAAATGAATATATGATGAATCGCCTTGCTGTTGCTTATGCAAAAAGTATGGAAAATGCTTCTCCTGAACAACTTGCTCTTATGCAACAAATTGCTGAAAGTAAAGGTGGCAGCACAATGGCAAATCAGACTGAAACTCTATTGAATTTCTTAAATGCTAATATTCGTGCTGAACATGGTGAGAACACAAAAGAATCTGTTGCTGGTGCTGATTATGAATTAATCGGATTTAATGCTGCAAATGGTGCAGATATTTATGAAACTGAAGCTATAGAAAGATTCTTAAAATTTACTAATGCTGATGAAGAAACAGTTGCAGAAATTAGTGATATTTTATATAAGATGAATGAAAATGTTGCTAGAATTGATGAATTAAATAAACCAGTAACTGATGCTGATGCTCTTGCTAAAGAATTACAGAAAGATTATGCAACTGAAGATGATTTGAATAGAGCAATTAAAGAAGCTGTTGGCATGGAAGTTGATGCTCCTAAGAAATCTGCTTCTAAGAAAGAAACTATACCTCAACATACTTATAATGGTAATGACCCATTATTAGGCGCTGTTTCTTATTCTTATGAAAAAGAAGTTACTGCTAAGGAAGGTGAACGCGGACACGTATTCTTTGATATGCTTGATACTGGCGGTGCAAGAGGTACAATTAACCTAGGTTCTGGTTCTTCTGAAGGTGCTAGAGGTTATAGTGACGTTGGTGAAATCACAGTTAACATCAATGGTGTTACAATGCAGTTTAAAGATTCTGCTTCACTTAACGCTGCTGTTCAAAAAGCATTTGGTGGTAAAGAAGCAATTGTTGATGTATTTTTAGCAAATGGTGGTGGTAAAGGTTATACTAATAAAGAAGAACGTAAGAAAGCAAACTTGAAAGGTGCTAAAGAAGGTCTTAATCAATTACTTGAAGCATCAGGTGGTGTTATTACGGACGACTATGGTAATACATCTGTAGTTAAGCTTGATAAGGGTAAGGGTATTTATCTAAATATTCAGCTTGATGACGATTCTTCTCAGAGAGTTAGTAATAAGAATATGTCATTAGATACCAAGGGTTGGTCTGAAAGCACTAGACAAACAGTTATTAATAGTAATGAAGGCTCTGCTAATAAGACAGTTCAAGGTATGTTACACTTCGAACATGCTTATAGTGGATTTAAGTCTGTTTGGAACCAGTTCAATAAGGATGAAAGTAATGTTCAGATGCTTAATGAAGATATTAAACGTGGAACATTTAGTCAGGCTACATTGGATGAATTATCCAGAAGTGTTGATAAGTTAAATGTTAGTGAGAAAACTAAGAAGAGCTTTAAACGTGTTATTAAGGAATATGGTTATCTAAGTTAAAAAACCAGACTTTTTAGTATTCTTTAGTTTACAAAATTTTACAATCAATCTATATTTGATTCCATAAATTCCAAAGTCTAATTCCTCGGAGCGAAGACCAATCCAATGGAACTGTCGGTAGAGGGTTAGCCATTAAAGATACTAGAACTGTGTCTTTCATTTATATGATCCGGTATTAACGGATAATGGAATGTTCATCGAAATACTGTCTAGCAAGCAGTATATTTAGCCGCCATTGGTAGAGCGAGATATAGCCGGAGTACAGGATGACCGACCCGTAAGCTCGTTTGTAAATCCACTTAGTCGAAGACAGATGTACTAGTCTTTTGCCTATTTCCTTAAATAGGCTTATTGTCTCTACAGATATTTTGAACGTGTGTATAGATAGATATTTAAAATTTATAAATATATAAAATTGTTTAAATATTAAAGGTGAAAATATGAAATCAGAAAAGTTAGATTTGAATAATATTACTCAAAGTAATGTTGGAGAAGTTTCTAATCAGTTAAGTACTCAACCACCTAAAGGTGCAGTAATGTTGGATAAGAGTTTATTACCGTCAAGAGGTAAATTCTATCCAGAAACAATCTATGTAAAGAAATTAAATACTTTAAATATTAAGAATCTTGCTACAATTAATGAAAATAATATTAATAATGTCATTAATAACGTTCTTTCTAATTGTTTATGGGGTATTGAAACAGGTAAGATTCTTACAGGTGATAAGATTTGGTTAATTTATTACCTCCGTGCTTTCACTTATGATGATATTCCGTTTGTTCTTCGTGGAACTTGTGATAATTGTGGTAATATCAGAAATTATAAGTTCTTCCTTAAGAATCTTGATGTTACATATCTTGACAAAGACGTTCCAGAATATATTGAATTGCCAAATAAAGATAAGATTACAATTACTTATCCAACAATCGCTACGGAAGGTGCAATCAATCGTTTAAAGAATGACCAAAACATTATGATTGAAATCAATCCTGAACTTCTTGAACTTTCTAGCTATATTCTTAAGGTAAATGATACTAAGATGTCTTTATATAAGGCTTATGAATATATTTGTGATATGGATGCAAAGAGCTTCAGTCATTTTACAAATGAAATGGCAGAATTGCTTTTCAGTGCAAAGCCAGTAGCAAAGTTTAAGTGTGATTCTTGTGGTGAAGATATTTTACTTCCAATGCCATTCGTTCCATCGTTCTTCTTACCAAAAATCAAGTAATTTTAACAAAAAATAAAGAAAAAGGAGTACTTTAATACTCCTTTTTTACTTATAAATAATTATATGATTAATTTTAAGCAATATCTAGTAGAAGAAGAAAATAAAGCGACTGATGAACAGATAAAAGATACAGTCGTTCGTAAAGCTGATAAAGAACTAACGCTTGAAGAAGTAGTTAAAACTTCAAAACCTACTATTTGGACAGCTAGAGAAGTTAAAAATAATAAGTATTTGATTTACAATAGTAAATACCTTAATATTACTAAACTTAAAAAAGAAATGGATTTAATTTATAGTAATAATGGTTATGCTGATTATGGCTTCTCGAAATTATCGGAATCTGAACTCGTTAGATATACAAGTGTTAAAGATATTTTAATGACGTTCTTTACTAGTTCAATAACTGATGAAATTGAACCAGAAGCTGTTGCTAATAAATTATTCTTAAGCGAATTGAAAGAATTTGATTGGAAACCAGAGGAATATTAAATGTACCAGACAAATAGATTATTGGAAGTGAAGCTACTGGTAGATCCAAATGTTATTAAAGAAACATTGTCAAGAATAGGAATTGTTGACAAGAAAAATAAGATAATTTATCAATCTTGTCACCTTTTAAAACAGTTTGATACGTATTATTTAGTTCATTTTAAACAATTATTTACATTAGCTCCTAATAAGAATGGATATCATGGCTTCGGTAATGTATCTTTAGAAGATATAGAAAGACGCAATTCTATTGCATTATGGCTAACAAAATGGCATATGATTTCTATTAATGATATGAATGAAATCATCCCACATAGAACAAAATTCGATATTGTTTCACATAACGAAGCAGTTAATTATAAAAAAGTCAGAAAATTCAATATTAATAATATTTCTGAATAATTCTTTATAAATAATATAAAGTAATTAAATTAGGAGAATTTAAAATGAAATTAAACGAAGCAAAGAAAATTTTAGGTTCTGTTGGTTACTCTGTCAATGACAATCTTGATGGCTATGTTAAGAATACTGTTAAGAACTTGATGGAATCCTTAGAATCACGTCGTGCTACAAGAACAAAGTCATATCAGATTCTTTCTGAAATGGCTCGTTTTACTGGTCGTTATACTGGTTCTTTTGCAGGTCTTGAAGACGCTGGAACTGTTACACTTACCGTTCGTGGTCAACCAAAGGAATTTGGTGTAGCTGAAGCTCTTTCTAAGGTAGAAAATGACTTCAAGAGCGCTAACAGTAAGAATATGTCTCAGAGTACTGCTGAAACTCTTTTAGCAAACTTCGATGCAGCACTTGCAGCATTCCCAGAAACAGGTAATCAAGAATATCTAGCAGAATTACAGAAAGAAAGAGACTATATTAGCCAATGTGTTGAAACTGGTGATGGTATTCCACAAGGCGGTTGGACTGAACAAGGTCTTGCAAGAACTACTCACTCTCGTGACGATAGCGCACTTGATGCTAAAACACTCATTAGAAATATTCAAAATTCTATTACTTCTTTCAGCCGTGGTGGTTCCAATGCTGACCTTATCAAGGACCGTATTGACCAATTAATGGCTCGTGCAGATGAACTTACTGCAGAAGAAAGAGAAAAGGTTGAAGGTTTATATACTAAGCTCGAAATCGCTGTTGGTAGAAACAGAGTTAATACTGTTGCTTCCGGTAAGGTATCTATCTTTAAGCCAGCATCTACAGGTGCATTAACTCGTGCAAAAATCAGACTTAATCATAGTAACATTAAGTTTACTGAAAATGAAGATGGCACTCTTACAATTAAGAAGAAACAAGAAGAATTGGAAGATCTTATTGGTGATTGCGGTGAATTCGTTACACCAGAAGCTCCAACTGCTACAGCAACTTCCAATGACCTCTGGATTGAATTTGCTAATGCAGAAGAAGCACAGATTGCGGCTGAAGAAATCTTCCCGAATGTTAATGTAACTTCTGAAGTTGATGGTTCTATTGTTCATATTAACGGTACTGCTGCTGCATTAAGACGTGCAACAACTGCTCTTCAGACAAATGGTTTGCAAGTTCAAGTTAATACCACTCCAGTTGAGGAATTAGCAGAAATTGAAGAATCTACTAAAGTTGAAGAAAATAAAGAACTAATCAACGAATCTTATGAAAATTACTTAGATGTCGTTGCAAGATTAACTGACTACGGTGCTATCTAATAGTTTTATGAGAAAATAAAAATATGTGAACTTTTGTTCACATATTTTTTTATATTAAAAAGCTTGGAATTTATCCAAGCTTTATTTTTTAAATATCAAGTTGTGTTGCAAGTTCACTAATCTTAGCCATCTGTTCATCGCTTAAGAAGCGTTCACTATACATGAGACGGTCATATTTGTCCGATAAGACGTCTCTGGACGTGACATTTGTTCCAGCTAGTGTTTCTTCAGCCATCTTAACAAACTCGTTATATTCAGTCGTTAAATCGCGTCTTTGAGGTCTATTTCTCATCTCTAAAGCAGCACGTTCTCTAGCACTCATACCACCACGTTTAATAGCTTCCATTCTCTGCTTGATATATGCTACAACTTTATTACGTGTATTATTGACGGATGCATCTGGATCATGTGTATCAGTCCTAAATTCCTGACTATTACCAAAACCGCCAGTGCTGTCAGTAACTCTGAAATCCATACCGCCATTGAAAACATCAAACCAACCACCATTAAAGGTAATTCTGAACTTCTTATAATACTTATGATCACTCATGACATCCATTTCTCTGACAGAAGTAATGCCTGGAATTGCGGTAAGTGTATCTTTAAGAATTTCTGTTCTGGATTTAAATGGTCCACGAGCACGAACTGCTGCTCTGATTACTTCAGCTTCTCTCTTTGCTCTTGTTGCTCTATTAGAACCAGAAGAGTGAGTAGACTGATAACCACTAACCTTATTAATTAATTGTTCCTTACCAAGTAATGCAACAATCTTAGCAGATAAAGTCTTATTCTTATTAAACTTCTTTTCTACTGCAGCAGACTTGAAGTCCATTTCAAATGGCCATTCAATAGTTTCCTTGAACATTAATTCTGGAAGATTATCAGACAAATTGGTAATAGACTTAAATGTAATTTCTGTATTTTCACCTTGTGGTGTTGCCTTATAATCCTTGACTGGAATAGAATCAATATCTAAATCAGTAGGAATTTCAGAAGGTGTATATGTTAAAACAATATGCTGCAAATCGTCAATATAAGGAAGCTTAAAACCAATATCAACAGTAATTGGTTGAAAGTCAACAACCTTCAAATTTGCATCAACTGTTACCTTTGCATCAAGTTCAACTTCGCAATTTTTTAATTCCCTCTTAATTGAATTGACACATTCATCAACTTCAATTAAGCTTGTTGTATCATTACCATCTTCAGTAACAGATTCTGATAAGAATGAAGCTTTCATATATCCCTTAAAAGATTCATTCTTGAGTTTTTCAGCACCCATTTGCTTTACTGCTTGATAAATCATATCAAGCTTATTTGCATATGTAATATTATCTTCATCATATGCTTTTTCAATTTCAGCTGCACATTCATTGAGCCATGACTTGATTTCATCAGAACTCATTTCAGCAGGAGTTACATCTAAATTTAACATATTTTAAGCCCTTCTAATTGTTTTATAATATTTATAGTTTTAGTTGTTATAAATATATAAAATATTCTGTTTATTTCAGTGAGTTTTTATGTTTATTAAGATTGGTGATACATTCAAGAAATTCGATGGATTTCAGAAGAAATCAGCTGAGTCTGTTCATATTATATTTGATAATTCTGAAATTACATGCTCTTTAGACCATAGGTTTAAAACACCTGATAATCAAGACATTTATGCAAAAGATCTTAAACGTGGTTCTCAAGTAAAGAATAGCACGTTTGATATAAGTCAAGTTGTTCAGATAGAAGAAGTAGGAGTTAAAACAGTTTATACTCCTCTTAATATTGATGGTGCATTATATGAAACAACGAATGGAATTATTCATCATAACTGCTCATTCATTGGTTCTTCTAATACATTGATTAGCGGTAACGTTCTCGAAAAACTTGTAGAAATGGAACCAATCGATGTTCTCTATGAAGATTTGTCATTATCGATTTATAAAAAGCCAGAAGCTGGACATTTTTATTTGATGGGATGTGACCCCTGTGCTGGTATTGGTGGTGACTATGCTTGTATTCAGGTTATCGAAATTAAAGACAAGTATCACATGGAACAAGTTGCAACATATCGTTCCAATACTGTAAAACCTGGTCAGTTTGCCAGAATTATTGATAATGTTTCCAAGATGTATAACAATGCTTATTTCATTATTGAAAACAATGACTCAGGTAAACAGGTTGTAGAAGAAATTTGGTATACACTTGAAAATCCAAATCTTTTAAATACTGAAAAAGCAGGTAAAGGTTTAGGAACGAAATCAGATAAACGTTCCAAGCTCGATGCATGTCTCGAATTACAAAGAGTCGTTGATGCTGAAATTCTTACCATTCATGATGGTGTAACTATTGCAGAACTTTCAAGATTTGAAGAACAACAGTCTAATGTTTTCAAAGCTGCAAAAGGAAATCATGATGATACTGTTTCAGCTTTATATTGGGCTGTATATGCCACGTTACAACCAGAAATCGATATGGATAATATCAGAATCAAAGAAGAAATTAAACAAGAAGATAATATGACCATTGACATGATGGCTGATGCAATGGAATATAATGACGATTTCTGGAGTGATTTTAAATAATGGCATTTAGAAGTTTTAGAAGTATTATTCAACCTAAATTAAAAGAAATTGAAGCATTAACACCTTTCGGTTTATACTATGTAAAATTAGCCGAAGCACTTAATGAATGGTTTAATGAAAGGTTGACAATTCAGGCAGGTTCTGTAAAAGGTACAGTAACAGCACCAAATGGTGCAACTGTTCCATTTGCTGCAGAATGTCTTAAACCATTAATGCAAACTTTAAGTTTTCAACCAATGGTATTACAATCTTATGCTTTAACTGAACAACAATTATTTCCAAACATCTTTAATTATATTGGTTTAACAATTAACCAAAAATTAAGAGTTTGGGTTTCTGTACCACCGATAAATATTATTTCGAATTTATCGGTTGGTTTTATTACTGGGCATTTTATTCTTTATGGTGAAAAATTTATAGCCCGTATGCAAACAGAAGATCCAGCTGACCCAGAGATATTTAATATTTTCTGGGATGAATTTGAAAAACATTTAAAAGATGCAATTAATGCTACAGCAATAGCAGTTGATTATGCAACAGGTGTGGTTCCTGGTGGCATGTTTAATGGTACTGCATCAATGCGTTTATTATCAGACCTGGGAGAATAATATGAATATTAGAAAAGATCCTAATATAAATCATAATTATGATAATTTTAATTTTTGGCAAATTGATTTAAAAGAATTGCCATCACGAGGAAGACTATATCCAAAGAATGCTAAGATAAAAGCACGTTCTATGTCTGTTCTCGAAGTAAAGTTTTTAGCTACACTTGTTCCTGGTAATGCTACAAATATTTGTAATGAATTACTCGAAAAGTGCACGATTCTTGAAAATTTTTCTTATGATGATTTGCTTTTAGCAGATAGAGAATTTTTGATTTTCTGGATTAGATTAAATAGTTTTATCAATGCTAATGGTTTCGTAATAACTATTCCAGAATGTTCTGGATGTAAGAAACAGATTGAATATACAATTAAATTATTGGATTTGGAATTTAAATATTTGGATCATCCTTTTATTAATTCTGTTTATCTTAGTGACTTAGATATTACATTACCTGTTAGAATTCCTCGATATAGAGATTCTTCATTTATTGTAGAAGATGATATTGATGAAGTTTGTTTATGGATTGATACTGATAATTCCATGGAAGAAAAGTATACATTTGTAAGTAATCTGACAGCAAATGACTTTATGGCATTAAAATCGCATATTGATGATAATTATTGTGGTGTTATTAAAGAAGTCACGATTGATTGTCCTCATTGTGGTAAAGCACATAGGGTAAAAATTGAAATCAATGACCAGAATTTATTTAATAATGTTGACTTATCTCAAATTCTTGAAACAATAACAAGAATTGCTAAGTATTCAAATTTACAAATAACAAATGACTGGTCATGGGTTGAAGTAGAAGTTGAACAGCAGATTATCAATAAGATGATTAACGAAGAAAATGAGGCTAATCAGAAGGAAATTGCTAAAGCAAAATCTCAAATGCCTTCAATGGGTGCACATAGAACATCAGCTCCGTCAATGCCTTCTATGCCTAGTGTTCCTCATTTCTAAAAAAATCAGAAAAAAGTTTTGTAAATTTTTATTTACAAAAAAATTCTATATTTACAACATAGATATAGAATTTAATATAGGTATAATATGAAACAAGAAAAAGGTGAAGGTTACATTTCAAATAAATACTTACGAGAGTTAGTCGTTAAGTTCAACAAGATGAATATCAATGATACTGGTGAATGGTGCGACGCATACGAACGTAAGCTTGAAAACAAGAATAATAAAAAGAGTATTACAGAAGATAAGTATGAAGTTTCTAAGGACTTTATTCAGCGAAAGCGTGAAGAAATTAGAGCTTTGCATGAACGCTATAATACTATGACACCAGAAGAACGTCATAAGTTCAATATGGAATTTGAACAAGTCAAGAAAGATATTTGTGATGCATTCATTAAGGTTATTAATGGTCGTATTATTTCTTTCAAGCTCGTTCAATCTCCTGCCTATGAAGAAATCGATGATATTCGTCAAGAAGCTTTAATGACTCTATTTACCTATATTAACAGATATGACGAAACTCGAAATTCTAGTGCGTTCGCTTTTGTTACACAGCTTATCACAAACGCATTGAATTTATATCTTTCTGAAATGAATGAAAGAAATGAAAAGGAAATTGCTGGTTTGGATTTCTATGAAAATCTTAATACTATCGATGATCCTTATGGAGATGATAATTAAAGGAATTTATGTTAAACGCACATACTGAAAATACAGATGGTAAAAACATTGCAATAATTTATTGCCGTGATACTTCTGGATGTTCACATGTAAGATTACGTTATAATGCAGAATACATCAATGGTCATGACATTGGTGTTATTCCTGTTTTAATGCCGTATTATACTTTTGAACCTCAATATTTGGCTCATGCTAAATCTATTGTTTTCCAGAGACCAATTACCAATGTTGATGTTGATTTACTTACTCGTTATAAGGAATTACAGCCTAAGTTTGGATTCAAGCTCGTTGGTGAATTTGATGATTTAGTCTTTTTAACTGGTGATGCTGATGAAGCTCATGACTCTGTTCCGATTTATAACCCAAGTTATGAAGGAGTTCATAACAATCTTAAAAATCTTATGGAAGTTGCATCAAAAACTTTGCCAATGTTGGATTTGATTGTAGTTTCTACACCTTACCTCAAGAAAGTTATTGAACGTAAATTTAATGTTAATAATGTAATGGTTATCAAAAACGTTGTTCCAAGATATTTGTGGAATTTCGAAAGAAAGACTAATATCAAGGAAGACTTAGTTAAACCTCGTGTTATCTATTCTGGTAGTCCTACACATTATAAACAGCCTATTCCTAAAATGCAACCTGGTCAGAATCCGAATTTCCCGAAAGGTCATCCAGGTCAACCAGGAGATAGAGGTGACTGGAATACAGCACTTTGTGATTGGGTTATTAAGAACGTCAAGGAAGATAAGATTGATTTTTATGTAATGGGTTCTTTACCGTTCTTCTGGGAAGAAATCAAGGATAAGATTCAATACATTCCATGGGCAGATTCTCATACGTTCCCAAGAAAATTCATGGAAGTTCATGCAGACTTTAGTATTGCATCCATTGTTGATAATCCATTTAACCGTGCAAAGTCTTCGTTAAGATTCACAGAAGCTTGTGCATGTGGATGTGTCTTTATGGGTAATACTTTTGTAGCAAATGACGACAGTCCATATAGAGAAATTCATCCAGATTGCAAGTTTACTGACCAGTCAACTGTTGCACAAATAGATGAAAAATTCTGGAAACTCTGTAAAAAAGATAAGTATAACGAAGTCCTGAATTGGCAATATAATTTTATTAATAATTCTGGATGTTGGCTTGAATCATCACAGCACATAAATCAAATGCTGACAATGTTTGATTCAAAAGAACAAGATATTATCTAAATAAAGCGGAGTTGAAAAACTCCGTTTTTTATTAAAAATACAAATTTTATTTTTATTAAAGTTTAGTTAACAAATTTTAACTATATTTGAATTGTTAAATCTTTTAAACAAAGGAAAATGAAAATGAGAGTTATTCTTTCAAATGGTAGACAGTTTATTGTCAAGGTTAGATATAGTACAGAATATAAGCAGACGCATGTCAAGGATGAATTCCAGCGTGATGTTTATACTGAATGGGAAGAACATAATACTTCTTTGACCATTACCGAATGGTTCAAGGAACAGAATATGTCTAAGGTAACTGTTTCTGGTTTTGCTCATTGCAATTATCAGGACCAGTTCAATAAGGAAGTTGGTAAGAGCCTTGCATATTTCCGTGCACTCGAACAACTCGAAGCATTACAGATTGTTAACGCTTATGAAGCAGAAGAACTTGCTAGCTTTAAGCTCGATCATGCAGTTTATCAGTGCAAGAAGATCGAAAAATCTGTAAAGGCAGGTAAGTAATGAATACAGCAAGATTTGACAGTTCATTAGCTAACTTCAAGCTTGTTAAGAAGGGTGAAGATATGTTTTGGATTCTTCAGATGAAAGTCGTTGAAGATACAAGCATTCGTTCTTTCCCACGTCAGTTTCAGCAGGATATTGATTTTAATGGTGCATTTGACCAGTCCGCTGCTCAAGATGCATGGGATAAGGTTAATATTCCTCTTGATGCTTATACATTAGAATATAAGGTAACTTTTAGTGATCTTGTTTTCCCGGCAAAATTAATTGGCATTTCTGCTACACGTAAGGAATCTAATGATGGTGTCTGGTCAACTGAGTATATTCTTAGTTTTGTTTGCGATCCTGAAAAGGATATGATTAAGAACATTGCTTGGTATGTTAAGCATAAGGAACCGGATCCTGAAACTGGCAAGAAAGTATTAATGACTTACAATACGGTTCTTGAAGATCTGGAAGAAAATCCAATCGCAGAACCTGAAGTTTAAACTTTAAAATATACCACCTAATAAGTGGTATATTTTTTCTGTATAAATAAGACGTATGTTTGATTCTCAAAAATTAAGTTTTGAAAAATTTTTATTATCTTATCGACATGGCATTTATATTTTTACTGATGATGCATGTCATATTTGTCAGGATTATAAGCAATCCATAGAATATATTAATAATGCTTATCTTTATTTCGTTGAAGTATCTTTAGATTCTGAACGTAAGATTTTAGCAGAAATGTTAGAACGAACAGTCTTTCCTTTGACTGCTTGTTTTAAAGATAATAAACTTAAATATGTAAAACCGGGACAATTATTTAGTACCCAATTAGAGCCAATATTTGAAGATTTAAAAGAATTTGGTGATAATCCATTGTCTCCGGAAGAAATTGCCGAAAGAATTAAAAAAGAGCAAACAAAATGTCATTTAACTTACTATATTTTTGCACCTAGCATCAATGAAGAAGATAAAGCTGCGATAATGGCCAAAGCAATCGATTATAATGAGTTACCATTAGACATTGATACTGTAGCACCATCTCTTACACTTCAACAACGTGAACATATGCTTGAAGGTCAAATGCCTTTTTCACGTCTTGTTATAATTAAAGATAATAAGAGTAATATCTTTTCTCCATTAGGTCAAAAAATTCTTATCGATTATGCTGCAGTTAAAGGAAATGAGGCAAAATTCGAAGTTAGACAACTTGATAACATTTTAAAAGGAACTAGTAATGATAGAGATAATTCCAGTAGCGGAACGTAAACCTGAACAAGTAGATACTAAAACAGTTTTTTATATTGATAATACATTAGGTGATTCAATGGCTAAGAAATACAATTATGCTATTGAAAATATTGTATTAAAAAATAATGACCCTATTATTTGTTTTAGACATGATGATACTCAGATTATTACACCGCTCGATGTTTGTAATTATAAGTTAACAAAACTTTATGAAAATGGTGATGTAGGTATTGCTGGTGTAATTGGAACTATCGCTCTTGATACAAATTGTACTTGGTGGAATGGTGTTCCTAGAGCCGGTGGTAGATGGACGTATGGTTCTGGATATATTATTCAAGGTGGAAAAGACAAAGATGGAAAACCTATCGAATATCCTATGAAGGAACATCCAGGAGTTCATGATTATTTAGCTACTGTTGACGGTTGTTGTATGTTCTTCCCGAAATGGATATTTGAAGAAGGATTACGTTTTGATGAAAATCTTGCGGGATTCCATTTTTATGATACAGATATTTCCCTTCAAGTTCTTGAACGTGGTTACAAAGTTTCTACAATCGATATTACCATTAAGCATTTTAGTGAAGGAAAACCACCAGAGATTTTTGAACAACTTAAAAAGGTTTTCTTTGACAAATGGAATAAAAAAGTTAACGGAATTTGGCCAATTTCACGTTTAAGCAAATTTAATAAGGACTAATATGAATAAGATTATTAAGAGTTTTACAGATGATCCTTCTTTTGTTATGTTAAAAGATGCAGGAAATTACTATATTTTTAAGGATAACAAAACATTAATTGAAGTAAAACTATCGGTGATTAATGACGATAAAGTCACTATGGAATTTAAGGACCATTTTGAATGAATGAAAAAAAGAAAAATCCAATCTTTGAAATATTAGGTTCAATCTGTACAAAGAAATATGATTGGGCAAATTTGCCAGATGAATATAAATCGGCATATAACCAGTTTATTTTAAATAGATTTTTGTCAAGTTATGAATATTTGTTACCATTAATTAATGAGTTGACAGTTCAGAAATTAACAAATCAACAACATTATACAATTTTATATACTTGGGTTAAAAAGACAAAACATTATTTTAATTACGATGCATATAAAACTGAAGCAACGGACCAAGATTTAATAGTTGCATTAAAAAAAGAATATAATATAGGCAATAAAGAAGCCAAAAGATACAATGAACTATTAAATGATGCCCAAAGAAATATATTGAAAACAAAATGGGCGGATTATATAAAATTTGTATATAATAAAAAGCAGTGATTTTTCACTGCTTTTCTTTTTATTTTTAATTAAATTAGCTCAGAGAATTATAGAAAACCATAATTGCTGCAGCAAGTTCAAGAACACCATAGTCTCTACTGGTATAATTCTTGATATACTTGTTAAATGCCTTTGGAGAACATTTAGAACTGTCATTAACAATAGATTCTGGTCTATCTACAGAACCATCCTTTGCTTCAACAGTCTTAAGGATTTGTTCACAAGCACCATGAATTGTCTTTTCCCAAGACTGAATCTGGTCCATAGCATCATTCATTCGCTTTGTTTGGTCCATGTTATCAGCAAAACCATCCTTAATTGTAGTAATCAAGGAGGAAGCAATATCAACCTGTGGCTTGATAGCATCACGAATTTCCTGACGGGAATTCTTTTCCTTAGGTTCATCATCATAGCTATCCAAATCAACATCTTCGACTACGATTTTATAGTCGTTATTAATTCCAGCTATATGTTCTACTAGTTTTTCGTAATCTTCTTGTATCATTTTAATTTCCTCTTATATATTTATAAATTTCATTCATCAAAGTATTTGGTGAAACTTCCGGAATATAACTTTCTTTCTTTTCCTCACCTTCTTGCGGTTTTTCACCTTGAACAATACGTTCATTATTATCCTTGATAGCACCCTTTAAACTGGTTAAACATGCAGTTATTGCTCGAATTAAACCATAGAAATAGAAGATATTTCTATTACCATTTGGTCTTTCTTTATCATTATTACGAGGTGCTGAAGTGAATTGTTCAATACACTTTAAGCAAGGTAGTTTTTTCTCCTTAACAACTTTCATAACATCATTATCACCATCATCAGTTCTAACCAATGTAGATAATATGCTACAAACTTTATTTTTTGTTTCTGCAGCTTTTACGCTCAAACCAATAATATTGCCAAGTTTTTGTTCTGCTTCATTATATTTAGATGCATCTGCAATATTATAAATTTCGTTATTAAAATCTGTTGGCAATAATGTATTAAAGTCAATAGAACTATCTACTTCTTTGAACTTTACTTCCAGATTATTAATAGTATGTAAATAAGCATTAGTATCTTCATCTAACTTCGGTAAAGTAGAATCTGGAACATAAGATGCATTTTCTGCTGGCTTATTTTCCGGCTTTTCCTCGACTTCCTTAACATGAGCAGTTACTGCAGAAATAAGGTTCTTTACCATTGAAACTGTAAGGTAAATCTTTAATAATGCATTCTTATCATTTAAGTTGTTTTTTACCTTTGCAACAAATTCTTTACCTTTATCACTTTCTTTAACTACATCTTCAACTTCCTTAAAGATTTCTTCAAGTTTAGAATTTGTTTCATCATTAAATTTCTGATAAGTATTAATCCAATTATCATCCTTTGCAGATCTTACAATACTGTTCATCTTGCCAACAAGACCAGCCATTAATGGGCTAGACTCATCTACGCATTTTGTAAGACGTTCAATCATTACCTTTTCTGCTTCAGCTGGAGATTTCTTTTCCTTATTTTCTTCTTTATTTTCTTCCTTTGGTTTTTCCTCTTCTTCAGAATCTTTACCAAAGTTAATAACTTCGAAACATCCAGCAATATCAGAACGTTTTTCAATCTTATTACATGCAACAATACCATCAACGATTGGCTCAACAGTCTTAACTCTGTCTAAAGTATGCTGTAAAGAACTACATGCTTCAATAACATGCTTAAATGCTTCTTTTGCAGTTTTTGCCTTTGCTAATTCGTTGAATGTAGAAACTTCAATACGAACATCATGCTTACCTTCTGCAAATATACGATAGATTTCCTTTAAACCTTCAGCCCTATCGCGTTCAACCCAATTAAGATTTCCTTTATTGTTACTCTTTACTTCTGGTTCATCGCTATGAGTTTCGGTATTTGCAGGTTTATCATCTTTCTTCTTTGCGTCAGTATTTCCAGAATCAGAACTACCTTCTGAACTACCGTCTGACTTACCAGAATCTAAATCATCAAGTTCTTCACTAGCTTCAGATTCACCTTCATCAGCTTCATCCAAACGATATTTCTTCATTATCTTATCAAGACGTTGAGTTAAAGATTCTGTTTTGGTATTATCTTCTTCCTCATTTTCATCCCTAGTTTCATCAGTTCCATTAACAACTTCCTGATATTGTTCTTCTGCAGAATCTGGGTCAAACAAGATATTGATTGTATCATATCCTTCTTTGATATATTTTTCAAGAGCAAGAACTTTCTTATATTCTTCAAGAATTGCGATATAATTCTTAACATTTAATAGATATAATTCATTTCTTTTCTTCTTACCTTTTTCAAGCTCAGCTTCTTTCTTCTTCAATTCGTCTTGTGCTTGATCAGCAAGTTTCATACTCTTGGACTTTTCTTCGTCTTCCTTTAAGATATTCTTAACACTAGAATAAACAGATTCTTTCTTTACAGAAATTCCGTCCTTCTTAGGTTCTTCAGTATTTCCACCTTCTTTAGAACCTTCACCTTCTGACTGATTCTTAAGACCCTTGATTTCCTCTTCAAGTTTCTTGTTACGTTCGTCAATTTTCTTTTGTTCTTCGACTAACCACTTTTCATAAGCATCTTTTTCTTTCATTGCTTTTGCAAGTGCATTCTTTAATTCATCAATACGAAGCTGAATAACAGTATTGTTTCCGTTATTTTCACTGTTAAATGTCTTTGTCTTCATATTAATCTGACCAATTTTACCATTAGCCAAAATACCATACAATCTAGTCAAAGATAACATAACACCACTAATAGCAATTTCCATTGCCTTATTGTGTTGTTTCTTTTCTGCATATTGCTTAATAAGCTTATCAAATTCTTCTGGTCTGGTCTTATTAAGAGAACGTGCAATCATCTTAGAACCTTCTGCCAAATCATCGCAGAGTTTCTGATAAATTTCACCACCCTTTTCCAAAGCATCAAACATTGTAAGAATAAGCTTAGGACCACAGTTGAAAATATCCCAACCATTTACACCTTCACAACCTGGTGTTCCTTGCTTAATCTTATCAACAATTTTTTGTAAATCCGGATTATTTCTAATAAATGCATTTGGTCCACCTGCACCCCAAGCCTTACCATTTCTATATTCAATTTCATGAGTAATTGGGTTTTCAATACCGTTCTTCATCAAATCTTTAGAACGTTCCTTCTCTTGATAATCCTTAACACCCTTATCAAAAGCACCACGTAACTTTTCATACCAAAGCTTATACTGTTTTGGATATTTTATAGAAACAGCCTTTGCCTGTTTTAATGCAGTAGCAGCGTCAGCACTAAAGTCATCAATAACCTTAGGACATTCAACTTCGCCAGATGATTCTTCTTCACCTTCTTCTGCTTCAAACAACTTATTCTTAACAAGGAAGCTCATACCAGTATAGTATGATTCTGCTTCTATATCATTTGGATTCTTTATACCCTGAATATCTTTAGTACCAGCAGCATGGATAGAGTTAATAACATTCTTAGCAGCGTCAATTTTTAATTTTGCTTCAAGATTTTTAAACTGTGTTAAGAAATCATCATCTTCACGGTTTTGGTCTGGTGCAGCACCAAAGCAACCTTGCATAATAAGTTTGAATTTTTCAGGACCAATCTTTACATCAGCATCTGTTAATTTACTTACACACTTACCGCAATAGAAAACAAGTGCTTTACCAAATTGTTCATATTGTTCAACACCAGGAACACGATAGTCTTTCTGGTTTGCAGTGGTATTTAATCTAATACCTGGGTCTTCCAACTTAGGAATGAAATAACCTTTAATATACTGTTGCTGTTGAGAATTTTCAACACGGTCAATACATGATGTTATCTTGTCTTTCCAGTCACTCTGACTCTTAATACCATCCATGATTTTTCTAAATTCTTCAGAAGGCTGTTTAGATAATCTATCAGCGGTATAACTAATAGACTTACCACCTGTTCCTCTACCAGAACCATCACCGCCATAAGTAAATGCACGGTCACTTTGCTGCCCTGGCTTGTGAATCTTATTTAAAAATGCGACTCGTTTATCTACATTAGTATGAAAGCCCTCGAGGTCTTTCATAATAGTGTCCATAGTAATAGTCTCAGCAGGTTCTTCCTGTTTCTTCTGGTTATCATCCTTCTTTTCTGCAGAAGCATTCTGCTTAGGCTTGTCACTTTCGTATAAATCTAAGAATCTCATTTATCTAACTCCAATAACAGGTGAATAGTTGTCATAGTAATATCTATATTTAGAATGTGTGCCAAATCCATTAAACATATCTGAAGCGGCATCAAGTATAAGTTCCTTACATTGCAAGAAAACATGTGGAATATAAAGATGTTCTTTTTGCTTTTCTTCTGGTAAACTCTTTACATATTCCTCTAAATCTTCTTGATATGTTCCGCCATATTTTTTGGTAATCTCATCTAACTCTTCTTCAGTAAAATCTTCCTCATCAAGCCAACCAATAAACGTATTTACTTTATACAATCCATAAATTCGTTTACATCTGATACCATCATATGACAATTCTTCACGAAGTTCATCATTAATGTCTCTACAATAGTCTCTTTTCATTGGATAACTGGTCTTAAAATTTCTAATTTTATTACCAATATACAATGCAAGCTGCTTATTGTCCTCACCATTAACGATAATATTATTCATGTATTATTTATAGTTTTAAATTGAGGTTAATATCATAAAAAATAAAAAAATAACCAGAATTACTCTGGTTATTTCTTAAAATTTCAATTAGAATTAGTCTTCGTCTTCGTCTTCTGCTTCGTCGTCGAGCGAAACATATTCGCTGTCGTCATAGCCTAAACCGTCAACATCGTCAAGACTGTCATCCATTGTGGAAATATCTTCACCTTCGCCTTCAACATCTTCTTCAGGAGTTTCGCCAGCGAGAAGTGCAGAAATATCTTCATCTTCTGTATTTTCTTCGTCTTCGTCACCACCTTCAGCTGCGATTTCTTCAGTATCAGCGATAGTGTTCAAGATATTTAAGCGAGCACCACAGCATGGGCAAACTGGATTAGCAAGGTCAAGGTCGAATGTTTCATCTTCATCAGGTTCATTCTTGTCAGCAATATCATCGAGCTTATCTTCGATTGCATCAAGACGACCAGCAATGTCAGTCGGATCAAGGTCAGAATCTTCCTCTTCACCTTCAGTATCATCATCAAGGTCTAAATCTTCGTCACCTGCATCGGTGTCATCATCAAGATCTAAATCTTCATCATTATCTTCAGTATCGAGATCTTCATCCTCTTCCTCTTCTTCGGCAACGGTTTCTTCGTCTTCTTCTGCTTCAGTCATATAATTCATAGGGTCATATGACTCATCAAGCAACCAACCTGCGGTTTTAAATGTGTCAAATCTGTTTTTCATAGTAAAATCCTTTAGTTATTTTATATTATTTATAATTAAAATTTGAATTTTTTAGCGTTCTCCAGTATAACCATAGCATTTTAGCATCTGAAAAAGCTCATTTTCAACATAAAATGGAGAAACTTCAATTCCTTGATGTTTTACCATATTAGAAATTGCATTTGCCTTCATTTTAACTATTTTTTTCAATTCTTTATTAACGTATAAAAATCTTTCGCCATATTCACCGACAATATTTCCCATTTCATCGGTTTCTGGTTCGTTTGTTTCTAGTTCGTCCTCATAAATTGCTCTAGCTTCATCTTCAATAATTCCAAGAAGATAGTCAGAAAGCTTATTTTCAGTCAAAACTGATTCATTAACCTTGATTAAATCATCACCTTCATATTCCTTCTTCATAGAATCAATAAGGTGTAACTTCTTACCGCAACATGGACATACTAGTTTATCAAGGCCAATGTTATATGCACCTTGGTCAACAGAATCTTCTGTTCCATAATTATTAAAATAGTTATTAATATTGTAATAATCCATATATTATTTATTATACTCCATTTATACCTTTTCTTTTGTGCCACATATCATAATGGAATGATAATTTGCCAGTTAACTTAGATTCACTGTTATAACTAAGTTCTTCATTAAAACCAAAGTCTGTTATAATACAATTATTATACTCATATTCAGACTGAATTGCATTTTCTGCCTTTGAACTAGCAGTTTTATTTATCAATCTTACAATAATCTTTTCAAATGATACAGAATTATTTACAATTTGTAATTCTGGGTGATATAATATGTAATCTTGACCAGTAACATGATATAAAGAATCTATTTGTGCCACTTTTTCAATACCAACCATATCACTAACTTCTGTTCTTACATCAAATTGCATTGTGCATTCACCACCATAAGTTCTAATTACTGGATATGATTTTTCAGAACCGAAATATTTTTTGGTAACTGTTTCAGTATGATATGATGGTAATCCAATATTTGTAATTATAATATTCTTATTACACCAATCAATAAAATATGAGTTACTTGAATTATTTTTTACACTATAAAAAGCTACATCATAAAGCCATGTTGATTGTGGATCAGATAAATTATAAAAATTACTATTTTGAAATATGCTTTCCATTATCTATGTCCTCCACGATAACCGCCACGACTTGCCTGCATATTAGTATATGCTTTTTGATTTTGAATATCTCTATCTACTTCTTCATCAGCTAATGCTGTAGCATTATTCCAATTTTGTTCATTTGCAGCAACCATACCCAAAACACCCATTTCTTTAACTCTATCCTTACGAGTTGCTGCTAATTCTGCCTTTTTCTCTGCAGATTTCTTCGCTTTCTCTTCTGCTTCTTTCTTTCTTTGTTCTTTAGCAGCTTCAGCTCTGAAATCTCTATATTTCATATAGTCATATACAAATGTTACAGATCTTGTTATAGTATCAGTGCTTTCATATGATAAACTTGCGTCGTCAATACTCATAATATGACAATTATAAAATTCATAAGAAACTACTGGATTTGGATCTACATGCATTGTATTTGGGTCATACATCTTAACTACAATTTTTCTTGTTCCTATAGTAGGCCAATTATATACATGCGTTCCTGCATCAAAATAGTTTTGATTTAAATTATCATTATTGTAAATATTTTCAAGAATACCAGTAATTGTATAAAATTTATCTTCGTTAAATTTTATTGTAAAAGTTCCAGTATTTTGTGCACGAGTTAATTTCTTAAATTCAACACCGCCATAAAAAACACTAGCATATTCACTTTCACGTTTACCTACAGATATATCAACTGCTGCTTGGGCAAATCTGTTTAATCCTGCAGCATTTTCATTATTATCGCCTTCATAATATTCATCAAATGAAAGTTCAAATGTCCAAGCAAGAGCTGGTTGGGTATTATAAAAGGTATTGTTCCAAATGGATTTCATACATTATTTATAGTTTTTCATGATAATGTTCAAAATTTTTTACAATTTACATAAATAAGACGTTATTTTTTACTATATTTGTAGAAAACGGTTAAAAATTATGGAATATTCAGCAAATAGTATTGATTTTTTAAAAGGTTTGGAAACAGTTAGAAAGCGTCCGACCATGTATATTGGTGCAGTTTCTGGAAATCCTTCTCAAGGTTTATACAGATTATTAAGAGAAGCTGCAGATAATGCAATCGACGAATATCTGGCTGGATTCAACAATGTTTTGTATATTTTTTATAATACGAAAACTAAAGAAACCACAGTTTTGGATAATGGTAGAGGAATTCCAGTAGGTTGGAATGATAAAGCACAACAAGATTCTTTAACCCTCGTTTTTACCCAATTACATGCTGGTGGTAAGTTTGACAAGCAAAACTATGCTACATCTTCTGGTCTTAACGGTATTGGTCAGAAAGCAATCGCAGCATTAAGCACAAAACTTCAAGTCTGGTCTAATAATGCAAAAGATAAGAAATGGCATACACAGACTTTTGAAAAAGGTAAGATTACTTCAGAAGTTGAAAAGACAAAACTTCCTGAAAAGTATACTGGATTAATTAAGAAAACTGGAACAATCGTTTCTTGGATTCCAGATGGAACAATATTTACAGATGGTACTGACCTTGATATTCATAGACTTAAGCATGAACTTAGTGATATTCAATATCTCTGTCCAAATCTTGAAATTCATTTGATTATTGATGATGTAGAAACTACTTATTTCTCGCAGAATGGTCTTGTAGAACTTGTTTCCAAGGACCTCGAACATGATACAATATTTAGTTTCCAAGACGATTATACAGATGTTGTTCTTAACTTCACAAAACGAGATGGTTATAGCTTTAAATCATTCGTAAACGTTTGTTATACTGACCAAGGTGGTACTCATCTTAACGGTTTGAAGAAAGCACTCTGTAATTTCGTCAAGTCTAATTCTAAGAAGAAGATTCTTCCTGATGATATTATGGAAGGAATTGTCGGAGCTATTCACCACAAGATGGCGGAACCACAGTATCAAGGTCAGACTAAGAATGAATTGACTAATACGTCTGTCGAAGGTGAAATTATCGATAAGTTGACTCCAGCTCTTGAAAAATTCTTTAAAAAGAATAAGGAACTTCTTAAGACTATCGTAGATTACGCAGAAACACGCCTTGCACAGCGAGAAAGAGCAAAGGCTGATAAAGACATGGCTAAAGGATTAAATGCCTTAAACAAAGCCGCACACAAGATTTCTGACAAGTTCCTTGATGCTGATAGAAGAAAGTTTAAGAATCCTTTAGACTGTGAATTGTTCATCGTTGAAGGTGATTCTGCTGGTGGTCACTTCTCAAAGGCACGTGTAAGTAATCAGGCATGCCTTAAGATTAGAGGTAAAATTATTAATGCGGAAAAAGCTTCTAATGAAGATTTGTTTGGTAAGAAAGTTAAGAAAGGTGAAAAAGAACAGACTGGTAACAGAGAAATTAAAGACCTTGTTGCTGCATTAGGTTGTGGTGTTCAAGAAAATTATAATGAATATAACCTTAGATTTGGTAAAGTAATTATTCTTGCTGACTCTGATGTTGACGGTTCTCATATTCAGTGTCTTGTTCTTTCATTCTTTGTTAACTATATGCCAGATTTGATTAAGAATGGTCACTTGTATATTATTGATGCACCATTGTTCATTGCATCTTCTGCGAAAAATAAAGTTTATGGAATGACAAGAGCAGAAGTTGATTCTAAAATGAAGAAACTTGGTACTAAAGATTATACATTATTACGTATGAAGGGATGGGGAGAAACAAATCCAGAACAGTTGAATGAACTTTGTCTCAATCCAGAATCCAGACATCTTATGCAGTTAAAATGGACTGATAATCTTCCAGAAGTTATTAATAAGATTATGGGTGCAGAATCTACGTTTAGAAAGGAATTATTAGGTATTAATTAATATGAAGACTATTGAAGCAAAAGAATTAAATGCTACAGAATTAACTTCTAAAAACATGTATGAATACGGTATTTCTGTTATTGAAGACAGAGCAATTCCAGATTACCGTGATGGTTTGAAACCAGTTCAAAGAAGACTTCTCAGAACTGCTGATGACCTTCATGCATACGCAAATACCAAGACAATTAAGTCTGCCAGAATTACTGGTGACTGTATGGGTAGATATTCGCCACATGCCGATTCCTATGGTGCATTGGTTACAATGGTTAATACAGAATATGCTCCTATTTTTGGTCAAGGAAACTGGGGTGACTTAAGAAACGATGCAGCTAGTTCAAGATATACAGAAGCAAAGATTTCCAACGTTGGTATGAAAATGCTTGAATGTATGGACGTTGCTGATTTCGTCCCTAACTATACTGGTGAATTTAAAGAACCAGTTATTATTCCAACAAGATTCCCATATTTCTTTGTAAACTCTTGTTCTGGTATTGCTGTTGGTATTAGCTGTAATATCCCGTCACATAATCTTGAAGAAGTAGTTGGTGCACTTAAAGTATTAATTAAGAAAGGAAAAGATGCAACAATTAAAGATGTTGTAAAATATATTAAAGGACCTGATTATTGCTATGGTGGTAAGATTATTTCTACACCTGAAGAAATTAAAGCACTTTATGAAAATGGTGAAGGTTCTATTAGATATGAATGTGAGTATACAATTCAGAAAGATAAACGTAACTGGTTATTAACAATTACAGGTTATTGTCCTGGATTCAGTCCTGATACATTCATTAAGAAAATGATGGAACTAATTGATGACGGCGTTGTTCTTTATGTCAACGACTCTGCAACAAAAGACCAAACTTGTAAACTTGAAGTAATGTTTAAAAATGAAGAAGATTTTGAATCCAAGATTCATAAACATTTAATTAAGTCTCAATCTTATAGATACTACGCAGTTGAAAGAACAAAGTCTACTTCTGAAGAAAAGGATATTGATACAAAGATTATTTCTACGAACGTCCTCGAACTTATGCAAAAGTGGTTAGACTGGCGAAGAGAAGTCGAAACAAAGATGTGTATTGCAGAAAAGACGGTATATGAAAATAAATGCTGGAATGCATATCTTAGACTGCTTGCCTCTAAACATATCAATATTATCATGGAAGCATTGAAATCAAAAAGTCCAGTAGATTATATTGCAGAAAATATGCCGCAAATTAAAGGAACAAAGCGAGCTATTGAAGCAGCAAAATATATCTGTGACTTAAAAATTATAGCAATTCAGCAAATTGACCAAGATAAGATGAATAAAGATATTAATGATTATCGTAAGCATATTGCTGATCTTGATGCAGACATTAACGATATTGACAAGGTTGTTTTAAGAGAACTAGATAAATTAAAAGTTTTCTACAAACAAAGAATGTTAAAGTTCGAATAAAAAGAAAACCAGGATTAACTCCTGGTTTTTTAAATATATTATAAATATAATAAAATTATTAGGAGAAACTATGAATTTAAATGAAGCAAAGAAAATTCTTGAAGATAATGGTTATATAGTAGAAGGCATCAAAGATTGGTTTTTTAAGAAAAAACCAGAACCAGAATCTGTTGAAGAAAAACCAGAAATTGTATCAATAGATGCAGTAGATAATATATATCAATCATATATTAAAGCAATCGATAAAATACAAAATTATATAAAAACAAATTATGATGTTAAATATTTTAAAGTTATAGAAGATTTACGTCAACGTATTATGCCACGATGTTATATAGAAATTCATAAAAATAAAAATAATGAATTATATTTATTTGCTAATTTCCCTTTAATATATAGTACCCTTCCAGATGATTTAAAATTCTATAAAAAATTTGTTAAATATAATGGTTTATATTATGATGTATCTCCAGAAGACCGTGGTTCTGGAATAAAACCAGTATATTACAAAAATGTATTATTAGGTTGGAATGGTGTAGTTGATAACAATTTAAAAGAAAAAATAGAGTCTGCTATTAAAAACGAAGATTCAATTAATGATTTTGATCCTGATAGTTATGAACCATAATTAATAATTTTATTAAAAAGAAAACCAGGATTAACTCCTGGTTTTTATTATTTAAATTGTTTTAGATAATCATTTCCATATGTATTTCTAATATAATTTAAATATTCCGTACAATCTGTTATTATTTTTATATTATTTTTTATCATACATTGATGTTTTGCTTCAACAAAATCATCTAAATCTCTATTATATGGACATATCATTTTATTATTTGGATTTTTATTTTCAAAAAATTGTGTTCCTTTAATTTCTTGTATTTCATCTTCAACTAAAAAATCTGGGTAATATCTATGAATTTTATTATTATATTCATAATCAAATGATATATCTGGTTGGTATTCAAAATCAATATTATGATCTTTTAACCAAATATAATATGCTAATTCCCATGCTGAATCAAAATTTATATTATTATATGTATATTTTTGTTTAGTTTTTATAAAAAGTTCATGATTATACATGGTAATATCATTACCATATTTGTTAATCATTGTATTTTTACGTTTTTCATAAAAATCAGCAGTTTGTGTAAATGATTCAACCCCATATTTTTTAATATTTGTTTTCTTTCTTTTTTCTACATTACAAAAACCAGAATCACCATATTTTGCTAATTTTACTTGACGTGTTTTTAAAGAACGTTTATTATAATCTTTATTTTTATATGATTCGGCCATTAATTCTGGTGATTTAAATACATTATCAACCCCGTATTTTTTAATTAATGCTTTTTGTGTTTGTTGATAAATATATTTATTATTACATTCTTTTGAGCAACATGCTAAATAATGACGTCGTTTTGTATCAAATTTTGTTTGTTTTCCACAAATTTTACAAATACCATCATTTGGCTGTTTTAAATACGTATCATAATATGTTTTAAATGAAATATCTGGATGCGACTGATATAAATGATTGCCTAATTTTTTAATAGTCGCATTACAAATTTTACATGTTATAAATATTAAGTTCATAAGAACCTCCATTTCTTGTGAATAAAAAACGTAGGTATTCGCAGTACCTACGTTTTATTTATAATAATTTAATTATGACAACCAAAATTCTCCGGCGGGGCTTTCCAAACGAATTTGCTCTAAACACCAGTCATATTCTTCTTTATAGCTTGCATATAAAGAATCGGCATTTAATGTACCCCCTCCCGAAATGGTTAAATTATATTTTCTTAAAGAATTTGTCCAAACTTGACCAGCTCTTGCTACGACCATCTTTCTAAACATAACATCATTAAATATCTTTCTTGATGTCTGTTTCTTATAAACTTCCATAATACCACGGACCGGTTTTCTTGGAGTTGGCCAAATTGCAAGTTCTTTTTCAGCTTCATTGAATCTAATCTGATAAGATTCACCGAAATCTAACTTAGCCTGTTCGAGCCACATTAAAGAAGCATTCCAGTTTCCAAGCATATCGCCATAACCTGCACTGTTACCATAACAAGAACCACGGAAAATAGAAGAACTATTCATACTCATAACAGAATCATAAAGAGCATTATGAGGCAAAGTAAACAATTCATTAATATCACCTAACCAGTTACTTGTCTGGAAATCAACGATTGTATCAAGTTCTTGACAAATCTTGTAATGTGTCTTTCCTGGTTGTAATTCCATGATTAAATAATCACGATAATTACCACGTCTGAAATAATATCTCTGAATATATCTGATAGTATCACCAATAATATAGTTCAACTGTTCATCAGAAATTTCGATACAAATAACAGGACTTCCTAACATCAACTTGATATAGTTTCTCAACTGTGCAACGTTCTGAATCATTGTGCCTTCGAGAACTGGATCACAATTATTCTGTGGTTGTTGCGGATAATGAGGAGTTGGATGAGTCCAAGGTCCTGGTCCTACTGGAGGATCAGGAAATGGATGTGGATGAGGACGTGGTCCTGGCTCAGGTCCTGGTCCAGGTTCTGGCCCTGGAGGTATAGGTCCCGGCGGAATAGGTTTCAAGCGAGATCTTCCACCTGGATGCGGAACAAACGGTTGCATCGGGTCATGATCAAGCATTGGATTATCTTCTATTTGAATGTTATCAGCCATATATTATTTATACCCCGAAAATCTCTCTTAATCTTGTAAACTCTGAATATTCTATAATTGTAGAAATCTGTTCTACTGTTCCAACAAATCTCAAATAACTTGGCGGAACATTTTGTGTGATATATCTTGCTGGTAAGAATTCTCCATATTCATTATCAAAATGGGTTTTTAATCCTCCTGGTAATTGTGCAAGATATACATAATTACCATAGTGTCTTGCATCGATTTCATCAAATAATGTTTTAATACTTTTTGCAAGAATTTTACCTATATCTTCAGAACCTTTCTTTACACTACAAATATCTTCAAGTTTCCAAAGATATACTCTCTTGTTTGGATAAATAATTCCACGTTTCATTGTATTGGTTTTATCCAATTCATCATCTGTAGAAGCAAGAGCTTTTAGTCCCTGATTCAAAATTATAGACGGTTTTACAGAAGTTATATGTAAATACAAACCATTAAGTGCTTTATTTTCATCGTCATAATAACCATTATCCATATTATTCAATTTCAAAATATGAATATAATCATCTTTGACCTTTGACATATACCAGCCATATTTGTTTAGAATCTTATCAAATTCTGACATTTTTATGTTCTTTGTTTTTAGTGCTTTAATGACTGTTTCCTTATCAAGAATTAAATCAGAAGGAGCATTATTTTTAGGTAAATCTTCTGCATCTACATCGTAATAATCAACAATAATATCATCATTGTTGTATAGCACATCGAGCAATTTATAGCCAGGAATATTATTTTCCAAAAATTCATTAAGATTCATATACATTATTTATAAATAGCATGTGAAATTATATATTTGTCATTATCCTGGTTGTCAATATACAACGACCAGTCGAAATAAAATTGAATTCCATCATATTATTCCAAGAGAACTTTGGCCAAGACTTAATCAGAATGTAACTTTGACATTCTGCCCTACTCATCATAGGTTAATTTATCACCCAGAATGTAAGTCTGGTCCACATAGTATAAAAGCAGACGATAGTTTAATAATTGATGGAATTTACAGAACTACTAAAGGTTATTCTGTAATTTTTCATGATATTTACGGACATGAAATTTCCAATGATTTCGATAAATAGAATTTACAAATAAAAATTCAGTCACCTGGGTTTACAGGCAGACGACTTTTTTCTATATTGTAAACAAACATTTAACGATAAATGGAGATAAACATGAAAAAGAATCAAATTACAGAAAATTCGTATGTCATGAATACCAAGACTGGTAAGGCATACAAGGTCACAACAAGTACAGTTCAGTCCCGTAACCGTAGGGAATTGGTTGGAACTGGTATCAGAAACCCGGAAATTACCCAGGTTGCTGAATCCCATCTTCATCCGCTTTCTTTCCCTGCAGCAGTTATCTGTAGCGAAGCTGAACGTATTATCCGTTGGAAGGAAAAGCAGACACCATTCGAAAAGCAAGTAATGGTTATGTACCGTGCACTTCGTAATTCTATTGTAGATTAATATGGAGTGTTTTTTCATTAATAATATCGATGTTCCGTATAACGATAGAAAACGTAAAGCTGAGTTATACGACAGATTTATTGATGAATATTTCTTACCAGCTGATATGGTATGTATTGCTGGCGGTATATCGGAATTTTTGGATATTGAAATTACATTTTTAATTAGATTAGCTCAACGATATCCAAATGTTTATTATGTATATGGTGGTAGTGATTTAAAATCCGATATACCGCTAGATTTTAAATTCGAAAGAATTTCCAAAGGTTTTGGTGCTTTACAAAAAAATAAATGCATCCCCAAGAGATTAGATGGTCACGTCTTTAATGTAGAAGATATTACTCTTGCAGGATTTATGGGTTTTGACATGCGGGAAGATATTTCCCAATGGAACTGGTGGACAGACTCTAAAGACGAATATATGTCTTTTGAAAAAGAGCGTTATGAAAAGATTATAAATAAATCACCAGTTGTCGATGTTATGATTTCTTATTACAACCCAACCAGTATGGATATTATAAATAATTCAAAAATATGGCACTATGGTTGCGGTAATACTCAAGAAATTCAAGAATCCGACGGTAG
Organism: Methanobrevibacter sp.; assembly: GCA_017434555.1. Lineage (GTDB taxonomy): Archaea > Methanobacteriota > Methanobacteria > Methanobacteriales > Methanobacteriaceae > Methanocatella. The sequence goes on along the minus strand of JAFRFB010000097.1, from coordinate 21,560 downwards.
GCTATTGATTACGAATAGCTGTCATGTTAAAAATTCAAAATATTCAAAACACGACTTTTTGTTTAAACTATAATTAGAGGTAATAATGAAGGTTACAGACTTCAATATTCTTATTGAAAATGAAGAATCTATCGATAAACTTGCTATTGGTGGACTTACTCTTGCAAAAAATTTCACAATTCCTATGGCTTATGGACGTGTAGTTCAGGTTGGCCCAGGTCGTTTTAATAAATTTCATTCCAAGCAGATACCCCCAGAGATCGCAGTTGGCGACTTAGTTGTTTACAATCCTGGTATCGCAAAGACTATCCAACTCAATGTTAAGGGTGCAGATGGTAAAATTTCTAAGCGAACAGTATTTAAAGTTGAAGCAAAAGAATGTATATTAGTACTTAACGAAGTCGATGGTAAGATTTGTGGTATTAAGTCTGTCAAGGAAAACTACGTCTTAATTAAGCGTGATAAGACAGATAAAGTTACTCTCGGCGGAATTCACATTGTTGAATTAAATAGAACAATCAATAATATTACTGGTACTGTTGTTATGACTGGTCCGGGAAAATATGATTCCCAGAAGGATCAGCGTCAGGGTTGTTTTGCCCAACCAGGTGATAAGGTTGCATTTATTGAAATGCAAGCCATTAAGCTTACAATTCCAATGACAAATGAAAAGGGTGATATTGTTAAGGAAACATTCTATGATGTTCCCGATTCTGCACTCGACGTTTTAATTAGCACTGATAAAGAAGGAAATATGACTGCATTAAAGAAAATTAAGGAAAAGCATATCTTAGTCCAACGTGATACTGGAATTAAGCAGACCGCAACTGGTATTTATCTTCCAGATGAAGATAAGGAAGGTCATTTGGTCGAAGCAAAGGTTATTTATCTCGGTGATAACTTGGCCTCTGGTGTTAAGGTTGGTGATAGAATCATCTATATCGACGCAAAGGACAATAACAAGAAGCTTAAATTGCCTATTGCAGGTGCAGATGGAAAGATTACAAATGAAGAATGTTTCATTCTTCCAGAATCTGAAATCGAGGTAATTTTAGATGAAAATGAATCGTTCTAATATCATTATTATTGCAATCAGCGTTTTGGTCTATAGCGTCATTCTCGCTACAGTTGGTGTTTTTGGCCAGACAGTCCAAAACGGGTTGTTTTATTTTTTCAAAAATATTTTACCTATAATTGGAATTGTAGTTGGTTATGGTTTAACAATATTTGTTCCAATCCGTGTTTTCCAAGCAATGGAAAGAAATAAGCAGATTAAAGCAGATATTGAAAATGATAAGAAATTACAAGACCATGCATTAAAAAGCAAAGAACTAGAAAATAACATCTTAAACGTATTAAATAAAGAGGACACACTATATGATTAATGGACAAACTCTTGAACAAGAAGTAAACGAACCTAAGCATTACAGATCTCATGAATCAGGTATTGAAGCAATCGAAGTAACTCGTTGGTTGCAATTTGACCTCGGAAACTGTTGGAAATATTGCATGCGTTATCGTGATAAGGGAACTCCTAAGAAGGATCTTAAGAAAGCTCTCTGGTATATTAACGATTTCCATAAGTATTTCATTGATTATAATAACGACTCAACTTTTATTCATAAAGTCCCTGAAGATGTTATTGAAAAGATGTGCAAAATTATTGAAGCAGAACCTAATAAGGTTATTAAGCAAATGCTCGACATGGTTTTGCAGATTGTCACACAGAATGGTATTCTGAAGCCAACTGATTATGAATTTGCTGTTCATGAATTAGAACAGTTTGCAGAAACACTTGAAGGTTAAGGAATACAATTATGATGAAGATAACTAAAGTTAAGGTTTATCCTTACAAAAACAAAAGTAGAACAGGAGCAGTCGGTGTTGGACTTATAGTTCTTGAACATCAATTACTCTTGTCTGGTCTCGAATTATATGAACGTAATGAAAAGCGTTTTGTTAAGTTCCCTAAGAATGAATTTAATAAGCATGACTTGTGTTATTGTCAACCTACTTCTCAAGCGTTCAATAGTTTAATTACTAATGCATTGTTTAAAGCATACGATGAAGTTGCAAAGACAACTCAATCAACAGATCCAAATGATCCATTAAACAATTTTGATACTTATCTTAAAGAATCTGTTGCTGAAATGTATCATGATTTCCAAAATCATGCATTAAGAATGGCAGCTAATAATATGGATATTTGTGCACAAGCTGTTGGCGAAAGCACAGAAGTTTCTGATAAAGTTACTTCTCAAGATTTTAATCCAGAACTTAGCAAAAAATTCTATGCTGAACAAATGAAAAAAGATAGATTAGCAGAAGTTAACAGCGTATATAAGGAAGCTTAATAATGGCACATGGCAAAAGTAATTTTAAAATGCCGCCATTATTTAAAAAAGAAAAGGATTTTTACGGAATTGTAAATGATCCAAAAAAACTTAAAGCATTAAAAGACGTAGTTGACCAAGCTGCAAAAGTTAATAACAACTTGAAGAATCCAAAGACTCTTCACGAATGGTTAGCTTACGTCACAACTATAATCCCAAACTTTGAAAAGAAAAACGAATTCACTGAAAAATTAGAGGCATTAGTATATGAATATAATGATGAACAAGAAGGAAGTCTCCCCACTGACATTGGTTAAAACTGTTTACGCATCTGTTCTTGAAGATGTTTACGAACATTTTGAAGATTATGCAAAGGTATATGTAACTGATTATAATGACTATAACGAAGAAGAAATGAAAGTTATCACGTCCAAGAATGAAGATCTTAATAAGAAAATCAATGCATTTTTAGGCAAGAATAAATTGGTATAATTATGAATTTCGAAATTGGACAAGTCTTTAAGGATAAACGAGGCAATACTTATACTTTGTTATCTCGTGATAAGGAATTTGGAATCTTTAAGTTTAATGCAGTTCCAAGAAAATTTAAAATCATACAATATTGTGGTGCAGAGGCGGTTGTTCAATATGGTGAAATCTTATTCCAAACAGAAAAGAAGTTACCATATGATGAAGAATTTGATGCACCTAAAGTTGCTAAAGTTGTTAAAATAAATAATAATAATCAAAGGTATATAGATGTATTCAAAAGACACAAAATCTCCGCTCTTTCCGCAAAATGAAAATCCAAATGTAGAACCACTTAATCCAGAAGAGGATTTACCTCCTGAAGAAGGTGAAGGTCAACAAGTTAATCTTGGCGAGCTTGGGAATTACTTTGATATTGTTAGAAATAACTATTTCGAAGCAAACCGCGTTCTTTTTATTGTCGGTCCTATTACATGGGAAATTGGCATTAGAGTAATTCAGAAGCTTGCGTTTTACGATGATGGAACAAAGAAACCTGTAACGATTTATATTTCTTCTCCTGGTGGCGAATGTGATGCTGGTTTTGCAATTATCGACTGCATTAATGAATTGAAGCGTAAAGAAATTGAAGTTCATACAATTTGTATCGGTTCTTGCTCTTCTATGGCTTCTGTTATTCTCGCAAGTGGAACAATCGGTCACAGATATGCATTCCCTTCTTCGAGAATTATGATTCACCAAGCAGGTATCGAAGCAACAGGTGGTAAATTAAATGATATTAATATTATTCAGCATGAACTTCAAGTTTGGACTGATAATATGAATAAGATTTTTAAGAAACAGACTGGTAAGGATCTCGATGAATTAAAGACATTAACTTCTTACGATAATTATATGTCTGCATCTGAAGCTAAGAAATTAGGTTTAATTGACAAGGTAAAAACTAAGTTAATCTAAAATGGAAGATTTATTCAATAAAATTTATTCAACTGAATTTTTATTTGAAGTATTCACAGGATTAGATGAAGGGGCGATAAAAGATTATTACGCCCTTTTCATTTCATCTATGGCTTATTATAAATTTATCAAAATAGATAAAGAATTAGCTAATGCATTATATGTAAATATTATGAATACTTCTCTTAATAATATAGACCAAATGCTTGAAAAGATAGATGAATTTTTAATAAGCAAATCTATCGATAATATGGAAAATGAACTAAATACTGTTCTTGACTAATATGAAAAAACTTACCCCTACACAAAGTTTATTACGTTTCTTAGAATCTTATGGAACTGTCCAAGAAGATAAATCTACAGAAATGTTTGATTCAATCGTAAACTTCTTGCATCAAGATAAAATCACAGATGTTATCGATTTAGTCAAAGAAAAAATAACTTGTAAATATCCAGATTTTCTCGATTATTTTGACACAACCGAGAATATTATGGCTTTAATTGATTTAAAAGAAGAAGATCCGGAAAAATATTATACTGTCATTCATTATGCAAATATAATGCTAAATTTGTTATGTTCTTTGTTAGAAATGAGCCAGACTATTGTATTAGATCCGGAAGATTTGCGGAAATCATACTTTTTGGTAATAAAATTAAAAAAATGATTATAAATAAAGTATAAATAAAACAACTGGTTATTAAAATTATGAGTGATTTTTTAGACTATTATAAAAAGACAGAACAGGCTAAAGCCATGACAGAAGAAGAACAACTTGCACTTCATAAGAAGCACAAGCTTATTGCTGCACAAAGACATAAACTTGACGAAGAAGATGATTTTTATAAAGATGATGACGATACTTCTATCAATGAAGGTCGTAGAATTTATAAGAAACCTGTTCGTATGCCACAGCCGGCTCCAAGACCTGCTCCGCAACCTGTACCGAGACCAGCTCCTCGTCCAGCACCGAGACCGCTTCCTGAAGAACCAGACGATTTTGATGTACCGGCACCAGCCCCAAGACCAAAGGCTCCAGTAAGAGATCCATTTGATGATGTCCCAGCTGCTCCGAGCATTCCTGCTCCAAGAAAAAGAAGAATTCAAACTATTGAAGAATCATCAAATCCAGCTTTGAAAGAAGCATTCTCCATGATGGAAGAAATGCAAAAGAAGATAGAAACAATGTTCTATCGTTATGGTATGGCAGGTCTCGAAAAGATTAATGAATGCATGGAAGATGTTTTTGAAGACATCGTAAATCCACGACCAGTTCCAGAAATTAAATATATAGAAAAGCCTGCAGCTCCTGCAAGGCCTAAGAAAAAGATTGTAAGAAAACCATCTACAGTAACAGAAACAACAACTACAAAGAAAACAACAACAGCACCAATGAGCCCCGAAAAGCTACAGCAAGCGTTTGAAAACATTAATAACAATCTTGATATTGCGCAAGTTGCAGCTGTTGCATCTAAAACAGAAAACACCCAGACTGAAAGCATTGGTGAATCAACTATGAAAAAAGTTCAAGCTAACGCAATGATGCTTGAAAAATCTATGAATAAAAAGAATGAAAAACCGGCTGAAGAAGTCGATGAAAATTATGTTCAACCAGAAGAATTTGATATTGTCGATGACGACGTAATTGATGATCCAGTAGCGGAAGCAAAAAATTACGACGACGTAACTCCAACAAATCTCGATGAACATACTGCAAACACAACTGATTTAAACGATATTCCATCTAATGAAGAAGAATAAAGAAAATAAAAAATCTCAGAAAGGTGAAAAACAGAATTTGTCCGAAGTAGTAGTTGAAGGGACAGTTATAGAAGCCCGTGCAAATGCTATGTTCGATGTGAAACTGGACAATGAACAAATAGTTCTATGTACAATTTGTGGTAAGATAAGAATGAACAGAATTCGAATTTTACCAGGTGATCGAGTTCAATTAGGATTGTCCATTTATGATATGACAAAAGGGAGAATTCTCTACAGAATATGATACCAGAGTATAAAAGAGATAGAAAACACGGTTTTAATGTTCAGGATGCTTTGGAAAACATGCCTGAAATGGCCGAATTAATCGCAAGACAAAGTACTTGGGATGAGTTTGAACAAAAACCGGATTTTAGTGACATTCCAGCTGAGTATCAAGGAATGATTCCCGAGAATATTCGTAATCAAAAAGAAGATGAACGAATATATAACATGTGGTTAACAAAACAATAATTTATTTAATGAGGTAAAATACTATGATGACTAATGGTAATAACTTTAACGATGCAGTAGACTCTGAGGACGTCCTCGTAAATTCTATTCGTGCAATTAAGCAGTTTATTCCTGCTCGCTTGGATGAAGTTAAGAAGACTAATGTTCCTTCCGGTAAGGAAGAATTCAAGGCTGGCTATGTCCAGGCCTTCAGTGATCTTGCCGCATTTGTTAAGGCATTAAACATTTAATATTTTTAAAAATATTAAATAAAAATCCCACGAGGAAGTTCCTCTGGGATTATTTTATTATATTTGTAAAACAAAATAAATAATATAAATTACCGTATAATACAGCGAGTTGAAGGTAAAAATTAAATGACAGGATTTAAGAATTGCTATTACGATAGTTTTAAGAAAAATATATACCTGAAAGAACAAGGCGTTCCGGGTTGGCAAAAATTCAAATATTCACCATGGTGTTATATTACAGACCCAGAAAATAAGGGTGAATATAAAGATATGTATAAGAGGTCATTAAAACGATACGATTATACAAATAAAGACGAAATCGCAGCTTTAAAAGCATCAGGTGCAATCATTGCAGAATCAGACTTGAAACCAGAAGTCAAATTCATGCATGAACGTTATGATAAAGCTGAATTATCAGTAGACATTAATGATTGGAATACTTGCTTCTTCGATATTGAAGTTGCAGGTTCTTCTCCATTCTATGATGAGCATATAATCGAAATTAGAAGTATCGATAGAAAAAAATTCGGTCAATGTGAATTATATGTTTTCGATACAAAGTGTAAAGATAAATCTAAATTCGAAGTTTTCGATGAAGAACAACACATGTGGGTCAAATATGAAGACTCATGTTATGTTACTTATGAATTCCCAGCTCCAGAAAAAGCAGAATGGCCAATTAACTTAATTACGTGTTATTCGACCAAAACAAAACAATCTTATACTTGGGGCCTAAAACCATATTTTGGTGATGTTCAAGAATTACCAAACTATATTCCTTGTAAAAATGAAATTGATTTGATTGATAAATGGACTAAGTGGTTCCAGAAACAGGATTTTGATATTATCTCTGGTTGGAACTCTGTTTCTTATGACGTTCCTTATATTATAAACAGATGTAATAAGTTAAGATTAAAGAATAAAGATGTTAAGACTGAATGGGAAAGAAAGTTATCTCCATTCAATAAAATGCCTGAAACAAAACAGATTACTGACCGTAAGCTCGAAGATGTTGATTTAGGCATGTCTTATGATATTCCTGGTTTGTATTCTATCGACTATATGGAATTGTATAAGGTCTTTGGAAACCATCCTCCAATGCCTTCTTATTCTCTTAACTATGTTGCTAATTTTGAACTTGAAGATAGTAAGCTTGAATATGATGGATCCATTAACGAAACCTATAAGTATAATTGGGATAGGTTCGCACAGTATAACAGAAAAGACGTTATGCTTATCGTTAGAATGGAAGAAAAGAATAAGCTCATTCCATTACTTATTGAATATGCTTTCGACTGTCTTGTTACTCTTGATAAGGTTCAAAATAAAGTTCCTACAACGACTGGTTATATTCTTAGATTCTTACATGAACACGGTAAAGTTCTTCTCGATAAACAGAAAGAACATGAAGACTGGTGGGCTGAAGAAGAATGTTATAAGATTAAGCAAAAAGATGGTTCTATCTACTATCAGAACACTGAATGGGAAGATGATAATCCAGAATTTATAAAGTATCAAATTAAGGATAAGATTAACAAGGGCGAAAGCATTGAAATTTATCGTGGTGATATTGCAAAGTTCTGGAAACCAAAGAAAGTTAAAGGTGTATTCAGGTCAACTGCACAACTTTTCGCTGAAGATATGGAAAAGTTTAAAGCATGGCCTCATCCATTTGAAAAGTTTGCAACTAAAGCTGGTTATTGTTATGACTATCCTGGTAGATTTGACGATTGTATGTCTTTCGATATTACATCGTCCTATCCTCACCATATTATGATGTTCAATATTTCTCCAGAAACTGTTGTTAGACATCCGACTAAGGCACAAATTGAATCTGGTGAAGTTATATTGTCCGACGTTGCAGAAGTTGGTTTCTTAAGAACAGACGATGCAATTCTTCCGAATATTGTTAGAAAAGTTTTTGCTGAAAGAAAGATTTGGAAAGATAAAGAAGAAGCAGCAAAGCTTGCTGGTGATAAGGACATGGAAAATCTTTGTCACAATAGACAGATGACGAAAAAGCTTATTATTAACTCTGTTTATGGTGTTTCCCTTGCTGGTTCCTTCCATCTTTATAATCCAGACTGTGCTAGAGCAATTTGTAGATGTGCAAGAGTTACTTTAAGAGACTGGTTGTCTAAGTGCTGTAATAATTATTATACAACACCAGAATGTATCAGAGATATTGAAAAGTATTTCGGTATTACATTAAAGAACAAGACACCATTAAAGGTTACTAACAGAGAATCTTGCATTATTCATAACGATACTGACTCTTGTTACATGTGTATTCATGAAATCAAAGAAAGACTTATCGAAGAAGGTTATTTCTCAGGTAGACAAATCAAGGAATTGTTACATCCTGAAGACGGAATGACCGATGCTCAACTTGCAGAAATGCACAAGAAGAACAGAGCAATCATGGATTACAATAAGTCTGTTGCAGATGAATATAGAGAATTCTTCAAAAAGACAGAAAAGATGTTCCAGGATTTCTATAACGGAGTTCTTGCTTATAAGGCTAAGTTAAAGAAGACTGAACAGTTGATTAAGTTCAACAGAGAAAATATCTTTACCAATATGTTCTGCTTCGCAAAGAAACTCTATATTGGTAACGTAATCGATAACGAAGGTTCTATCTTCCCAATGGGTGAAATCGATAAGTTTGCAATGACTGAAGAAGAATGGAAAGCATTGCCGAAATCTATGCAGAAACATCCAGAAGGTCCTAAGCACAAAATCATGGGTGTTCCTATTAAGAAATCTACAATGCCTGACTTCTGTAAAGTTGCAGCTGAAAAGTTAGCATTCGATATTTGTAATGGTATGTCTAAGGATCATGCAGATAGATTCATCAAGGACACGTATACAAAATATTGTAATTCCAGTGTCAATGAAATTTCTGCAGTTATCGGTATTTCCAACTATAAGAAATACATTCCAGAACCAATCGATTACTATGTAAAGAATGGTCTTGAATTCGATAAGGGCGATAATGCTTCAGTTATTTTCGGTGCAAAAGCAGCATTAACTTATAACTATGTTGTCGCAAAGAAGAGATTGAAACTTAACCCGATTAATAACAATACAAAGATGAAATACATTTATGTATTGCCAAATAATGAGTTCAAGTATAAGGAAGTTGGTAAGTCAGGTTTGAATCCAGTTAACTTTGTCGCATTCTTAGATAGCTGGCCAAAGGAATTCGATTCATTGTTTACAATCGACTACGAAACAATGTTTAGAAAATCTTTCTGTGCTCTGTTTGAATCCATGTATATAATTTCAAAATGGATGAGAAAAGGCGACGAATTAATATTGGAAGATTCAGCATTAGACGAATTCTTTTATTAATTAAAAAACCTAGGATTAATTCCTAGGTTTTATTTTTACATTTCTTCGATTGCTAAATTATTTTTGATTGAGAATCGTCGAGGGTTTTTACCGGGTTGTTCCACACAATTCATTATCAATTTATCTGAATTGCAATCAATCTTAATAAACTTATATGGGGCACGTCTGAATACACAAGAACCATTATTGTTGAAAATTGTAATCGTGTTATCCAATAATGTTACTAAATAAAATTCAACAGTATGCCAAATATTTTTTTGTCCGTACCATGTAACTCCCGGTAAGCGTGAAATTTTCTTTGCATATCCCTTGAATTTCGATTGACATGTTTCCATATCCAATAATGTATACTTGTTATCACCATTATATGCGATTATCAATTTATCATCGCTATCAGCACCATAGAACAATATACCTTCATATGGCTTACTCTTAGTTTCATTATTAAAGTTATACAATATATTATGTTCAGTAAGATCATCCATAGGAGTAATAACAAATATTCCGTCTTTTATATAATGTATTTCTCGACTACGAGGAACAACAATCTTATTATCCTTGACAATAACCTCACCGCATAATGTTCCACATTTATAAATTGTTCCGCTAAAAACCTTAAGTTTCTTTACATACTTAAATACAGATTCCATAGATTCGCCAGAATCCAATCTTTTCTGTAATTCTTCTTCTGTATCTGTATATTTAACAAATCGTGCACATTCAGCATCAATATCTTTAATAATTCTTAAATTTTTTAAATCCTTAAGGTTATTGATATTTAATTCCAATTCTGCAGGACTTCCATGTCTTCCTAACAAATAAGCAGTAAATGCAAAAGCAATATCATTCGGTTCTACATCTGCTGCAATAATAATGGCTTTATTACCACCACCTTCTGCAAAATCCTTACTTATAAATGGAGAAACACTAAAAGAATTGAATTTCTTACCCCTATTATTCAATATTTTCAATAACTGATGTTCAAATCTAATATTATTCTTGTGTATCATCTTACGATACTCATCAGAGCTAAATCCGAAGCCTCTGTAGACCGTTGTGTGCTTATGCATATATTTACCTAGGAAATTTAAAATCGAGTCCACAACAGCCTTATTTGCTTCGTATGAGGCCATTAAATCATCCTCGTTCTTAATATCCTTATATAACTTTCCCTTATAATGATATTGAACATCAGACATACCATCAAGGATAGCTGCAATAAGAGTTTTCTTATCTTTACTTCTTACATCCAGCCATTTCTCACCCTGATAATCATTATATCGCTTATCGTCCTGATACACAATTCCACGATTAGCACGACCATCATTCTGTCTAACCTGTCTAGCTAATCGATTTATATCAAGGTCATTAAACTTCTCACTTTCTGATAATTTCGTCATACATTATTTATAGATCAAAAAAGACCTGTTAATCAGGTCTTTTTCTTTATAACTTTGCCGGAATTTTCAATAATCCTTTTCGAACTTTACCATACACAAAATCCGAAAAAGTGGTCTTAACTCCGGTTTTTCCATTAAATAAGGTTTCACCGTCATCTAAATTTTTAACCATTATATTATTTCGCTTAATATCAATCATGCAATAATATTGTTTAGGCAATGCATAATCCCTATAAAGAACAGAATATAAATCCACTTTATTACGAGGCTTCTTATAACACTTAACTACACATGTAATAGTCGTTCCATGAGGTAAAATTAAGCCAAGGTTATATGTATCAAGATCCAACCTATCCTTAATCGAATCAATACATAACCTGAAATAACTATATACCCTGCTAGATTCAAAATCTGAATATTCTTGCATATTATACTCCTAAATTTTTCGGAAGCTTCAATATTCCCTTCGGAACACTTACAAATCCTTGTTCGTTATTACTTGAAAAATCAATATAATTAGGTATTCCCTTTATTATACTATGATGAATATACCGACGATAACGTGGTTCAAACGCATTATAATAACATGTATGTAAATTAATATAACACATTATCCTAAGAGTTCCATAGCTCTGCGTCATATAATAAAAATATAAATTTCCAGAATTTGTCAGCTTTTCTAAAGTCAAATTATATAACTTCCCAACTCCGGCTTTCTCAAGACAGAATTGAACATATTTATATAATGTGTCTATATCAACAGTTTCTTGATTTATAATTTCTGTCATTTTATACCGTCGCCGTCATATGTGCAGGAATCTTCAATATACCCTTAGGAACCTTAGGCAACGTTATCCTTGCCTTAAATTGCTCAAACGTTTCAACCCCAGAAGGTGACATTTCATATAATAAACTACCACTATTCCAATCCATCAAATAAATACGCCCATTGTTCAACCATATCCTAGCCGCCATAACCTGTGTATGACCAGAATCATATATGTCTATAATAATACTCTTATCCTCAGGACTTACATCTATTATAGCAGATTCAATATTACAATACCGATCATGCCGTACTTCATTACATATTCCCCGCATCTCACCAGGAAACCTAGTACGCTCCTCTATAGGTATCATACCCATACAGTAATCAGCATATTCTATCAATTCTTTAATAGTTATTCCACTAATATCTATCATATCATACCCTAAAATCAGTAGGAATCTTCAATATCCCTGCAGGAACTTCTGGTAATTTTACATTCTTCTCATATACACTATATAAATCAACACCTTCTGGCCAACCATTATATAATATAGAACGCTCAACCTCATTCTTAACAAGCATTATATATTGGCATGTAAACCATATCCGTCCAATAATCCTATTATTCCCTAAATAATCCATTATATCAAATAATGCACTACCATCATTCAATATAGTCGTTACCTGAATCTTCTCTTTATTTAAATTTACCAATGAACCTAATTGCCACTGTTCAAGAGACGCATTTCGCACAATATACGCAATATATGACCTTAAATTATCAAGATCTATCATACTAACCTCATAGGTATCTTCAATATACCCTTAGGAATATTATTATTAGCATTACAAAATTCTTCAAATTCCATCATTTCTTGTATATGTCTTCTATATAATACGATATTAACTACCGTCTCTATTATATAAAGATTCCTTCCCGATAACCACAAACTACCTATAATAATACGCTGTTCACCATTATATAACTCAAAGGTTATCGCATATGTATGAGCGTCAATTATATTACCCTTAGAATTAAACACTATCTTAATACGGTCATATTTACCGTTATTAGTAGCATATGCCATCCGCTCCTTAGGCACAAATCCCATCGCATACCTAATATACGACTTCAATAAAGGTTCTATATCCATATTATCCATAATATACCAAATATACCAAAAAATAGCCCTTTTTTCAACCCGGATATAAAAAAATTTTTCAAAAAATTTTTTGGCAGACAGCCTTTTCAAAAACAAGCCCGGGCGGGGGTAAAATAAAAGGCTATCCTGAAATCCAGAATAACCAGAGAACCAAAATAACCAAAAATTTTTAAAATTTTTTATTTTTTAGGGGAGACAGACACACACGAAAAACAAAACCTATAAGGCCCCGGGCCCCCCTCCCCCAGGGGCTTTAAACCCCTATAGGCCTCGGCACATTTTTTTGAGGGGGGCGCCCCCGGGGGGCCCTAGAAAACGCACCGGGGTGTCATATAGGGGGGCGCCCCCCCGGGGGCCCCCGGGCGTCGTAGGCTACGTCGTAAACCTTGACGTTATGCCCGTATGGCGTCAGATCTCTTGACGTCAGGCAGGTCATATAAGGGCGTCAGACAACCTGACACCCCCCAGGTCAGTCCTAGCGGACCAGACCACTCAGAGCACCGAGTCCGAGACCATTGAGCTTGGCGAGCATCTTGTTCTTCAGACTGGTCTCGAGTTCGTTGATGATAGCATCAATCTTGATGTTGATGCCATTGAGCTGTTCAGTGGTCGGCTTGACACCGATGACAGCTTCCATCTTCATCAGACTGTCCAGCTGGTTCACAGTTTCAATCTGGAAATCTTCAACAAACTGATGAGCTGCCGGAATGGAATCGAGCTGTTTGATGAGATTGATCTTTGCCTGGATAACTTCGACGGTGACCGGCTGGACAGTCTGAGCGGACTGAACGTTCAAACCGAATGCCTGGAGATTGATGTTGGACTGACCGAGAATCATGTTGATAATCTGTTCCATGATGATTTTTCCTTTTGATGATTTGTTGTTTTCGATGATTTAAATATAGTTAAATTTGATTGATTTGTAAACCCTAAATTCTAGATTTTCTTTTTTGCAGTTAACTCTTGATAACGTGCAGATAATGGATGTTACAGATGCGGCAAACAATGTTAATGATGCCGAGACCAATGAAATGCTTGATGTTGTCAATTCGTTCGTTCATGTTCATAATATAGAAAAATTTAGAATAATTGTCAATACTAATTCTGTATATTTTATTTTTCAGACAACTAGGGTATTGACAGATGATGAAAGATTTGTTATATTTGGGGATATGGAATTACTGGAGATGTATGCATAGTGTTTTAGTACGGAATTACAGGTATAAGTACAGTAGGGAAGGAATCATTCCAGGAACGTGGTACCTCGATTTCCTGTTGGATCCATGTTCCGTTTCTCTGGATCATTTCGTGATGAATCATAATAACATGACAGTTGATGGTACGGTTAAGCGAGTACAGGATCAGGATGGACAGGAAGAATACGATAATTATTTCTTCAGAAGAACGGAGAAAAACTGGGTATTCACGATGGGTGAGGATCATGAGATAACAGACATAGATCGCGCCAGATATGAAGAAGAATTCCAGATGAGTCCACAGGTCAAACACATCCAGGTCTATCGTTACTGTACCTTGATCATAGACGGAACGGAGTATAACAACCAGTATGTACAGGATCATTTGAATGACTTACGCATTCTCCTGGACCAGATCCGTACCGATACATTACTGGAGGAGATAGATGGTTAAGGTGTTACTCCATATTCCGGACCTGAACGAGGATCCTCATCCCAGTGAGGTATATCACCTGGTCAATTTACGACTCATGGACGTGGATCCACATAAAATGGAACGGCAAGTAGACGCAATCGATAACAAGTACTTGGAGATCCAGTATTACGATAATCCCCATTGGTATTACCTTACCGATATAGAAAAGGTACATCAGATGCATAAAGTCAGGCTGGGTCGATTCACCAATCATGACTCATGGTTGGAGATAGATGGTAAGGAATGGCGTTACCCCGAGATCGTAACCCATATCGCAGAGGTACGGTCGTTACTGGACATAAACGAGACGGAACACCTGTTGGAGGATATAGATGGTTAAGGTTCATTATATGGTACAGAATCCGCGAGAAGATCTTTCCGAACAACCAGGACCAGTAATCGATGAGCTGGTCAACGGATACAGGTATTATCTCCAGGATGGAGTGTTTCAACTGGAGTATTGGATCCAGGATGACATGGGACAACCCCCGATCCATATGCGAATCAACCGGAATTGGATCGAATCCGACAGTATCTTCCTGGAGCTAATCACCTCGCAATGGGTACGCTCCTATTCAATCAAGGAAGAATCAACAAAGCTTATGACAGCAATGTCAGACTATGAAACGGAAATAAACCTCGAAACCATAACGCAGGAGATAGAATGGTAATCATGTTACGTACAATATCTAACCTCGGAACACCAGAGGAGAAGGTAGAAGACACACCCATCATTGATGTACACCTCGATGATAGGAGTTCCGTACCAGCTATTATCTATCATTGGGATGAATTTCCTAATGGGTGTACTTGGGACAGGATAGGTGATACATGGAAGATAGATAAGGACGGGCACAGAACAACCCGTACCATTTTGGTGATAGACGATAAAGAGTACGATGAAGCACAGGTGAAGGAACATTACGCTGAACTTAAGGTATTATTCGATCGTATGCATACGGAAAAGCTGTTACAGGAGATAGATGATGATCAAAGTGGTTTCGAAGGCATTTAACGAGAAAGCTTTTGATAGTACGGATATTCCGGATATATCGCATCCGATCGTTCTTCATAAAGCTAAACCTACACCATTAAACCGTAAGTACCAACCAGAATTAAGGGAGTACAAGCTGGAACTAGAATTCCATCTTCCCTCTATCCCTGTTCCTCATTGCCAGTTCCAGCTTGGTACGTTCCTGAACTACGAAACCTATCTGGAGATAGATGGTAAGGAGTACAGGTACAGTGACATTTACTCCCATGAGATGGAAATGTCGGCGATCATAAGCGATGCTGTTGCTAGACAGCTAATCGAGGAAATTACAGATGATTAAATTGAGAAAATATTTCAAGGGTCATAACAGGATGTACATTCACGGAAAGGTAAATGGACAGGATCTAACCCTTCGTGGTACATTGGGGAAATTAGAATGGGTCAGCGAGGATATAGATCTTCCAAAACCGCTTGTGTTACATCGGCAGGAATGGTATAATATCCATAACAATGAGGTTATAGCTGTTACGTTAAACCTGTCAGAGATTGAGGAAGATGGTACAATACGGTATAGCGATTGGTTTAATGGTTGTAACATTAACCATAAGGACTGTATGGAAGATCCTCCTCCAACTGTAGAGACGAATCATGGTCCTTTCTTCTGTCTGGTCATAAATGATACGGAATATTGGTACGAGGATATAGAGAAGAACTTCCCCCAGGTACAGTCCTGGATCAGCGATTACAATACGGAATTATATCTGAAGGCGATGGATGAGTAGGGTACAGTTTAAAGTTACAAGCTATTATTCTCACGGTACAGAAACGCATCTGGAAGATACGATAGATCCAGTAATAGAGAAGCAAAAACTGGTTTCATCTTACATGAATCAATTAGATTTACAGGATAATACTTATATATCGGTGTATGACCGGAAAAAGAAAACCTCGTTGGCATATATTGGTCATTTCGCGCATGACTGGATTGGTGATTACGCGGAAATCGATTACACCAAACGTACCCATGACATCGACTTGCTGATTGATGGTAAGGTATATGATTACCCATATCTCCTGGAGCATTTCATTGAGGTTAAGGCGCTGATCGAGGACATACATACGGAAAAGGTAATACAGGAGATAGATGATTAAGATCCAGGAGATAAGGAGTTATGATTCGTACCGTAATCCAGTATGGGAATGGGATTGTACCTTCTACATGTCCAAACCCCGATTGCAACAGTATGATGGAATATGGTACATCGTAGGTGAGGGTGATGCTAGGATTCGCCAGCGCGATTATCCTGTTCCTGCTTCATCCCTGTACCAGAAACGCGAGGGTTGGGTTCCACTCCTGCACTATCGTTTTCCGACTAGGGTATTACACGAGGATCATCGTGGCCATAAGAAAGGTCAGGTGTATTATATCAGGTACATAATCGACATAAATGGTATTATTTATCCGGAATGGTGGATCTTAGATCATATCAGCGAGGTACAGGCAGAACTAAGCGATGTATGTACGGAAGACTTATTAAAGGAGATGGATGATTAAGGTACAGGAGTTAAGGAGTTACACCAAGTCTGATGGTGTTCCAGTTTGGGAGTTAGATTCATACTTTTATATCTCCAAGCCGGAATTGAAGAATGACATGGGAACATGGTACATAGTTGGAGAAAAACATTCTCCTGTTTATAACGAACTCAGCGATGTTCTCTTAATCAGCGCAGCATGGGTTAATCGTAAATCGTTAGGCATTCCAATTTTCAGGTACAAATATCCTGCCAGAATATTAGAGACGGACCATAAAGGACATGATTGTGGGCAAATCTATTACTTTAGGCATATAATCAATATAAACGGAGTGATTTACCCTGAATGGTGGATCCATGACCATATCGCAGAAGTGAAAGCAGAACTGGATGCAGTTAGAACGGAAGATTTGTTAAAGGAGATATAAGAAAACCGGTCATAACAACCGGTTCTTTTTTATACTTTAACGATGTCCTTCATCAGCTTGTCCTTAAGATTCTGGAGTTTCTGTTTTAACCAACCTTTCTTGTCGGATTTAAGGGTTTCTCCTTGTTCTCGCCTGGTATTAAGCTCTGGAACATCCTTATCGTAATCCAGGTGGATTCTTTCACGCTTAAGGAAAGACTTTTTACGCAATGCCTGTTCTCGCGCCTTATTGTGCTTTAACTTACCGACCTTTGCGCCCATACGACGATGCATTTCTTCCGCCTTGGTAATCTTCACCTCATGGGGTTGGTGATTATCGTCGTATTCGATTCTGTAACCAGGCTTATCGGAGACTATCTTTACTTTCTTTAAACCCTTCTCGACATGGTATTTCCGTACCATTTTCTCGTCGAGTTGGTTCTGTTCGAGAATCTCCTCAGCTTCTGTGATGTAATCCTTCCAATTCATATATTATTTATATGGACTGGAAGGTATCAATTAATTACCATCGCAGGTCAAGAATCCAAACACCTTACCGAGTCCAATCTTGGCCATGACATAACCCCACAAAACTCCTACTACTACCAAACTGATGATTCCAATGATGACTTTCGGAATGAATGTAATGACGTTGATAAGGAACTTTTTCATATTAACCTCTTGTTTATGTTCATAATATAGAAAAAATCCGGAGTTTTGTAACCCCGGACTTTAATTTTACTTCTAATCAGACGCTATACGAGACAGCGGGCAGGAATATCGAATCCATTTTTCTTCGCAACACTGGCGATAGCGGACGGACGGATTTTCTGGACATCAATCAATTCGTCAACGTCTCCGTTCTTAATCATCTCCAACCAGTCGGGGTGACAACCAATCACGAGTCGGTTAAATACCTTCGGCTTATTAACCGGGTTGTTGTAACGGAAAACATAACCGAGTTCACGAGTTTTACCACCGAGCTGGTCATACGTCAGACCGACCTTTTCGCGGAGATAGTCATGGTCACCATGTAACAAATGACCAATTTCTTCGGGAGTCCAGTCATGTTTCGATGCCTTTTCTTTCCGGTTCGGAGCTTCGATAGATTCGACATGGTGTTCGTCATCGACTTCAACCACATGGTCATTTCCAGGACCGATTGCGGCAGAGTGGAACTGGTCTTCACTACTCAAATACTCTTCCGGATATTTTTGAATCATGTAGTTCAATTTCGATTCGAATTGAATCAGATTGTTAATGAATACTGGACAACAGAAACTGTCACCATAAATCTTCTTACCATGTTCGACAGCAGTTTTAGCCAATGCGATAGCTTTCTGCATATTAACACGCCACATGACGCTGTTCTTATGTTTTTCGCGCTGTTTATCAGCTTCCAGATATGCATCAATAGCGTTCGCGCTCGCGGTCTTGTATTCGATTGTCTTTTGGAGTTGTTCCACGTCGGCTTTCAATCGCGCCGACATGTTAATCTTGTTTGCGATGTAATCAGAATGAGTCATAAATCCTCTTGGTTATGCACATAATATAATAAAAACCTAGGGCTTCGTAAACCCTAGATTTCTGGATTTTTTGTATTTCAGTTAATAATAGAAGATTCTAACCTCTTCTCCTTAACCAAACGGTATCGGTATCTTCTCCTATCTTGATGCGTAAATGCCCGCAAACCGATTCTGTTTCATAATCGATTCCGTTTTCGATACAATCGATAAGCGTGTCCCAATCGATAAATTTCGTTACGCGCTTGTTCGGTTCCTGCTGGATTCCTGGTTTCACCTGGTAAATACCAATGATATTCATCCCCTGGAGTTCCACAATCTGTTCCGGAGTTAAATCCTTCATCGGAACCAAATCACCTGACGTGAGCTTAACCAGATACGCATTAACCAGAGACTTAGTTGTTCTGATTCCGTAATAATGGTTATATTTCTTCATCTCGTCTTTGGTTGCGAATTGTTCGATGTTACCGAGGTCTTCCCCGTACAACGACTGGGCATACTTCGCAGTCTGGGTCCAAAGCTTTCCATGTCCTTGACGGTAACGCCTGGATCCGTTATTACCCATCGCATTGACGTACAGGTGAATCATCTCATGGAGAATGGTGTTAACCAGGATCTTCTTGTTATTGAGGAGTAACGGGTTAATCCAGATATAATTATGACCTAACAGAGTTATGGAAAGACCAAACGGGTCATCCTCCTTATCCCCATTCAAGCTGGATGGAAAGATCTTCTTCGCATCACCTTTCTTGTTGGTGAAGATTGTACACTTCCCAAGCTTAACCCCAAGTTCTTTCTGGAAGAAATCCTTATTGAAGTAATCGTAGACATATTGGCAATAGTCGTTCGTAAACATCGTTCTCCTTTTTATATAATATTTATGAACTCCTTTATTTGCTGGAAAATATAATCTTTATTATGGGTATAATCATATTCCCATATAGTTAATAGCTGTATATTATAACTTTCACATAAACTCTGTTTTTCTTTATCATTATTCCATATGTCTTTTGCAGGAATATGTTTTCTAGTTACAATATCATTTTCATTATAAAATCTTGGATCAGCATGCCAATATGTTCCATTATATTCTATTGCTTTACGTATGTCAGGTAAATAAATATCTAATTCACGATGTGGGATTATATTATGGACATTCCGTACAATCGTATCATGATATAAAGATTCTATAAAATTAAATATTTCTGTTTCTGCTTGCGATTTTACATAACCTAATTTTATCTTACCTGTTTGGTAATTTTCCATTTTTGTCTTATATTTTTGTTCTTTAACTGCTGGGTTTTGAGAAGGATGAGCATATCCAGTGCGTTCTTCATATCTCTTATATGCTGATTTCATTATTTCTGTTCTATCATGCAATAATGAATATGTTTCATTCCGTTGTTTATTTGTTACTGGATCAGTTGAACTACATGAATAATTACAGTGCTTGCTATATCCTCTGCCGAATTTGATAAAATTAGTAGGTTTTCCACAAATAGGACAAATACCTTCACCAGGTTTTTTGATAAACCTGTCATAATATTCTTTTGATGTCATTCCGTGTGCTTTTGATGCATGTGAGGTCAAACCTTGTGAACCATCACATTCTTTACCACATATTTGGCAAATCATACTATACCTCATTTTTAAAGCTTGCAGGCTTTGTATTATTTATAAGAAATGGGAATACTCTGCAAAGTATTCCCGATGCTATGAGGTATAGCAATATATTTATTTCTTCATAAAATCTAATATTGATGAACGGACTGTTTGATAATATTTTTCCCAAATTTCTATAATAAGATTGATATTATCGTCGGAAACATTGTCCATTTTTATTTTCTTTTTGTAAGATGGACTTGCATTAAAAACATTTTCTTTTCCTAAAATTGCTTCTGCTTCATATATTGGTGATTGACTGGAGCGCGCAACCCAATCACTAAGCATATATTCAGCCCAGCCAAGTAAGGTCTGATTACCATGCTCTGTATTTGGAGTCTTCATTCCAGTATTAAAATTAAGAAGTTTAAGATCTTTATTTCCTTGTTTAAATTGACCGGCAATTACAATATCAGCAGGACAATTAGCCCAGCATCCTCCATCCATATATGATTCACCATTGCGCTCCAATACATCGAAGTATGTCGGCGCTGCTGTACTGGACAGAACGGCAAACCATTTATCGGTGGTTTTATCTCCTAAGTCCCAAACCTTCTCTACAGAATCACCATTCATGAACGTAGAGGTGATGTAGATAGGCTTTTTCCAATCGCTACACTTACCTTTAAGGTTAGCTTGAAGGAGCTTCTTAAGGTTCGTATTGTCGTATGTAGGGCATTTTGGTTGGAGACGTTTATACCAAGAATACTTGGTGAAGATCTTCTTCAAGTTATTCCGGTAAAGGTCAAATACGTCATGTGCGCTCATTCCCTCTGCCAAACATGCAGCGATAATAGCTCCAGTAGACGTACCAGTAAATGCGGAAGTTAAATCTGATATTTTCTT
>JAFRFB010000096.1 GCA_017434555.1 Methanobrevibacter sp. | reverse complement strand
TACAAAGATTTTTTGGAAAAAAGGTACAATTTTACCTTAAAACAATGAAAAACCCCTTAAAACGGCTAAAAATAGCCTTAAAATTAAAGGAGGGTTAATATAGAGAAAGAAAGAGGAATGAAATGAAAGAAATGAAGATAATTTATAAGAATATAGATGAAGTTATTCCATATGAGAATAACCCAAGACAAAATGATGGAGCAGTAGAATATGTAGCAAACTCCATTAAAGAATTTGGATTTAAAGTACCAATTATAGTTGATAAAGACAATGTAATAGTTACAGGTCATACAAGATTAAAGGCTGCTATACAATTAGGATTAAAAGAAGTTCCTGTTATTTATGCAGATGATCTAACTGATGAACAAATTAAAGCATTTAGAATAGCAGATAATAAAGTTGGAGAAAAATCAGGTTGGGATTTAGATAAACTTAAAATCGAACTTGAAGATTTTGATGTAGATATGACAGACTTTGGATTTGGAGATTTTGAGTTATCAATGCTAACAGAAGATATGGAGCCTGAACCTTATGATAATGATGAGATTCAAGAATATGTTGATAATAGTGATGAATATCTAGCAAGTAAAAGAATTTTAATAACTTATAGTACAGAAGAGGAAGAAGAATATTTAAAAAATTTATTAGGTGTAGATGAATTAAGAGTAGTTTACAAAGCAGGTGATTTGGTAAAACATGAAGATTTATAAAGATTTTAATGATGCTATTTATAAAGAAATTGCAAAGGCATCAGGTGTAAAGCAAACTGAAAAAGATATTGGTTATGCTAAATTTGTTTATTATCATAATCCAGAGAAAAGATATTCTGAAAGAATTGATGAAGATGCTTGGATTCTTGCTTGTATAAATAAAAATAATTTTAGAATTATTGGAATGGCAACTAAAAAGGAAGCACAAGGCAGAGGCTATGGAAGTATTTTATTAAATAGAGCCAAGCAATATTGCTATACAAATGGAATCAAGAAAATAACTACAAGAACTTTTTCAGGGAAAGATTTTTATACAAAAGTAGCAAATGCAAAAATAGTTGGAAAAAAAGGAAATGATTATTTAATGGAGATAGATTTATGAAGAATATAGAAATTTCAAAAACTTACCAAAGCCCAAGATGGACAGGAGAAATTGCAGACTGTTCTTTACCTATGACTTTAGATACATATTCAAATTGTTCATTTGGTTGTGTTTATTGCTTTAGTCAATATCAAAGAGGAATAGGAAGGTCTGCTGATAATTATTTATCTAAAAGTGTTAAATGTATAGATGTAGAAAAAGTTAAAAAGATATTCAATTTAGAAGATACAAAATCACAATTTTATCAATATGTAAAAGATAAAAGACCAATTCAATATGGAGGTCTATCAGACCAATTTGATGGTTATGAAAGAAAATATGGACAAACATATGAATTATTAAAATATTTAAAAAGTATAAATTACCCAATTTGCTTTAGTACAAAATCAGCATGGGTATTTAGTGACCCAAAGTATCAAGAATTATTTAAAGGAGCAGATAATTGGAATGTAAAGTTTAGTATTATAACTTTAGATGAAGAAGATGCTAAAAAAATAGAGGTAGGAGTTCCAAGCCCACAAAAAAGATTAGAAGCAATGGCTAATTACACAAAATTAAGCAAAGGTGGAGCAACTTTAAGATTAAGACCATTTATACCAGGTGTAAGTGATAAAACTTATTTAGACCTTATTAGAGCAGCAAAGGAAGCAGGAGCAACAGCAGTTACAACAGAGTTCTTTTGTTTAGAGTTAAGAAGTTTAAATACTGCTAGAGAACATTATAAAACTATAAGTGAAGTTGCAGGATTTGATATAGTTGATTTTTACAGAAAACACTCAAATGGAAGTGGCTATTTAAGACTTAATAGAAAAGTTAAAGAGAAATATATCAAGAATATGAAAAAACTTTGTGATGAACTTGGAATGAGATTTTATGTATCAGATGCTCATTTTAAAGAGTGTTCACACAATTGTTGTTGTTGTGCTTTAAATAAAAATTGGGATTATTCAAGAGGAAACTTTGCAGCAGCCTTACAAATTGCTAAAAAAGTTGGTGAAGTTCATTGGAGTGATATTGAAAAAGATATGTATTTTTTAAATTTCCCTTATGAAAAGGCAATTGGATTTAATGTAAATACATCAGAAAATAAAGCCAAATATGAAGGCATGACAATGAAAGATTATTTGAGATATTTATGGAATAATCCAAAGATGGGACAAAGCCCTTATAAAATATTTGAAAGAGTATTAGTTCCAAATGGTTATGATGAAAACAAAGATATAATTTATAAATACAACAAAGATGTAACATTTGTAGAGATGGAAGAAAAAACTAAAGAAGAAGTTTTAGAGACAAGAGTATAGAAGGAGTAAATGAAATGATAGAAAAAGTAAATCCAAGCCACCCAGACAAAGTGGCAGATAGAATAGCAGGAGCATTAGTTGACCTAGCATATTCTAAAAATAAAAGACCAAAAATTGCAGTAGAGGTATTACTAGGACATGGAGTATGCCATATTATTGCAGAAACAAGTGAACATTTAGATAAGTTTGATATACTAGAAGCAGTAAAGAGAATTACAGAAGATGAAAATATAGAAGTAGATTATGTTGAAGTACCTCAAGATGTTCATTTAGCAGGAAATCAAAAGGAATCAATTAAATGTGGTGATAATGGAATATTTAAAGGAGTTCCATTAACTGAAAATGAAAAAGAGATTAGCAGACTTGCTAGAGCAATTTATGAAGAATATTCATATGATGGTAAATATATTTTAGATGATGAAAAATTTATTATATGTCAAAGTAATGCTGATAGTGAACATTTAAAACAAGAAGCAGAAGGAGTAAGACCAAAAGTAATTGTAAATCCATTAGGAGAATGGACAGGTGGACCAAATGTTGATACAGGAGCAACTAATAGAAAGTTAGGCTCTGATATGGCTCAAAGTGTAACAGGTGGAGGTTTACATGGAAAAGACTTATCAAAGGCTGATGTATCAGTAAATATTTATGCATTCTTAAAGGCACAAGAAACAGGAAAAGTAGTAAGTTTATGCTGTGCAATAGGTGATGACACAATAGATGGTAAACCTTATGAAGAAATAGTTGAAATAGCAAGAAATTATATTGAATCCGTAGGAGGATTTGAAAAGTTTGCTGAATGGGGATTATATTAAAAAACCAATTAAAAATGAGATAAAAAGAAATGAGGTGTAAATATGGCAAAAATGACTTTAAGTGAACAAGCCCAAGAAATTATAAAGATAGCGGAAGAAAGTGGAGTTCAAAGTAACTTCTTCTTCCTTACTACCTTTAAAAGATACCAAGTACAATTAAATCTATTAAATGATTTAGAGAAGGCTATCAAAGAAGATGGAACAACAGTAACTAAAGAATATGTAAAAGGAAGAAAAAATGTTTATTCTAATCCAGCATTAAAAGAATATAATACAACTACTGATAGTGCTAATAGAACTGTTGCAACACTTATGAAAATAATTAAAAATTATAATGTAAATGAAACTGCAGAAGAAGATGACCCACTATTAAATATCATTAATGGTGGTGATGATAATGAATAATGCTTATGAGTATTGTAAAAAATCAATAGGATTAGAAACCACACCAAAATATGTAAAATTGCAAATGCAAAAATTTATAGATATTTGTGATGGTAAAGATGAAAAATATATTTTAAGTAAAAAGAAGTTAGATCAACTTAATAAAATATTAAAAATTCTAATTATGCCTAAAGGTTTAAAAGCAGGGCAAACACTTTATGATTCAACAGTAGGTTATCAATGGTTATTCTATACTGCAATTCTATGTGTAGTTTATAGAGATAATCCAAATAAAAGAAGATATGAAACAGGAGTGCTTGAAATATGTAGAAAGAACTTTAAAACATATACAATAGCAACTTTATTTATTATTTTATTTTTATCAGAGCCACAATTCAGTAAATTCTATTCAGTTGCTCCAGATGGAGCATTATCTAAAGAAATCAGAGAAGCAATAGCAGAAACAATAAGAAGTTCACCTTTAATATATGAATATAAAGGTGGTAAAAGATTTAGGATTTTAAGAGATTACATCAAATTTAATCCAACACAAAGTATTTATACTCCATTATCATTTAGTACATCAAGAATGGACGGTAGACTTCCAAATGTATTCTGTGCAGATGAAGTTGGAGCATTAAATACTAATTACCCAATAGAAGCCATGAGGTCAGGTCAATTAAATATATTAAATAAACTTGGATTCATCATTAGTACAAAATACCCTACAATAGATAATCCATTTGAAGATGAAGTTAGATATTGTAAAAATATATTAGATGGGATTATAACAGATGATACAAGATTTGCATTATTATATGAGCCTGATAATCCAAAGAATTGGGAAAGTGATGATTTAGTATTAAAACAAGGAAATCCAGTAGCATTAGAAATAAATGAAATATGGGAGGACTTATTAAAGAAAAGAGCCTATGCTATAGCAGTTGAATCCGCTAGAGAAAACTTTGTTACAAAGCATTGTAATATTATTTATCAAGGAACAGGAACAGAAAGTTATATTGATGTTGCAGATGTTCAAAAGTGTAAAGTTTCAAATATTAATTGGAATGGTAGAGTTGTTTATTTAGGATTAGACTTATCACAAACAAATGATAATACCGCAGTAGGAATGGTAAGTGTTGATGATGATAATAATATTCTATTTGATAGTATAGCATTTATTCCAGAAGGAAGAATTGATGAAAAAAATGCATTTGAAAAAATAGATTATAGAGAATTTATCAGAACAATGAAATGTATAGCCTGTGGAGATAAAGTTATAGATTATGCAGTTGTTGAAGATTTTATAATGAATATTGAAAGTAAATATGGAGTTCAAGTACAAGCAATTGGTTATGATAGATTCAATTGTATGAGTACGGCTCAAAAACTTGAAAGAGCAGGATTAAATACTGTTGAAATAAGACAACATTCAAGTGTATTACATTCACCTACAAAATTATTTAAAGAAAAAATATTAAATGGTGAAGCAAAATATACTGAAAATAAATTATTAGAGATTAACTTTCAAAATGCAAAATGTACTTATGATACAAATAAGAATTTATATGTAAATAAGAAGAAATCAAATGGAAAAGTTGATATGGTAGTTGCCTTAATAAATGCAATGTATTTATTAGAGCAAGATGTTTTCTTAAACTCTATGGATTTTGTCGTTCAAACAATATAAGGAGGTATTATGAATAATTACATAGTTTATAAACATACTTCTCCAAGTGGTAAAGTTTATATAGGAATAACAAGTAAAGTTCCTAGAAAAAGATGGAGTAATGGCAATGGTTATTTAAACAATGATTATTTCACAAAGGCAATAAAAAAGTATGGATGGAATAATTTTAAACATGAAATTTTATATATTGGCTTATCTAAAACAGAAGCAGAACAAAAGGAAATAGAATTAATTGCATTTTATAAAAGTGATAAAAATGATTATGGCTATAATATTCAACATGGTGGAAGTTCAGTAGGAAAACATTCAGAAGAAACTAAAATAAAAATAGGAATTGCTAATAAAGGAAGAATGCCTTGGGATTATGGAAAACACCATAGTAAAGAAACAAGAGAAAAAATAAGTAAAAATCATTTTGGAATAAAGCCAAATGAAAAAACAAGATTAAAAATGAGTGTTGCAAAAAAAGGTAAAAAACAAAGTAAAGAACATATAAATAAAAAAGCAAAGTCATGTAGCAAAAAAATAAAGTGTTATGAATTAAATAAAGAATTTCCAAGCATAACAAAAGCATCAGAGATAACAAAAATTTATAAAAATTCAATTTCAAATTGTTTAAATGGTAGAACAATTACTGCTGGTGGTTACCATTGGGAATATGTAAATTAATTCAAGTATTGTAGAAAAAAGATGCGAAAAATAAGGCATAAAAAGATAATATAATAACAATGAGGTAAGGTATTATGAAAATAGCAATGTATTATTCTTGTCCATTTGAAACAGGTGGAGTTGAAAAAACAATGTATAACAGAGCAAAAGTATTAAGTAATGCAGGAAATGATATAACATTTGTTTATTCAAACCATGATGCACAATTACCAATGCTTGAAAAATGGGCAACTATTGGAAATGTTAGATATATTGATGAAGTTGCCAATGATATTTTTGATTTGGTTATTTATGATGCAATTTATAATCTTAAAAAAGTAAAAGCAAGAAAAAATAACTATATTCAAGTAATCAATAATTGTTTAGTAGATAGCAAAGAAAGATATGAAACAGGAATACCTTTTAAAAAGTATGTTTCAGTATCAGAAGAAGCCAAAAAGCAATTTAAAGAAGTTTATGGCAAAGATAGTACAGTAATTCCAAATTTAATTAATGAAGAAGAAATAATAGAACTCTCAAAAGAAAAAGTTGATATTCCTAAAAAGAAACATAACTTTGTTATGGTTAGTAGAATAGATAGATATAAAGGATTTGATAAACTAGAAATAGCATTAAAAAAATGTGAAGAAAGATATGGAAAAGATTATCAATTAGTAATAGTAGGAAGTTGTAATTTATTTAATAGTTATGTTGATGAAATTAAAAACAAATTAAAAAATTACAATGTAATATGGGAAGGTATGCAAGAAAATCCATATAAATATATGAGATGGGCAGATAGTTTATGGCAATTTAGTGTTTCAGAAAGCCAATGTATGGTTATGTATGAAGCATTAATTGTTGGAACACCATGTGTATGTACTGATTTTAAAAATGCAATTAAAGAATTAACTGATGGTAAAGGTTATATAGTCAATCAAGACTTATCTAATTTTGATTTAGAGAAAATAGAAAATCTTAAAAAGGATTTTACTTATCATTACCCAGATTATTCAAAAGAGTGGTTAAAAATAATAGAGCCACCTAAAAAGAAAGATTATAAATTTAGTATTATTATTCCAAATTATAATAATGGTAAATTCCTAGAAAAATGTTTAAATAGTGTATTAAATCAAACATATAAAAATTATGAAATTATATTTGTTGATGATATGAGTGAAGATAATTCATTAGAAATAGCAGAAAGAATGCTAAAAGGTCATAAAGTATTAAGAGTTCCATATAAAAAATATAATGGTGGAACTAGAAATATTGGAATAATGGAAGCAACAGGAGATTACATAATGTGTATTGATAGTGATGACTGGTTAATAAATGATAAAGTGTTAGAAGATTTAAATAATTTTATAGAAGATGAAGATATTATTAGAACAGGTTACTCATTATACAATGGTGAAATAATATTTACTGATATTCCAAAACATGAAACTATGATGGATTTATTTGTAGAGCCTACCTGTGCGGTGTGGACTAAAGTAATTAAATCAGAGATATTAAAAAATACATTATTTAGTGAAGGTACTTTAATGGAGGACAAAGTTCATCATTATAGAATAGTGGACCATAGCAATAGTTTTGCAGATTTACCACAAGTAACTCATATTTGGAATAGAACAAATACACATAGTGTATCAACAAAGAGAAATTATAAATGGGACAATAGCATTTATAGACATATAGCAGATATGCTAGATTTCACAGAAGAAACCAAGAATAAGCAATATAAAGATTATGTATTAAAAAGAGTAGAAATGCATAAGCAAATGGCTATTAAAAAAGATTTTAGACAATTATAGGAGGTAGTATGAAAAATTATGTAGTAAAGGCTCTTACAAATTTTGATGATTATCAAGGTTTAGAAATTAATTCTGATAATCCAAAAGTTAGAAGAAATACAAAAGATGTATTTAATGTTACAAAAGAAAGATATGAACATTTAAAAGAATTAAATTTAGTTGTATTAGTTGGAATAGATAAAGCAGAAGTTAAAAAGACAACTAAAAAGAAAAAATAATAAATAAAAAAATTTAATAAAGGAGGTGAGATAATGGGAGTATTTGATAAATTTAGAAAAAGAGATGTTAGTTCTGATACATCTACAACTCAAGAATCAACACAAACAACAACTCAAGAAGTTGCAACAGATGTCTTATTACAAGCCATATTAAATAATGAAACTATAACAAGAGAACAAGCCTTAACAATTCCAGCAGTAAGTGGAGCAGTTGATCTAATTTCAAATATGATAGCAAGTATGCCTGTAAAACTTTATAAATATAAACAAGGAAAAGTTGAAACAGTAGAAGATGATACAAGAGTTAAATTATTAAATGGAGATACAGGAGATACATTAGATGCATTCCAATTAAAACAAGCATTAGTTACTGATTATCTTATGGACAAAGGTGGTTATTGTTATATAAGAAAAAATAAAAATGAAGTAACAGGATTATTTTATGTAAAGCCTATATTTGTTCAAACAATTCCAAACTTTAAACCAATATTTAAAGATTACAAGATTTTAGTATTAGGAGAAAATTATTATAAACATGAGTTTATTAAACTTTTAAGAAATACTAAAGATGGAGCAACAGGAGTAGGATTAACTCAAGAAGTTGGTACGGCTCTTGAAACTGCATTTAATACATTATTATGTCAATTAAATATGGTTAAAAGCGGTGGAAGTAAAAAAGGCTTCCTAAAATCACAAAAGAAATTAGGACAAGAAGAAATAAATGTATTAAAAAGAGCATGGAATAATTTATTTACTAATAATAAAGAAAATGTTGTTGTATTAAATAATGGTTTAGAGTTCCAAGAAAGTTCAAATAGTGCGGTAGAATTACAAATGAATGAAAGTAAAAAGACTTTAAATGATGAAATATATTCATTATTCCATATTTACCCAAATGACTTTTACAGAACATTTAAAGAAGGAATATACCCTATAATTAGTGCATTTAAAACTGCATTAAATAGAGAATTATTACTTGAAAAAGAAAAAGGTAAAATGTATTTTGATTTTGATGTAAAAGAAATCCTAAAAGCAAATCCAAAAGAAAGAGCGGAAACTTACAAACTATATAAAGAAATAGGATTAAAAACTATTAATGAAATGAGAAAAGAAGAAGATATGAATTATATAGATGGATTAGATGTAATCAATGTAGGTTTAGGAGCAGTTCTATATGATACAACAAATCATGTATATTACACACCAAATACTGATACAGTAACAAGCCCAAATGATGGAGTAGATACAGGAGCAGAAAGTAAAACAGATTCAAGTATTAAAAATGTATTAACTGATAAAGTTTTAGATACAGAATTTGAAGAAAGTGGAAATTCAAGTAATCCATAAAGGGGGTGATGAAGATGGAGATTAGAGTAAAACAAGATAGTGTTGAAATAGAAGGCTATGTAAATGCCATAGAAAGAAATTCTAAGCCTTTAATGAGTAGAGTAGGGCAATTTATCGAAAGGATATGTAAAGGGGCTTTTAAGAAGGCTTTAAACAGAAATGATGATGTTCATATTTTACTTAACCATGACTGGAATAGAGATTTAGGATCAACTAAAAAAGGAAACTTAGAACTTGAAGAAGATAACATAGGATTAAAAGCAAGAGCAACAATAACTGACCCTGATGTTATTCAAAAGGCAAGAAATGGAGAATTAGTTGGCTGGAGTTTTGGATTCCAAGATAGAGAAGTAGAAAATACTATTGAAAGAGGTATGCCTTATAGAGCAGTTAAAGATTTAGATTTAGCAGAAGTTTCAATATTAGATAGAAGTAAAACACCTGCCTATGATGGAACATTAATAATGGCTAGAGATGATAGTGAAGAACTACATTTTAGAGGTGAAGATTTTATTGATGAAATATCAATAAGAGAAGATGTTCAAGAAGAACATAAAGAAGAAGTGGCTCAAGAAGAGCCAAAAGGTGAAGAGAAGCCTAAACAACAAGAAATTGTTGATGATATAGATTATTCAAAATATGAGAATATGATAAAAGAAATGAAGGAGGAATAATTAATGGAAAAAGAATTAATTGAAAAGAAAAATGACCTTATTATAAGAGCAGATGAAGTTTTAAATAAGGCAAAAGAACAAAAAAGAGAACTAACAGAAGATGAAGCAGCAGAACTTGCTGAAATCAGAGATAATGTTAGAAGAATTATGAAAACATTAGAATTGAAAGGGGAATTTGATAAAATGGAAGGTCAAGACATTGAAAAAGAAGCATTACCAAAAGATGAAGAAAGAAAATGTGATGAAGAAAAAACAAGAGCATTAGCAGAAGAAAAAGAATTTGAAGCATTTATCAGAGGACAAGTTAATGAAAGAGCAACTAATTTAACTCCAGCACAAGGAAGTGGACAAGTTTTAATTCCACAAACTATTGCTAATAGAATTATTAAACAAGTTTATGATTTATGCCCAATTCTTGATAAATCTACTAAATACAATGTAAAAGGTAAATTAGAAATTCCTTATTATGATGAAGCAACTACTTCAATTTCAGTAGCATTTGCAAATGAATTTCAAGATTTAGAAAGCAATGTTGGTAAATTTACTAATATTGAATTAAATGGTTATTTAGCAGGAGCATTATCATTAATTTCAAGAAGTTTAATTAATAATTCACAATTTGATGTTGTTGCATTTGTAGTTGATAGAATGGCATATGATATTGCTAGATTTATTGAATATACATTATTAAATGGTAATGGAAGTGTAGAAGGATTATCAACTGTAACTAATAAAGTTACTACTGCATCAATTACTGCTGATGATTTAATTGCTGTACAAGGTAAAGTAAAAGATGTATTTCAAGGTAATGCAGTTTGGATTATGAATGAAGCAACAAGAACTGCTATTAGACAATTAAAATCACAAACTGGATCATATTTACTAAATGAAGTATATGATATTGCTTCACCATTTAAGAGTACATTACTAGGTAAACCAGTATATGTATCTGATAATATGCCAGAAGTAGAAGCAGGAAAAATTGTTGTTTACTATGGAGATATGTCAGGATTAGCAACTAAATTTAGTGAAGATATTAATATTGAAGTATTAAGAGAAAAATATGCAACTCAACACGCATATGGAATTGTTGGTTGGTTAGAATTTGATAGTAAAATTGAAAATCCTCAAAAGATTTCAGCTATTCAAATTGCTGGTACTACACCTAGTGCTTAATTAATATTATTTGTTGTTTAGGCAAAACTCCCAAAAAAGAAAGGAGTAACTATGAATAATATAAATAAAATTAGTGATATAACTTATTCTGATATTGCAGATTATATTAGATTAAGTGAAGTATCAGAAGATGAACAAAATTATTTAACTACATTAATAAATATTTCTAAAGATTATATATTAAATTACACAGGTATAGATAATGCTGATTTAGATAATTATAAAGATTTAATTATAGTTGTATTTGTTCTATGCCAAGATATGTATGATAATAGATCAATGTATGTTGATAATTCAAACCTAAATAAAGTTGTTGAAACTATACTTGGTATGCACCAATTAAATTTACTTCCAAATGGTGAAATAAATGATTAATGCTGGTAAATATAATAAACAAATTACCATATATCAAGTAGTTGAAGCAGAAGATAATCAAGGATTTCCAATAGAGTTAACAAAAGTAGTATCACAACCATATGCCCATATAAAAACAACTAGAGGATTTACTTTAATAGCAAATCACAGTGATTTTGAAAAGGCATATACAAATTTTACAATTAGATACTCACAAGCGGTTATAGATGCCTATTATGATAATCAAAATTCAAACAGAGATATGTTAGTAGCATTTAATAATAAAACTTATTCAGTACAATATTTAAATAATATTGATGAAGCAAATATTGAAATAGAAATGCAATGTAAAGAAGTGATGAAATAATGGCTAAATTTGAATGTGAGTTACCAACTCAATTAATAAAAGAACTTACTAAATTGGAACAGAATACTCCAAAGATGATGGAAGAAATGACTAAAGCAGGAGCAGAAGTGGTTAAGAAGAATGTTATTGATAATATGAAGTCAAGTTTTAAAGATAGTTCAAAACTAGTACCATATTTAAAAGTAACAAAGTCATATAAAACAAAAGATGGAAATGTAAATACCAAAGTTGGATTCTATGGCTATTATAAAAAAGGCTCAAAGACATTTAGTATTACTTCCAAGAGTGGTAAAAAATACTCATATGATGGTGTTCCTGTTCCTTTAATAGTAAGGGCAAGAGAATATGGTTCATCAAGTGGTGAAGCCAAAAGACCATTCTTTAGAAAATCTTTTAAAAAATCTCAAATAGAAAGTGAAATGTTAAAAGTTCAAAAGAAATATATTAAGGAGTAAACATGAATGAATTAATACAGTCAATTTTTGCTAATTTTAATATTGATGGTGTAAGTATTCCTGTAAAATTTATGAAATATAATGGTAAAAAAACTACTTATATTACTTATATGGAAACTGATATAGATAATGCTTATGCAGGAGATAATGAAATTTTAGGTTATGTATCATATTATGATTTTGATATTTATTCAAAAGGAAATTATTTTAATATAGTTGAAAAAGTTAAAGAAATAATGAAAGATAATGGATTTATATGGCAACCAAGTAGAACTTCACAAGATATGTATGAAGCAGATACAGGTTATTATCATAAAACATTATGCTTTGCAATTGAAAGGAGTGAAAATTAATGGCTAAAATTGGTTTAAATAATTTTAGATATGCAGTGGCTACAATTGATGAAACAACAGGAGCAATTTCTTATGGTACTGTAAAGAAACCAGGAAAAGCAGTAAGTTTCAGTTTTGAGCCAACAAATAGTGATGCAAAATTATATGCAGATGATAGTTTAGCAGAAAGTGATAACAGAGTAACAGGTGGAACTTGTACTATGGGTATTGATAGACTTGATGCACAAACTATGGCAGAAGTTTTAGGTCATGACTATGATAATTCTACTCAAGAAGTTGTTTCAAATGTAAATGATATTGCACCTTATATTGGTGTAGGTAGAATAGTAAGAGTAATGCAAGATGGTGTTCAATACTTTAGAGCAACATTCTTAGCACAATGTAAATTTAGTGAGCCAAGTTCATCAGATAATACTATGGGAGAATCAGTAGAGTTCTCAACTTATGAATTATCAGGAGCAGTAGTTGTTCCAGCAGATGGAAATTGGAGAAGAGAAAAATTATTTACATCTCAAGCAGATGCAATTAGTTATTTAGAAGGATTATTTAATCCATCTATAAGTGCATAAAACCAATTATGGGGTGGGGTTAAAGCCCTACTCCATTTTATATTTAAGGAGGAAAATGAAATGAAAGAAATGAGAAATGAAATAGAATATAAAGGAAATAAGTATTTAATAGTATTTAATATCAATGTTATGGAAGCAATTCAACAAGAATATGGAACTATTGAAAATTGGGGAAATTTAACAGAAGGTAAAAATGGTGAAGCAGATATTAAAGCAATTATATTTGGTTTAACTGAAATGATAAATGAAGGTATAGATATTAGAAATGAAGAAAATGGCACAGATATTCCACCATTTACTAAAAAGCAAAGTGGTAGATTATTAACTGAAATAGGTCTTGAAAAGGCTACACAAACTATAAATGATACAGTTGTAGAAAGTACAAAGAGTGAAGAAAAAAACGCATAATTCCTGATGAAGAAGAAGATACAACAATAGATTTTGTTTGGATTTACTTCATTGGGAAAACCAAGTTAAATTTATCTTTTAAAGAAACAGGAAGATTAACAATTAGATTATTTTTAAAATTATATCAACATTATAAAAATGATTTTGATAAAGAAATGATGATGAAAGCATCTAATACAACTTATAGAAAGTTAAAAGAAAAAGCAGAAGAAAGTGATAGATATTTTTAAAAAGGAGGTGAGAATATGGCAGGATTTGGTTCAAGTATCAAATTAAGCGGAGAAAGTGAATATAGAAGAGCATTATCACAAATAAATCAAAGTTTAAAAGAAGTAGGCTCTGAAATGAAAGTTGTCTCTGCTAGTTTTGATAAAAATGATAAATCAGCACAAGCAATGGCTCAAAAATCTGATGTATTAAATAAGAAGTTGGAAGAGCAAAAAAATAAATTAAGTATTTTAACTCAAAAATATAATGAGATGAATAATACTTATGGTAAAAACTCACAAGCCCAAAAGGAATTAACCTCAGAACTTACTAAAGAAAAGGCTAAACTTGATGAAATAGGCTCTACACTTGGTAAAACTTCTAAAGAATATCAAGACCAAATAAAAGTAATTGAGGATTTAGAAAATAAACAAGTTCAATATAATAATGCAGTTTCAAAAGCCAAAACTGAAATGAATTTAGCACAAGCAGAAATAAATAAAACTACTAAAGAATTAAATGAACTTGGAAAAGAGGAAGATGATCTAAATAAAAAGACTAAAAATACAGGTGATGGATTCACAGTATTTAAAGGAATTTTAGCAAATTTAGGTACAAAGGCTATAACAAGTGCAGTTAGCGGATTAAAAAGTTTAGGTGGAGCAATATTAAGTGTTAAAAAACAAGCAATTGAAAGTTATGCAAGTTATGAACAATTAGTTGGTGGTGTAGATACATTATTTAAAAATAGTTCTCAAACCGTACAAAAGTATGCAAATGAAGCCTATAAGACTGCTGGAATAAGTGCTAATGAATATATGGAGCAAGTAACTTCATTTAGTGCTTCATTAATTCAGTCTTTAGGTGGAGATACAAAAAAGGCTGCTGAATATGGAAATAGAGCAATTATAGATATGTCAGATAATGCCAATAAGATGGGTACAGATATGACTATGTTACAAAATGCTTATCAAGGATTTGCAAAGCAAAATTACACAATGCTTGATAATTTAAAATTGGGCTATGGTGGTACTAAAACTGAAATGCAAAGATTAATTTCAGATGCTTCTAAATTAAAAGATGTTCAAAAGGAATTAGGAGTTACAGTAGATAGTTCTAGTATGTCATTTGGTAATATAGTAAATGCAATTAGTGTAATGCAAAAGAAAATGGACATTGCAGGAACTACATCAAAAGAAGCAAGTACAACAATTGAAGGCTCTGTAAATTCTATGAAATCAGCATGGCAAAATTTATTAACAGGTTTAGCAGATGAAAATCAAGAAATTGGACCATTAATTGATAAATTTATTGATAGTATTGGTACTGCTTGGGAAAATCTAAAGCCAAGAATAAAACAAACTGTTGAAGGAATTAAACAAGCAATTAGTGAAATTTGGGCTAAAAGGGGAGATATTAAAAAAGAAATTCCTGAATTAGAGCCAATTATAAATGCTATGGAATGGATTATTAATAATAAAGAATTAGTAATTGGAGGAATAACTGCAATAATTGGAGCAATGGCAGTTGGTAAAGTTGCAACATTTGTAAATACTATGATTACTTTAGGAACTACATTAGCAGGTATTCCAGCAGTAGCAGGATTATGTAGTTCAGCAATGACTATGTTAGGTACTGCATTTACATTTATGACTGGTCCAATAGGAATTGCAATAGCAACAGTTGGAGCATTAGTTGGAGCATTTGTTGTATTATGGAATAAATCAGAAGGATTTAGAAACTTTTGGAAAGGTTTATGGAATGGATTAAAAGATGTTGTTTCAAAAGCAGTAGATAAAATAGTTAGTGTATTTAATAAAGTAGTTGATTTTATAAAAAATAATTGGCAAGGTTTATTATTACTAATAGTTAATCCATTTGCAGGAGCATTTAAATTACTATATGACAATTGCGAAGGATTTAGAAACTTTTGGAGTAATTTATGGGAAGGTGTAAAAACCACTTTTTCAAATATTGTAGATGCAATTACCAATGCTTTTAATTCATTTGTAGATTATTTAGCAAGTATTCCTGAAAGAATAAGTGAATTTATTCAAAATGCAGTAACATTCTTCCAAGAATTACCATATAAAATTGGTTATGCAATAGGTTTAACTTTAGGTTACATTATTAAATTTGGTGAAGATGCCTTAAATTGGGTTACAACAGTAGTTCCAAATATTATAAATAGTATAGTTCAATTCTTTTCAGAGTTACCAAGTAAAATTTGGAATTGGCTTGTAAATACTTATAACAAAGTATCAGAATGGGGAAATAATGTAAAAGATAAAGCAATAGAAGTTGGAACTGATTTTATTAATAATATAATAGACTTCTTTAAAGAATTACCAGGTAAGATTTGGAATTGGCTTGTAAATGCTTATACTAATATTACTAATTTCGGTAGTCAAGCTATAAATAAAGCAATAGAAATAGGAAGAACATTTATACAAAATATGATTAATTTTATTTCACAATTACCAAGTAAAATTTGGAACTTCTTAACTCAAACTATTGATAAAGTAAAAACATTTACTTCTAATATGGTAACTAAGGCTAAAGAAGGGGCTAAAAATACATTTAATGCAATTGTAGATACATTAAAAAATCTACCAAGCAGAATGGCAGATATTGGGAAAAATATTGTAGAAGGTTTATGGAATGGTATTAAAGGAATGGGTAGTTGGATTAAAGATAAAATAAAAGATTTTTCAAAAGGTATAGTAGATGGTATGAAAAAGGCTCTAGGCATACATTCACCATCAAGAGTGTTCAGAGACCAAGTAGGAAAATATATGGCAGAAGGTATTGGAGTTGGATTTACTGATGAAATGAAAAATGTAACAGCAGATATGCAAGATGCTATTCCTACTAATTTCGATTTAAACGGCTCTTATGGAGGTTTAAATAGTTCTAGTGGTACAAATACCCTACCAAACTATAATTCTCTTGTAGAAGCCTTTACAAATGCCTTACAAGGTATGAAAATAGAATTAGATGATGAAGAAGTTGGAAGTTTTGTTAAAAAGACAGTAGAAGATGCTATATATACATAGAAAGGGTGGTAAAAATTGAGAAATTATATAATTTTAAATGGAATCAGTAGTGAAACTATAACAGGTTTACTAATTCAAAATTTACCACCTATTTCTAAACCTAAACAAAGGGTAAATATAGAAGAAATAGATGGTAGAGATGGAGATATTGTTACATATTTAGGTTATGGAGCATATGATAAAGAATTTAAAATAGGATTATTTGGAAATTATGATGTTGATGAAGTAATAAAGTATTTTAATAGTTCAGGAACAGTAACTTTTTCAAATGAAGAAGATAAATATTATAATTATCAAATTTTAGATCAAATTGATTTTGAAAGATTAATAAGATTTAAAGAAGCAACAGTTAAAATGCATATTCAACCATTTAAATATTCAAATGTAGAATCTGAAAAAACATTTACTATAACAAATCAAACTTCTATTAACATTAGAAATAATGGTAATTTCATATCTAAACCTGTTTTAACAATAACAGGTACAGGAACTATTAATTTAAGCCTAAATAATGAACAATTATTTGTTATAGATTTAGGAGAAACTTCAACATCAATAGTATTAGATATAAATAATATGAATGCTTATAATCCTACTACTAATGCTTATATGAATAGAGAAGTAACAGGTAATTATGATAATTTTGTTTTAAATGTAGGTTTTAATACAATTAGTTGGTCAGGAACTATTACAAAAATAGAAATTCAAAATTATTCAAGATGGATTTAAGGAGGTAATAAAATGAATGCAAATAAAAAATTAAACTTATGTATGGTAAGAGGTGATACACTTGCTTTTGCTTTTGAAGTAGAAGGAATTACAAATTTAGATACTGCTTATTTTTCTTGTAAAGCAAATGCTGATGATGAAGAATATATATTTCAAAAATCTTTAAATGATGGAATTTCAGTTGTTGAAGCAGGAAAATATAGAGTAAGAGTTGCACCAGAAGATACACAAAACATTGAAATAGGTTCATATTTTTATGATTTAGAAATAGGAAAAAATAGTGATATTTATACAATATTAAAAGGTGTTTTAAAAGTAGAACAAGATGTTACAAGAGGTGAATAATATGGAAATTAAATTTACTTTTGATGAAACAAATGTGCAAGTTGGCTTTGAAAATCAATTTAAAATTAAAGATTTAACTGATAAAACACTTGTAAAATTATTAATGTTAAAAGGTGAAAAAGGAGATAATGGTGGAGCAACTAAAACAAGTGAATTAATAAATGATAGTGGTTTCATAACAGATGATGATATACCTACAATACCTACTAAAACAAGTGATTTGAATAACGATAGTGGGTTTGTTACAAAATTAGTAAATGATTTAACTAATTATTATTTAAAAAGTGAAACTTATACTAAAACTGAAGTAAATAATTTAATAGGACAACTCACTTCATTTTCAGTAGAAGTAGTACAAAGCTTACCAACAACTGATATTTCAACTACAACAATTTATTTAGTTGCTAAAAGTGGAGGATCAACAGGAGATGTATATAATGAATATCTTTATATAAATAATTCTTGGGAATTAATAGGAACAACTGCTATTGATTTAAGTAATTATTATAATAAAACTCAAGTTGATACTTTATTAAATGGGAAACAACCATTATTAGTTAGTGGAACTAACATTAAAACTATAAATGGTAATAATATTCTTGGAAGTGGTAATATAACTATTGATGGTATTAGTAAATTGACACAAAATACATATTTAGGTGATTTATCAAATGGTGTATATGTTGCTGATGGTGAAGTAACAATAACATATCCAATAACATATGAAAATAATACAATTGATGATGCAGAATATTCTATGAATAAAGGTGATTTACTTATACTTAATAGAACTGAAACAAATCCTACATTATGTAATTTTAGTGAGGGAGATAGTTTTATTTTAATAACTACTAATAATATGAATAATTTTATATTTAAAAATGAACTTATTGATATTACAGAAAGTCAAGAAGAACCTGGTCTTATGATATTTGACTGGCATATTTATCAAATATTAGATGATGATAAAATTGCAGATAGTCTTACAAATAGTGCTAGTAACTATGTTTTAAGTGCAAGACAAGGTAAAATACTTAATGATACTAAAGCAGATAAAAGTAGTTTAGATAATAATTATGTTGTTTATGAAGAAATAACAACACCAAAGAAATTTATAATCGAACCAGATGTTGAGTATGGTTTTATTCATAGATTTATTTTACACGATACTGATGTTGCTATGGGTTCACTTATGCAAGTCTATATGAGAACTTTTACTTCGTATAATGAAATAAAAACTATTTTAAAAGTAGATGGTATTATTTCATACACTGGCAGTAATAATGATAGAAAAATTTATAAAAAAGTAGGTGAATTGCCTGTAAATATCATATGTACGGCTCCTGATGGCATTTATAACACTATTACTATATCAGTAGATTGTTCAAGTATTTATAGTGGTGCTCTTAATCAAATGATTGATGAAGCAATTGTCTTTGTTGAATTTACAACTTTTGATGACTGGGTAGAACCATAAAAGAAGGTGATATAAATGATTAAATTATTCGGAATAAATGATACTTTATTTAGTTCAAATGGTGATAAGGTAATAATACCTTTAAGAGCCAAAGTTCATAAAGAGGACAATGGCTCTTTCTACCTTGATTTTGAATGTTCTCTTGATTATATAAATGATATAGTAGCAGGTAATATACTTGTAGTTCCTACACCACAAGGAGAACAAGCATTTAGAATATCAAGTGCTACTGCAACAAGAAGTAAAATAACTGCTAAATGCTATCATATATTTTATGATAGTAAAAACTATTTAATTGAAGATAGTTATGTAGTTGATAAAAATTGTAATGATGCATTAGACCATTTAAATAGTGCTACAAGTGATTTAAGCCCATTTACAACACTTTCTGATGTAAATAGTACTAATTCCTTTAGATGTGTTAGAAAATCGCTCTATGAGGCTATAAATGTTGTATTAGAAAGATGGGGAGGTCATTTAGTAAGAGATAACTTTAATATCAAGATAAAAAATGAAATAGGGCAAGATAATGGAGTAGTAGTAAGATATGGTAAAAATCTAAAAAATATAACTTGTCAAACTAATTGGGAAAATGTAGTTACAAAATTAATGCCTGTTGGTAAAGATGGATTATTATTAAATAAATTAGATCAATCTGCTGATGTTTATGTTACATCAGATATTCAATATGATATTCCATTTACAAAGACAGTTTCATTTGAACAAAATATAAATGAAGAAGATTATCAAGATGATAATGGAAATCTTGATGAAGAAGAATATACACAAGCATTATTAAATGACTTATATAATCAAGCAATTAATTATGTTAATACAAATGATATACCAAAAGTAAATTATACTTTAAAAGCCAATTTAGAGAAGATTACAGATATAGGAGATACAGTTGAAGTAATAGATGAAAGATTAGGTATAAATATAACTACAAATGTAATTAGTTATGTTTATGACTGTATTTTAGAAAAATATACTGAAATAGAATTTGGAAATTTTACACAAAAGTTAGATGGATTAATAAATTCTATAACAAGTAATACACAAATGGCTATTGAAGAATCAAATCAAAGTTTACAAGTTACATTAGGACAAGAATTACAACAAGCCCAAGATAGAATTTGGAATGCTTTAGGAAGTTCTTATGTAATCTATGAAGGTGATAAAATTTTAGTAGTAGATACATTACCAAAAGAAAGTGCTACAAATGTAATCATGATTAATAATGGTGGTATAGCATTTTCAAATACAGGAATTAATGGTACATTTTCAAGTGCTTGGACAATTGATAATGTATTAAATATGGAGCAAATAAATGTAATTAATTTAACTGCAAATCTTATAAAAGGTGGAACATTAAAATTAGGTTCAAATTTAAATCAAAATGGACAACTTGAAGTATATGATGAAACTAATAATTTAATTGCAGAATTAAATAAAAATGGTTTAAAAATGTATGGTGTAGATGGTTCATATGTTCTTATAAATAATACAGTAGGTTTTGCAGGTTATGATAGAAACAATAATCTTATATATTGGGTAAATGGTGATGAATTTCATCAAAAAAAATCAGTAGTAGAAGAAGAAATTACTTTATGTAATAAATTAAGATTTATACCTATTACAATTTATGATGGAAATACTATTGTAAATGATGGTATAGGTCTTGTAAGTGTAGCAGGAGGTAACTAATGGCAAGTTATACATTATATAGTGCAAATTCTTATCAAGGAAGAAAATTAAGATTATATTGCACAAGTTCAATAGATATAGCAACTAATACATCTACAATAAACTGGACTTTATATAGTGAAGGTGGTTCATCAAATTATTATTCAACAGGACCAACTACAGTAGTTATAAATGGAGTTCAAGTTTATTATATAGAAAGAAAAGGTTATAATACTAAAACATTCCCTGCATCAAAAGGAAGTGTAAGTGGAAGTTTAACAGTTGCACATAATAGTGATGGTAAAAAATCAATAGATTTATCTTTATCTACTGCTATTTATACATCAAGTGTAACAACAAATAGTGGCACTTGGACATTAGATAATATACCAAGATATGCAACAATAAGTTCTGCTCCAAATTTTACTGATATTCAAAATCCTACAATTACATATAATAATCAAGCA
This sequence comes from Methanobrevibacter sp., assembly GCA_017434555.1. GTDB lineage: Archaea > Methanobacteriota > Methanobacteria > Methanobacteriales > Methanobacteriaceae > Methanocatella. The sequence goes on along the minus strand of JAFRFB010000096.1, from coordinate 2,374 downwards.
GGAAATAATGCAACATCATTACAGGCTTGTATATCATTAACTGGTTCAAGTGATGATATAGTATATAGAGATATACCAAAAACAGGTTCAAGTTATACATTTAATTTAACTGATGCTGAAAGAAATGTATTAAGACAGGCTACAACAACATCAAATACAAGAACAGTATATTTTTATGTTAAAACAGTAATTAGTGGAAATACATTTTATCAAAATAAAGCAGTAACTTTTTCAATAGTTAATGCTAATCCTACATTTAATTGTTCTTATTTAGACAGCAATTCAGCAACAACTACTATAACAGAAAATAATCAATTAATAATTCAAAATAAGAGTACACTTCAAATAAATATAACTAATGCTACTGCATTAAAATATGCTTCATTATCAAATGTAAGTGTTAATGTAAATGGAGTTGTAACAACTCAAAGTATAAGTGGTTCAAGTTTAACTCTTAATATTGGAACAATAGATGTATCAAATAATTTAATAGTACCAATTACTATAACTGATAGTAGAGGTAATAAAACTACAAATAATTTAACTATTCAAGTGCTTTCATGGTCTTTACCAAGTGCAATTATTACACTTCAAAGAGTAAATAACTATTATTCAGAAACTAATCTAAATGTAGATGCTGATTATTCAAGTTTAAATAATAAAAATACTATAACTATTCAATACCAAATAAAAAAAGTTAGTGATACAAATTATGGTTCATTAACATCTATTCAAGATAATGTTCAAACTCAATTCACAGCAGATAATACTTATGAATGGAATGTAAAAGTTATTTTAACAGATAAACTTGGTACAACAAGTTATATATTAACTTTACAAAAAGGATTACCAATAGTTTATTTTGATTATATATTAAATTCAGTTGGATTTAGTTGTTTCCCTTTAACAGAAGAAGGTGTATGGAGCAATTATTTTCCTATTGATGATGTTATTTATTTAGGTAGTCAAGTTTTATATGATAATTACCAAATGACAACATCAGGAAAAAATGCAGTATTAGGTTCATATGGTTATGATTTAATAAATGGACTATTCACAGGTATTACAATTCCAAGTGCTTATGAAAGAGCATATAGAATAACTGCACAAATGCACACACAAAATAATAATCAAGCAAGTATTTATTTAAATAATTTTCAAAGTAATTTAATCAATACTTGGTCTAATAATACAATGAGAAAAATTGGATCAACAAGAATATTCAAAGAAAGTGAAATACAATTAGAAACTACTTATGGTTATTCTAGGCAAGGTACTAATTTATATTGTAGTAATAATGGAAATTATCAAGCAAATTTCTGGAATATAACAGTACATTGCTATTTAGTAAAGAAAACCACTAATTTAGAGCAAGTAGTTTCATATGAATTAACAAATGATGATAATTCTGATATAGAACAAGCATAGAAAGGGTAGCAACAATGACAGATAAAGAATATTTAAAAAAATTAGATGAAAGGATTTCAAAATTGGAAGAACAAGTACATAATGGGGAAGTTAGCCAAGTAACACAATATAGAGAATTGGAACATTTAATTATAAAGGCTGTAAAAGAAGGTAATCAAGAAATTTTAGAAAAATTAAAAGACCATGATAAAAGAATACAAGAACTTGAAAACAAAGATGGTGAAAAAGCAAAGGCAGTAATTAATGCAATATTTGGTACTTCATTAAGTTGGTTAGTAATGGGTATCTTGACTAATCTTCCTACAATTTTAAAAGCATTAGAAAAATAGAAAGGAGATAAATATGAATAAAGTTTTATGTGTTTTATTTGGACATATATGGACTAAAAAAGATGGTAAATATGTATGTGCCAGATGTGGTGCAGTTAGTAAAAAATAGAACTAGGTTAATCCTAGTTTTTTATATGAAAAAAGAATAGCCTTTATCTGCTATTCTCAATTCCTTTTCTTAATAACTTTTTAATAGAGCCAAGTTTATTTTTTTCATCAATGTGATCTAAAATATCTTTATCATTCTTTTTATGAAGTTTAATTGATATTCTAATACAATTCTCTTTATCATATTTTGCTTGACTAATTGATAACTTTTTTGCCATATCATGCTCCTGTATAATCCTCTAATAAATCAATTTCTTGATTATAATCATCAACCCATTCATCTATAAATCTTTTTATAAAACTTTCAATTCTTGGTATTATTTCTTTATATTTACAACCTATGCAGAAAGATACAATACAACTTTCTTTTTCAGTTATATAAAATTCAGTAAATCCATCTTTAGATTTTTCATATGTTAAAATCAAATATGTTTTATTATATAATCTTACTTCAAATTTATCAATAGTAATTTGTTCCTTATTAATTATCATTTTAAATAATCCTCCTT
>JAFRFB010000095.1 GCA_017434555.1 Methanobrevibacter sp. | reverse complement strand
TTGCAAAAATATCACATAATTCCATTAATCCTAACAAGATCCAAATTCAACAAAAAAAAGTTAAAATCAATATTAAACTATCCATTACATTTATTTCATGCAAAATCCAACTTAAAAATAGTTAAAAAAACATATAAAAAAATTAATAAAGGGACTGTCCACTATTTAATATTTTCTCATGATTGATGCCGTAGCGAATTTCAGATTATACTTGAAATTCACATCGTTCAATTTTCAATAAAAGAACAAAAAACTTGCCAAATGATATCATTTTTCCTTAAATTAAAACCTCTGTAAAATCAAATAACTAATCATCTGATGTATTTAGTGGATTCACCATTTAATTAAATAATAATACATGAATTAAGATAACATCTTTTAACATTTAATTCAACAGTTTTCACAGATATACAATGGTTAATTTCAACTGTAAAGCAATTTAAAAAGAGTTATATAAGTATTGGAGAGATATTATTTATAACGAACCAAAAACAAAACCTCTCCAATTACTAATTTTGGAGAGTCTTAATATATAATATTTTTGTTTTTGTGTTTCACTGAAAAACATGAAAAGTGATATATTATGACTCTAATTGCACCTATTAAACGTAATATGCAAACTAAATTCGAATTAAACTGTCCAGGCGATAATTTAGATGATGATCATCTTGCTAAAAACATTGTATATCTAGTCAACCAATTTGAAAAAGAAAAACCATATTTATTCCCAAAAAGAAACAGTAAAAGCAAAATTGGCCCAAAATTTAAAAATGAACTTAAAGAAATGTTGGGATTACATGTCTTTGCAACCTTGAGATTACAAAGAACCTGTAGAAAAATCGAATCATTCTTAAGCGACAAAAATGAAGCCTGCAAATACATAACTAACAATGAATTACCTAAAAAATCCAAAATTAATGAATTTAAAAATGAATATGAATATCTAATTAAAGAATTCTTAATATATACTGTTGAATTCGCAGCTAAATTTAATTTAGTAGATTTTAAAGTTGTTACACTTGATAGTACAACTATTGAAGCCAGTATTGATGAATATCGCCGTTTAAAATACGAACAAATAATCTTTTTAGAAAATTTAATAAAAAAATATGGTAAATCCAAAGGAAAAAGGAGTATTTGGAAAAAACTAAAAGGATTCTTCTATTATAATGAATTAGATGACAAATTAGTTGATTTAATAGAAGAAATCCATAAAAAATTAAATAAACATGGTAGAGAATTATTGGCTGTTGCTTTAAAGTCAAAAAAAGCACAAAAAGAAATATTAGAGTTCCTAGAATTGTTAAAATATAATTGCAATGAAGGAAAATATGTTAATTTAACTGATCCTGAATCTAAACGAGTATTAATGAAAAAAGGCAGAGTAATGTTCGGATATCTAATACAAACTGTCACAGATGCAAAAACAGGTTTAATCATAATGCAAAACGTAGCTGAACAAGAAACCGACGCTAATCAACTAATAAATGCAATAGACTACATACAACAAACATATGGAAAAACACCAAAATACATGCTTGCCGATAATGGATATTACAAAATAGAATCCATTGAATATGCATTCTACAATGGAATCACCCCTATAATCCCAGACAGAAGCGAAAGCATGAACAATAACGGAAAAAACCAATATAACCCATTTGCAAAAAACAATATGCCATTCGATCCCATTAACAAACACTTCACATGCCCACACGGACAAAAATTAAAACCCACAGGACAAAAAATGATTAACGGAATTTTAAATGATCAATATACAACCAACAAATGTCCAGAATGCCCATATAAAGAAAAATGCGCTAAAACACACAAATATCGAAAACTCTACGAACCCGCAAGCCCTGCTTTCATTGACGAAAAAATCATCTTCCAATCATCACAGGGAAAGCAATTATATAAACTAAGACCAATCTTTAGCGAAGGAAACTTTGCCAATATTAAAAGCCACCAAGAATTCACAAAATCCCGAAGAATAGGAATAGAAAAAGTAGATATAGACTTAAAACTAGAAGCAATAGTCATAAACATCAAAAAAATATCACAAAATCTAAATGTAACCTTAATTTAACAAAAAATTAAATAGCGGACAGTCCCTAAATGAATTTTTAGAAAAAATAGATGAAAGAGATAAAATTAAATTTCATCGAGGATTCATAGAAGATTTCTTCAAATTACTCAAAGAAGGTTTGGGCTTTAAACAATTAAACAGATATACACTCAATTCAATGTCAAAAT
>JAFRFB010000094.1 GCA_017434555.1 Methanobrevibacter sp. | reverse complement strand
TAAGGAATTGATTTGGATTTTTTTAGCAGGTGTTTATATTTTGTATAGTTTTTTCACCATATTGACTTTATATTTGGTGTAAATTCTTTGAAAAATTATTGAGAAATCATTCATTAAATTTTTCATATTCTATGTTTCCAAATAAGATTAAAATATTGTATGCTTATGGCTCTTGAAAATGTTTTTTCACATTTAATATATTTATAATTAATTATAGTTAAATTTTTTGTATCATGCTTAAATATTTCTAATAATTAATTTTTTTAACTATAATATCTTTTATTTTGTTTATTAATTAATTAGCAATACCATGGCCTTTATAATTTTGTTAAATATTTTTTACCATTTAATATTAATTTTAAATATTTTTAAAGACAAAATAATTAATAACTATTAAAAAGGAGGATGAAAAGATGGCTAATAAAAATATGATAATTGCATTGGTTCTTTCATTTATCTGGTCAGGATTAGGATTGATATATGCTGGAGATATGCAAAAGGGAATTATTTTAGCTGTTTTAGCTGTAATTGCTGAAATATTGTTCCTTTATGTAAGTCAAATATTTGGTATCGTTGTGTTCATTATTTGGATTTATTCTATGTATGCAACATACAAAGAAGTCAAAACAGTTAACGGTGAATAAAAATGAATTTAAGTGAAATAATAAAAGACGCTATCGTTTATCCAACCAATAATGTCAAAGCATTATTGATTTATATCGTTTTGGGTTTTCTTGTTGGGTTTGTAGCGGTATTGACTGGAATTGGTGGATTTCTAACCGGTTCATTTAATTTCGCAGCAGGCATAGTTTTAGGGTTAATAGGTATTATTGTTATAATATGGTTATTGCTGTTAATGTTTGGATTCTCATTGGATATTGTGAAATTATCAATTAACAAAAACAAAGATGCTCCTGAAATTGAATTATCCAGACAAATAAGCAATGGTTTAAAATATATCATTGTAAGCATTGTTTATCTTATAATTCCAATTATAATTACTGTAATCTTATCAATGCTAAACCAAACAATTGGCATAATAGTTGGAATAATACTCGCAGTCATTTTCTCATTCGCCCTATCCATGGCAATATGCAGATTAGCTGAAACAGATAAATTAGGTTATGCATTAGATATTTCAGGTGCATTCGCAGATTTACAACAAATTGGAATAGATAAAGTAGTTATAACTATCATTGCAGCTGCAATTGTAGGTTTTGTAATTGTATTTGTACTAACACTCATACTTTCAGTTATTGTTGGAATCATTAGTGCAGATCTCATATACAGTGCAGTTCCACTAATCACTCCTATCTTCGATGCATGGTTGTTATTCTACACTAACAGAGTAATGGGGTTATTATATTCAGAAAAATAACTCCTATTCTTTTTTTAAAAAAATAGAGATAAAGCATTAAATAATATAATGCTTTTAAAATTAAATTTATTTTATTACTTCTTTTAGTATATCTTCGTTCATGGCCTGTATAAGGACATATTTATCTCCATCATTGTACATGAAAACTATATTGATTCTACTAGGGGCACTGCCTAAAGTACCAGTTTTATTATTTATTGTTTTGTTTTCAAATTTATAATCGTCAGGATAATCTTGATTCTGGGGAGTTTCATTATAAACCATTATCGCCAATATTTCATCATCATTGTTTTTAAATACTCCAACATCACCTAATGGTTCATCCTCAAATGCTTGTAGGAAAACATTTACTGAATCAGCATCATAAGTGTATCCTTCAGGAACATTAAATTCCACATCACCAATTTTTTGAGTGTCTGCCGCACTTGCGATTGCAATAGTGCTCACAGCTATTAATAACAGTAATATTGCTAAGATTTTTCTGTTAATGGAATTTTCCTCCTTGTAATTGATATGTCTGTATTTAAACACTATTTAAAGTTTTGATTTTTTGAAAATCAGATTTTAACTTTTAATGAATATTTTAGTACTTCTTAAACAAATTGAAGATAATGTAATGTTTTTAGAAAAATACATATTAATTGGCTAATTTATGTAAACTATTTTTTATAAAATAAGTTAATATGCTTTTAAAAATAAAAAATAATATAAATTAAGGATTTTTATCAGGAGAATTCATCTTGCAATATAAAAAGATAATTGCATTAGCAATATTTTTAGCATGTTTATTATGTGTTTCAGCAGTCAGTGCAGCTGAAAATACTACAGACGATATTGTAAGTGTTGAAGATTCTATTTCAAACACTTGCGATATTTTAAAAAGTAACGAAGAAAATAATAGTTTTACAGACTTAGATAATGAAATTAAGAATACAACTAGTGGTGAACTAAAATTAAATAAAAGTTATATCTATAAGGATGCAGATGAAAAAGAGGGTATTGATATTTCAAAACCAATCACAATCGATGGTCAAGGCCACACAATTGATGCAAACTCCTCTGCAAGAATATTTTTCATAACAACAGATAATGTCACACTGAAAAATATAACTTTCAAGAATGGATGGGCATCTGAAGGTACAATTAAGATATGGGGTTCTAATATAACTATTGTTGATTGCAAATTCATCGATTGTGTATCTACCAGTGATGGAAGTGCAATTTACTGGGATGGAACAGACAAAATAAATTTAAATGTAACCAATTGTGAATTTGAAAACTGTTATTCAAGAGAAGACAGTGGTGCAATTTTTGCATATGGATCTCAGGCAATCATAGATAATTGTCTATTTAATAACTGCTACAGCTTAAATGATGTCGGTGTAATCTATTTATGGGGTTCAAACAATACTGTAAGCAATTCCAAATTCAGACATTCTTCAAGCAAAAAGAATGGTGGTGCAATCTATGTTGACGGTGATGAAAACACAATAACTGATTGTATTTTCGAAGACTCCAATGTAGAATCATATTATGGTGGTGCAATCTACATTTATGATGGTGACTACAACAATATTACTAACTGTAATTTTACAAATAGCGAAGCTCCTTATGGTGGTGCAATCTACATTGAGACCTGTTATAATAATATAGTTAACTGTAAATTTGAAAAATCAAAATCTAACCAATATGGAAGTGCAATTTATATTAAAAATGCATATAATAAGATAACTTCTTGTAATTTCAAGGACAGTGAAGCAGATGAAGGAACAGTATATGTTGTTGCTCAGGAAAATAAAATCAATGATTGTAATTTCATAAATTCTTCTGCATATCAAGGTTCAGCAATTTATATTTCTTCTGTTAACTGTTCAGTTTTAAACTGCAACTTTAGGGATTGTTTTGCAAGTGATAAATCCACCGTTCATTTCATTGGAGATGAAGCAGTCGTATATAATTGCCAATTCTTAAATTGTTATGCTAAAAATAATGTTGCTGGAGTTTACTTTAGATATGATGGAGGCTGTCTTGATACATGTGTATTTACCAACTGTTCATCTGATGGATTCAATAATGGAGGAGTGGTATTATTTGATGGTTCCAACAATATTGTAACCAACTGCAATTTCACAAAGGTGTCTTCAGAATGGTATGGTGGAGCCATATGCTTCGGAGGAAATAATAATATCTTATACAACTCCAATTTCATAAACTGTAATGCTCAATATTATGGTGGAGCAGTATACTTCAGATATTCCAATAATCTTGTTGACAGATCTAGCTTTAAAGATTGTTCTGCCGGAAGTACTGGAGGTGCAGTTTACTTTGTTGGATCCAATAATAATATAACTAATTCAGCATTCACCAATTGTGTAGCCAATACCATGAGTGGTGGAGGAGTTTGCTTCAGTGGTTCAAACTCCACTGTAATATCTTCTAGTTTTACAGGATGTTCAGCAAAATACTATGGAGGTGGAATCTACTTTGCAAAAGATGACTTCACCATAAAAGATTTGACTTTCAAAGATAATTCTGCACAATATGGTTCTGATTACTATCCAACTAACCAACCTGATGGTAAATTGTCAACAGTAATAACTGCTTCTGCAGTAACTACAGTTTATAATGGTGGAAAATATCTTGTTGTTACTTTAAAAGATGGTAATGGAAAAGCGGTGAGTGGTGTTAAATTAACCATTAAATTTTCAAATGTAAAAACAGTAACTCCGACTACTGACAAAAATGGTCAGGTTAAAGTTTCTACTGATGGTTTAGCTCCAAAAACATATGCTACAACAATATCTTTCGCTGGAAATGAAAATTATGTTAAATCATCTAAAACTGTAAATGTTGTTGTTTCAAAGGCAACTCCAAAATTAACTGCTGCTAAAAAGACTTTTAAAGCAAAAACTAAAACAAAAAAATATACAGTTACTTTAAAAGATAATAAAGGTAAAGCAATCAATAATGCTAAAGTTACAATTAAAGTCAAGGGTAAAACTTTTAAAGCAACCACTAAAAATGGTAAAGCCACATTTAAGATTATCAAATTAACTAAAGCTAAAACATATAAGGCAACAGTTAAATTTGCAGGTAATAGTTTGTACAAAGCCATAACTAAAAAATCCGTTAAAATAGTTGTCAAAAAATAGATTGTCATATCTATTTTTTTCTTTTTTTCTTTTTAATATCTTAATTTCAATTTATTTAGTATTAACATATATTAGAAGTTACATGGTCTAAAACTTAAGAATTCAATTATTTCGTTTCATGATTAATTATTCATATATTTGATGAGCAGTGTCATTTTTTAATTAATCATTTTTTTAATTAAAGTTATATTATTTTTATTATAATCTATTTTTTAGTAGTTGATGGGATTAACTTTTAGTATTATTCCTATTTTATCATTTTCCAAAAGATTAATATATTATTATAAAAATATATTAGTATACAAATATACAATGAATTTTTTTGGAAGTGATTTTGAATGGCAACAACTATTAGGATAAATGAAGAGATTAAACAATTGTTGAAATTGAAGAGTGTTGAAACAGGAATTACACAATTGGATTTGGCAAACAGGTACATTTTAAAAGGTCTTAAAGAAGATGACACTCCAACTAATGTAATGAGCATTAGTGATATTGAAGCAATGTTGTCTTTTGATAAACCTGAAGGAGATAAAAACTTAGAAAAATTAGATGGAGTTTTACACTCTGATGTACCAACCAACAGTGTAGAATTAAAGAAAAGTAGTTACAGATAAACATGATATTTTTAGACAGCACATATCTGATTGGATTGATGATTGATAATGATGACTATCACGAACAAGCACATCAACTAAGACCCATCATCGACAAAGAAAGAAAACTAATAAACAACACAGTACTCGTTGAAGTACTCAATAGCCTAAAAAAGAACAACCATAAAATCGGACTAGATGAAATAGTGGACACTTTATTAAACTTGGATAAAGTGGTTTTTCTTACCAGTGAAGATTATAATGAAAGTTTAAAATTATTTAAATATTATAATTTAAGTGTTAACTATTCTGATTGCACAATACTGAAATCAATGATGGATAATAATGTTTCTGTTGTTGTGTCATTTGATTCAGACTTTGATAAAATCAAGGGAATAAGAAGAATCTATTTATAAAAAAAAGAATTGGGAAAATATATTATTATTTCCCAATCATGCTTTTTAGACTGTCAATGTCGAATTTAAGCCTGTCCAATTCTAGTTTCAGCTCGTTTTTCTCATTTTCTATTTTTACAAATTCTGGTGATTTGACGTGAAGCTTTTTAACTTCAGTGTTGATGGTTACTGCCTGCAGATGTTCGATGTATTGGTATTTTAAATCTTCAGGATTAATCATGAAGTATGCCTGATCTGTTTTATTTTTTGCTTTTCCCTGCAAGTCATTAACATCATCTAGACTCATACCGTCATTATATAATGCAGATGCATGGAATTTCCGTAGCATGTGACTTCTGAATCTGTTATAGTTGCCAATTTTTCCAAGTCCCAAATCATCATTAATTTTTTGAAAATTAACTGTGAAATAATTTACAGCCATCTTAAAAAGTTTGGATTCATTGGTGATGTTGTCAGTTCTAGATAGGATGTGTGCGTTGATTGCTTTTACTGCTTCAGGGCTACAATATGTTGTATAATATTTGTTGGTCTTTTTACGGAGAATATTGAAAGTTGGAATGATTGTTTCATCATCTTCGATTATATCAATCACCTCAAATATATCCATGTCTTTTTGCGGTAGATATTCAGACAATGCATCAATATAATCTTGTATAGTTAGGCTTAGTGTTTCTGCCCGTGCACATCCGCTGGAGCAAATAAAAAGTATTGCTGCCTTCATAACTGGACTGGCAATGCCTAATGCTTTTCTGATGATTTCTTTATCAGGTAACTCACTGAAATAAATAGGTTGTGGCTTTTTAATGGATTTTTCATTGATTTTTGGAAGTTCATAGATTTCAATATCATAAAACTTGTAGAACTTGATGACATTTATCATCACGGATTTTACAGTGTTCAATGCATAGTTTTCCAATAAGTATTGTCTGAATTCCAGAAGTCTGGTTTTGATTCGGCGATGTTTCCATTTGATTCCTTTGTTTTCATCATTTTCTGCTTCTTTTAGAAGTTCATCGAGTCCCATTTCAAAATAAGTTGCATATTTTTCCAATGCATATGTGTATAATCTTTGTGTACCTTCGGAATGGTTGTATGTTATAAATAATGTTTTTAGCAATTCATTGTTTTTCATAGTTTTTCAGCTCCTTAAAGTGTTTGTAAAAACATTTTTGAAAAGAGCCAAAAGTAACAATTTATGATAAGTATACAATAATTTTGCTATATTGTTTCCAATTAATAGGTAATTAATAACTACTTTTAATTAAATAAGCCTAATCTATATCTAATTGCTTTTTTGCTTCCTTAATCATGTATTCCTTTGTATCTTCACTGAAATATTCACCATCAACGTCCCGTTTAATAGAATACATCATTAGTTCATATATAACTTTATTTAACAATCTTCCCTCATCTGTTAGATAGTATTCAGTAGTATTGTCTTTGATTTCTTTTTTGATTAACCCATTTTCTTCTAATTCCTGAAGGCGTCTTGATAATGATTTATTCAATAATTTAGGTTTGTTTTCTTGAAATTCATTGAAATGCTTTTTTCCGCAGAACATGTCAAAGAGTATTTGCAGTGTCCATCTTTTTGTAATCACTTTTAAGATTGTTTCAACAGATCTTGCAGGACAGTTTTTTCTATCACTCATATTAATCCTCTGTTTAGTCTTTAGGCGTCAAAATTGACACTTTAATTATTTATAACGAATTTAATAAACTAATTGTTAAGAAAATGTTTGTTTTCAAGCATTAATAAAAGTTTTTGAGTGATATTATGGAAAAGAAAGTAATTCTTCTCACTGGTGCCAGTAGCGGAATGGGTTATGAAACAGCACAGATGCTGGCCGAACAGGGCCATATTGTCTATGGTGGTGCCAGAAGGGTGGAAAAAATGGGGCCTCTCAAACAGTATGGTGTAAAACCAATCAGTTTGGATGTTACAGATGCTGATTCATGTCATGAAGCCGTTAAGACAATTGTGGATAATGAAGGTCGCATTGATGTATTAATCAATAATGCAGGTTATGGTTCCTATGGTGCAGTTGAAGATGTAACAATCGAAGAGGCAAAAAGACAATTTGAAGTAAACGTATTCGGTCTTGCAAGATTAATTCAACATGTTCTGCCTTATATGAGAGAACAGGGTTCCGGAAGGATTATAAATACCTCATCAATGGGAGGGCGTTTGGTAAGTTTCATGGGGTCATGGTATCATGCAACCAAATATGCCGTTGAAGCATTAAGCGATGGCCTTAGGATGGAATTGGCAGATTTTGGAATCAAAGTTATCTTAATTGAACCGGGTGGAATCAAAACAGATTGGGGCCATATTGCAGCAGATAACTTGGAAAAATCTGCAAAAGGCGGAGCTTATGAGGAAATAGCTAAAAAAACTGCTGAAGGAATGCATAAGCAATATTCTGGAAAGATGATGTCAGATCCGAAGGTTGTATCAAAAGCCATTTCAAAAGCAGTAAACAATAAGAATCCAAAAACAAGATATCTGATTGGATTCGGTGCAAAGCCACTTGTTTTTGCTCATGCAATATTGCCAACAAAAGCATTTGACTGGATTATGAAGAACGCTTCCTGATTATGGTGTCATTGACACTATAATTATTTATTCTATTTTTTACAGATATTGTTTTAAGGTGGTAGCTTGAATAAAGATAGGATAATGGCTTTAAGCGATGGTATTGTTGCAATTGCAGCAACAATCATGGTTTTGGAACTGGTGGTTCCTCAAACAATTTCTATTAATTCCCTATTGTCTCAAGTACCTGTTTTTTACTCATATGTAGTTAGTTTTTCATTAATATATCTGGCTTGGAGATCACATCACAATGCTTTTGAAAAAGCAGACTTGATTGACGGCAAAATATTTATAGCTAATGGAATTTGGTTATTTTTCATTACATTGATTCCATTTACAACAGCGCTTGTAGGTAACGGGCCAAATGAAACATTGGCTGAAGCCATTTATGTTATCTCATTGATTTTATGGACTGCATCATTTCAGTTTTTAGACATTTCAATAACAAAAGCAAACACTACAGCACCGAAAGACGAAATGCGCGACAATAAAAACAGGTTGCTTCTTTTCGGAGGTTACTTCATAGCATTGATTGTTGCATTCATAATTCCTCAATTGACTATCATTATCATTGGATTGGATGTTTTGGTAATGGCTTTAAGTCTTTTTTTGAAAGTTTAAACGGATTATAATATGAGTTTAAAAATGAAATATGTAAAATTAAGAAGCTCTGATTTGAAAGTTTTCACATCAAGTAATATGTCTAAAACTTAGGGTCAATATGAAAGTAATAAAAATATATATGCTTCTTCGTTGCATATTTATAATTCGAGAGAGAAAAGTAGTAAATATTTTGTATTGTATACGGGCAAAATCCATTGTACATAATTTGAGCGTTATTTGAATTATTGGTCATTAATATTAAGTTTTTTCATCATTAACTTAATATAACTTATTTTATGATTTTGTTAAGAATAATATATTGGTATTTTTAAAAAATAAGTCTTTTTTTAAGGAATTAATTTGGCCTTTTTTTAGTTGGTATTTATATTTTGTATAGTTTTTTCACTATATTGACTTCATATTCGGATTAAATTCTTTGATAAATTATTGAGAAAATATTCAAAACAAAAGTGTTTTATGACTTCATTTTATTATTTATTTTTAAATTCATAAATATCAAGAGGTTTTAAAAGTATCGTTTCGCAAGAGGTTGTTTCCTTTTCAACTAGTTTTTTAAATTCGTTTTCGTCCTGCATGATTGAAGGAAATGAATTGTAATGCATTGGAATCACATATTTCGGATTGATCCATTTCGCTGCTATTGATGCTTCTTTTGGATCCATTGTGAATATGTTCCCAATAGGAAGCAATGCCAAATCAGGTTTGTAAACTTCACCCACAACAAATTTCAAATCAGAGAACAGTCCGGTATCGCCTGCCTGGAACACTTTAAATCCATCTTCAAATTCAAACAAGAAGCTTGAGGGATTTCCACCATAACCCATATCCATTTCAAAGTCATATGAAGAGGAATGTTTTGCATCAAGCATTCTAATTTTAACGTTTCCTGCCATAATTACTGCCCCATAATTGATTCCAACTGCATTAATCCCTTTTCTTTGCAGATAATTTGAAATCTCATAATTGCAGACTACTGTGGAATTGCAGTTTCTGGCTATTTCTGCCGCATCTCCGAAGTGGTCTGCATGGGCATGGGTAATGCAGATGATATCTGGATTCAATTCATCAACATTCAATGTGCAGTTTGGATTTGCACGGATGAACGGATCAACCAGAATGTTTGTTCCATCATTGCTTATAAATTCAAATGCAGAATGACCTAACCATCTCAATTTCATATTAACACCTAAATCCTACAGATTCCATCTTCACAGCTGTCTGTTTCATTGTTTTCATCAACTTCATTTTCACTCATGATTTGGCTTAAAACGGTTTTAAAGTCATTGTAGGATAATGCTCCCGGAACGGAATACTTTCCATCAAACAGATAAAATGGAACTGCATGTATTCCGCCTGTTAGGGCTATTTCTTCATCTCTTTCAACTGCACTGTTGAATAAATCGCTATCCAAAACTTCTCCAATCTCTTCTTTTTCAAGGCCCGCTTCACATCCGACATCCAACAACACGTCTCTATCTGCCAATTTTAAGTTTTTTGTAAAATATGCATCAAATAGTATTGCATTTAAGTTTTCAACGAGTTCGGAATCGTTTTTGCTTTGTGCAAGTTTCATCAGTCTGTGGGCATTGCGGGTGTTGGTGTAAAGTGTTGATGCATATTTAAAATCAATTCCCTCTTCAATGCCTAATCTTGATATTCCTTCCACTTCCTTTTGAGCATCATCAAAAGACAATCCATATTTGATTGCAAATCTCTCAACGGTCGTTGATTCAACGTCTTCAGGTGCATTTTGGTCAAGTTCAAATGCATGAATATCAAATTCAATTTCATTTTCAAGGCATAAATCTCTAATTGCTTTTTTCAGTCTTGTATTTCCGATATAACAGTAAGGACATGCAAAATCGCTCCAGTATGTAATTTTCATTTTCATCCCTCCAAATCTATTTAAATTATTATTTACAATAGTTAATTAATAAATACGTGAGTAATTCCAAAGTTACTAAAGTTGATACTATGGTTGAAAATAACGTCTGTCCAATTGGAAACACCTTGGATTTCTTTAACAGAAAATGGATATTCTGCATATTGTCTAATATTTTCCGGGGAATGAAACATTTCTCTGAGTTTAAAAAGGCGAATCCCACAATCAGCAATCATATTCTATCTGAAACATTAAAGTATATGGAAGAAAATAATCTGGTTTCCAAAACTACAATTGAAGACGGCTCAAGGGTTCAAACTGAATATTCCCTAACTGAAAAGGGTTTAAAGACAAATAAGATTCTCTATGAAATCACCTCTTATTATTTCAATGAGCTTAACTATGCTGGATATGATGATGCTCAAAGGCAGGAAGTTCTTAAAGAATATGAGCAGGCTTTCAACTTCAGGTAATTTTTGAGTTACTGAACTCTTTTTATACTATTTTTTACTTATTTTAAATCATGAAAGATATTTTTGATAATTGTCAATTTGGAGATTTAAAACTCAAAAGCAGAGTTGTAAGAACCGGCCTGTGGCAGACACAATCAATTGGTGAATTGTATGACAAATATGAAAGCATGGCTAAAAGCGGTGTTGGATTAATAATAACAGAATTGATTTCAGTTTATCCGAAGGATAAATTTTCAGAGTATTCAATCAGAAGTGGTGCTCCACAATTCATGGTTGAAGCCAAACGATTAGCGGATATTGCACATGAGCATGATGTTGCAATTTTTGGCCAAATCGAATTCATCCAGTTCAACAGAGGAATAGACTTAAACATTGACATCAACGATTTGACAATTGATGATATCCGCCAGATCCAGTCAGACATTATCGTTGCAGCACAAAAACTTAAGCTGGCAGGATTTGATGGAATACAATTGGCTTTAGGAAATAACTTTTTTCTCTCAAAGTTCATAGACCCATATTTCAATCAAAGATTGGATAATTATGGTGGAGACACCTTCAACAGAATGAGGCTTGTTTTGGAATTGGTAAAAGTAATCAAAACCAATCTGGATTTCCATGTAAGCTGCAAAATCAATGCATATGATGGAAGAAAAGGTGGAATCGACAAGGATGAAAGCATAGAAATGTGCAAGCTGCTTGAAAAGGTAGGTGCTGATAGTCTTCAGGTTACAAAACCTCTGTCCCCTCTGTATTTTACAAAAGATGTTTCAGAAGAAGAGGAACTTGTCGAATTCAGCCAAAAGTTAATTAAGGAAGTTGATATTCCGGTTATTTTGGGCGGAGGATTTGACAGCCAGAAGCACATGAATGATTTATTGAATAAAACGGATATTGAATTTTTATCAATGTATCGGCCATTTTTAGCTGAATCAGATTTCCTAAAATCATGGAAAAAATCTGGTGACGGCGTGTCAAGGTGTAAAAAGTGCAATAACTGTTACAGAACCAAAACTAGTCAATGTTATCACTTTTGATTGACATGTAAACATGTATGAACCATGTTAAAACTACAACAAATACAAATACGACAATGATTTCGGCAGTGAAAAGGTAACCTAAAATTATTCCTATTGCATATAACAGTAGGTGCAGTCCGGTTCTTTTCAGGTTCAACAATTGCTTCAGGTCACTATTGTGTTCAATATTGATAATCATCCAGAACAGCACATCATATGCAAGTTCAATTACAATAAAAAAGATACAGTAGCACAGCTGTGCATTGATGTTTGTGAAATTGTTTGAGATTAGCAGAGTAAAGTATGGAAGAAGGGACATTACAAAAACGACAAGTCCTGTCATTGCTATTACTTTACCATCTATTTTTTTAATTATTTCAAAGATTATGTGGAAGAAATACCAGTTTGTCAAAACTACAATGAAACTGGTCAGATATGCAAAAAAGTTAGTTTTCAAAGCCCAAAAACCAGCAAACGTTATTGTTTCTGGTTGGGGCAGTTCAAGGACAATAACAGTTAATATGATTGCAAGTACTGCATCAACAAATGCCTCTAATTTTTCTGAATTCACATTTAACACCTTCAGTATATATTATGATTTTCATCTTTTAAGTGCTGTTGGTAACTCTTGAATTACTAATCTCTTTTTATACTTGCTTGAATAATTTAAATTTATGAAAAGCATATTCGATAACACTCAATTTGGTAGATTCAACCTTAAGAATCGTATCATCAGATCTGGTCTGTGGGAATCTGAAAATGAATCCCAAAAAAACTTGACTCCAGCGATATACAAAAGATATGAAGATTTGGCTAAAAATAACATTGGAATAATAGTAACTGAGTTGATTTCAATGTATTCTCATGACCGCTTCAGTGACTATTCTCACTACATCAACTATCCGTATTTCATTAAGGAGTTCAAGCAAGTGACAGATATTGCCCATGAATTCGACACACCAATTTTTGCACAAATTGGTTTTATAAACTGCAACATCAACGGAAAACAGATGATGGAAGTCAATGATTTGGAAATTGAAGATATTAGAAAAATCCAGACAGATTATGTTGTCGCCGCTAAAAAAGTTGCATTTGCAGGGTTTGACGGCATTCAGTTAAACATCGGAAATAACTATTACCTTTCACGAGTTATGGATCCGTTTGAAAACCAACGGAAAGACAATTACGGTGGAAACACTTTCAATCGTGTCAGGATGGTTTTGGAAATAATAAAGCTAATCAAGCAGACTACTGATTTGCACATCCACTGTAAGGTTAATTTGTATCAGGATGAAAAAGATTCATTGGAAATTTGTAAAATACTGGCTGAAAACGGTGCAGACAGTTTGCAGATTACTAAATTCCTCTCACCGCAGTATTTCAGAAAAGGTCAAAACAATGAAAACATGCTGGTAAGTTTTGCAGACAAAGTTGTCGGTGAAGTTGATATTCCGGTTGTTTTGGGAGGGGGATGGTCAGATATGAAAAGCATTGAACACTTGTTGAATAATACAGGAATTGAATATCTGTCGATGTATCGTCCATTTGTTAGAAATCATGGCTTTTTGACAGAATGGAAAGAAAATAACTACGGACAATCTGATTGTAAGACATGTAACAACTGTTATTGGAAAAAATCTAGTGTTTGTCTTATTGGCTCTGAAGAGCAATCTAAATAATTTAACTCAATGAGTTATTTTTTATCTTTTTTTAATTTATCAAAATGGTCATTAGGATTAAAATTAAATTTAATGAAAACGATCCTAGTATAATATTTTTATATTTGAACTCTTTTGAGGGATAATTAAAAGTATTGTTATTATTAAATTAAGAATTGATATCCATATCATCTTTTATCAACTCCATTTTAATTATGGGAAGGTTTATATAATGAAAAAAAAAAGAAAAGGAGTATTATGGGATTAATCCCATAACACTTTCAATATTAATTGCAATATTGAAATTATTACTTGAATAATTCCAAGAGCAATTAATATTTTTTCGCTTTTTTTCATGGAAATTCAAATATGGAATTAATTTGGGAGTTATTTCATTTAAGTTTTCCTTTTCTAATGATTTTGTTGAATAGATCCACTTTAAAATTTTTAAAATTAATATGATTTGAATTAGTCTATTCAAAGTATTCCGTTGAAACATAACTGTGTTTTTTCATAAAGCAGCAGTTTGAAAATGTTTATTATTAATGAATAGGATATAGTTAAATATGAATTCATTGCATGGTGGTGATTTTTCATGGTGTTTACTATTGAAGATATCAAAAAACGGGTTATTCCGATTGTTATCAAATATGGAATAAATACTTTCAGCCTTTTTGGATCTTATGCCCGTGGTGAAGCAACTGAAGATAGTGATTTAGATTTTGTAATGGATAAAGGTGATTTAAGGGGTCTACAATACGTTTCTTTAGTTCAGGATTTAGAAGATGAATTTGATTGCCATGTTGATGTAATTAGTAAAGGAAGTTCAAATAAAAAATTTCTTGAAGCAGTAAGTAAGGAAGAGGTTCTTTTATATGAACGAAAAAGATAAAAGAGGTGCTGAAACCATAATCGATTATTGTAATCGTATTAATGATTATCTAAATCGTTTTGATGATGATAAAGAAATTTACATGTCAGATAGTTTGTATAAAGATGCTTGTGCATTAGTCATTATTCAAATGGGCGAATTTGCAATAGATTTTCAGATGAATTTCTTGAGGAATATGATGGAATTGAATGGAGTCAGTTAATTGGTTTGAGAAATGTTACTGCACATAATTATGAAAATATCGTTGATGATGTAATCTGGGAGATTATTCATGATGATGTTCCTGAAATTAAAGAATATTTGGAAAAAATCCTTTATGACTAACTTTCATTTTTTATTCATTGAGTTAAAAGCACTAAATATTTTGTATAATATACGGGCAAAATCTATTTTATGAAGTTTTTTTTAGATTTATAATACAATTTGTTATTTATTTTATATTTAACCAATTTTAATGGTGTGAGTAATTAAATGGAAGATTATTTAATTGAAACTCCAAGTATTGATATATGAATCCGCTTATTCGAGATAAGGTTAGGAATTAATGGATCAATCTGAAGATGATTTGGATTATATCAAAAGAAGTTATATCTTTGTTAGGAATGAAATTCCTCACTCATGGGATATTGAAACAAATATAGTTTCAAGAACTTCCAACGTTGTGCTTAAAAATAAAACTAGAATCTACTGGACAAAATCCCGCCTTCTTGCAGCACTTTTAAGAGCAGACGTGTAATTTTTAGACAGTTAAACTATAAAGTTTAATTTATATCTAAAACTTTTTAAATTTTTATAAAAGTTAAACTTATATATTAAATTATATCATATATGATAACATGGTTAAGAGAGATTTGTATTTAAATAGGATTATTCCATTAATCGACAATGAATTAATTAAGGTAATAACTGGAATCAGAAGATGCGGCAAATCTTATATGTTGGGATTAATTAAAAAAGAGTTGATTAATCGTGGAATTGGTGAGGATAACATTATTTTAATCAATTTTGAATCAGCAAAATATCGAAATGTAAGCAATGCTCGTGAACTTGACTTATTAATTGAAAGTCTTGTTGAGAATGTTGATGGTAAGGTATATTTGTTTTTTGATGAGATACAGAATGTTGATGGCTGGGAAAAATCAATAAATGCATGTAGAGTTGATTGGGACTGCGATATTTACATAACTGGTTCAAATTCTAAATTATTGTCTGGTGAACTTGCAACTCACTTGACTGGCAGATATTTTGAAGTAAAAATGTATCCCTTTTCATTTAAGGAGTTCCTTGACTATAAACAGCAATCCTCATCAGAAGAGTTGTTCAATGAATATTTGGAATATGGTGGATTTCCACAGTTATTCAGTTTAAACGATGAAGACAAACTCAAATACCTCCATGACCTGTTCAATTCAATATTGTACAATGATTTGATTTCAAGATATCAGATAAGGGATGTAAATATACTTGAAAGGCTGATTATATTTTTAATGGATAATGTGGGTAAAACATTTTCAGCCAAAAGCATTTCGGATTATTTGAAACAAGAGGAAAATGTTAAAATTGCTCCCAAAACAATTTACAACTATATTGATTATTTTACAAATTCGCTGTTGATAAAAAAAGTTCAAAGGGAAAATGTTGAAGGAAAAGAGATTTTAAAGATTCATGAAAAGTATTATGTTACTGATCATGGATTTAATCAGGTTTTCAATGGCAGAAATTTAACCAATGTTTCAAGAACCATAGAAAACATTGTATATGTTGAACTTTTAAGGGAAGGCTATGATGTGACAGTTGGCAAAATCGGTGATTTTGAAATTGATTTCGTTGCTAAGAAACATAAAAGTAAGGTTTATATTCAGGTAACATATTCTTTATCTTCTGATGAGACTATTGAAAGAGAGTTTAGGCCTTTATTAAAAGTTAAGGACAATTATCCAAAATATGTGATTTCCACTGATAAGTTTGATTTTTCACAGGAGGGCATTATTCATCAAAATCTAATTGACTTTTTAGTGAATGGATTGAAATATTAATGTGTCGGAGCTAAAAGTATCAAATATTTTGTATAGTATATAGGCTAAATTTATCAATAATTCTTTTAATAAGTAATAGTATAAGGTGAAAATGATGTCTCGTTTAAATTTTGAAGATGAAAGGATTAATTTTACTCCGCTTATTCTTTATGTTGATTATATTCACATTCTTCACAGGGAGTATTTGATTGAGAATTATGAAAATCTTGCTCCTGTTGATGTCACTTATCTGATGAACATTTTTTATAATTCCAATTGCTCCCAAAGGGATTTGTCGGAATTGTTTTTTGTTTCAGAGTCAAATGTCACTCAAATTATTAAAAAATTGGAAAAAAATGGATTTATTACAAGAAATCCTGATGAAAAAAACAAAAGCCGTAAGATTCTTAACCTAACTAATGATGGTAGAATAATAGTATTTAAACTAATAAAGGAAATGTATGAGTGGGAGGGGGATTTTTTTAAAGATTATTCTCCTGAAGATGTTGAAAAGTTCAAAAAGATGATTTATGATTATTCTCAAAAAACAATTGACTCATTAGAACAATTTAAATAGTTGTTTTAATATAAGGTCATATAATGACTTAAGTTACTTAAGTCTTTGAATGGTGATATTATGGCCGATAAAGAAAAAACTATCGAAGTCTTGCAAGCGATTGTGACTGGATTGTCCGCAAATTCATTCGGGCACAGAATCCAATCCAAGGTATTTGCAGGATTGGGATTCCAATCCCTTGGAGATAAGTATGCAACACATGCAACAGAAGAAATGGACTTTGTAGAACAATTTATGGATCGTATATTGGATTTGGGTGGTGAAATCAAGCAAGAGGCTCAAGAAGCGAAACCCATATACACAGATATAATTGAATTCATTGAAGCGGATTACAATGTATCTGTGGAAGGAATTGCATTTTTAAATGAGGTTATGGACTCAGGTATTTTTGATGCAACAACATATGATATGATGAAATTGTATCTTAAGGATGAAGAAGAGGACATGTACTGGAGCGAACAGCAATTGGATCTTGTCAAAATGATTGGCAAACAGAATTATTTAACACAATTATTAATAAATGACCAAAATGGAAATTAAAGTAGTAAAAACATATGAAAACGGTTTCATGACACAAGCCTTTGCCTTTGGCGGTGAAGGCGGAGAATTTGATGCATCAATCAAATACAGATCAAGTATTCAGAATTATCTGATTGACACAGGCGATGATGTAATATTGATTGATACAGACATTCCTTCAGAGATGCCTCCTCAGGAAGTGGATGAGAATACTCCTTTGTCCATGGGTACAAGGATTACAGATTATCTTTCTGCGCTTAATGAGATGGGATATGATAATGATGATGTGACTAAAATATTGATTACCCATAAACATGCCGACCATACCGGAGAGCTAAGGCAATTTCCTAATGCTAAGGTATACCTCTCCAAAACTGAAGCTGAAGAATTGAGTCTTGAAGGCGACAACATTGTGCCTGTCGAATTTGATGACGGTCCTTTCTATAACTTTGAAAAGTCACAAAAAATAGTGGATGATGTATATTTAATTGAAGCAATCGGCCACACTACAGGCAACAGCATTGTTATTGCAAAGAACGATGATTTATTCTACATGTTCCACGGTGATGTCACATATACTGATGAGGCATTGTATGCAAACAAGCTGTCAGTTGTTTTTGAGGATATCGAAAAGGCAAGGGAAACTCTTGACAATGTAAGGGAATTTGTCAAAAATAATCCTACCGTATATCTGTCTACACACACTCCGTTAGGTCATGAAAACCTTGAAAATAAAAGTGTCATTGATTTTGAAAATCCTCCAGAAAGCATTTATCCAAAATAAATGCTTTTTTTTACTTTTTTTGGTTAAAATGAAAATATTGTATTTCACATCCACCGGAAACAACTTGTATATTGCACAGAATTTGGGTGGAGAACTTTTAAGCATTCCCCAATTGGTTAATGACAATATCTTTGACATTGAAGATGATGTTGTGGGCATTGTTTTTCCAGTATATTATGCAACATCGCCTAAAATGTTGAGGGAATATCTCAAAAAAGTCAATATTACTACTGACTATCTGTTTTTAATTGCATCTTATGGATCCGACGGTGACCAGAATGCCTTAAGGATAATGACTAAAACATTAGAAAAAAGGGGAATGGGAGTAAACTATACAAATTCCGTTTTGATGGTGGACAATTACCTGCCTATGTTTGACATGACTAAGGAAAAGGAAATCAAAGATGAAAATGATATTTTAAATGCAATCAGTATTATCAAAGATGATATTTTGATGAAAAAAGAATTTAAACTTTCTAAAAAGATGTTTACTAATGTGCCATTCATTGAAAAAGTCTTGGAATCCACAATGTCTAAAAAATTCAAGATTGTTGTCGACAAGGACTGTTCCAATTGCCAGATATGTACAAAAGTATGTCCAAGGGGCAACATTGAATTAACGGAAGGAAAACCTGTTCTGGGAGATAATTGTGAATTTTGTCTTGGTTGTGTTCATCACTGCAAGAATAATGTTTTAAATTTAAATAATGAAGCAAATCCTAATGAAAGATATCTCAATCCTAATATTAAAGTTTCTGAAATAATTAAGAGCAATAATATTAAATAGTACAATTCGAAACTAAAAGTACATTATATTTTGTATAGTATGCGGGCAAAATCCATTTTAAGAAATTTTTTAAATTAATAAAACAATTTTTTTATTTTATTTTACTTTTATTCTATTATAATATGTGGGAGAATGCCATGGAAGAATATTTGATGGAAACACCAAACATTGATTACAGGAATCATCTTATTCAGGATAAGGTTCAGGAATTAATAAATCAATCTGAAGATGAATTGGATTATATAAAACGATGTTACATCTTTGTTAGGGATGAAATTTCTCACTCATAGGACATTAAAACAGAGGTAGTTTAAAGAACTGCCAGCGATGTGCTTGAAAATAAAACAGGAATCTGCTGGACAAAATCATGTCTTCTTGCGGCACTTCTAAGAGTAAATCAGATTCCGTCAGGCATCAGTTATCAGCTGCTTACAAGAGCAGATGATGCAAGTGAAGGTTATATGATTCATGCTTTAAACAC
>JAFRFB010000019.1 GCA_017434555.1 Methanobrevibacter sp. | reverse complement strand
TCGTGTATCATTCTCTAACTTTTTAATTTCCGTTTGAATCTCAGAAATAATCCCTGGATATTCTTCAATTAATGTTTGATTAGACATGATTATAATATTTATAATCAATAGTATTTATAATTTTCAGTGTCGACTACTATATCTTAATAACATATCAATGAAAAATATATGGGTTATATAAAATTTTAATTTCTATCATTCAGCTTTTTTTCTATATTAGTTAATTTTATTTAAATGATTATATATGTATTTATATTCGTTCATTTAAAGTCGAATAATTCTCGATAAAAAAAGTTCTGACAAATTGATGGTGACTTAATTTTTTTAAAAATATTTTAGAAATTATCTTCTTTTATAATGTATTTTGGTCTGTTTTTAGTTTCAATATATGTTTTTGCTAAATATTGACCTAAAATTCCAATGGAAAGTAATTGTATTCCACCAATAAGTAATATAATACTAATTGTTGAAGGCCAACCACTTACAGGATCGCCAAATAATAATGTTCTTATTACAATAAATATGATGGAAAAAAATGATATTATTGAAAATATAATTCCCATAACTGTTGATATATATAGTGGAGCTACAGTAAAAGATACAATGCCTTCAATCGAGTATTTGAATAGCTGCCAAAATGACCAGCTGGTTTCGCCTTCAATTCTTTCGATATTTTCATATTCAATCCATTTGGTATTAAATCCTATCCATTCAAAAATTCCTTTTGAAAAACGATTATTTTCGTTTAACTCCAAAATTGAATCAACTACACTTCTATTCATTAATCTAAAATCTCGCGCACCATCAACTAATTCAATATCACTTATCTTATTCATTAATTTATAGAATAATCTTGCAAAAAATGACCTTATTTTTGGTTCGCCGGCTCTTGTAACACGTCTTGTTGCCACTATATCAAAATCATCAATATGTTCAATCATTTCAGGTATTAATGAAGGAGGGTCTTGTAAATCAACATCCATTAAAATAACATAATCAGCGGTGGTTTTGCTCAGTCCAGCATATATTGCAGCTTCTTTTCCGAAGTTTCTTGAAAATGAAATATAACTTACATTCTGTAACTTTTTAATTTCGTTTAATGTGTTATCAGATGATCCGTCATTGACAAATATTATATTGATGTCGATGTATTTTAAAACATAGCTTATTTCAGTGAAAAACTTTTCAATATTTTTTTCTTCATTATAACATGGAACAACAATATCTAATTTCATATAAACTACCTAAATATTAATTTTATAAATTTTAAACGAATTATTTTTTAATGGCTGATTAAATCCAATTTCTTCAAGGTTTATTCCCTGAGCTCTGACTTCATCGATATTTTCATATCCTCCATCAATGTAATAAACTTTTGAACCTCCGGCAATTTCCGATTGAATTCCAGGGTCATTTATTACTTCTTTAACATGCATTCCGATATCTTCGTTAAATGAAAGATAGTGATTGTTTGGCAATAGGTATCCTCGAAGTTCAAAAAATATCGGGAAAAAGTCAACTATCATAACATTTCCATTTCCTACAACTTTATTTAATGAATTCATCTCGATTTCAGTATCTGTTGAATCCTGTGTTTGTATATTAATGAAATTAACACATCCTATAACACCAATTATTAGGATGAAGCATAAAATGATATAAAATAATTTTTTATTCTCATACATTTTTGCCAGAAGGATTGAAAAACCTAGCCATAGACATCCGAGTGACGGAATTAAAAATCTATGATGGAAACATGGCTGCACTGCCAGTGAAAGTAAAGCTCCAATTATCGGAACCATTATAAAAACGGCAATGCTTGCAATGGCGAATTTGTCTCTTACTTTATAAATTAAATATAAAAACATTAGAAGGAATATGCTTCCGAGAATGGTAGGAGATACCAATTCATTTGCCTGGATAAAGAATGTTGCAGGTGATAAAACGAAGTATACATAACTGATTAATGTGTTAAGTGTAATCGGATTAATCCAATATCCGCTTTCATATGTAGCCATTTGATTCAAGACAATTAATGTCCAAGGTAAAAATACTATAACACTAATTACAGCAGATAAAAACCAGTATTTTAACTGCTCTTTATTATTTTTGAATAAATAAATAAATAAGAGAACATAAATGCTGAATGACCCTACTGCTGAAAAATAATGGGTGTATGCTGAACCTATTGTTAAAATTGTTAAAATAGCCCAGTTTTTTAAATTTGAATTATTTTTAATGATTTCATAACTGTAGATTAGACTTGCGGTCACGAAAAACAAACCCCATGAATACATTCTAACTTCAACGCTGTAAATCATCAGCTGAGGCATTGATGTAATGCATAAGAAGAACAATCCTGCGGTCAAATATCCAAAGTTCTTTTTGACTTTTGTTATTGATAAAATCCCAATCAGATATATTGGGATTAATGATACAATTTTCCCTACGACTCCAATATCCAAAAATGTCAGGATTTTTGTAAATGATTTAAAGATTAAATAATATAATATGGGATGAACATCTTTAGGTCCGATAAAAAGCATGTCAGAGATTGGCAGTTGTGCAAATGCAATTGAATATAGTTCATCGTACCATAATCCAATTTTTGTCAATCCTGTATATGTTGTAATCAAAAGAAAGATTATTCCAATAATAAAGAGGATAATTCCTAAGTTATCTTCATTGGAATTATTCTTGAAATCATTTAACTTTAACATCGTATCACTTTTTATTTTTAATATTATTTAATAATGTTCATGATTTCATTGTCCGGATTTAGCATATTGACTGTTTCAGATTCTATTAATTTTGACCGATACAGTAAGCATTATTTGTCCTGAAACATATCTTTTGTTAAAAATATTGATGACAATTTTTCCTTTTTCTTTAAAGAGTCTGTTAATAATGGATTTGAATATTATATTTTTGAAATCTTTATTAAATTTTCATTGACAACTGAATTCTATTTCTTTGGATGTCTACATCAAGGACTTTAACACTTACGATTTCACCGACACTGACGATATCAAGCGGGTGTTTAACAAATTTGTCTGCAAGCTGTGATTTATGAACCAGTCCGTCCTGGTGAACTCCAACATCTACAAAAGCACCAAAATCCACTATATTTCTTACAGTACCTTCTAAAATCATTCCTTCTTTTAAATCATTTATGGATAATACATTTTTTCTTAATTTTGGTTTTGGCATATCCTCACGAGGGTCACGGCCGGGTTTTTTAAGTTCATGAATGATATCCTTTAAGGTTTCAGCACCGATTCCATACTTTTCAGAAATTTCATTTAAATCAATATTGTCTAATTTTAAATTTTTATCTCCGATATCTTTTAGGGTGTATCTCAAACTCTTTAAAAGCTTTAATGTCGCATCGTATGACTCCGGATGAATTGTAGTATTGTCAAGAGGATAATCAGGATTATCAATCTTTACAAAGCCTGCGCATTGTTCGAATGTTTTTTTACCTAATTTTTTCACATTCAGCAGTTCCTGTCTGTTTTTAAAGCTGCCTTTTGTATTTCTATATTCTATAATGTTTTTTGAAGTGGTCTTGTTCAGCCCTGAAACATAATTAAGTAAGCTATATGATGCGGTATTTAAATCCACGCCGACCTCATTAACAACTTTTTCAACAACGCCGGTTAATGACTCATTAAGTTGTTTTTGATTCATATCGTGCTGATATTGTCCTACACCAATAGATTTTGGATCTATTTTAACAAGTTCAGCCAGAGGATCTTGAAGACGCCTTGCAATACTGACTGCGCTACGTTCTCCTTCAGAAAAGTCTGGAAACTCTTCATCTGCCAGTTCACTTGCTGAATAAACTGATGCTCCAGCTTCATTAACAATAATGTATTCCACACTAGTATTTTTAATAATGTCTGCTACAATTTCTTCTGATTCTCTTGAAGCTGTTCCATTACCTATTGCAATCACGTCAATATCATATTTTTTAATTAAGTCACGAACGGTTTTTTTAGATTCGGCAATTTTATTTTGTGGTTCTGTAGGATAAATTAAAGCGGTATCAAGAACTTTTCCAGTATTATCAATAATTGCCAGTTTACATCCTGTTCTAAATGCAGGATCCCAACCGAGAATAGTTTTTCCGGCTAGAGGAGATTCCATTAACAGCTGATTCAGGTTTTTGGCGAAAACTTTAATTGATTTTTCCTCTGCCTTTTTAGTTAAAAAGCTTCTGATTTCACGTTCTATTGCAGGCGCAATCAGCCGTTTATATGAATCGTTAATAGCTTCAACAATTATTGGGGTTGTATAAGGATTATATTCTAGTTTTTCAGGTATTTTAGATTTATTTTTAAGAATATGGCGTTTAAGATACTTAATAATGTCATCCGTTTCAAGTGTAACTTTTACCCTGATTACGCTTTCTTTTTCCGCACGGTTAATTGCAAGTATTCTATGTGGCGGAATTTTTCTTAAATCTTCGCTATATTCATGGTATATGTCATATTCAGATGAAATATCTTTATTTTTAACTTTACATTCAATTTGGCCTGTATGAAAAGTATTTTGTCTAATTTTTTTCCTGAAATCAGAGTCATCAGAAATAATCTCAGCTATAATATCTTTTGCCCCTTCAATGGCGTCTTGTGGTGTTTCAACACCTTTTTCATGATTAACATAATCTTTAGCTATTTTTAACACGGATTTTTCAATATCCTGCTTTAGAATAACATTCGCTAATGGTTCTAATCCTTTTTCTTTAGCTATTGACGCTCTGGTGTTCTTTTTACTTTTATATGGCCTGTATAAGTCTTCAAGCTCAACCAATGTTTCAGCTTTTAAAATCTTATTTTCAAGTTCATCGCTTAATTTGCCCAATTCAGAAATCTTTTTAATAATTTTGGATTTTTTTTCTTCAAGATTTCTAAGGTACTTTAACCTTTCATCAAATTTCCTGAGAATTTCATCGTTTAAAGAACCGGTGACATCTTTACGATATCTTGCGATGAAAGGAATGGTATTGCCCTCATCAATTAAAGCAATTACTTTTTTTACCTGCCAATATTCAAGATTAAGTTCTTTTTGGAGTGTTTCAGTTATCATACTAGTTAATTTTTTTATTGTCTAATTCTTCATTCATTCCCCATCTGAAATATATCACGCCTTTAGCACCATTTTCAAAAGCATCATGCCCATCTTTTATTAATTCATTGGCGGATAAATCAGTTACATTATAATCGGATTGATATGTTTGAAGACCAATCCATACATCGGCATCTCCTGAATTATCTACAAACCATTTTGTAGTATTTTTAACCCAGTCACTATTTTCTTTATAATTTCCTTTATACATCATAGGAACTATAACGTCAACATATTTATTTATGGCCGTAATATCCTGACCGTAATAATATTCATCTTTGTCTGTTTCAGGCATAACTGTTGCAGAAACTGTTAAAGATGGATTAACCTCTTTTACCTTTTCAGAAAATGTTTTTACAAATTGGGTTATGGCTTTTGTTCCATTTTGATATTCGTAAGCGTTACCTTCATACCTTATATAATCCATTTGCAATCCGCTTACTCCTTCAAGACCAGCATAATATCTTGCTTCTTCAATTTTATAGTTGAAGTATTGTGTATCTGGCGTTCCATTTTTCAATGGTGAAATCCAGCTACCCGTATTGAAGATTTGCATCCAAATATGAACTTCTATTCCATGATCATTAGCTTGATGAATCCATTCCAAAACATCCCTCTGACCATGTTCGGTAAAAGCATATGAATTTAAAAATATGATATTTACACCATTTTTGGAGAGTTTATCAAAGTCTACTTTATACATATCTCCTGACCATACCCAATATCCATGTTTGTCTTCTTTTCCAAAGAAATCAAAAAGTCCAAAAAAATCAAAGTCTTTTGAAACGGATTTTTCACAGGGCTTTAAATCAGGTTGTTGTGGGTGGTGATTTTCTGGCGGATGGTTTATTTCATAAAGTTCATTATCAACACTTGACTCTAAAAAATTTGTTTCATCTTTCGATGAATTGGCAGTATCATCAGCACAAACCAATGAAACTGAAAAAATAAACATCAGTGTTAATAACAATATTAACAATTTTTTATAAATAAATAGTCCTCCTATATCTCCTTCTATTAATGGTTTTTTATTAATCTTTTATATGATTTATTGTTTTTTAAACATTTTTTGAAAAAATATTATAGATTAATATGTAATGAAAATGATATTAATTAATATTATAATCAATTAATAATTGAGGTGGAGTATGAAACATTTTATTAAAATTATTTTCTTATTAATCCTATTGATTGTCATTCCAATTGGCTTTGCCAGTGAGAACATTACAGATGAGAATACCATTTCAATAAGTGATGGTGATGAAATAATTTCTTCAAATATCTATTTTGATTCATCTTCTAGTGTAGATGGTAATGGTAGCCAGTCAAATCCGTATAATCATCTTGTTTCAAACAGATTAACTGACAACAGCATTGCTCATTTTGCTTGTGGCGAATATAAATTGGATGGAACGAAATCTTTTAATAATTTAACAATAATTGGTCAAAATCCATTAAACACTATAATTAAAAGTGATTCCTATCAATTACGTAGTCAAAATACTTTAAACATATATAATATTACTCTTGATGGCGTTAGTATATGTAACTATAAAAACTTTAATGCCTATGGGGTTGTTTTTGAAAATAGTAGTGGAGCTTATAGAGGAAGTTATTCCAATGTTTTTGGTGGTGCAGTTTATTCAACTGGCGGTAACATTTTAATAGATTCATCTTCTTTTAAGGGCAATACTGCTCTTTATGGTGGTGCTATATATGCTACAGGTTCAAATGTAAAAATAACAAATTCAACTTTTGAAAATAACTATGCTGAAAAATATGGTGGTGCAATAGCCAGTGAAACAAACTCTGTTTTAGAAATAACGGATTCTTCTTTTATTAATTGTTATACCTTAAATAATGCTGGCGGTGCAATATATACAAAAGAATCTTCATTAAATGTAAAAAAATCTAATTTTACATCATGTAACGCTACTTTTGGTGGTGCAATTTGTGATTTAGACTCTAATTCAAATATAGACTCAATTATTGCATTAGAAAATAATGCTAACTATCAGGGTGGAGCCATTTATAAAATGTATGGACAAATGACTCTCACATCCTCTTCATTCACATCAAATAAGGCATCAAGCGGCGGCGCTGTCTTTGCTGATAATTCATCAGAAATTTCAATCAAATTATCAAAATTCAATTCTAATGAAGCTATAAATGAAGGCGGTGCAATTTATACTATTTTAAATACAAATGAAACGGTATCATCAAATACTTATTCAAATAATAAGGCAAACACTGGAAAAGATCATTATAAAAGCACAGGATATAATTTGTTTATTGGAAATGGAAATTATATTCAATACGTTGGTGATTTTTCATTTATTCAGGAATTACCTTCCAAATATGATTTAAGGGATTATAATGAAGTAACTCCGGTAAAACATCAAAAAAGCAGTGGAAATTGTTGGGCATTCGATTCCATTGCAGTTTTAGAATCCTGTATTTTAAAGATATCCGGTGAAAATTTGGATTTATCCGAGGAAAACATGAAAAACGTCATGTCTTATTACTCAGATTACGGCTGGGTATTAACCCCAAATAAGGGAGGTTATGATGATATGGGTGTTGGTTATCTTGTAAGTTGGCTTGGAACTATTGGAGATGAATTGGAAAGCTTCAGTGACTGGACAGTATTGTCTCCTGTCACAAACAGTTCTATTCATGTTCAAAACATTGTTTATTTAACCCGTACTAATTATACAGATAATAATGCAGTTAAGGAAGCTATCATGAAATATGGTGCTGTAGCTACGGGCATTTATTATACTTCATCAAATATGAAATCATATAGTTATTATTATTCAGGAACTACAGGCCCTAATCATGCAATAACAATTGTCGGATGGGATGACAACTACTCCAAAAGTAATTTTAAAAATACTCCTCCGGGAGATGGAGCTTGGATTTGTAAAAACAGTTGGGGTGAAACTTGGGGTGATAAAGGTTATTTCTATGTTTCATATTATGATAGAAACTGTGTCAGACTTGGAGATTATGATAAGTCAACTTATACAATTATTTTCAATGATACGCTTCATTATGATAAAAATTATCAGTATGACATTATTGGAATCACAGATTACCTGATTACCGGTAAAAATGAATCCTGGTATCAGAATATCTTTAAAGCAACAGATAATGAACTTTTAACCGCATTTTCAACATATTTCAATACAACAACCAATTGGACAGCTCAAATTTATGTAAATAATGAGTTAAAATTAACTCAAAATGGTATGGCAAATGCAGGTTATTACACTTTCAACTTAAATGAAAAAATTCCTTTAAAAACTGGTGACACATTTAAAATTGTTTTAAAGATTTCTACAGATAAATTGGCATCCATCCCAATATCTGAAAAAGTCAGATCAAACAGAATACTTTATTCTAAAGGAACATCATTTTTCAGTTTTGATGGAAAAACTTGGATAGATTTATACGATTTTAATGAGAGCATGCCTGAATATGGTCACAGTTATGAATCACAGGTTGCCTGTATCAAGGCATTCACTACATATTATTCAACTTCAAACATTGTATTGAACAGTCCGAAATTTGTTGACATTAATTCTCCATTTCAGGCTATAGCTACTGTAAGTGATGGTGAAGGTAATCCGATTAATTCAGGTATTGTAACATTTTCCATAGATTCTAGGATATATAATATTACAGTTAAAAACGGTAAGGCCACATTAACAACTAAATTATATTCATCTGGTAATTATACACTTTCCGCTAAGTATAATGGTAAAAATATTTATTCCAATTCATCAACAGCCAAATTAATTAAAACTAATGTTGCAGATACAAATTTAACTTTAGAAATTTCAGATATTAATTATGGGGATGAATTAATTATTAAAAATACATTAATCAGTTCCGGTTCAGAAGTTTTAGCAAATATTGACGTTAAAATTGGCCAAAAAACATATACTATTGTTTCAAATAGCGAATCCAAAATCACTGATATTTTTGTCCCGGGAAAATACACTGCAATAGGTTCATATTCAAATATTGCAACTGCAAATGCAACATTTAATGTAAATAAAGCGCCATTAACAATGAATTTAACTATTGTAACAGATACTTTGGATGCCAATATCACTGTTGAGTTTTCCAAAGCATTAAATGAAAGTGTTGAAGTAAAAGTGAACTCTAAACCTTATAATGTTAAAATAACTAATGGTGTGGGTACTTTAATTTTAAATGATTTGGATTATGGTAATTACACTGTTGAATCATCTTTTTCAAGTCCATATTATCAAAATGCTTCTGCCAGTGCTGCTTTCAGCATTGATGTTATTAAAACTAAGTTAATTGCCGATAATTTGGAAATGTTTTATCATGACGGTTCCAGATATTATGTAACCCTTAAAGATAAAAACAATAATCCTTTATCTAATCAAAACATTGTAATTAAATTAAACGGTGTTGATAACAAAAAGACTACTAAAGATGACGGTTCAGCATCCATTGCTATCAATTTGGATAGTAAACAGTATGAAGTTGTGGTCAGCTATCCGGGGGATGATATTTATCTCAATTCTTCAATATCAAGAAATATTACGGTAAAATCAACTGTTGTTTCATCAGATCTTGTTAAATATCACAGAAATGAAAGCCAATATTCTGCAACTATACTTGATTATAATGGTAATATTGTAGTTGGTGCAACTGTTGAAATGAACATCAATGGAGTATTTTATTATCGTAAAACTAATGAACAGGGTGTTGTTAAATTAAATATCAATTTAGAGCCTAAAACTTATATTTTAACTTTAAAAAATCCAATTACTGGTGAATTAAAGTCTAATAATATAACAGTTCTTTCTAGAATAGTTGAAAATTATGATTTGGTGAAATATTATAAAAATGCTTCAAAATACTCTGTAAAATTGTTGGATGAAAAAGGATCTCCATTGGCCGGTGCCAGTGTTTCATTTAATATCAATGGTGTATTTTATACAAGAACAACTAATTCTGAAGGTATTGCCAGTTTAAATATTAATCTTGGGCCTGGAACCTACATAATCACAGCATTTTATGGTGAATCAGTAGTTGCCAATAGCATCACAGTTTTGTCTGTCATAGTATCTGAAGATATCGTTATGAAATATAGGGACGGAACAAAATTCAAGGTTACAATTTTGGATGGCCAAGGTAATCCATATCCTAATCAGAGCATTTATTTGAACATTAATGGTGTAATATATCCAAGAGTAACCAATGCTACGGGTGAAACTACTTTAAATATTAATTTACAGCCTGGAAAATATATAATTACATCAATGTATAATGGTTTAAACGTTGCTAATACTATAGAAATTAAAAACGCTTAAACCTAATTTCTTATTTTTTTAAAATTTATTTACTTGTAAACTTAAATTAAATTATAATGTTGAATAAAAATTTTATATTTTTTATAATATTTGTAGGATTAATTATAATTCCATTTTCATTTGCTGAAGATAATTCAACTGAAATTTTATCTGAGGATAATTCTTATTTAGATGTTTATTTTGATGCTTCTGCAGTGGATGATAGTGGAAACGGTTCAAAGGAAAATCCATATAAGTATTTAAAGTCATCCAGGGTTTTGGATAATTCCAATATACATCTCTCTGATGGAGTCTATGAACTGGATTCAACTAAAACTATTTCTTCCTATAATGCTTTTATCGGTAAAAGTATGGAAAATACCATCATAACATATAAAAATACAAATAATTTATTTTCAAATAAGGGAACATTAATATTGAATAATTTAACGATTAAAGGAGCTTCAATTTATAATTCAAAAAATTTAATAGCCGATAATGTAATTTTTAAAGATTCCAATGCTGATTATGGTGGTAGTATTTATTCTTTCGAGGCCAATGTAAATATCTCAAATTCTTATTTTATTAATAATAGTGCACGACTTGGTGGAGCTCTTTGTGATTTAGGTTCTAATATCTTTCTGATTAACATTACTGCAATAAATAACTCTGCTATTTATCAGGGCGGAGCTATTTATAATATGTACGCTAAATTAAATTTAAACTCATCTGTCTTTACAAATAACTCGGCCGGTGAAGGTGAGGCAATATTTTGTGATTATTCTCTTTTTTCAATGGCTAATAATATTTTTAATCAAAATAATGTTTACAGTGCTGTAAATAGTGGGGAAAATTTCACCAACAATACCTTCAATCAATCAGAACTGGTGAAACTTGATTATTATAATATAAATTTTGAAAGACCTGATTATATCCAAATGATTTACAATCCATATAACTCCACAATACCTTCACGTTATGATTTAAGAGATTATGCTTTGGTGAGTTCTGTTAAAAATCAGGGAAATGAGGGTAATTGCTGGGCATTTGCTGCTTTAAGTGCACTGGAATCATGTATTTTAAAGGCAACAGGTATTGAGTATGATTTTTCTGAAGAAAACATGAAAAATTTAATGGCTAAATTTTCTGATTATGGGTGGAATTTTGCGACTAATATCGGTGGAACTGCTGAAATGATTATGGCTTATTTTTTAAGCTGGATGGGGCCTGTCAATGAATCTGATGATAAATATATTATTAATACTTATTTATCACCATTAATGGAATCTATAATGCATGTTCAAAATATCATATTTCTGCCAAGATCCAATTATACAGATAACGATGGAATTAAACAAGCTATTTTAAATTATGGGGCAGTCTTCACATCATTTTATACTACCTACAGTAAATATCAATATTATACTGGAACAAATAATCCAAATCACGCTGTTGCAATAGTCGGATGGGACGATAATTTCTCTAAAAATAATTTTGGAAATAATAAACCTCCGGCTGACGGTGCATGGATTTGTAAAAACAGTTGGGGAACTAACTGGGCAGACAAGGGATATTTCTATGTTTCATATTATGATACAAGATTTGCACAGGTTGGTGTTATCGACGTTTCATATACTTTCATCTTAAATGATACAGTTAAATATGATAAAAACTATCAATATGATGTTATTGGTAAAACAGACTATCTGTTAACCAATCAAAGTACTGTGTGGTATCAAAATATTTTTAATGCTACATCAGATGATATTCTAGCTGCTTTTTCAACATATTTCGATAGACAATCAAATTTTACAGTTGAAATTTATGTCAATGATGAGTTAAAACTTGCGCAAAACGGGTCTTCAGTTGCAGGTTACTTCACATTTAATTTCAATGAATTTATTCCAATTTATAAAAATGATGTATTTAAAATTGTTATTAAATTAACTACTGCATCTGAAGCTTGGGTTCCTATTTCAGAAAAATCTTCTGCTACAAGAGTTCATTACATGCCTAATGTTTCATTCATCAGTTACGATGGCATAAACTGGATTGATTTATATGATTATAATATAACATTATCCGATAGGGGACATTTTTACCTTTCACAGGTAGCATGTATTAAAGTTTACTCAATATTTAATTTAACAACAGTAACTAGTTTAAATAACGTTTCAGATTATGATAGTAAATTGGTTAATTTTTCCGCAACAGTTAAAGATCAATATGGTCATTTAATTAATGAAGGTTTTGTAATTTTTGAATATGGTGGAATAAAGTATAACAGAAGCGTTGTTAATGGAATAGCTGATTTGTCACTTTATCATTTAAAAATTGGATATTCAAATTTGACAGCTATTTATATTAACAATACTCATTATTCAGCTTCTTTTGACCAATTGACAATTTATAGGTCTAAACAGTTTGTTAATTTAACGGTTAATGTCGATGATATTTATTATGGCGATAATTTTAATGTTAATATCTCTTTAGTCGATGAGGTAGGTAAAGATATAGATGCTATTTTACTGTTGACAATTGGTGATAAATCATATAATGTTAGCTCTAATTCTATTTTTGCTGTTCCTGATTTGTTTTTAGCTGGCAATTACGGTATAAATGTTGTTTTTGATGGGAACGTTTCATATTATGGAGACGTGGCATATGCCAATGTTACTGTAAGCAAGTATGATGTTAACATGTCAGTTAATGTTTGTGATGTAAATTATGGCGAATATCTTACTTTTGACATTTCTTTAACTTCTGATTCTAAATTTGTTAATGAAAGTGTAATTTTAAATATAAATAATGTTAACTACACAGTTTCTCCTAATACCAATTTTACACTTCCTGTTATTTTAAATGCTACAAATTATAATGTTAATGTTTATTATAATGGAAGTGAAATGTATAATTCCAGTAATTTCACAACTAGTGTTGAGATTTTCAAAATTAATCCGAATTTGGAATTGATAATAAATGATATTGAGTATGGTGAAGATTTAATAGTTGAAGTTAAATTAACTGGCATAAATGATTCTGCGTTAAATGAAACTGTTTTATTAACAATGTGTGGTAATAATTATACTTTTAAGGCCAATAGCAATTTTACACTTCCCGTTAAATTAAATGCATCAAATTATAGTGCAGAAGTGTCCTTTAAAGGAGATAATAATTATAATGAAAATTACGCAACTGCTTTATTTAAAGTCAATAAAGTAAATATTGATTTAAACTTAAGTATGGACAATATCACTTATGGAAATTATTTAATTCTTTACAATTATCTAGATTATGATTTAGTTTTAAATATAGATAATAAAAATTATTCAATTAAGGCTTCTTCCATTTATCAGATTCCTGATTTATTGGATGCAGGCAATTATGAAGCTAAGATAATTTTTAATGGAGATGATAATCATAATCCAAATACACAAATAATTGAAGTCTCCATTAATAAAGCTGAACCAAAACTCACTTTAAATATTTCAGATATTAATTATGGGAATTATATTCAGGCGGATGTTAAATTATTCTTCAACAACTCTGAATTGGATGAGAATGTTACATTAACGATTGATAATAAAATTTACTCTTTTAAAGCTAATAGTTATTTTACTGTTCCTGTTATTTTAGATGCTTCAAATTATTTGGTTAATGTTTCATTTAAAGGAGATAATAATTATAATCCGGTTTCAACAGAAATTAATGTTAATGTAGCTAAAGTTGATTCTAAATTAGTAGTAAATGCATCTGATGTTGGATATGGTGAAAGTTTAATTGTTGAAGTTAAATTAATGGGTGTTAATGACTCTGAAGTTGATGAGAATGTTACATTAACGATTGATAATAAAATGTATACTTTTAAAGCTAATGGTAATTTTACTGTTCCTGTTATTTTAGATGCTTCAAATTATTTGGTTAATGTTTCATTTAAAGGAGATAATAATTATAATCCGGTTTCAAGAGAAACTAATGTTAATGTAAGTAAAATTAATCCTAAACTGATAATTAATGTATCTGATATTGAATATGCCGGAGAGTTAATTGTTAAAAATAATTTAATAGGTATTAATGATAGTGATATTGATGCTCTTCTTATTCTTGTTGTAGACGATAAGAAATATAATATTGATTCAAACAGTCAATTTTTACTGCCGGATGTTTTCGATGTTGGAAAATACACAGTAAATGTCATTTTCAATGGAAATAATAATTATAATGCTTGTAATAGCTTATTAACATTCAATATCAATCCTATTACTTTAGACATGACTCTGACCATTTCTAAAAACATTAACAATGTTTCCATTTGCGCTAAATTATCCGATTCAATCAACGATACAATCAATCTTAAAATTAATAATATTAATTATTCTGTAATTAATGGGGAAGTTTTAAATTTACATGATTTGGATTTGGGAAATTATTCTGTTGAAGCTTCATTTGATAAAAAAGGTTATACACAGTTATTAGTCATGGATAATTTCACTATTGATACAATAAATACCTTAATTAAATCAAAAAATATTACAATGTATTATCATGATGGAACAAGACTTAGTGGAGTACTTACTGATTCCAATAATAATATTTTAAAAGGCAGAATTGTTAATATTTTCATCAATTCTGTGAAATATACAAGAACAACCAATGATGAGGGCAAATTTTCAATTAATATTGCATTAGATTCAGGCAAATATTTAACAACCCTTGAATTCGAGGGTGATGGTAAATATCTCTCTTCATCTAAAGATGTGTTGGTTAATATTCGCTCCAGCATTAATTCCAGTGATTTAATTAAGTATTACAGAAATGATTCTCAATTCTATGCTACCATTTTAGATTATGGCGGGAATCCTGTAACTAATGTAGTTGTAGAAATGAACATTAATGGAGTATTCTATTATCGTACAACTAATCAGCAGGGTGTTGCTAAATTAAATATTAACTTGGAGCCTAAATCATACATTTTAACTCTAAAAAATCCTGTTACTGGTGAATTTACATCCAACAATATCACAGTTCTTTCAAGATTGGTTGAAAATTATGATCTGGTTAAATATTATAAAAATGCTTCAAGATACTCTTTAAAAGTATTGGATGATAAAGGTTCCCCATTGGCAGGTGAAAGCGTTTCATTTAATATCAATGGTGTATTTTACACAAGAACAACTAATTCCGATGGTATTGCAAGTCTAAACATTAATCTGGAACCTGGAACTTATATAATAACTGCAATATATGGTGAATCAAGGGTTTCAAATACCATTAAGGTCTTAAACGTAATTGAAACCAATGATGTTATCATGAATTATCATGATGGAACCAAATTCATTGCCACAATCTTGGACGGTCAGGGTAAAGCATATCCTAATCAGAGTGTTACTTTCAATATTAATGGTATAATGTATACAAGAACAACCAATGCAACGGGTACGGCTAATTTAAATATTAATTTACTACCCGGAAAATACATAATAACGTCAATATTTAATGGACTGTGCATTTCCAACACGATTTTAATTAAAAGTATTTGATTATTTTTAACAAACATTTATACTATTTAAAAGATATACTTATAAATGTATTAAAAATAGTTAGGTGAAATATTTGTCTTGGTTATTTGTAATTCTTACTTTTTTACTGGCTAGTGTAAAGACATCAAAACCAAAATATCAAAAGGTTTCTGTTATTATACCGGCTTATAATGAAGAAAATACAGTAGCTAATGTCGTTGAAGTTATTAAAAATGTTTCATGTGTCGATGAAATAATTGTAGTTAATGACGGGTCGTCCGATAATACTGCTGAGGAAGCTTCAAAGGCCGGTGCTATTGTTATAACTCATGAAATTAATAAAGGTAAGGGTGAAGCTTTATTCACAGGTTATAAATCAGCTGAATGTGATATTATTGCTTTTATTGATGCTGATATTCATAATTTAACTTCTAAAAAAGTTGAAGCAATGATTAAACCTATTTTGACTGGAAAAACTGAAATTACTAAGACAAAATTTGCTCGTGAAAGTGGACGTGTAACTGAACTGACTGCAAAACCGCTTTTAAACTTTTTCTTCCCTGAAATTTCATTTGAACAGCCTTTAAGTGGTCAATTTGCCGCCCGTAAGGAAATTTTGAAAAAAATCCATTTTGAAAAGGATTATGGTGTCGATGTGGGTATTGTTATTGATGCTGATGTATTGGGTATTTCCATTATGGAAGTTGACATTGGTGCAATTGAACATGATATGTCTCCTTTAGCTGATTTAAATAATATGGCTAATGAAGTTGTTAGAACGATTATGAACCGTGCTAATAAGTACGGTAGGGTAACGATGATTGATGACATTGGATATTATATTCGTATGTCAATTGTAGGTTTGTCACTAGTTATCTTAGGTTTATTTACAATATTTTTTGTTAAATTTATTCCTTTATCCATAGGAGTTATAATTTCTATTATAGGATTGGTTTTATCTATTTATTACCTTTTCAAAGTTGTCATTCAATCTATTAGCATGTTTAGAAAGACTCCTAGAGGTACTTTATTTAGCTCTTTTGTTAAAGTTCATTTTCCTTTAATAGTCACTCTTGTACTTTTACTTCTGATGATTTCTACATTCATTGGTGCAGCCACTTTCGACAACGGTACCATTTCAATTGAACCTAACTCAAGAAATTTAATTATTTTCACAGATAGTAATGCCGATAATTCAATTTCAGTTAGGGGTCCATACACTGTAGACACTGCAATTGAAAATGAATCTAATGTAATACGGATGCCAGCAGATGCAATGATGACTCTAGGTATTTATGTTAATGACACGGTTATTGTAAATGATGTAAGTTACGTTGTCAATGACACTAGAGACTTCGAACCGGATGTATTAAGATTGCCAATTGAGGTAAAAAGTGCACTTCATGTTGATGATGGAGACATAATTCAAAACAGCCGTCTTATTGATGTCTTCGATAGATCAGTAGTCTATCATGGTTACAGTAAGGATAATGTATCAGTTAATGAAAAATTCACTCTATCTTCAAAACAGGCAGGATCCTGGGGATATGAAGTGATTGTTGATAACGTATCTGTTTTGACTTCTACAGGAGTATTTTCTGAAAATCAAACTTATAATGTTGCTTGCGATGATGCTTACATTACAAGCTTTACTTATACTAATAATACACTTGATAATCAGAATTTCACATATGGAAATCACGTAATACAATTAAAATTCACTGATGTTAATGCTTCATCATCAAAAATATACGGCAATGATTACTTTTTAAACTTTAAATTTAATTAAAAAATAGATAAATAAGAGAAATTCTCTTATTTTTTATCATAAGCTTTTACAGCTTCTTCCACATCGTTATAAAGACCCAATGCTGCTAAAGCTCCAACTTTACCTTGTTCACCAGTAACTGCAATTAAATCAATACCTAATTCTTCAGCTGTTGCTTCTGCAGTTTCAACATCCATCATACCAGATTTTGTAGCAATTGAATATTGCCTTAATTTTTCAGGTATTTCAAGACCTTCAAGAATAGCTATTGCGGTTTTATCCGATAAAGTATCTCTTTTGAGAATTTCAATAGTTCTTTTAATCAATGCTTCTTTTTTGTCACTTTCAACAGCAAACGTTAAAGCAATAGAAACACAATTTTGAGTTTTATGTGGATTGTGCGGGTATAATTGGACAATAATATGGTCAAGGTATTCAAAACCTTCACTGGCTAGTTCAACACCTAAATTATGAGCCATTGTCCATGTTGCACCAGCATCTTTTACATCTGTATCATCGACACCAATAACCACTTTTTCGAGTTTTGGAGTAACTACAGTTGCTCTTCCCTCTTTTGAGCCTCCACCGGATTTTATGAGTTCGATGTATTTAACACCTTTACCCATCCCTCTGCACATTCCGGCTCCTACTCCAGCACCGGCAAGACCTGCATGGGTAACCTTAACTTCATCATCAATTACTTGTATTTCATCAATTCCTGCGGCATTAAAACTAGCTTTCAAGTCAAGTGGAGCAGATCCTACATGGCATGAGTAAACGTGCTTGTTACCATCACGATAAGCGTCATCAATTAACTCTGAATTATTTTTATATTGATGCAATAACCAGTGGGAGCCTGAAATACATGGATGATATTCGACAATTTCTACTTTGTCCCCATCAACCATTGTCAGCACTTTTTCATATGGCGCTACCCAAGGGTCTGAAAATTTATCTTTTAACTCTTCAGGTTTTAAAATTTCCATATGATCATCTTAAATTTCTTTTAATCTATCACACATTTTGATAGCTGCTTCAACTGCACTTTTTGCATTTTTAACACGTCTGTGCGCATCTAATCTGGTCATTCCAGGACCAGTGATTCCTAA
This sequence comes from Methanobrevibacter sp., assembly GCA_017434555.1. Taxonomy (GTDB): domain Archaea; phylum Methanobacteriota; class Methanobacteria; order Methanobacteriales; family Methanobacteriaceae; genus Methanocatella. Next base: position 6,579 of record JAFRFB010000019.1, on the reverse strand, counting down.
AGCAACAGGTGTATCATATTCCAATGCTAAATCAGCTATTTTACGTGAAGCATGTTGTGCTACGATTTGATCGTGGTCTGTAGCTCCTTCAATAACTGCGCCTAAAGTAATAATTGCATCAAATTCATCTTTTTGTAATAATTTTTTAATGACAAGAGGCATATCGAATACGCCTGGAACAGCAACTACTTTTGTAATTTCACAGTCTCTATTTTTAGCTTCAGCTGTAGCTAATTCTAACATCATTTGTGTAATATCATAGTTAAATTCTGCAACAACTGCAGCAATTTTATATTTTACCATATTTTAATCCTCCATTTAAAAAATTTACGCGAAAATTAAGAGTAAGAAACCAGCAACCCCACTTAATACCATAATAATTATAATAAAAAGTGCAGCCATTTGCATTCTAGTAAGTTTTTTCATATTTTTTTCTCCTTAAATTATGAATTATATATAACATTTTTAAATTATTTAAATTTTTTTCCAATTTTTCTGAAATTTTCAGTCATTTTCCAGCTGTTGGAATTCTTGATTTGAGAGTTTTCCGCCTCCAGATTTTGAATAATCAGGTTTAATTCATTAATTTGAGCCTCATACATTTCATCTTTTTTGAATTCTGAATGACAAACATCAACTAATTCATTAATTTTTTGACTTAATTCACTAATACGCTGTTTAAAATATTTTTCTTTATCAAAATTCTCATTTTCAATTTTGATGTTTAATTTATCTTCAAAAATATTATTTAAGGTATTAATAGAAGATTCTATATCATTTAATCTGGATTTATATTTTATTTCTTTTTGATCCATGATACTGTTTTCTTCACATATTGCCCAAACGTCAGTTCCGCTTCCTTCATAATCAGAAAGTTTGGAAGGTAAAAACGGATTCACGCTGTATACTTCACTTGTTTTAGTATCATTCACGAGCAAAACATCAAATTTTTTACACACATTGAGGAATTCTAAATAATTTAGGTTAAAATTGAGTTTCGTATTTTTCATAACATCTTTACTTAAATACTGTTCAAAAAGGGTAATTGTGGAGGTAAAAATGTGTAATTTATATTTATCTTTATATTCTTCATTTAAATTATCAAATGCATTAACAAAGTCTTCTAAAGTTCTTTTTCCAAAAATAACTCCGAAGTATCCAAAATTAATACATGAGTCATCAATTTCATAATTGCTTTCATTAATATGATAGTACTCTTCATCTAAAGTATTATGCTCTATAATCTTTGATTTATTTTTTATAAAAGTGGTTATTTCTTGATTTGGAAAGATCTCAAGCATTACTTTTCGCTGATTTTCATTAGTAAAAATAATTTCATCGGCAAATATGAATGTCAGGTATTCACAGATGTAGTTTAAAGTATCCTCTTCACCTATCTTTTTGAAATTTTCAGGAATTGCATCATTCATTCTGTTAATGTATTTTTCATCGTCAATCGGGCCTGAATTGAGTTTTCCTTCAAAATTATAGATTAAAGGGTCTGAAAATTCTGCACTCCAAAAGGTATTCGGATGTTTTAATTTATATTCCAGAGCTAAAAAGTGTGAATGTATGAAATGGCACATACTGTACATGCTTTCATATTCGGGTGCTTTATCCAGTTCAGTCATTCCGTTTTCACTGAAAGTTTTAATATTTTCCCATCCTATGTCAAAATCAAGATCAATCACATATTTTTTTGTTAGATATTTTTCAAGTACTTGAGCAAAATTTTCATCGTAATTCAGATTGTTCAGGCTTGCATATATTATATCTACATTTTTTTTGTTTTTTAATATCTTTTTAGCCATTGCATTGCCCGTTGTTGTGGAAGATGGGGGAAATGCATAAGAAACAATCAATTTATTCGTCATATTAAAACCTTTTATATGTAGTAAATTTTGTTATATTCATTATTTAAAACATTTATTTTTTTATTAAATAAAATATTTTCATTTTCACTTGTTGTATCCAGTGTGAATTTATTTGCACCGCTTTTTATTCCATAATTTTTATCCAGATACTTATAATGCAGGATTGCCTTTTCAATAAAATCATCATCCAGTGAGTCATTTGCAATAATATAAAACTCGCTTTTTATATCAGCCAGTGCGGTGTTAATATCACTGTAAGTTTCATATTCTGTGTTCAAATCATTATCTGAAATCAGGACTAATTTTTTTTGATCGTAGTTTATTTTATTGAATTTATTTTCAATATCAAAAATATTTTGACCATTAACTTTAAAAATTATTTCAATATCATTTGTTTTTTCTTTATAGGGGAAGTTAATGGTATCCAAAATGTATTTCCAGCGTTCATAATATGTATGATATTTTAAGACGGTATAAATATTTTCTAAACGTTTTTCTTCATAATTTTTGTTTAAATCAGGAAAATCATCTTCTTCTATTATGAACAGGTTATTTTTAAAGATATTTTTCATACCTTTTGAATAGTTACTTATGATATTTGTATTTGAAAGAGCAAGCTCAAAAACTCTTCTTGCAAACATAGTGTCTGATTGGGTTATTGTATTGATATTTATGGCCCATCTGCTCTTTTTATAAATCTTTGAAGTGTCCTTATAGTCAATTGGGGGTAATGTATATTTTTTATACTTTTCCGGATAGCCTATATGGGGAATATCCTGATAATAGGTTCTGTCATAGATTTTCAGTTCAATATCCTGTTCAATTATTTTATCAAAAATCAAATCCATTATTTTTGCACGCTCTTCATGGTCTTTATAATATGATCCGGCAAAGATAACATTTGATTCTCGTTCATTAGAATTATTAATGGGATTGAATATCATAGGTTGGCCTGCAAACATAAGCGTATGGACATTATCACGATTATAATCCTTTTTATATTCATCAACGACTTCTTCGGCTGATGTAAAAATGTAGTCAAATTTACTGGCAGTATCTGTGAAAAACCTGCCTTCCATGTTATAGTAAACTGGATCTTCTTTATTCCAGAAGATGGTGGGGATATTATTCGTTTTACAATAATTCAGGATTTCAAACAGAATTGTTCTGTTTTCACCTTCCTCATTTATCTTTTCAATTTTCCCGGCCCAAACTCCATTTTCTCCATTGAAATAACCATGCCATGTAGATTCACAGAAAAATAAATCCGGTTTTTCCTCTTCGAATTTATTTAACCAATTATCCGGACTTAATTCAATGATTTTAAATTCATATTTAAATGAATCGTATGTAAACTGATCAGAGATAAAAGCAACTTTTATTTCATCAATATATTTAATATTATCCTCTGTTGATTTTGATGAAAGATTTAAGTATTTTTTTAATGTTTTAATTAACTTTAATTTGCTCATTTTATCAGGTTTTTAATTTCATCTGCAACTTCCATTGTTGTTGCACTGCCACCTAAATCACCGGTCAATACTTTTGCTTCAGTCAATACTTTTAATATTGCGCTGTCTAATTTGTCGGCAGATTCGTTTTCACCTAAATATCTAAGCATCATAACGGCGGATAACATCATGGCTATTGGATTGGCTATTCCTTTTCCTGCAATATCTGGTGCTGAACCATGAACAGGCTCAAATAACGCACCATTATTTCCAATATTGGCTGATGGTATTAATCCAAGTCCTCCAACAAGACCCGCACCTTCATCGGATAGGATATCTCCAAATAAATTGGTTGTTACAATCACTTCAAAGTTTTCAGGCTGTGTAATAAGATACATTGCGGTCGCATCAACATAGAAATCCTCTTTTTCTATATCAGGATATTTTTCGCCGACTTCATAAAATATATCTTTAAATAAACCGTCACTTTTCTTTAAAACATTTGCTTTATGAACGCCTGTAACTTTGGATTTTCCATTGTCTTTTGCATATTGGAATGCATAGTCTATAATTCGCTCTTCTGCTTCACGTGTAATTACACGCTTTGCAATTGCTCCTTCATCAGTAAATTCTTCCTTATCAGCAATATAAAGTCCTTCTGTATTTTCACGGACTATCATAAAGTCTATATTTTCGGATAAGGCATTGGTATTCGGATAAGATTTTACAGGCCTTAGATTAGCAAACATTTTCATTTCTTGGCGTAACTTAACAATGACGTCTGCTGCAGTTTCACCGGCAGCTCCAAATAAACATGCATCTGAATTTCTAACAATATCAATGGTTTCCTGTGGAAGAGCGGTACCGGTTTTTTCCAAACAGGCGTCTCCCGCTTCACCGTAAATATAATCAAAATCAATGTCTAATTCATTTAAAACAGATATTGTAGCTTCCATTACTTCTGAACCTATTCCATCACCTGGAACAATTGCAATTTTATATTTATTCTCTTTTGTTTTTGAGGTACTCAATTAATCCACCTTTTTCAAGTATTTCTAACATAAATGGAGGTAATTTTTTAAATGTAATTTCTTCTCCCTTTTCAGATTTAATAATTCCGTTGTCCATATCAACTTCTATTTCATTTCCATTTTCAACTATGTCTGTTATTCCTGGAGCTTCAAGAAGGGGAACTCCTACATTTGTAGCGTTTCTATAAAAAATTCTAGCGAAAGATTCAGCTATTACTGCAGATATTCCAGCACCTTTTATTGCAATAGGTGCATGTTCACGTGAAGATCCACATCCAAAATTCTTTCCTGCTACAATAAAGTCTCCATTTTTGCATTTTTCACTAAATTTATCGTCTAATCCTTCCATACAATGTTTAGATAATCTTTCTTCATCAGTATAAATTAAATATCTTCCTGGAAGAATGATGTCTGTATCAATGTCATCTCCAAATTTCCATGCCGTTCCTTTCATATTAATCACTCCGGTGCAACAATTCTTCCTTCAATTGCAGAAGCAGCGGCAACTGCGGCGGAAGATAAATAAACTTTTCCGTTAGGTGAACCTTGTCTACCTTTAAAATTCCTGTTGGATGTTGATAAACTAACTTCTCCAGGCCCAATAATTCCAGTATGTCCTCCAAGGCATGGTCCACAGCAAGGGGCAGAAACTAAAGCTCCAGCATCAACAAATATTCTAATTAGTCCTTCATCCAAAGCTTTTGAATAGACTTCTTTTGAAGCTGGTATAACTAGCATTCTGGTTCCTTTAGCAACTTGTTTTCCTTTCAATATTTTAGCTGCATCCCTTAAATCACTTATTCTTCCATTAGTGCATGAACCTAAAAATACCTGGTCGATTTCCTGATCGATTTCGCTAACGGCTTTTACATTATCCACATTATTTGGGCAAGCTACTTGAGGCTCCAAATCGCTGACGTCAACATCAATAATATTTAATGAAGGTGCATCTAAATCAGTTTTAAATACTTTATATGGTTTAGTTGATCGTTTTTCTACATATTCGATAGTTTTTTTGTCAGGTTCTACTAAACCGGTTTTTCCACCCATTTCAATAGCCATATTACATAAAACCATTCTATCGGAAACACTCATATCACTAACAGTTTGACCTGCAAATTCACAGGCTTTGTATGTGGATCCATCAGCTCCAATTTGACCTATAATATGTAAAATCACATCTTTTGCATAAACATTTTCTTTTAAATTACCTGTGATTTCAAAGCGATTGGTTTCGGGAACCTTAAACCATAGATTTCCTTCGGCAAAAACCATGGCCATATCAGTTGAACCTATGCCTGTTGAAAAAGCGCCTAATGCACCATGCGTACAGGTATGGGAATCAGCACCAACAATAACTTCACCAGGAACGACGTGGCCTAATTCAGGTAAAATTTGATGGCAGACACCTGCATTAACATCGTAAAAATTTTCTATATTCTGTTCTTTAACAAAATTTCTCATTATTATATGATTGTTTGCAGAGTCAATAGAGTCAGCCGGCACCTGGTGATCGAAAGGGATAACAATTTTAGAGGAATCCCAAACCTTTTCAGCACCAATTTTTTCAAATGATTCAACTGCAAGCGGTCCAGTCAAATCATGTGTCATTGCAACATCTATGTTTGCAATAATAATGTCTCCGGCTTCAACTTCATTTTTACCCGACGCTCTAGCTAATATTTTTTCAGACATAGTTTTTGACATAATCAAACCTTCCTTTTATAATTATATTATTATATTGTTTTATTATTTAATTATTTTTTGGGAATTTTTCATTTAAGTTAACTAATTAAATTTAATTGTTAAATTTTAATTTAAAGTATTTTAACAATATTAGAACAGTATTTTACATTCAAAACAATTTTTTTTGTTATGAAATACATATATTTATTACTTTTTAATTAAACTAATCAATATGTATTTCTTTAAAAAGAAAAATTAAAGAACTGAAAATCATATATATGCTTAAAATGAGTTAATTAATCAAATTAAGAATTCAAATAGATAGAAATAAACAAAAATGTTAAAAAATATTAGAAATCGTTAAGATTTATATAAATAAAAAACAAAAAATAAATTAAGAGTCCGTCCAATAATTCAATTTTTTGATTGGATTTTTGTAAAGAGGTTCTAATTTAAGTAGGGGATTAGTGAGATTTCGGGAGTAGTTTTACACTTGAAATATCACTTCATAATTTTTTTTAACATTATGAGATAATT
>JAFRFB010000093.1 GCA_017434555.1 Methanobrevibacter sp. | reverse complement strand
TCTTCCTCTTCTTCTTCCTCTTCAGCTGCTTCAGCTGCTGCTGGAGCTGCTGCTGCAGGTGCTGCTGCTGCCATAGCGGTAGTTTCCATAGCTTCGTCGATGTCAACATCTTCTAAAGCTGCGATTAAAGCTTTAATTCTAGCATCATCAGCATCAATTCCTGCTGCTTCAATAATACTTTTAACATTTTCTTCGTTAATATCTTTTTCTGCACTGTGCAAAATCATTGCCGCATATATATATTCCATGTTATCACCATTAGTTTGTTTAAATAATATGTTTATACAAATTAAAAAATTTTAAATTTAATTTTATCCAAAGAGAGCTCCTAAACCAGCTGCTGCTGTTTCTTCGGATGCTTCTTCCTCTTCTTCTACTTCCTCTTCTTCTGCAACTTCTTCTTCAGCTGGAGCTGCTGCTACAGCAACGTTTGAAAGTTTCTCAGCTAATTCATCATCGATTGCACCAGCTTTATCAGCAACTGCTGAAGCAATAGCTAACATTTTAGCTTGAGCTAATCCGATAATTGGTTCTGAAGTTTCAGAAGTTAATATTGCTGCGTCTACACCAACATTAATTGCTCTAGTGTAAGCAAGAGTAATAATTGTGGAAATAGTTTCATCAGTAGGTATAGCTGCATTAACAGATAAATTAAATGCTTGAGCGAATGCGCTTTGAACATCTGCTAATGTTTGTTCTTCGTCGATTGCGAGTACATCAGTAGTATAAACTGCTTCATCCTCATATACTGCTTTTAAATCAATTCCTACTTCCATTGGATTAATATCCATTCTGGATAAAGTAGCTGCTACACTTTTAGATACTTCTTCGCCTGCTTCGACAACAACAGTATCTTTTTGAACAACAATTTTACCTTTATCGATTTTTGCAGGAATTCCAACTTGTTGTAATTCACCTAAAAATGGACCTGGTTCAAAACCGGTATCTCCAGCAGGTACAACAATATCATCAGGTGCAATAGTTCCTGGTTTTGCAGGAGCTTGAGTTTTGCTGTCTTCTAATATTTTGTACAATTTGAATGGGTTCATTTCAGTAGCAATAATTGCAACTTGACCATCCATATGTCCAGATAAATCAACAATGTTGTTTTTACTAGCATTACAATCTTCGAGAGCTAAATCAATAAGGTTTTTCTTAGACATTCTAATAACAGCTTTACCTTTGAGATTTTTTCTCATTTCTTGGAGCTGTTTTGCTGGAATGTTTAATAAATCGACAATACCAACAACATCATATTTGTCTATGATACCTTTGAGCTCTAAAACTTCTTCTTTTTTCCATTCAGCAACATGAGCCATTAGATCACCCTCACACTTGGACCCATAGTTGTTTTAATAAACATGGATTTTATTTGACTTCTTCCTTTTTCTAAATTGCGGTCTAAGACTGTAAGAACAGTTTCCACATTTTCAGCTATATCTTCCTCGGACATGTCTTGGCTTCCAACAACAATTTGGATGATAGGTTGTTGTTTGACACCAACTTTGACAGTACTTTGTAATCTTTCTAAAAGAGGAGCTAGTTTGATACTTGCTGGCACTGGTTTTGGCATTTTGTTACGAGGACCAAGAATTGGACCTAAGAACCTACCAACAAGTGGCATCATATCAGCTTGAGCTATAAAGAAATCAACAGTGTTTGCAGCTTTTTTAGCAGCTTTTCTGTCTTTTCCTAACTCTTCTAAATCGTTTTTATTGATTACAAGATCGAGGCCTGCATCTTTAGCTTGAACAATGAGTTCCCCATCAGCTATGACTCCGATTTTTACATCTTTGCCACGGCCGTTAGGAAGAGTAACTTCCTCATTAAACCTATTTTCTGGCCTTTTGACATCTAAGTCACGGATATTAATAATAATATCTACGGACTCAGTGAAGTTTCTCGGCTTAGATTGTTCTTTAGCCTCCTTCACCGCATTAACTATATCTTGTGTCATATTCGTCCCCCATGAACATTTTCTGTTCAGTGGTTTATTTTTGGTTTCATGAGAATCGATTGTAAGAAAAAATTCTCCACGATTGCATGAATTAAAAAACAGTATATCAATTATAATCCGTAAATTATAACATCATATACACTGTTACATATTAACTTAAATTTTATTAACTGATATCCTATTCTACTAAGATATCATCATATTTTCCAGCATCTACGTCTTTTTGTGCTTCTCTTGGGTCTTTACCATCTACAGATAATCCCATACTTACACAGGTTCCCATGACTTCTTTGGTAGCTGCTTTGAAATCGTTTGAAAGTAATGAATCGAATTTCATTCTTGCGATTTTTAAAGCGGTTTCGATAGGTAAGTCATTTACAATGTCTAAACCTGGTTCGTGAGAAGCTTTTTCGATGCCTAATTCTTGCATGATTAACGCTGTAGTTGGTGGAGTACCGATTTCAATTTCGAAATCTTTAGTATCTCTGTCAATGATAACTTTAACAGGTACTTTCATTCCTGCAAAGTCAGCAGTTTTACTGTTAATTTCATCAACTACTTGCATCATGTTAATACCGAAAGGTCCTAAAGCTGGGCCTAATGGAGGTCCAGGAGTAGCGCTTCCACCTTCGATAAGAACTTCGACTGTATCTTTAGCCATCAGTCAGCCTCCTTTTGAATTATTCTTATTT
>JAFRFB010000018.1 GCA_017434555.1 Methanobrevibacter sp. | reverse complement strand
ACAAATACATCAGCTTATGCTTATCCATAAGAACTTGATTTTTATCAAATCTGATGTTATAACTTTTGCACATGTGGAAATGTGGAATTGTGGAAAACTGAAATGTATAAAATCAAAGAAAACTATTGCAAAATATACATTGACTTGCTATTATAGAGGTAGATATTGGAAAGGAAATGGTAAATTAACAATATGAAAACATTGAATGTTGAACTAACCAAGCGTGAAATTGCTACGATCATTACAGCACTGGAATATCAGCATAGGATGTCTTTGGGAATAGAAAAGAATCCACTGAATCATTTACCAAGTGTTGTAAAGAGTGTTAAAGACCGTAATAATATTATAATGGAATTAGCACCAAAATTACGTGCTATGCTTGAATAGTAACCAGCCATTCTGGATCAAGCACTTGACTTGATCCAGTCTGGGTGCTTATTATAAGTACCATAATATTAATTAAAGTGTTTACACAAAGGAACAACACTATGAAAAGCGTTACAGCTAAGAATACCAACATTAACAATGATCTCAAAGAATGCTTTGCACTTTGGGAACAAACCAGCAAAGATGGTAAAACTGAATATCTAAGTGGTAAAACTTCTGGTGATAATCCATTTAGGATTGTAGGATTTTACAGGACTGTGAAGAAAAATCCAAAGCAACCAGATATTATCGTATTTGAAAAGGTTGAAAAGGGTAAAGACCGTAACCAGGTTGCATCACTATGGGAAACCACTAGCAAAGTTGGTAAAGCATATCTAACTGGCCATACCAATTCCAATGAAAAGATCATTGCATTTTACAATGATAATACCGAGGATGGCAAATATCCATATATTCGTGCATATTACAAGGATTAAAACAATGAAAAATAATATCATAATTGATTATATAGAAACTCCAATTTACAAGATTAAAGTAACAAGGAAATAATATATGTTTGTAAATGTTGAAAAGATTGATAAACCAAGCTTAAAGGGTATGGCAATTTTAAAACTAGATAGTGTAAAAGTTCTAATTGATCCAGATTCCGATTCATATCTTGAATATAATTCAATCCAGGTATTTGCAAATCACTGGCGTTTCATTGAGAAATCAAAAGATTTGCTTAAACCAAAGGTGATTGAATTTATTAAGAGTTATATATTCATAAATAATATTGATCCTAATGAAATTGAATCAATTAACTTTGATGATTATAATGAATGGTGTGAAATCACTATTTATACATCAAAGGATGATTATACTGTTAAATTAGATAAAGAACTAATTGATTTCAATCTTATTGATGAAATGAAGGATTATACCCTTGAAGAATTAGGAATCAAATAATGAGTGAGAAATTAATTGCAATAATTATTTTATGTGTTACATTAATTATCATTACAGCAATATATTGTATAGAAGATTATTTTGCTAATAAATAAAACATGCTAAAATAAAATTAAGGCTACCAAGCTAAAAGTCTATATAAAATACCGCCACTGCGAGGGCGGTATTTTAATATTCAAATATTTATGATATAATAAGAATATCCAATCAGCCACATTGGATTTTCAAAGTGTTGTTCTTTGGAATGAAAAAGCCACCACCTCACATGGTGGCTTTTTCTATGCTATAATTAAAATGGTTATGTTCTTTATCATCTTTAAAGAAGAATAAGAGTTTAAAGCCTTTCAATTTGTTTATTAGCGTACGTTTAAAGTATTCCATTTCTAACTCCAAGAAAATAAACATTAAAAGTTCATTTATATATCAAAATACCAGCATAGTAACCAATGCTGGTATTTTTATTTAATAAACTAGCATGAACAATTCAGTTATACGTGGATCATTAATAATTTGCTGTTCAATGTTTAAGATTGTATCACGGTACTTAATAATCAAATCCTGGGCTGAAACTACGCCAAAGTTACCTTTTGTGGTTTCAAGTGTGCTTTCAGATTCAGTGCCAGTTACATTGCTGGTATTAGAACCAGTGGTGCTGGCTGTACCACTACTTGAACCAGTTTGTGTACTGTTGTCATGATTCCAGGTAGCATCATCTGCATAATTAACCTCATCAATATCATTAGTACCAATATCCAGAACCCCTTGCGGTGTGGCACTGTGTACATTCTTAGCATGGCCATCTGTGCTTGCGGTTGTACTGTTGGTATCTTCCGCTGTGGATTCGCTAGATTGCTGGCCATTGGTTTCATTATCTTTATTACGCTCAATAGTACGTTTATAATCTACGTTATAGATTGGATTGAAATCTTGATCAGCTGAATAGAATAGCTGGTTATAATATGGCATTATCTCATTTAAAGCTGTTTCCAATTCAAATAAGAAACGGCCAAATGTTTCAAATCCAATTTCACGCCAGCGGTAATAATTAAGAATTTTATTATTAAGCTGTTCACGTGTTGGGATTACATACGCTGTGCCATAAGTGTTATCCGTGCTTTTAGATTGATAAAGTGGATAAGTGGACATGGCCTGGTCAATAGCTTGCTTACTTTGTGGATTGGTAATTAAATTAACCAATACTTCTGTGTATCTTGCTGGCTGTAACATTATTCTTCATCCTCACCATTTAAGTTAATATCTTTATCTATATCAATAAATTCACCTGGTAATTCCGCAAGTTTACGGCGGTGTACTTCAATATTAGTACCAAACATTTTATTGATAAGTTCACAAGCTTTCTGGCGTGATTTAAGCATTACATCTTCGGATGCTTTAACCTGCTCATCATTGGCTTGCACTTCATCTGTAACCACACGTTCACGCTTATCCATATTGGCATTATTAATACCCAGAAAAGTCATACACTCATTCCAGATGGCGTGCTTTTGAATCTGCAACTTATCAAATACAATTGGTGGTTTTAAGTCAAGTATCTGCATTTGTGCTAAATCCAGATTTTTATCAGCATAGATTACTGGCTCATTATCTGCACGCTGGTTGATAGCTTGCTTAAATGATAACTTTTGTTTATCGCTGCAACGTACCACAATTGGCGTTTTCTGGGCTGAAATGTTCACATCAATAGTACGCTTAATATTTGCTAGATCATATGCATATAAACGGATTGTTGGTGCTGTTGGTAGCATTAAATCATTATTACGGATAATAACACAGTTATCATTATTAATTAGCTGTTTACCCTCATAAATATAATTGGTGGCTATTGGATTTACTTTGGTTGGTTCATCATAATAGTTTAATGATCCAGTTTCACCAAACTTAGTAACCATTAAACCAAACATTGGATCTTTATAGAATAAACATTTACCCTCATTATATAGATATTTTTCAATCCATTTTTCATCAATACCATTTGGCAAGTTATCCCACTTGAACAATGCACGTGCAATCAAATTCAAGCGGTAATAATAATCTGTAAATGCTAGATCATTAGCACGCTTTGCCATATCTTTATAACTTAATATTTCATAATTCATAAGCTTTTACCTCTATACTATATCATTACTTAATGAATAATTTTGTATTTCACTGGCATTACGCCAGAATGTAATACCAGTATTATATGCATTCTTAATCTTTTGCATATCTTCGTTTGGTACAGCACCATCAATATTCACATCTATGGTTTTAGTGTACCACCAACGCTGGCGGTGTGCTTTATTTGGCACTTTAACACTGTTTACCTTGTACCCAAACATATCAAAATAACCATCAATGATATATGCATATTCTGGTTTAATACTCATAGCATTAAAGACAATACCAGTTAAAGAGTATATAAAGTTAACATCACCGTTATTGATATTACCCTCTGCTTGTGGTGGTTGCATAGAATGTTCATATACCTGGCCAACGCTGGATGCAATACCAGATATACCAGATGCAATGGATGCTACACCAAGTCCAGCACCACCACCAGATGCAACGCCAGCCACACCACCAATAATTTGTGCAATATTAGCACCAAATCCAACAGCAATGTTTACACCATTCTGTGTTAGCCAGTTTGTATATACATCTGTTGTCCATGATCCAATTGGTAGTTTGCCAAGTGTTATACCCTCATCATAGTTTTGGTTTTTACCTTTATAAGCAATTGGGAAAATACGACAGTTACCGCCTGGCGTTAAACAGAATCTAAAATCAAATTCCATATATTGCTGGTCATTTTCTGTTCTAATAGCAAAATCCTCATATTTATATGTAGCAATACCACCAGCATTGTTTGATGCTTGTAAAAATCTATAAGGGAATGTTAGTAGCTTTTTATTACGTGGCTCATAATTAGTACCAAGATAATCAATCATTGGGATGTTTTCACTAGTTGAAAAGAAATATGATGGCGTTACACTATATTGTTGATCTGGTGCTTGTGGAATTGGCCCCCATCCATTTGGTGGGAAACATTCTTGTGGTACAACAAATACCGCTGTAATAGCATCACCTTTACCAGCTTGATCATACAGTTTAATTATTGTTTTAAGTGCCTTATTATTTCTAACACCAATATAATATAAACCATTTGGCAATACTTCATTATAGGCACTAGGTTCATTTAGTGAATCAAGTACCTCTGTAACACCAATAGCAATATATGTATATACGCTGTTATATACAAAAGCTTGCGTTGTTGCACTAATTATATATTCGCCAAGTTCCACATTCTCTGGCACGGTATGTCTACCAACTGTATCATTATCCACGTGTTCACGCTCTACAAAGCTTGCTTTAACAGTTATATCAAACATGTATGTTTGCATTACATCCGTTTCAATATATACATCTGTACGGCCATCATCTACATATTCCATTTTAGTGATAAAAGCATAGAACCATTTATTGCTATAAGCACTGTTCTGGTACATTACATAATTACAGTTTGCCAGAGTGTCAAACTGTGCTGGCACTCTGATAAACTGATCTTTACGTTGATATGAAAAGTCTGTATAACTTTTCTGAATCCTGCTTTGGAAATATGTTTGTTGTGATGATGCATTGGCAAAATACAGCGTATTCTTTAAATCTGATTCCAGTGGTACATTTAATAAATATACTTTTGTAATCTGGTTAGCCATTGTATCACCTCTTAAAAGTTATAATAATCTATATCATCTTGCTTACTTAATTCAAGATTAACACGTGTTAAGATAAAGCTATCATTAACTTTGCCATAAGCTTTAATTTTAATATTATCGTTATACGTTACTTTAAAGAATACTGGAATGGATATACAGTTACAATCATTACCACGTTGATAAATTCTTGTAAATTCTGATTCAATCATTGATCCATTACGCCATAATTCAATTCGCATATAACGATAACCAGCTTGGCCAGAATCAGCACGTATATTGCTAGATAGATTAATAACTAGATTCTTTTTATATTGGCTTTTGATATAAATGCCTTTGGTTGCTGAAAGCTCAAAATCATTGTTGCCATTGTTTCTAGCATATTCAGTTGTATAATTAATATCCTCATACGTATCTGCTGTTGAAATCCTATCATCAGCATACTTTACACCCAATACACTTTTCTGGTTAATATTAAATAGATTAATAACATTTATCTTTAAGGTTTCAATATAATCAGATAGCTTAAATCCTTTATGTTCAATGTTTTTACTAGTGTTTATTGGATAAACTTTTTTATCACCTTTTTTAATATATCCGCTCATGTTATTTAATCTCCTTTAACTTAAAGCCAATAATAGTTGGAATTAATCTGTCTGCATTGGTGTCAAGTTCCTGGGATGGATAGAATACGTAATTACTATTTACGATAGTTTGCATAGAACCACCACCATCACAGCTAAATACATTCTTTAATCCTTTGGCTAAGAAATAACTTTGCATTTCTTCATAGTTAAATCCAGTGCAGTTATTGAATCTACCCATGATTGAAAAGATATAAAAATTATTATCATCATCCTGGCCAATCAGCTGGCGTGGATGCTTAACTGGTAAGCTTTCTTCAAATGCTTCTGCAATTTCACTTGTATCAGCTAAATCAGTAATATTTGATAAATCATACACTTCATGATTTTCAATAATAGGGCAAAATCCACTGAAACAGTTTACAATACCATCATCTATCATATCAGCAAGGGTGAAATCATCAGCTAAACCAACATAGAATTTCATAGTATTATCAGCTGTAAATCCACAATAGCAAGGGCAATCCAATCTGGTGGTTTGATTTACAACACCATCAAATATGTTAATACCATTCATACCAGTATTCATGTAAACATCATATTCTGGATGTGATTTAGCATAATCAATAACATTGGTTTTATTATCATTAATATCCTCTGTTGGATCACCATTGGTTGGCAAGCAAGATAACTTATCAAGATTTTTAATTGCTGTAATATAAACAATAGAATCGTTTACATATTCTGTTGTAATGTCAACATTTAAGAACTTACTATTTACATCTTGTTCTTCTATCTCTTGAAATTCAAGTTTATTTGCTTTAAGTCTGGTAATATCAGCGGTATTACTTGAAATATTTGCTTTATTTTGTGTGTTATCAGCTTTAAGCACCTCTACATCATGCTGTAATATTTCAATCTCATTGGCCACAATACCAGTGATTAGATCTTCCAGCTGGCCAGATTCAAGCATTGAATTAAGTAATTCACGTAATGCATTGCTTAAATTATTCTTGATGTAAACCATTGTTTCATCAATCTTTTTATTTTGGCAAAGCAACCTGGCTTCCGTGGATTTCATTAAATCCTTTACTTCTTTGGTCAATCTACGTACCAGGATTTCAATTTCATTATCCTGGGATGGCAAATGCATCCCAGGGCAACAACAATCACTTGTTTTTTCTTTTTTCTTTGGTTGATCTTTGCAACAATCAATTACCAATGATTCATGATATTTATTGTATTTATCCATTTAATTAACCCTCACTAATTTTAGCATTTGCATGTAATGGCATATTTGGAATAATTAATTTTCCCTCTGTTACGCCCACTTCATAAATATCAGCTTCAAGATCAGATGATGCACCCATGAATATAATAGAGAAATTTAAACTACCATTTTCGGAAACTTGAACATTTTTAGAATTTACAATTAAACATTCACCACTAATTTTAGATGAATCAACTGTTACATAACTACCACCAAAAGATATTTGAATACCAGTACAACTACCAGCTGTAATTTTTAATCTGGCATATGCTGAATAAATATCTGTTCTAGGTGCTGTTATACATTCAGCAATAATAGACGCATTTTCACTACTACCAAGCCATTTAATGTGTCTACATTTACCATTAATAGATAAATTACTATCTTCATAAGTTTTAGTCCATACAGCTGAATTTGCACCCATCAAATAACTAGCATTTTCACTCTGATTAGTTTGGTAACTTAAATCACCGTTAATAGCATAGTTGATATTTGATAGTGGCAAGTTAAAACCAAATTGGCCAAAACCGCCAAGATTCATATTTTTAATAAAATCTTTATAGCTTATGTTTACAATTTCGTTATTGGATAAAGCTGGGAACATACCAAACAAGGTATTAAATTCCATACCCTTTTTATTATCATTATTAAATATAGAAATATTACTATCAAAATAGCAACCAATACAATTAATTGAACCTTTACCATTTAAGGTTTGTTCATCAGTAACATTAAATACAGATTTGGTAGAATAACTTAAATCAGAGTTATAAAAATTGATTTCTTGCTTTGATGTTGTACCCTCTAATACAACAACATAATCATAACCTTGTGCAAATATAATGGAATTATTAAAGTTTATACAGTTAATAAAGCTGGTTGTTATTGGTGAAATGATTATTTGGCCAAGACAAAATAGATTATTAAACTGGATGTATTCAACAGCTAGACTTGCATAAGTTAATCCATCAAGTGTGCTTGAATCGTTGGATAATTTAATAGTGGATTTAACATCCCATCTATTACAATCAACGTGCCAACAGCCAACCATTTCAATAATATTTGCAATTGAATCACGTGCAACACAAAGGCCATCAATTGAATATTTAAACATATTATAGATTACAATTGATTTTCCACTTGCATCACCTTGATAATTAATTGTGGCATGATCAAACTTAATTTTACGTGTACCATTATTTCCAGCATCTTGTCGCCAAGTACCTTTAATGAAAATAGTATCAGTTGTTTTATAAACACCTGGATCAATTACTAGATTATAAGATGATTGTAAAAGTCCAAAGAAATGATTAAGAATTTGTGTTTCATCAGTTTCACCATCACCCTTAATACCGTATACTTTTGAATGAATCTCTTTTGTGATAATTAATTCAGCAATAAGATCCTCACCAATAAAATGCGTTAATGGTGTATCAACATCACCTTGTAATTTTTCACGAATTATATATTCAGCTGAACCACCATCATTAGCACTATAATATCCCTTAGTTTTAGCATGGTAACCAGCTTTTAATTTGGTATCAGTTTTAAGATCCGCAACCGTATCATAAGTGTGTAAAGCATTTGGATCTTTAACCGTATATCCATTTAATATTGTAAAATCAGCCATGTTTATTCACCTCCGTTAGTGGCGTTAATACTTAATGTAATAGCTTCCGTGGTTGCATCATATTCAAGATTCAATTCCGCTGTAATATCACCATTTTGTAATGCTTGATTAAATAATGTTGTAACAGTTGAAACAATATTATCTTTCATGTATGCAACAGCATCACTAATAATCTCATCTTGTTCAGCAAACTTACTTGAAATACTTTCATCCTGGCGTTCAATAGCTTCGCCAATTCTGGTATCTTGCAAATTAATCTTTGTATCAATTGTTTCAATGTACTCATTCATTGTTTTAATAATGCAATTCTTGAAACAATCAAAATCCGCTATCATACCAGATTCAAATTCATCAACATAGCGGTTTATTTCATCTACAAAAGAATTATAACTTGCAACCAGTTCTTCAATCTTTGGATAAATCCTTGCCACCAGCTGGATTACACTACCTGATTCAGTATCATAAAATGCTGGCTGTAAATCAGTTAAACACCAGTGTGGCAATGGTTTAACGCAATATTTTCGCATGTGTAAAACCTCTCTTATATTAAATAAAGGTGGTGGATTTTTCCACCACCTTTTATTTTATTTATATTAAGCAACCGTGATGTATATATCATCAGTTACAACATCAATCATGATTTTACCAGAATCAGCATCATATACTTCATCTGTAATATCAATTGGCGTTTCAACCTCTTCAACGGTTTCTGTACCCATAGTTACGGTTACAGTATCCGTACCTTTAACACCAGATAGTGTAGTGGAATATGCACCACCCTCAATAGCGGTTTTACGCTTATTGCTGGATTTTACACCAGTTTTAAGTGAATATGTAACATCAAAGGTTTCAACCGTACCATCTTCATCTTCATCAGATGCAACAGTGAATGCAACAGCGTTCACCAAGATGGAATAAGCTAACGTTTGCCATACATGCAAGTAGTAATTCTTATAAAGACCTTCGCCATTCTCAAATTCACGGAAGGTTAGAAGATCATCATAGATTTGGAAGAATGCTTCATCCACGAGTACTGCACGCACATCTGGATCTGGGAATGCATCAATGGTAATCTTACGAGTATCATTGAATTCTGCAACGGTCATGTTGAACACGGATGCAAGAACATCTACGTTAACACTAACTTCCGTGGCATTATCAATAATAAGAATCTGCTCATTCTTACGGCTGAACGTAATAAGTGCTTTATCATCTGCACTCTGTGCATCAAGATAAGCATTGTTATTAGCGTTAGGGAATACCATATCACCAGAAATGGTCTTAACAGTTTTAATAAACTCTTTGCCATTTTCAGCACTCAAAAGTGGATCAGCAACGGTTACAACTTTCATTGCATTGTTATCAAGTGCTTCTTTGATAAGTTGCTTAGTAAGAACAAACTCATCCAATTCACTGGAATTGTAAAGCGTATTGATAAGGGTTGCAAGATAAGATTCAAGTGCTTCGTAACTCATGAATGCTTTTGCAAGCATCTCTGGGCTAGATGTAATTTTATAGCGGTCTTTACGGTTCATGCGGTGGAATACCGTTTTGGTGTCTGGCAAGCTACGTTGCAACAGATGTGAACCAGTTGGGTCATAGGTTTCAGCTTTAATAAAGTTGGTGTAAATTTCTTCAATCGTATCACCAAGTGGTTTTTTACCTTTTTTCAGCTGTTTAAGTGGGTTGCTGAATAGCTTAGAATGTAATACTGGCTTAATAATCATGTTAAGCAAAGTACTCATGAATTCATTTGCTACAACAGCATTATTTGGATCAGTGATAGCTTCACCAACTTCCTGGATGTTAGCACGTGTGGCTTCTGGAACACGCTGTTGGTAAATCTCACTGGCGTTTTCACGGATAGTATTTAGAATTTCTTGTAAATTCATTACTTTAATTCTCCTTTTTCATTAAATAGGTTTTCAAATTTGCGTGGCTCTTTGGTTTCCTCTTTCAAACCAGTTTGATCTTCCACACGTTGTTGATCAGTCTTATCAGCACCAACCATAAGAAAGAGCTTTTGATTGGCTGATCTAAGCTTCTCATTATCATCTATAACGCTTTTGTTAGTTTCTGTCAAGCTGGCATTTTCATCAAATACTTTGCTAGTTGCTTCACTTAATTCAGCTAACATGGTACGGCGTTCCGCTTCATCCTCACATGTACCAATAGCTTTTATGATTTCATTAAATTTTTCCTTATCCATTCTTGTTGTTCTCTCTTTCTTCTATTAAATAATACAAAATTGTAGTGTTTCTTTTTATTATACTCCACTGGATCATCACCGCCACCAGCAAATGGATTATATATAAAACCTTGTGATGTATAATAACTTGAACCTTGATAGTGATATACACCATTTGCATCTGGTGTTAATGTTTCCAAGTAAAAATATGATCCACGCCATGCACTGTTTGATGTTACTATTACACCATTATCATGTATTTCCTCAACTATGGCTACGTGGCCAGGTGATGCACCGCCAAAACAGATAATTGCACCAAGCTGTGGATCTTGTCCACGTTCATAATCATCTTGGTGGTTATACCATTCATATGCATCACCAGTGCTTAATGATGTTGGATTATTTTCACCAGTGTTATTAGGATCACCAATTTCCCAGAAACGGCCATATGCATAACATGTACAGTTTGGTAAGCCATAATCACCAACATAAAATGGATTACCGCTTCCATACCAGTGAAAATTACCTTGCATACCATCTGAATTTAAACGTGGTGTATAAGATGGATTAACACCGCCACCACTTAAATGATTAAACCAATAGTTGGCATGTTGCACACGCTGGTTCGCTGCTTCAATTCCAGCACGTTCATAATTCTTTAAAAATGCATAGGTTAAATAATTTATACTTTTAGTGCTTTTAGTAAATTGCTTAAATGATTCTGGATAATTACTTGTTGCAATCCATTGTAAATTATTATTTAACTCATAAATAATACGTTGGCATTGTGCCGTAATATTGGTATAAGATAATCCATTACTATTACACCAATCAATTAATTTGGTTGCTGGTGTCCATTGTACTAATCCTAAACCAAGTGACGTATTACCAGCATCAAGGTTTTGCCACAATCCTGGATTGATTGTGGATTCACGTTGCATGTTGCCAAGCATTGCACATATGGCATTTTTAGTCCATCCACGTGATTTAAAGTAATTGTAAATATATGTAGCATTGGCGGTCATTTCAGTGCCATACTCTGTTAAATAAGAATTACTACTATAAGTTGCCATTTAATACCTCATTGGTAATTTACTTTTCTTATGGTTATTATTTGCTAAATTTACAATTACAATACCTTATATTGTACTATTAGTACTTAAAGCCATATTCTTGTAACTTTGCATAAGTCTTTGGCCCTGTCATTCCGTCTGGTACTAATCCAGTACGGCGTTGGAACTCTTTAATAGATGCTTCCAGGTATGGTCCATAAACTGGCCCAAGTGCTTTAACATTTGTATATGCTGGAAATACTTTATACATAAATTTTGATAGATCATCTATACGTGGATCTTTATCACCTCTACACCAATATCCTTTGGCTGGTAAAAATGAATTTGTTGGTTCTGGTTTTGGATCATCAACCCACTTTACCACACGTACACCATCACATAATTCACCCCAACCAAATGGTTTAGCTGGTTTATTTACTCTTTTACCATCACTGTAATAAATCCCATGATCACATACAATCACGTGTTCATATTTAGATGTTGAATCAACATATACTGGTACAGCAACATTAGCTGGTGGATCACCAGCATGTAAAGTTCCATTTTTCTTTTGTGATTCCATATCAGCTTTGGCACTAGGAAATGTACCTTTGGTAATTCCAAATGCTTCACGGTCATTTTGCAAACAATAACCTTTTCTAGTACCCATCTTTGATAAGTTAAATGGTAATACTTGTTGCCAACTCATTTATTTATCCTTTCCATTTGATTGTTCTTTAAGTGCTTTCAATGCATTCTTTATAGCTTTTGGAATAGGTAAACCAGCTTGTGCAAGGTTTTCTATAATACTTAAACCCTCATTTGCTACAAAATAATAAATAACTAATGTACGGATTGCACCAGTATCACCACCAACACGGTCAATTAATACGCCCAGCATAACAATTAAAAGAATACCAACTTTTTTCAAAATTCCCTTAAAACCAATTTTACTGGATAATTCTTTTGTTACATAAGCTTTAATAAGTCCACTTATGTAATCCAATGCGATAGCAATCAATAAGCATTGTAAAGCAACATCAATACCGCCAACCAGATATATAAAAGCTGTACCAATAGATGCAAATGCTAATTCAATACTAAATGATTTCATAACTTTATGTTTTCACTAAAATAAAAAATTGTCAATATTGCTATTGACAATTTAACAGCTTAATGCAAGCTTGATTACTTCGTAACATATATTTTTAATATTTATGGATTCAAATCTTAGCGTTCCCATTTGATATGCTTCCAGGAATACTTTGAAATGATTAGATTTATTCTTATTCTTTAAGAACATCATGTTTGGCTGGTGATCTTTCATGGTAATAGAGTACACCAATGGAAATGATGGATCTGTCTGTTTACTTACGTACATCATACCAGCTGTAAAATCAGCCCACACACCAAGCTTATTATCTTTATATACAAAAGTAAAATAATATCTAGCTTTTGGTGATTTCTTTTCAACAAAGGTATCAGAATCCAATAGGAATTTATTATCTATACTATAACCACTATATGTTGTACCCTCAATCAATTTACCAAATTCAGTATTACGCTTCTTATCAATAAACTTTTCATTACGTACATCTTCCACCAATATTGGCCTGGATGGATGCTTCCAAATCCATTTGCCATTTTTATCTTGCTTATTTGGCATGTGTAGATCCCAGTACAAGAAATATGGATTGGTAATGCTTAAAGCATTAGCCAGCATAAACATTACAACCCTGGGATGATCAGTTCCTGGCCTTGCGATAGTTTCATATAAATTTAATAGTGCAACTGGTTCATTAGCCAAGTAACGCTGGTTTCCACTTTTATCAAGTAAAAATTCATCATAAATTAATAATGTAACATTTGGATATGCAATAGATTTCTTATTGTTGGCTGTTGATAGAATAAACTGATAGCCAGCAATATCTTTCTCTGTCCACTTCTCATTTTCATCAGCTGGTTTTAATCTAATGTAAAAATATTTTCCATCAACCTTGAATTCATAATCTGGATATTTATATTCAATATCCTTAAAGAATTGTGTTGCTGATTCTTTTATATCATCTTTATAACGGCGTATATATCCAAATTGTTCATGTTTCTTAATGAAATTATCAATGGCGTATTCCTTAGCACCAAATGATTTACCACCGCCACGGTTACCCACAATCACATTAAATAATTTGTTATGTGTTAATGTACGGCGTAAATTCCAAAACATTGATGTATCAATTGAATCCATAATTTATTCACCTCACAAAATAAAGAGATAATAACGCTTTAAAGTGTAGGTAACCAACCCACTTTACACCATGCGATTCTTCACCGTTGGTAATGGTGTAATCCACTTTATATAAAACATTACTATCTCTTATCATTATTATAACATTCCTTTAACATTTTATGCTTTTATTGTAAAATCTATTTCTTGTAATACAACCCCACCTGGTACAATTTTCGGTGCTTTCTTGCCAGCATAGCTTGCACCAATCTTAAAATTATTAAAGTTAACATACTGGTAACAATCCTTTGGCATACCAGCAACAGTAATCTTTAATTCATATTCTGGATCATCATTTTTAACATCTTCGGTTGAATTTTCAATGTAGCACTTTTGACGTAAAAACTTTGCTTTATTAAATTTAGTTTCAAACTTCCATGCACCAAGATCATAATCACTTATAGTTAACCCCTCTGGTAATTCAAAATCTGGTGATATGCAGTGCAAGCTATCTGTATCAGCATATACAAATTGAATTTTACTTTTGCCAGCATTGTAATCATCCATTATACGCTGTGCTGAACTTATGGTTTTTAACCTTGCATAACTAGTAATGAAACTGGCCATTGCTATGTATATTCCTTTACGTTCCTCTGGTTCGCCATCTTTGTAATGAATTGCACCATCTTCACCAATGAATGGAATTTTACTTTGCATTCTGGTATCTGTACCAAACTTACCATATAAGCTGTTTAAAAATAGTTTACTTATAAGATATAATCCATGATTCTTATCAGCTTTGGCCTGGATCTTGTTTTTACTCCATTTATCTACATATTCATCAAATAACCCTTTTGTGGCCTTAAATTTCCATCCACTGATATATTCTATGTTGTAAACCTCATAATGATCAAAGAATAGTTCTAAATCAATATTATTTAAGCATAATATTACTTCTTCGCCATTACTTGATTCAAGATATTCATTACCTCTAAAATCTAAACTATGTTTAATTTGGATTGTTGGAATTTTGCCAGGTTTAAGTTCAAACTGACAACGCAACATTTGTGTGTACAAAGGGTATATTTTATCATTCTGGTACTGGCCACGGAAAAATATTGGCGTACCAAACGGCAAAATAGATTCACGCATTACAGATGGATATAAGCTGTTTACATCTAATACAATACCATTTCCAACTACTTTACTTGCAAACTTTGGATTAAGATATGTAAATCCACCACGGTATGATTGCTTAACATCAGCGTGATATTTTGGTTCTGGAAAATACCTTTTAAAATTCTTTTTATGAATAAGCTTTTTATATTCTTCCAATGCACATGCACCAATAGTCATTTTATCCAATCCTTGCGAATAAAAGTAATCAACAGCTTTGGCCACAATCTGCACATCATGCTTAATATATTCTGTTTCTTCATCTGTTAATGGTGATCCATAGGGTTTATCATTATGTGCATCATAATCAATGGATAATTTGCTAATTGGCATCTTAAAACTTTTAGCAATCTGATCTACTGATAAAGGTATCAATTTTAAGCTATCCTGGAATGTAACCTTTCGGATGTTTTTACCTTTACGATAAAATACCACTTCAATCTGATAGTATAACCCTTTATCACTAATCAAAGTGTTAAAAGTTGTACTTGCACGTTCACGTGATTCAACCGTGTGTTTAAAATTATGCTTGAATAGCCAATCCATTATAAATTGGCCATCAAACTTTAAGTTATGGAATAATACTTTTGGATTATCCTTTTGATCCATACACCATTTCATGAATTCATCAATTGTAGTACCAACGATTGTTTCCTGCTCATTGCCAACCTCACATATAGCATAAGCCCACACACGACAATCCGCTGGATTTGTTGTTGTTTCAAAATCAGCCACATAAGTTTTCATTTGTTTTATTTACCTCACTTTAATACCTGGTTTACCTTGATGGTGTCCAGTAACTTCTTAATTCAGATAAATACGCCTGGTATTGATCTTCATCTGGTGGATATGAGAATTCAAACGCATCACCTTTTGCTTCAAACTTTAAAAGGAATTGGTTAATATCCATACCACCAATCATTTCAACTACCTCTGTAATATCACCGCCACGGTAATTTTCCTCCAATGATCTAATGTAATTCTGGCGTAATCTTTCATCCTTTTCATTAAAATACTCACTTCTGGATTCGTTCATAATAGCACGGAATTTCCATTTTATATCATTCTGATTCATACCTGGTGTAAATGATTTCATTGGATTTAATGCATTTTTAGATGCTGAACCCATTGCAATCTGGCCAACAGTATATCCAAGCTTACCACTAGCGTTGGCCATTTCTACTTCATTTAATACATCCAAGCGGTTTTTTCTTCTACGATTGATTACACCAATACGGCGGTTCATTTCTGTACGTTGCCACTTTGTTGTACGTGAACCATAGTCATTGTCTGGTGCATCAACTATGATTTCAGCACCACGCTTACTAAATCTTTTTAAAGCGTTCAGCTCACGTGTAAGATCCTGGCGTGTGCTTATCATATTTTTCAGCTGTTCTACTGATATTCTATTTTCAAATGCTTTTGTCTTTTCATTATAAAATGATGGTAATATATTACTGTTCTCTGGATTTTTCTTAATCAAACGGTTTAATTTAGCGTTAAAGTTTTTAACCACTCTGGTTAATTCTTTTGTATCTTCTTCACGCCATTTAATTTTAGATTGCTTAGACATTCAAATTCCTCACCATTAATAGTTAAATAAAATCCCCTTGATTCAACCTTTGAATACAGCATAATATCACTTAACAAATTATTTTCAAATGCTACGCCAAAGCGGTTGGCCAATGATGCATTTATTTTATCACGATTTGCCTTTTGGCGTTCCTCAAATTTTGGTACGTATATTTGTGATGAAAATGCAAATACTACTTCCATATCATCATATTTTTCTATATGTTTATACGGTGATGCTTTCAAGTTATAGCATATACCGTGTCTAGTTAATTTCATTTGTTTATCACCTTTTCCTTTACAATGTTAATTTTATCTGTTATAATCATACCAAAATAATGTATATTTTGCAATAGTTTTCTTTGATTTTATACATTTCAGTTTTCCACAATTCCACATTTCCACATGTGCAAAAGTTATAACATCAGATTTGATAAAAATCAAGTTCTTATGGATAAGCATAAGCTGATGTATTTGT
>JAFRFB010000092.1 GCA_017434555.1 Methanobrevibacter sp. | reverse complement strand
ATCACTTTCAAAACTATTTACAACAACAACATTTTCAATCAATCCAGAATAAACAGCCTGAGCAACAATAACTAATTTAGCAGATGAACCATTAGCCAAATCACCAATAGTCCAAGTAAAACCATCATAACTACCAACACTAGCATTACATGAAATAAATTTAAGATAAGGACTTAAAACTTCACTTACATAAACACCGGTAGCATTAGACGGACCTGCATTGTGAACCACGATTGTAAATTCAACATTATCAGTAATATTCATTTCACCGGTAACGTTTGATGATTTATTGATACTTATATCAACAATAGGTTTAACTTCAACAAAAGTTTCGTCCCAATTATCATACGGATTAGTATCATTCTCAAATGAACTTACAACAACCATATTGTCTATAGTACCATTAACAAGAGACTGAACTACAATAGTTAAAACAGCACTTGAATTAACACTTAAGTTACCAATATACCAATAACCACCAGTGTAATTATAATAACCGATATTTATTTCGTTTTTAATTAATTTAAAACCAAAACTTAAAACTTCAGATACATTAACATTTGTAGCATTGGACGGACCATGATTTACAACAGTTATTGTGTATTCAATCATGTCAGTTACATTTACTAAAGTTACATTAACTTCTTTGCTAATATCTAAATCAACGACAGGTAAAGCAGTAATATTATCAATAGAAGCTTCATTATTGGATTTATTAGTATCATTTTCATTACTAGTTACAACAACAACATTTGAAATAGTACCATTTATAATAACCTGTGCCTGGATAATTAACTGTGCAGAAGACTGATTAGCCAAATCACCAATATACCAAATTCCACTAGTCACATTATAATAACCGCCATAAACAAGGCAACTCGTCATATTAAGGTAAGGACTTAAAACCTCAGATACAACCACATTTGTAGCATCACTAGGACCATTATTTCTAACAGTAATAGTGAACTGAATTATATCAGAAACATTTACAAATCTGCTTTCTACATCAACATCTTTGGTAATTTCCAAATCAACAACAGGTAAAGCAGTAATATTATCAATAGAAGCATTATTATTAGACTGATTAGTATCATTATCAAAACTATTTACAGTAACCACATTAGCAATTGTACCGTTTGAAATAACTTGAGCAACGATAGTCAATGTAGCAGTTTCACCTTTATCTAAAAATCCAACGTTCCAAGTATAATTATCATATTCCCCAACACTTGCATCATAAGAAACCAATCTAAGATGAGGATCCAATCTTTCTAAAACATATACGCCACTTGCATTAGACGGACCATTATTTCTTACAGTAATATTAAATTCAACAAAGTCTGATACATTTATAATACCAGTAACATTAGATTTTTTGGTAATTTCTAAATCAGCATGTGAAGTCACATTAATAGGAGAAATATCATCCCTATTATTAGATTCATTAGTATCACTTTCAAAACTATTTACAACAACAACATTTTCAATCAATCCAGAATAAACAGCCTGAGCAACAATAACTAATTTAGCAGATGAACCATT
>JAFRFB010000091.1 GCA_017434555.1 Methanobrevibacter sp. | reverse complement strand
AAATCTTCTAAAGATAATAGAAACAAAGATAAATTGCGTTCTTCAAGTTTAAATCTTTTAAAACAGGCTGAAAAAAAATCCTGAAAAAGTTTTAAAAAAACTCAATGAACTCGAAAAAAAAGTAAAAGAGTCACCAAAAGATGTAATTGGTATTAATGACCCAGATGCTCGCTTAATGCTAAATAAAAAAGGCAAATGGGAATGGGATTACAATGCACAAATCATTGTAGACGAATACAAAGGAATAATACTTTCATCATACGTAACACAAAATCCAACAGACCATTTCGAACTAATTCCATCAATAGAACAATTAAAAAGCAATTTAAAAGGAATTTACGATGAAATGCCTTCCAATTTCCAATTCAGTGCTGATAATGGATACTCCACAGATGAAAACACAACCTATCTCGAAGAAAAAGGACTTGATGGATACATATCCACAAGAAAACTCTCAAGAAAAGAAAAAAAAGTACAATCTATGGGACAAACCATTCCAAAAAGACAATTTCACTTACGATGCTGAAATTGAAACCTATATCTGCCCTTTGGGTGAAATTTTATATCGAAGAAAAACATACGAATACAAAAACAAACAAAGAATCACATACTGGTCAAACGAATACAAAAACTGCATTATAAAAGAAATCTGCTGCAAGAAAAAGAACTACAGAACAATCCAAGACTATGGAAACCCTTCCAAAATCAGAATGCAACGGAAAATGGAAACAGACTGGGCACAAAAAATCTACAAAAAACGATCAAAAACCGCAGAACTACCATTTGCACACATAAAACAAAACATGAAACTCCATGAATTCACCACAACAGGAATAAAAAACACAAACACAGAATTCAAACTATACACAATCGGACATAACTTAAAAAGAATATACAACGAAATAAACAGAAAAAACAACTAAAAATAAGAAAAAATATAAAAAAAATCAAAAACACAAAATTCAATTAAAAATTTTGCGTCACATCCTCAATTTTCGATAAGTGGTATAACTATTTCATGAGTCATATTGAGACGCAAACTAGATTATTATATTGAATTATAATTTCTTATTTTTTTAGTGTAATAACTGTATTATTTAAACCTAATATTTGGGAGTGATCAATATTTTCCGCAAGTTGATTAAGTAGATTTATGTTTTCTGATTTTAACTCTTCCGGTTGTGTCGGATCAAATTCAGTTCCCGCATCTTTAATTGAAATGACAATTGTATCATCGTTTTCCCTAATAATAACATCAATCCAGTCTAATTTTTCGTTATGCTTGACGATGTAAACTAGTATCTCCTCAATTGCCAGACTGACAAAAACGGAGAATTTTGTATCTAAAAAATATTTGCGAACATCTTCTGATAAAGTTACAGCTTCTTCGACAGTTCCTTTGACTGTAAATTCGGTCATCTTTTCGTTGGAATTATTTTTTATTATGAAAAATCCTGAATACTCTCCATTGGTCTTTTTAGTAACATATCTGGAATATGCAAAAATGAATAGTGCTGTTAACATTTCTGCAACTGCGAATGCAATCCAAATGCCGTTGATGCCCCATAAATAATTAAATAGATAAGTTAATGCTACAGGAAGAATCAGGCCTTCCAAAAGGGATATTGCATTTGCCAATTTGTCATATTCGACAGAGGGTGCATAAAATAGGTACAATAGGTTGATTGAGTATCCTAAATAGCATAAGGAAAATATTCTAACTGCATTCATAATAACTGGAATTTGTGAAGGGTCATTTACTGAGAATAAAAACAGTATGGCCTGTGGGAAAATGGCAAAAAGCAGTGAAAAGAATATGCCGAATCCTGTGACTATTTTCAATGATTTTCTTGTAACGTAGTCAATTCCATTGAAATCTCCTTCTTTATAGTATACTGATACAATAGGCAAAATTGACTGTGCAGTGCCTAAAATAAAAATAGTCACTAATGATAATGTATTGAAGCACATGTTAAATGCGGCCAAACCAACTTTTCCCAGAATTCCACTCAGCAGCATATTTATGAACAGTAACTTTAACGCTTGATATAATGGAATTGAAGCACTGGAGAATCCTGTTTTAAAAATATCAACAATATATGTCGCCATTTTTGAGGTTTTTATTTTGATAAGTTTCAGTGTTCCTTCTGAATTGAAAAAGTAAGTGGTTATATAAATTGAAGCTACAAAAAATCCGGTTGTAGTTGCCAGTGCAGCTCCTGAAATACCCATATTCAAAAATTTCATGAAAATAACATCGAAAATAACATTAACAACATTTGCCAGTAAAAATGATCTGAACTGTAATTTTATGAAATTGTCTGTTTTAATGAAGTAAGCTAAAACAGTCAAGTAACATAAAAATGGAATACCAATTATAAACAATTGGAAATATTGCATGACAAGAGGTTTTAGATAATCTGAATGGCATAATATTTGCATGAAAAAATCTGGAAATAATAAACCTGTGACTGTTAGAAACAATCCGATTAAAACTATAATAATCAAAGAAGTCGTGAACAGCTCATTTCCCTTTTCATCGTCAAACTCTGCTCTGGCGTGAGTGCATAGGATGCTTCCCCCAAATCCTATTAGCCAGTAGATGACATTTACAATGCATGCAAATGGTTCAATGGATTGTATGACAAATAAATTTAATGGACCCATAAAAAGGCTGATTAAAAATGCATCTGCAAGTATTGCAAAGTTGCCTGCTATTGAAGCCATTAGTGTTGGAACGAACAGTTCCTTGAATTTACCGTTCAAAAGATTGTAATTTCTCTCATATGTCATATTGGTTACCCTTTGATTATTCATTATTTCAAGATTTAAATTGAATAGATAATTTTTTATAATTATAGTAATATATTTTTTCAATATTATTAATTATATGTGATTTTATGTTTGATGTTGATGAAGCGGGAATTTTATTAAAAGATATAGGAAACAACTCTCATGGTAGTTTTTCCATTGATTTGAAGTTGGATATCTCTAAACTTGATGTTGAGGAAGATGTTTTTTTCACAAGTGTTTTTGCATATACATTATCTAGATTCACAGGCAATGAAAAGGTTTTATTTGCTCTTGCACAAAATGATTCAAGTTCTTTGCCTTTGTTGGTTGACTGTAAAAATTCGGATATTCTTTCATTTATTGATTCCGTTAGGGAATCTATTGGGTATTGTGAAAAAAATATTGTTGATGCAAGTCCGGAGATTATTTTTAATTGCCAACTGGAAGAGATGGATTCATTTGATTTTAATGCCAATATTGCAAAAAAAGATAATTGTAACCATTCTTTAACCATCATCCATTCTCAAAATTATTCTAAAGATACCATAGAACGTTTTGCCAATTCCTTTAAGAGCATTGCCCGTGGCTTTTTCAATGTTAATGAGCTTAAGGATATCATTTACACTTCAAAATCTGATTTGGATATTTTGGACTCTTATAATCAAACTCAACATCAGTCAAAATATGGGGATATTTTGGATGCATTCAATTATCATCTTGCTGAATCTCCGGATAATGTTCTTGTTTCGTATGGTGATGTTTCCTATACTTATTCTCAAGGAGCGTTTCTTGCAGATAAAATTGCTAATAAATTAGCTGAGCTGGGAGTTAAAATACAGGATTGCGTTTCATTTTTAGTTGAATGTTCTGAATTGTATATGCTGTCCGTTTTAGGCATTGTGTCCATGGGAGGTGTTTATGTTCCTTTGGATGAGGCGCATCCCGATGACCGTATACAATTTATGGTAAAGGATACTGAATCTCATGTTGTTATTGTAAGTGATGAGACTTACGAACGTGCAAGGAATCTATTTGCTGATTTGACTCTTTTAAACATTTCCGATATTGTTAAAGAGGAAATTGGAACATTACCTAGCTTGAATAATACTTGTGGTGAATTGGCATGCATGCTGTATACCAGCGGCACCACAGGTCTTCCGAAAGGTGTGAAAATCACTAGAAAATCCATTTTAAACATTTCGCAGTATTATGAAGACACTTATGGAATGTCAAAAGATGATGTTTATGGTTTATATGCTTCCATTGGTTTTGATGTTGCCAGCTTTGGTATTTTTGCGGCCATTTATGTGGGGGCTTGCTTATCTGTCGTTCCAAGTGACATCAGACTAAACATGGTTGAATTGAATAGGTATTATCTCAATCAGAACATTACCCATACTGTAATGACCACTCAGGTGGCTAAGCTTTTCATTCAAAATGTTGATGAGATTTCCTTGAAATACCTGCTTACCGGTGGGGAAAAATTAGGGGATTTCAAATCTCCTGAGGATTTTGTATTGGTTGATGTATACGGACCGACAGAATCATTCATGTTCACAAACAGCGTCATTGTCAAGGACAAGATTGATTTTTCCTCTGTCGGTTTTCTCAACAATAATGTAAAATCGTATATTCTGGATGATGAGGGAAGGCGTGTTCCATTTGGTGCGGTAGGCGAATTATATCTTGCAGGTTATCAAGTAGCAGAGGGATATTTGAATCGTGATGAGGAAAACGCTAAAGCATTTGTAGAAAACCCGTTCGATGATGATGAAAATTATAAAGTGTTGTATCGTACAGGTGACATCATGCGCTATCTGCCGGATGGTTCTCTGGGGGTTGTTGGTCGCCGTGATAGTCAAGTTAAAATCAGGGGAAACCGTGTTGAATTGCTTGAAGTTGATGAGGTAATTCGTGAAATAGATTATGTCGAGGATGTAACTGTTCAAACGGTTAAGCATAACACAAACAATGAGCTTGTAGCTTATGTTGTTGTAAATAATGACATGGACGAATTGGAGCTCAATAATGTTATTTCAAAGTATGTTGGCGAACGTAAGCCTGAATATATGATTCCTTCATTTGTGATAAAGTTGGATGCCATTCCTTTAAATGTTAATGGCAAGGTAGATAAGCGTGCATTGCCTGCTGTTGACCGTGATAAATTCCGTGCAGAGTATGTTGCACCAAGAACTGAAGCTGAAAAAACCGTTGTAGGAATATTTAAAAAGATATTTGACCAGGAAAATGTGGGCATTCACGATGACTTTGTCCGTCTGGGAGGAGATTCATTAACTGCTATCAGATTCTTGTCATACCTTGAAAGCTTTAATTTTTCAGCGGCAAATATTTTAAAATTACGTACTCCCGAAGCCATTGCCAAATTCATTGAAAGAGATGATGAGTTTGATTTGGATGTTTATTCCATAAAAGAGGGATGTCCGTTAAATGAACCTCAATTGAATGTGTACTTGGATGTTATTGCAAATAATAAATTTGATTCTTACCATATTCCATTTAGGAGGAATATTGATAAGGAATTGGGTGTCGATAGGATTTGCCAGGCATTAAACACAATGTTGGATGTGCATCCGATTTTAGGCATGTGTATTGATGACAGTAAAGAGGTTCCATATTTGGTAAAGGGGTCTAAACCGGAGATTTCCATAGATCATAATGCTGATGATGAGCGCATCGATAATTTCTTCACTAAACCATTTGATTTGTATGATAGTTTATCAAGATTCCTAATTGTTGAAACTGATGATGAATGCCAGTTATTTGGAGTATTCCATCACTTGATATTCGATGCTTTATCCAATGAAGTATTCAAACAGGACTTGGAATCAATCCTTAATGGAGACTGGGTTGATGTTGATGATTCCTTCCTGAAAGTCTCTGCATTCACTCAGCAAATTCAAAATTCACAAGAGTATGAGAGTGCGGGCAAGTTCTATGGTTCCATGTTGGCCGATAGTGATGATGCCGGTGTTCTATTGAAGAGCGTTTCCAGTGATGGTGAGGGAATGATGGAATTTGATTTGGATTTGAATTTAGATTTATTTAAATCATTTTTATCCAAAACAACTGTAAATGAAAGTGTTGTATTCACCGCAGTATTTGCTTACACCTTATCAAGATTCATCGGTGATGATAAAGTTCTGTTTAACATAACTGATAATGGCCGTGATAGATTCAATAATTATGGCGCAATTGGCATGTTTGTAAACACCTTGCCTATTTTAGTTGACTGTAAAAATCACGACATTTCAGATTTCATGAACTATATGTCCGGTTTGATTTATGATGTGATGAGATATGATTATTATCCATTTAGATTATTGGCAAGTGAGTATGATATTGATTCCAGCATAATATTCCAATTCCTGCCGGATTGGGTTTCTGTCGATGAAGATGATGAAAAAATTTATTTTGATGATGAAGAGCTTTTACGTGCGGCGGATTCAATCAATGATTTGACTGCAAATGTTGTTCAAAATGGTAATGAGTATAATTTAATTCTTTTGTATTCTGATAAATATTCTGAAGACCTGATGAGAAGATTCGGTGAAGTATATAAATTGATTTTATCACAGTTAATCAATGTTAGCGAGTTATCCGATATTGAATTCATTTCAAAATTTGACATTGAACTTTTAGATTCTATTAATCGGAATTCCCATCATTGGGACCATGACGATATCCTTGATGCTTTCAATGACCATCTCGGTAGAAATCAGGATAATGCTTTGGTATCTTTTAATGATGCATCCTATAGCTATGCCGAATGTGCCTTCATTGCGGATAAGATAGCTAATCATTTAATGGATTTGGGTGTTGGGCCGCAGGATAATGTTGCTTTTATGGTTGAAAGGTCTGAAATGTACATGTTTGCGGTATTGGGTATTCTATCTTCGGGTGCAGCTTTTGTTCCTTTAGATGATGCGCTTCCCGATGAACGTATAGAATTCATATTGAATGACTCTGACGCTAAGGTTGTTCTTGTCAGCGATGAAACTTATGAACGTGCAAGTAAATTAACAGATAAAGCGTCATTTTTAAATATTTCAGATTTTAAAGAAGATTTGGGCAGATTATCAAGTTTGCCTGTTGTGTATGGGGATACTGCATGTATTTTATACACAAGCGGTACTACAGGTTTTCCTAAAGGGGTAAAAGTTACAAGAAAATCCATTCTTAACGTCGCTGCCGTTTATTCCAGCAAGTTTAACTTTGGCAGTGATGATGTTTACGGCTTGTTTGCCAATATTGGTTTTGATGCAGGTTCATGGGCAATTTGCCAAACATTATATGCAGGAGCCTGTCTGTCAATTGTTCCGGATGAAATTAGGCTCGATGTGTATGAATTAAACAGATATTTCTTAAATCATGATGTTAACCATTGTATGATGACCACTCAGGTAGGTAAACTGTTTATGGAAAATATTGATGATGCTTCTTTAGATGTTTTAATGGTTGGCGGTGAGAAATTAGGTGATTTTGAAAACCCTGAAGATTATCTTTTAATTGATGGATTCGGACCAACGGAAACATTCGCATTCATATCCTCAATCAACAACTCAGATAAGATCGATTCATCATCCATCGGTCAGATTAACTATAACAGTAAAGTGTATATTTTGGATGATGAATTTAGACGCGTGCCGGTTGGTGCCGTCGGTGAATTGTATATTTCCGGTTATCAGGTTGCTGATGGTTACTTGAACCGTGAAGAGGATAATGTTAACTCATTCATTGATAATCCATTTGATGATGATGAAGATTACGGAACTTTGTACCGTACCGGGGATATGGTTAGATTGTTGCCGGATAAAACTTTAGCTATCCTTAATCGTCGTGACAGTCAAGTTAAAATCAGGGGAAATCGTGTTGAATTGTCTGAAATAGAGATGGTGGTTCGTGAAATTGGCTTT
>JAFRFB010000090.1 GCA_017434555.1 Methanobrevibacter sp. | reverse complement strand
TTTCAGTTATATAAAATTCAGTAAATCCATCTTTAGATTTTTCATATGTTAAAATCAAATATGTTTTATTATATAATCTTACTTCAAATTTATCAATAGTAATTTGTTCCTTATTAATTATCATTTTAAATAATCCTCCTTTATTATACCATGATGAAATTGTAGATGGAGCAATGCCGACCTTTTTTGAAAATTCATTTTTACTCATTCCTTGACTTTCTATAAGCCTATCTAAATTAACTAAAAACATTTTATTCCCCTCTTATAACTAAAAATATTAAACAAAAAAAATTAAAGACTATTTGTTGTCTTTAACACAAAACATATTTTAAATAAAAAGATTTTTTCTCTATTTATTGTAGCCATGTTTCATTTGTAAGTAAATCATTTTGTAAAAAAAAGTAGAGAAACTGCATAAAAAAAATAAAAAAATATTTTTTTAATTATTTATTGACAAATATTACCTGTATTAACTACAATTCAAAATATATACGACTTAATGAAATAGTTCGATAACTCGAATAGCAGGGGGATTAAATGGTAAGAAGTACACCAACATATAATAATTTAAAAATATTATATGATACTATTAATGAGATTATGGGGAATAAAGATATCTATTACACTCCAGAAGAAGTAGAAAAATTAAAAAATGATAAATCAAATGTATTCTTAATTAAGGAGGTAGAAAATGGATAAAGAGGAAATCAAAAGATTAATATATTATAAAAAAATAATTAAAAAAGAAAAAAAGGAACTAATAAAAGATTTTAATAATAAAATAGATCATCTGAATAAGGTTGAACAAGAGATAAATGAGGAACTAAAAAGGCTTAGACTAGAATAAACTAGTCATTTTATTTAAAATTTTAAGAATTTTCTAAAAATTTAGTTGCTATTTACTCAAAACGGAGTATATTTAGAGTAGGAAGGAGATAAAGAGATGACTAATGAACCTATTTTGATTTATCAAAAGAATGTTGATAAAACCTTACATAGAATTTTGATGCCGAAAAAAGTAATTGAAATGTTTGGAACAAAATTTTATATGAAAGTTTATAAAGATAAAATTGTATTAGAGCCAATAAAATTAAAATAAAATAAAGGAGATTTTTTTAAAATGAAATATTTAGATTTAGCAATTGCTAATGAACAAATTAAAACAACAGATATTAAGGGAAAAGATTATGCAGAAGTAAACCAAAGAATTAAAGCATTTAGAATGGTTTACCCACAAGGAACAATAGAAACTGAAATGCTATCAAATCATGATGGAGTTGTAGTATTTAAAGCAAATGTAAAAACAGAAGATGGAAAAATGTTAGCAACAGGAACAGCCTATGAAAAAGAAGAAAGTTCTTTTATAAATAAAACTTCATACATAGAAAACTGTGAAACAAGTGCAATAGGTAGAGCATTAGGAATAGCAGGATTTGGAATAGATGTTAGTGTAGCAAGTGCAGAAGAAGTACAAAATGCTATTCAAAATCAAGAGGTTACTCAAGAAGAAGCAGATAGTTATACATTAACATTTGGAAAACATAAAGGGAAAAAATTAAAAGAAGTTCCATCTGAATATATTGACTGGTTATTAGGAAATACAAAAGATGAAAGAATGATTAAATTAATAGAATTAGCAACAGGTATAGTTTTACCAAGTGAAGAAGAATCAGAGCAAATACTTAATAAAATGGTAGAATTTAGCCAATTATGTGATGTAAAAATGGTAGATAGAGATAAAATATATAAACATTATGGAGTTAAATCTAATAAAGATATGACTTTAGAGCAATTAGAAGATGCTATTGCTATATTAAAAGAGGTTAAATAATGGAAACAAGTTTAATGGTTTATGATTACCCAGAACCACCAGAAGAACCAACAAAAGAAATATCAGGAACAATTTATGTAAAATACACATTCAAAGATGTAGAAGTTCCTAAAAATTGGGATTTAGAAGATATTATTGATGACATTAAAATGAATTTATCTGATTATACATCTGATGCGGAAGAAGAAATAGAAGATATAGATGTTTAGAGGACAATATGAACAGAGATTTTAAAGGAGTATGGATTCCAAGAGAAATATGGCTTGATGAAAGATTAAATGCTCTTGATAAAATCATATTAACTGAAATAGACAGTTTAGATAAAGGTGATGAAGGCTGCTATGCTAGTAATCAATATATAGCAGAGTTCTGCCAATGTGGAGTAACAAAGGTATCAACATCAATAGCCAAACTTCTTAAATTAGATTATTTATTTATAAAAAAATTTGATGGAAGGAACAGAATTTTAAAAAGTAACCTTTCAAAAAATGAAAGGCTGCCTTTCAAAAAATGTGAGGCAGACTTTCAAAATTTGAAACATACTAATATATATACTAATATAGAATACTATAATAATAAACAAACAGAAGAAGGGGATTATGATTATAACTGGATTAATGAGGAGTGATAAAAATGAATAAAGTACATTTAATAGGAAGATTAGTTGATAATCCTGTATTAAGATATACAACTAATAAAACACCTGTAGCAAGTTATACTATTGCAATTAATAGTGGCTATGGAGAAAAACAAGAAACTGATTATATAAATACTACTACTTGGGGTAAAAGTGGAGAATTTGTAAATAAATATTTTGTAAAAGGACAACCAATAGCAGTTATTGGTAGATTAAAGAATAAGAACTATGAAAGTAATGGAGTAAAACATTATGGAATGGAAGTTGTTACAGAGGAAATTGAATTTGTAGGAACTAAAAAAGAAGATACTAAAATTGAAACTAAAATAGAAGATGAAGAAGAATTTACACCTAGTTTTGAATTAGGTGATGATGAATTACCATTTTAAGGAGGAAAATTATGTTAGCAGATACAAAAACATTAGCGGAATTATCAAGAGATAAAGTAAATTTAGATGCATTAATTCATTTAATAATAGATAATGCGGATTTAAGTTATTCAAAGAATGATTTAAGAATATCAAATGAAACTACAATAGTTCAATTTATTAAATACGTGAATCCAAAACTTTATAATGAAAAATTAGAAGAACTAAAAAAAGAAGATTAGTTGTAATATGTCAAGTTAGCACAAATTTGTGTTGGCTTGGCATTACTTATAGGAGGAAATATGAGGGAAAGAGTTTTAAAGTATATTAGGGATTTTGGATCAATTACAACATTTGAAGCATTTACTGAATTAGGTTGTACTAGATTATCAGAATATATTAGACAATTAAGACTTGAATATAATATTGCTGATGAATGGATTTCAACTACAAATAGATACGGTGAAAAAGTTCAATATAAAAAATATTGGTTGGAGGTTAAATAATGTCAGAAAAACAAACTGAAATAGCAGAAATCAAATTTGAAGAATTAAAAGATAGAGTACATGAACAATATGAAGAAATTAAAAAATTATATAAGAACTTAGAAGAATATGATAAAGAATTATTCAAAGCAAATAACAAAATAAATAAAGCAGTAAGAACACTTAAAACATTAAAAGGAAGTGCAAGATGGGAAAGACATTTATTTGAAGTTGATGGATTAATAAATATATTAGAAGGTGATTCTGATGGACTTAATAACTGATATTCAAATGTTGATGGAAGAATTAACAATATCAATTAAGAAGTTAAGACAAACAGGCAATGCATTAGCAGAAGCCGAAAGAGAATATAAAATAACATTAAGACAAGAGGCATTAAAATTAAGATTAGAAAAAGATATGCCTGTAAGTTTAATAAATCAAATAATATTTGGAGTTCCTGAAGTAGCAGACAAAAGATTTAAAAGAGATGTAGCAGAAACTATGTATAATACTAATCAAGAACATATTAATGCCACTAAACTTAAATTAAGGCTATTAGAGAGCCAATTACAAAGGGAATGGGGTAATGTTACCAATGAAAGATAAAGAGGTCTATAAAAAGACTTTAGAACTATTTAATGGGTGCTGTGCAATTTGTGGAAGCCCTTATGTTCAATGTCATCATATCAGATATGGGGCTTGTGGAAGAAAAACCTATATGGGAAATATCATACCTTTATGTAAAACACATCATGATTTAGTTCATACCAATAAAAAGAAATTTCAACCAAAATTAATAGAGATAATAAATAGAAAGATAGGAGAATAAACAAAATGAGTAAAAAAGAAGAATTTAAAAAGAATTTAATGGAGCAACAATTATTTAATGAATTAAAAGATATACCATTTAGAAATTCAGAGTATATCTTTAAAAAATATCAAGGATTAGATATAAATCATTCAAGATTATATAGAAGAATAGTTAATTATCAAATTAAGACTTATGGAGAACAACTTTGTAATGCTAGATATGTTAAAAGATTAGATAAAGAAGGAATGAAAAGAGATAGAAAATAATGAAACTAGAATATGAGATTTTAAAAAGAAATGATGGTAATTGGGCTGTTTGTGAATACAGATGGCTCGACCATTCATTAAATACTAAA
Source organism: Methanobrevibacter sp. (assembly GCA_017434555.1). GTDB lineage: Archaea > Methanobacteriota > Methanobacteria > Methanobacteriales > Methanobacteriaceae > Methanocatella. The sequence goes on along the minus strand of JAFRFB010000090.1, from coordinate 4,191 downwards.
CAAATATTTGTTAGCGGATTAAAAAAAGAATGTATGGAGTATTTAAAAGAATATAGAAAGAAGAATAAACAATGATAGAATTTATATTTGGATTATTATTAGGAGTTATATTAATGGCAATATTAATTGCTTCAAAAGATGGTGAATAAGATGGAAAAAATTGATTTTAAAGAGTTTTTATTAGGAATGGCAATAATAGTGTTCTGCATTACTTTATGGACAATGATAGAACCACCTATTATTGAAACTACATTATATGTTAATGTAACACCTATATATGATGTTAGAACTAAAATTGATAATGAAGGGAATGTTACTGTATATGTCTATAAATAAATTTTATTACATATTTAAAGATGATAAATATATAGATACAGGCAACATAGAAGAACTTGCTAAATTATTAAATAAAAGTGTAAGAAGTGTTAAATACAACCTTACAAGAAATAAAAGAAGAAAATATTGTATTTTAAAAAATGATAAAGGTGAAGAATTTAGAGTAGAAAATGAAAAACAATTCTTTGGAAAGGCAAATGTAAAATGAATGAAAAAGATTATTTTAAAAAATTAGAAGAATATGATAAAGAAGTTAATAGATTATTTCAGGAAAATAAAAAATTAAAAGAATGTTATTGTAATAGAACTGATTGTTCTGGAAGAATTAAAGATAGCAAGAAATATGAGAGTTTACAACAAAGAATAGATAAAGCAATAGAGTATATAGAAGAAAATACAACTGATCCAGAATTTGTTGTAAGTGGAGAACTTCAAGAAAATCAAGTTATTGAACTATTAAAAATACTAAAAGGAGAATAATATGAAAGCATTAAATATATTAAATAAAATATTATTTATTTTAAACATAGTAATAGGAAGTATCTTATTAAGAAAATGTGGAGATAAAATTTGTTTACTATTTTGGGGTTCTATATTACTAGGTGGAATAGAAGGAATAATATTTTCTAATTTATATGAAGAGGGGAAAAATGAAAGATAATTATTTTGATATAGATAAAGTGGTGGTTATTAAGCAACTACCTGAAATAATGGAACAACTTGATATTATTAGTGCGATGGTTGATGAAAAACTTGCTGATATTGAAAACATTAAATGTACTGAAGAAAATAAAATTGAAGTAAAAAATAGAAGAGCTGAAATAAATAATACATTAAAAATTCTTGAAGAAGAAGAGTATATTAAAAAAGCAAGATATGAATATTTAGAAGAAGAAAACAAAAATGTCTGGTCTTTTTTAATGAGTGATAAAGCAAGAAAAAAGAATATTCAATATGTTACTGATAGAGCAAGAGAAAGATATAGACAAAATAAATTGGAAGAATATGAAGAAGAAATAAAAGAAGAAAGAAAAAGAATAGATAAAGTAGTAGAAGAAATTAATAACAAACTGAATGAATGGTTAAAGAAACAAAAAAATTGTATAAGTTCTAATGTAAAACCATTAAATATTAAAGTTAGACCTTATAGTACATATAATATTGATTTAACAGAAGCTCTTGAAGTAATCACAATAAAATGTGATCCATTAGAGATTTCATTTATTCAAGAAAAGTTAGGAAGTGAAGATAATGAAACTAATTGATTTTATAAATATGATTATTAAAGAAAAGCACTTCCCTAAAAAGATTAAATATGATGGGAATATATATGAATTAAAAAAAGATAATTATAATTATTGTGGTGTTGAGTATTCAAGCAAAATACCATGTTTAGATTTGTTATGTGATTTAGATTTAGATGATTTAATTTATTTAGCAAATCAAGAAGTAGAGATAGTGGAGGAATAATGCAACAATTTAATAATAAAAGATTTCATTTAATAGCAAGAACAAAAGAAAATCAAGATGTAGTATTATTTGAATTTGATGAAGATTTTAATTTTTACTACTATATGAGCCAAGTGGATTCAGATATTTACAAAGAAGCAATGATATTAGAATGCTATAATGGAATGTACCCAATAAATAGAATGAGTGTAGAGTTTCCAGATAATACACCATATTTTGAAAAAGCAAAGAAAAAAGTTAAAAAGTAGTTATATCAGGGGGATTTGGTAATAAAAAGGAGTTAAAATGAAAAAAGGAATAGACAGAAGAGCATGGGAAGATATTGATACAAAGCCTATAGTTAAAACTAAACCAAGAGTATTTATACATATTCCTTTAGATAGAAAATATCTAGGAATGACTAAAAAAGAAAGAATAAAGATGTATAAAGGGGAAAACAAATGACAAGATATAAATTACCTTTACATATTAAAAACTATGTTAAAACTGAATTATATGATTATAGAAAAAATAAAAGAATAATCAATGAATTAGAAAATGATAACAACATCAGAACAAGGACAATTCTATTAACACTTCAAAAAATCAATAAAATTGATAAAATCTTAAATAGCCTATCAGATGAAGATAAGGAAGCAGTTGAAAAAATATTCTTTGAAAAACATAACCAAGTATTTGCAGAAATGAATGATAATTTAACAAAAGATATGTATTACAACATCATGAATAAAATGATTTACTTAACAGCAATAGAATTTGAACTGATATAGAAAAAATATGCGAAAATTTAAATGAAACAGTAGGCTATAATGAATATGAAACATTGTAGCCTATTTATGTTTCTAAAAAAGGAGGTGTGAATATGAGTAAAGGATTTTGGAAGGCTGCTTTAATTAGATCAATTAAAACAATTTGCCAAACTGCAGTAGCAAGTATTAGTACGGCTTTAGTAATTGAAGATGTAAATTGGTTATTTGTACTATCTTCAAGTGCTTTAGCAGGTCTATTATCATTACTTACATCAATTGCAACAGGTTTACCAGAAGTTGAAGAATAGGAGGTATATTATGAATGAATTAGATAAAGTAATTTCTATTGCAAAGCAAGAAGAAGGTTATTTAGAAAAAAAGAGTAATAAAGATTTAGATGATAAGATTAAAAATGCAGGAGCAAACAATTATACTAAATATGCTAGAGATTTAGATAATATTAAAAATTTCTATAATGGAAAAAAACAAGGATTTGCATGGTGTGATGTATTTGTAGACTGGTGCTTTGTTCAAGCATTTGGAGTAGATAGAGCAAGAGAACTATTATGCCAACCATTAAATAGTTGTGGAGCAGGAGTAGGATTTTCAGCAAACTATTATAAGAATAAGAATCAATATTATAAATCTAATCCAAAAGCAGGTGACCAAATATTTTTTAAGAATGCCAATGGAAGTGCAACTCATACAGGACTTGTATATCAAGTAGATAATAAATATGTATATACAATAGAAGGCAATACATCATCAGAAGCAGGAGTTATAGCAAATGGTGGCTGTGTAAGACTTAAAAAGTATTTATTAAGTTATAAATACATCATGGGTTATGGTAGACCAAATTATAAATATGAAGAAAAGAAACCGATTCATTACAATGGTTTATTTCCAACATTACCATCAAGAACTTATTTCAAAAAAGGTGATAAAGGAATACAAGTAATGTATTTACAAAAGTTCTTAAATTGGTCTATTAATGCAGGATTAGTTGAAGATGGAATAATAGGTAATCTTACAACCAATGCAGTTAAGAAGTTCCAAAAGGCAGTAGGAATTAAACAAGATGGATTATTTGGTAAGAATAGCCTAGCAAAAGCAAAAGCATTTACAAAGTAAAGGTATAAATACCCTATGAACATTTTATAGACACCTTAAAATCGAATTTAGAAGGTCGATATATTAGGAGGTACAGAATATGTATAAAGTATGTTCAAGATGTGGAAGAGTAGTAGATTATAATCATAAGTGTTATAAAGGAATAGTATATAAAAAGACTGACATAGACAAATTAAGAAATACTAAAAGATGGGCTAATAAAAGTATAGAGATAAGAGAACTATCAAATTACTTATGTAGTGTATGTTTAGATAAAGGAATAATAAACTATAACAATGTAGAAGTTCATCATATAGAGAAGTTAAAAGATAATCCAGATTTATTATTAGAAAATGAAAATTTAATATGTTTATGTAGGAAACATCATAAAGAAGCAGATGAAGGGAAGATTAGCAAAGAATATTTACTTGATTTAGTTAAAAAGAGGGACAAATTGACATAACGAGGGAAATACCCCCCTACCATAGAAGAGGTTAAAAAATATTTTTTTCAAAACTAACCGCAC
>JAFRFB010000089.1 GCA_017434555.1 Methanobrevibacter sp. | reverse complement strand
TAGTATCGTTAAATTGGTCCCACTCAGGTACCTACTTATGTTATCAACTTTGCGAATAAATTTATTCGCAAAGTTGATAACATAAGTAGGTACCTGAGTGGGACCAATTTAACGATACTATAGCATTGAGCTACTTCTTTTCTTTTTTTTTTTTTTATAATTCGTGAGTATCCCATATTTAAAAAAGGATGTATTGATAAAAAGATTTATTAAAGATTGCCGATTGGGTTGTTAAATGTTACACCACTTTTGTTGGCAAAAACTGAATATTGCAATTGAATTTTGTTTGTATTTTCATTTATTGATCCCTTGTCCCAATCTGCGAAAGGTTCCATATAGGATGCGAAGTAGAAAGTTTGACTGACTTCCAGGGTTGCTGAACCAGAAATTTGAGGGGAATTGTCAGCTTGGTCCAGACCTCCAATATGAGGAATATACACAGCAATAGGAGACAGATTTTCTGCAGGACGGTAGTTAGTCTTTGTGTCATTAGATGGATAGAATGGTAGGAACCAAGAATCTGATGAATATATATTCGAAGGATAATAGAAGAATGTGGTTGGTGCGCTACTTGCAACGTATGTAGCATCTTGACTTATTGGGTTAACGAACCATCTTTCATTATCGACCGGATACGATTGCTCATAGTTCCATACTTGGCCCATTTGAAGTGTTTCCACATGTGACCATTGAGAGCACCAATTCTGTCCAGGTATTAAACACGAATTTTGTGATATCATGTCTAGCCATTGATCTGTTCTATTCGATTGTGGTCCCAATCCAACTGATCTGTATGCACCTTTAGTGTCCATTGCTATGCACATCCATGGAGCTGGGTTTATTGTATTGAGTGTAGTTTGTCCTGATGGATTTATTGAATTGATTACTGGAATGAAATTTGATATTCTCATTCGAAGTTTTCCGAGTCGCATGTATGGAAATTGAGCAGCCATTAGCGCATTTGTCTTCATTTTTATTGTTGCAGAAGTAGGCGAAGAAAAGCTTGTATATGTCCTCAGAATTGAGGATAGACACCAATTGTTCAATAAACGATAAGATAATTTATTTTGAAGGTTAGTTGTTAGAGGGAATTGTTCTTGTGGAATGGTTATAATTGTTCGTTTTACAAGACGTAATTTAAATACATTATATTCGAAAGAAAAATAGTCAATATTTGGAATAATTCCTCCTTGGTTATTCTGGCTCGTCCGTTCTGCTGGTGGAATCCCACCACTTCGCCCATCCCTTTGCACAGAGATATCCATTGAACTCGAAGAGATCGTTGGCTGCATTATCCCCAGTAGGTCTGCCATATTTGATGGTTTTGAAGAGTCTGTAGTATACACACCGATTCTGGATCGCTTGGCAGTCAACTGAGTTGCATCGGTCCGCCAGCTGCACATCGTTTGTTGTGCAAATGATTGGTACACGCTCTAGCCATTCACGATCCCTGTGTTTTATTCCAATTTCCATTCGTTCTCCACCGAGTAATTGTTTAAAGTCGTTAACCGTTGCCTTGGTAATGAATGGTTCCTCCATTAGCGCAGCTGTTTTACCCAATAGATTTTGGAATATGAAATTGTTTGATTCTGTGCTGCGTGCAACTGTGGCATAATTGTATCCGCTTACTATCAATTTTGCCAGTAGACTCTTTCCAGTATTCGATGGTCCTTGTAGTACTAAAATATTATTGATTAGATTAAAGTAGTATCTTACCAAGTGTATTTATCTTATTATGGCGCTTCTCCATAATCATTGAGATATTTTCTTTGAACTTCTCCTCCTCAATGTTGTTATATTGCAAGAGCTGTGAGATGTATGCTCCCTGCTCACTGAGCTGCGTGCATTCGTGTGCGTGCGTGCTGCGTGAGTAAGTGAGTAGGTTAGGTACATGATAATAGTAGGATTGCTGAGCAAGAGCACTTACCATTTAGCGGTATTAATATTCTCTATATAGGTTTTAGTGTTGTTTTCATATGTTAAAGAGTTTATTTTACTCTTTAATAACATGTTTACAACACTATTGAGACTAGTATGATAATATACTAATAATTCTTGTAATAAGGTATAAGGAATATTAGTATATATATCATTAGTAGTCTACAAGAAAATATAACGTGTATATGTTATTATTACCTGAATATTGTATTCATCAATAATATCAACAATATTGGCAATTTTTTGTCGTTTTACAACGACATTTTCAGAAATTTCTCTTTTTCGTTTTCGTGTTTCTCTATTTGCTAAAGCGCACGACAAGTCATTTTGTTCAATAGAATTCCACATTTGAATATATTTTTCATCAAATTTTCCTCCAATAAATTCTTCTTTAATTTGATGTGATTTGAGATAGGCCATGAAATTTTTCATTGATTTGACTGGTTGACAATTTTTAATCAAGTCTCCAATTTCATCTTTTGTGTGTTTTGATATATTCTTTAATGCTCTCAATTTGTTTTGCGGATGAGCAAAAAAGATTATATGAGTATGTTCACCTTCTATTGTATTATTTTCCGTATCACTGTGATAGATTGCCATTATACTTGATTGTTTTGGTATTCCTTCTACAATACCATGTACAACAACAGTATAAGCCTTTTTGTCATTTTCGCGTTGCTAAAAAGAAATACATTTTATTTAATTTTTTATTTATTTATCAATATAATAAAAGTATATTAATCATATCGAGGAGGTATTTTCTTTTTTATCCATTTAGTATAATACTGTCCCGTTACTGGATTTTTAAATACTTTCTTTTCTAGTCCCTTTTCATTCATTATTCGTTTATATTCTTCTGGATTATCAATCCATTGCCCAGATTTCATTTTTTCCGTTTTCCACGTTTGCCATGTTGATCCAGAAAATTCTGATACTACCAAGTCTCTATTAGTAGCATAACTTGTAGACGGAGTTGGTTTCATTGTATATTGTTCTTCTTCATTCTTTTGTCTTTTTGCTCTTTTTTCCTTCTTTTGTTGTTCTTGGTTGTTCTTTTCCCATTGGCGTTTTTGTGTTTTGATAAAATTATCATTCATACTTATCAATGATAATTTTTTGGGTCCATCCCAGTTCAACCTTGTCCAGTTTGTTGTATTTAAAATTTCTTCAAATTCTTCTCTCGAGTCTGCATTATACAATCGACTATATTTGATCATATCTTCTTTAGTTTGTACATTTTCAATGTACCATTCCGTCAATTCATCCTTTTCATTGTTTGCGTCTGCTTTTTCTTCTTTTTCAGTCGAAGGAAAGGCATCCAGTGTAGGGTTTTGCTTTATTTTAAATTGTGGATATTTCATTACAATCAATTGAGCAATTTTCATGTAGGCTGGTATTGTCATGTCAAATTTTTCAGAGTTATAGACTATAATTTTGACTTCTCCGGTATAGTCATTGTCTATAACTCCGCCATGCACCTGTAGTCCCATTTTTGCACAGAATGATCTGGCTTTTATTATTCCATATAAACGTGGAGGAAATTTGAATTTTATATTTGTATCGATTATACGTGTGGAATGGCTTTGTATTTCAACTTCATCATATGAATAAAGATCAAGTCCCATTGAACCAGATGTAACAAATAAATTTGCATAATATTTTTTAAACATTTCAACATTATGAACTGGACGAACCTCAATTTCAGAATATTGAGAGTCCTGTGTTGCATCCAGATCAACGTTGTAGTTCGACGGAGATGCCATTGAGAAGGAGAGAGAGAACACAAGAGAGCAAGAGAAGTGAGCTGATGGTGAATGTAAAATATTCACATATATATAGTTTTGTAATGACCTTGTTTTGTTTAAATAACCAATCACATATTAAGTATTATGTTAATTAGCCAATCACACATTAAGTGCATTTTGAGTTGACCATATATGGTTACATATGTAATCACGAATCACACTTATAGCCATATATAGCTCACGAATCATATTTATGTCCATATATAGCTACATCATGAATCACCATATATAGATATATATATCTGATTGGTCCGCTCAATACCTCATATGCTCACGGTCTCATGATGTCGAAGACATCAACTCAAGTTGAGCCGTGAGCATATGAGGTATTGAGCGGACCAATCAGATATATATATCTATATATGGTGATTCATGATGTAGCTATATATGGACATAAATATGATTCGTGAGCTATATATGGC
>JAFRFB010000088.1 GCA_017434555.1 Methanobrevibacter sp. | reverse complement strand
CTGAAATTTCAAGAGTATTCTATAATTTGGAAGATATTGGAAAAGCTCATACTTTGATGGAGTCAAACATGGCTCAAGGAAAGATTATATTTAAATTGGAGTAGTTAATATGGTTACTAAAGAAGAATGTTTTAAACAATTAAGAGATGTGATTGATGCGGTTTTATCTACTGTTGATGAGAATGGCAATCCTCAATCAAGAATTATTGATATAATGCATATTGAAGATGATAAAATATATTTTCTAACTGGCCGTGGAAAACATGTTTATTCAGAAATAATAAATCATCCAAAGATTAGTTATTTAAGTTTAAAAGACAATAAATCCATTAGAATTAGTGGTGAATCTCATAAATTGGACGATCAAAAATATTGGATTGATTTAATATTTGAAAACAATCCATTCATGAATAATGTTTATCCTGGAAATGCGAGATATATTTTAGAACCTTTTTGCATTGAAGATTATGAAATGGAATTCTTTGATTTGACACAAAAGCCTATTTTCAGACAATCCTTCAAATTCGGTGATGTTGAAATAACAGTTAAGGGATTTGAGATAACTGATGATTGTATTGCTTGCGGTACTTGTCAGGCAAGTTGTCCGCAGCAGATTCCAGTTTTTGTTGACGATAAGTTTGAAATTCCTCAGGAACATTGTTTGCATTGTGGATTATGTTATGAAAATTGTCCGAATGATGCGATTGTTAAAAGGGAATAACTGATTTATTTCATCTAAATTTTTTTTATTGGAGTTTTGGTGTTTTTATTTAAATAACCATGTTTAAAAGTGTCTGTCAAGTTTATATGAGTTGGGATACGATATTGATATGTTGGGGCGAAAAGTACGTTATATTTTGTATAGTATACGGGCAACAAAAATCTATATTATTTTTTGTTTATTTTACTTATAATTTTTAATATTATTCTTTTTATTTATTATATGAATATAATTTATTTTACGATGTTATTATGTGTAGTGTGAGGATATTTTTAAAAAATAAGTCTTATTTTAATGAATTAATTTAGTATATTAACTTCATTTATAAATTCCTCTCACCAACATGTTGTTCTGCTTCAATTACATGGCTCGTTCATTAGATTAATGAAAACATATATACTTAATCAATTACATTAATTAAATTATGAAAGCAACAGAATTGCATGAAGAAATTAAAGAAAATCTAAAAGATTATCCTATTGAATATCTCAGAAACAAAGTTACAGATGAGAGATATAAAGATCCGCTGACTAAAAAATTAGCCAAATACAATTCACAAACGTGGGATGAAATATTTGCACTGGATATCGATGAAGACTATGACATTAAGGAAGGGGTTGTTGAAAACCTTAAAAACGACATTGATTTTTATTTTGACACTTATGCCGGAGGAGATGAGGAAACAAGAGAATTTACAAAATACATCTCACTATATCTGGCACTAATGGCTAAAAAACCTCTCCACCCATTTGGAGACAACCCTACAAAAGATGAAGTCTTTTTAGAAAACGGGGAATACAAATGCAAAACCAGAATCATGAGCATCAGAGATGAAAACTCCATGTGCAGATATTGCGTTTGCAAAAATGCAGGATATTCATTCGGATTTTAACCAGGGAGTATATGAAATGTCAGACAGCTGCATGGAGATGTATGATGAACTTTCAAATCTCATTTCACAAGATAACGCCATCAAATCATTTTCAGTTTTGGAAATTCTGAAAAAATATTCATCTAACATTTCAGTATTTGATATGATGGACTTTTCCTCACAGGTTATAAAAGAAAACAGATACGTGCAGGAAAGCTACAGAAAAGACAGTGAAAAATCATATATCGAGTCATTCCTATTGCGTATCAAGGACATTTCAAACGACAACAATTCCTATACTCATGATATCGACAAGAAATCATTCAGCGAAGCAATTAAATTTTAAGATTACATTATAAAACCGGGATACGGGAGAGTAAACCCAAAGTGCTTCTTATTTTTGAAATTTCTTCAATTTATACAACATTCATTTTAGAAGAGCCCATTCATCCTGTAGGCACACCATTCCCAGGGTCACTGAAAGTTGAAGAAAAAAATGGTGCATTCCTATGTCCGGTAAAGGATGCAAACATCGACACGCCAAATGCAGTATGCAATATCTGCCTCGCAGAACAGCTTGACTTTTAGACCAAAACCCTACACAACATTAAAGATTTGATATTTGAAATTTACTTTCCACTTTTGAAGTTAGTCAACACTAACTATGGATTATTTATAACAATTTTTTTAAATGTATTATTATAGTTGAATCACGGTGATAAGTATTGACAAAAGATTTAGTTACTTGCCCTATTGAAAATACACTTAAATTAATCAATCGAAAATGGGTTATCGTATTGATTAGAGACATGTTTACTGGAAAAAAACATTTTTCAGAATTTAAAGACAATCATCCCAATTTATCTGCCACAGTTTTGACAGACACTTTGAAATTCATGGAAAACAATGGTCTTATTGTAAAGAAGAATGTTATTGGCACTAAAAAGAATTTAACTGAATACCATTTGACAAAAAAAGGGTCTAAACTAAATAAGATTTTGTATGAAATGGCAGTTTTTGGTTTGGATGAATTAGAATGCGGTGATGAAAGAGATTCCGAAATTATTGCCATGTTTAAAGATTATTATATGGAATTATTGAAAATTTAAAGGTGAAATAATGAAAGCAGCAATATTAAAAAAATATGACAAAAAAGGCAGTGAAATTAGTATCGAAGAGGTTCCAGTCCCTGAAATTGGTTCGAATGATGTTTTAGTAAAGATTATGTTTGCAGGCGTTAATCCTTTAGATAACATGATTATCCGTGGAGAAGTCAAAATGATAACACCCTACAAACTTCCATTAATAATGGGCAATGAATTTTCAGGTATTGTGGAAAAAACTGGGGACAATGTTGCTGAATTTGATATAGGTGATAGAGTGTATTCAAGAATGCCTTTAGATAATATTGGTGCATTTGCAGAATTCGCCTCAGTTGATAAGGCATCACTTGCAAAAATTCCCGACTATTTAAGTTTTGAACAGGCAGCATGCATTCCTTTGACTGCTTTAACAGCATTTCAGTCTTTTGATTTGATGAAAATTAATAAAAATGAGAGTATTTTTATCTCCGGAGGCACTGGAAGTCTTGGAGCTATGGCAATTCCAATTGCTAAAAATTTAGGTCTTAAGGTCTTCACAAGCGGAAGTGCACGAAACAAACAAAGAGTGACTGATTTGGGAGTGGATGAATTCATTGACTACAGGACTCAAGATTACTCGCAAATATTGCACGATGTGGATTATGTATTGGACACTATTGGTGAAAAAGAACTGGAAAAGGAATTCAAAATATTGAAACATGGTGGAACTCTTGTTTCCTTAAAAGGAATGCCTAATAAGGAATTTGCTCAGAGAATGGGTTTATCTTCAATTAAAAAAATATTATTTGGAATGGTTGGCCGTAAAATTGATAAAATGGCTCAAAAGAAAAATCAGAAATATTACTTCCTCTTTGTTAATGAAAATGGCAAACAATTAACTGAAATATCCAAAATCTTTGAAGAAAATAAGATAGAACCCTCAATTGATGAAATCTATAGTCTGTCTGATGTCAATAATGCTCTTAAAAAAGTGGACAATGGAGGATCTAAAGGTAAAACCCTAATAAAAATATGATGGCAAGATAATGAATATAACAAACTATTCCAATATGTGATTTATGCACTTTAACGGTTTATAATATTCTGGATGCTCTTTATCCATTAAGGCAGATTTAGGAACTTCTCCATTAATTTGCAAACCTTATGTTTGTAGCCTGTTGGAAATATTCAAATAATAATATGACCATAGGTTCTTTTTTCATCGATTTGACATTGATAATGATTAATTTCTTAAATAAGACCATATGAAAATATACTTTTTTCAGCATATTAACTTTATATTTGGAGTAAATTCTTTGAAAAAGTATGGAGAAATCATTCATTAAATTTTTCATATTCTATGTTTCCAATAATAAATTCTTCATGTTGATGTTAACAATTAAATGAAAAATAGAATTTTAAAAATTGGATAGGGATAAATTTGTTAAACAAATTTTGACACATCCTTATTAAAAGAAATTATTGGTTGTATGTACTGTATATTGGTTTTATAATTGTTTTTATTTATGTTTCATTTGATGTAACATAAAATCTATTACATATTATATGTAATATAAAATTCATTATATAATATAAAAACTATTATATACTTGGTCTAACATATTTATTATTACATAATTTGAAGTTAATTATATTTTGGTGATATCATGTCTAATTTGCCGTGGGGAACCAGCAAAGTTTTAACAGATGAAGAATTTTTCAACAGAACACAGGAAATAAGCAACCTAACAAATCTTTTAAACTCTACAAGCGAAAACAATGCGCCCGATATTTTAGTGACTGGCATTAGGGGAGTGGGAAAAACTGTTCTGTTAAATAAGATTAAACAGATTATGGATAAAAATTATCTTGTTGTATATATGGATTTTAGTGTTTCTCAGACATATCAGAAGAATAAAATGTCTCTTAAAGGATTGTATGATTTTTACTATCAAAAAATCATAGAAGAAGCACACCAAAAAGGATTAAACACTTTAAAAAATCACATTAATAAATTTTTTAAAACAAATAATTTCAAATTAAAAGAAGTGGTTGTCGCAAGTGCTTTTGAAATTTCTATTCCAATCCCAATTATTGGAACTGAAAGGGATTTGGAAAGATATAGGGATTTTGTTTTTAGATTACCTCAGGAAATATATGACAACAATAAAGATAAAATCGACGGCATGATAATTATCATTGATGAATTTCAGGTGATTAAGGAATTGAATACTTATCTGGAATCATTTTTATGGAATTTTAGAGGATATGCGACTGAACAGAGAAACGTTGCATATATTTTAAGCGGATCCATGGGATTGCAGGATAATTTAATCTCTGAAATTGCAGGTCAAAACGGTGCATTTGGTGGAAGGATGCTGACAATAAATATCAATCCGTTTTCCAAACAGACTATGCAAAATTACCTCACAGAAAGGGCACCTGAGTTAAAGTTCACCTCAGAGGGTTTTGAAAGATTTTATAAATGCACATCAGGCATTCCATATTACATTAACATTTTTGCACGCCAACTTCCGACCAATCATGAATTGGATGAAAACAATGTAATCGATGCATTTGACAATAATATATCATTCATTGTCAGCCATCTGATTAACGAATGGAATAGACTAACCACAAAAGAAAAGGATATAATAATAGCATTAATTGATTCTCCATTGAAAAGAATTGAATTGGCTCGAAAATTAAATGTAAAATCAGGTTCATTAAGCGATAAACTGAATAAATTGCAGAATTTGGATTTAATTCGCTTTGCAGGTGGTGAATATGAGATTTCTGAAAAACTGCTTAAAAGATGGCTTGAAATTGAATATTCTCAAAAAGGAATTTATCCTTATAGATTCTAATTCATAAGTCATATATTGGAATGTTTTCAATAGGTTTTTCCATATTTATTGTCTTTTTTAATTAATACATAGATTATTGGCTCTGTCCAAAATTGTCATGATGCAGAATTGATTTTTTGAATGTTTGTTTTAATTTTCATGTTTTTTTGGGTCAGGACATTTCGTTCTGTCCAGCGGATTTTTTGTAATCTGATCCATCTAATTAATCCATCACGTGTT
>JAFRFB010000062.1 GCA_017434555.1 Methanobrevibacter sp. | reverse complement strand
GATATGCATATTCAAGAAATCCATTTGCAAGAGAGAATGTATACAAGTTAAGTTTAAAGTCCGAAGATGTTGATTGTCTTCTGTTCTGCTCCAAAAACTACCAACCTATACTGAAACATATAGGTGACATTGATGAAAAGTACAATATATTGTGCAACTACACGATTACTGCATACGGCAAGGACATAGAACCGAAAGTCCCATCAATAAATCAATCTATTAAAACGTTGAAAAGATTATCTGATATTGTTGGTGGCAATAAGATTCTCTGGAGATACGATCCGATACTTCTGACTGAAAAATACACAGTTGAAAAACATCTTGAAACATTTGAGTATATGGCCGAAAAGATCTCACCATTAGTTTACCGATGTATATTCAGCTTTGTAGATATGTACAAAAAAGTTGAAGAAAACATGCCTGAGATAATTCCACTTGCTGAGGAAGATAAAGTGAAGCTATTGAAAAGGATTGGTGAGATATCAGAGAGATATAATCTTTATACACAATCATGTGCAACAAATGAAAGCTATGACAAATATGGTATACATGCTGCTGGATGTACCACTCGTGAAATATTGGAACAGGCACACAATGTAGTTTATAAAAATGTAAAAGGAACAGGAATTAGACAAAACTGTCACTGCATTCCCTCAAGAGATATAGGAGCATATAATTCCTGTTTAAGTGAGTGCAAATATTGCTACGCTAATCGAAAACCTGAAATTCCTAAAAATGTTATAAAACTGCATGATGAGAAATCACCATTACTGCTTGGACACATTAAAGAGAATGATAAGCTAATTGATGCGGAAGTAATAAGATATATTGAACCGAAACAAACAACATTATTTGATTTTTAGATTAATAATGAAATTCATGCTATGGAAAGATGAAAAAAAATAAATAGTGCTGGTTGTGAATTTAATTAAAGTAAATTATTGCAATGTATTGATGCATAAAAGTTTTTCACAAAATTCCAAAAATTCCTTATAATCATCATTATATCACTCTAAATATCAGTTGCTTATATGCTTTCTCTCTCAACCTTTCTATACTATAGTTTAGATTTGGCAGGTTAATTAAATTTGTGGATAAGGTTCAACCCTGTTAATTTAAGAAACTCAATATTGAATTTTTAATTATATTGTCTTATTTCTTTATTTTTTCTATTTATAATTTTTTATTTGATGTTTAATTGCGTTAACATATTTATTTTTTATATTAAGACCATATTATTAATTTTTTATTTTTTTCTTATTTTCCATTTTCTGGTAATTTTTCCATGTATATTCTTTTAATTTACTTTAAATTAAGTGTAATTATTCTAATAGTTTAAATGATTATTTTAAGTATTTTATATCTAATTTTAAGTATTTTTAATAGTTAATATTAAATATTATTAAATTATATTTTTATATAGAGTTATTCAATATTTTTTGTTTTGAATTTCTGGATTTGGGGGTTGTTTTTGATGATTAATTTCATGGAATATTGTGATGAAACTTGGGTAAACTTAAATAAATATGTTGATCGAAAATATATAATTGATGATGGAAAAAATCATTTTGTTCGAAATCGAAAAACTAATCTGGAAAGTATAATCAAGTATCCTTTCTATGATTGTGGCCGAACAACTGCAATTGAAGCTATAAATTTTATTAGAAAAGAAAAAAAGGATAAAAATATGACATTAAGCAAATCTAACATTTCTCAAAGAAGAAAATTACTCGACCATGTTTGTTATGTGGATATGAATGAAGACTTTATTGATGGAATTTACAACGATTCAGAACGACCTGGCCTTTATAGGGGATATTCAATACTTGCAGGCGATACTAGCATCTGCGATGCACCAAATATTGGATATACAGAAAAACAACTAAAAGAATTAAATAATCCACATTTCAATAGATTGCGAAAGGAATTAATAAGATTTAGAGCATCCTGCATTGTAGATACACAAACAGATTTCATATTAACGGCCACAATAACTAACAGCAAAAAAATAGGCGAAGTAGAACTCGCAATGCAACATTTAGACAACTTAAACCAAAGAATCGACATGACCAACACCATCACAACCTACGACAGAGGATACGACGCCCTTGAACTAATGCTCAAACATAAGAACATAAATTCATATTTTCTAATAAGATTAAAAGCAGATGACTTTATAAACGAACGAAAATATATGAAAACAAATGATGAAATAATAAACATCACCATAAATAGAATACGAACACAAAACTTTCACGATGAAGAATTAAAGAAACAAGCACGAGAAAAAAGAAGCACAGAAATAAGAATAACAGAAATAGAACTAACAACTAAAACAGGAAAAAAATACACAGAAATACTAGCAAGCAATTTACCCTTCGATAAATTCACTACCTCAGATTTAAAAGAATTATATAACAAAAGATGGAAAATAGAAACCAATTTCGACAGATTAAAAAACATAATACACATAGAAAACTTCAGCGGATACAACGAAGAAATCATACAACAAGACTTCTACGCCAACATATTCATGTTTAATTACCTCATGGCAATGAAACTCGATGCAGACCAAAAAATACAAGAAAAACAAAAAAATAAAAACCTAAAACACGAATATAAAACAAATCTCAATGTCTTATTCGGATTAATTAAATTAGACATGCCAGACTTATTATCGGATGACCCTAAGGAAAGAGAAAATGCTGTAAAACGAATATTGAATACCGCACAATCGAACTTAGTTGAAAAAAATAGAGTAAATGATAGGAATCCTGACAGAACAGCCAAAGATCCAAATAACAAATTCCCTCCAACTCAAAGAAGAGGTGAATAAAAAAATTAATTTCACAAAAATTTCTTAAATTAACAGGGTTG
>JAFRFB010000061.1 GCA_017434555.1 Methanobrevibacter sp. | reverse complement strand
TGGCTGGGACGACAGCTATTCAAAAGATAACTTCAATAGTCCCCCACCAGGTGACGGTGCTTGGATAATGAAAAACAGTTGGGGCGATACATGGGGCGATAATGGATACGCATACATCTCATATTATGACACCTCACTATTAGGACCTGATCTTGATGGAGAATATACAATCCCATATACATTAGCATTCATAATTGAAAATACTGAAAATTACAAATACAATTACCAGACAGACATTGGGGGACTTAATCGATTCAATGAAAACTATACATATTACTCAAATGAATATACGGCTATTAAAAATAACCTTATAGGTGCTGTAGGTACTTACTTTAACGATACTGGAGTTGATTATGAATTTAAAGTATATGTTAATGATGAATTGAAACACACCCAAAATGGTACAAGCGAATTTGCAGGATTTAAAACCATAAAATTAAATGAATACATTCCGGTTAAAGAAAATGACGTGTTTAAAGTAGTCTTTAAAAACAATGTGCTCCCACAACAAAACAACACAAGACAACATTACATGGAAAATGTATCATTTGTAAGTGCAGACGGCATAAATTGGATTGATTATGCACCATTGAACAGGACAGTATGTTTAAAAGTTTATGCATTTGATTTAGATATCTATACCGAAGATTTGGTTAAAATATACAAAAACGATTCCCAGTTTGTTGCTGATGTCGGTGAAACTGGCGTTAAAGTAACATTTGAAATTAACGGCATAAATTATACAAGAACCAGTGATGAAAACGGAACTGCAAAAATGGCAATCAACCTAAACCCAGGTAACTACACAATCAAAACAACATTCAACGGCACAACAGTCGAAAACACAATAACCGTACTGCCAACATTAATATCTGAAAACCTAGTAAAATACTACAGAAACGCTTCACAGTTCTATATTAGCTTAATTGACGGTGAAGGTAATCCCGTAAGCGGTGTTAATATTACCATGAACATTAATGGTATTTTCTATGATAGATTAACCAATGAAAACGGTACAGCCAAGCTAAACATTAACCTGGAGCCTGGAGAATACATCCTAACAGCCATTGATCCATTAACAGGACTAATGATGTCATACAACATTACTGTCCTGCCAGTTTTAAACGCTACAAATCTGGAAATGAAATACATGGACGGTTCAACATTCAACGTCACTGTTCTTGACGGCTGGGGAAATCCGCTAGCCAATGCCAAAGTAACATTCAACGTAAACGGAGTATTCTACACAAGAACCACAGATTCCTCAGGAATAGCCAAACTAAACATCAGACTGATGGCCGGAGAATACATCATCACCTCCGAATATGACGGAATGGCAATCGCAAACACAATAACAATCAAGGATTAAACAATTTAATCCTTTCATTTTCTTTTTTAAAACATAGATAAGTTTTTTTAAAATTAAAAATATAATTATCTACAAGTACTTTTAGGAGAAAAATTATGAAAATAATTAAAATATTTCTAATTTTACTTGTGTTATTTATCGCAACCAGCACTGTTTCGGCTGAAGGAAACTTCACATCACTTCAAAATGAAATCGATGCAAGCGTAGACTCTATTGAAATAACACAGGATTATACATATGACAATACGACAGATTACAAAGTGAATAGAGGAATTTTAATAAACAAAACCAATTATATGATTAACGGTAACGGTCACACCATTGACGGGTCCAACCAGACAAGGATCTTTAAAATCATTGGAAACAATATAACAATTTCAAACCTTAACTTTATCAATGGAAATATGGCCGAAAATGCGGGCGGAGCCATTTCCTCCCCAGGATCAATTACATTAAACAACGTGACTTTTAAAGACAACTATGCGTACTACGGCGGAGCAATTTGTGTATTTGGCGAATGCAGTATAAATAATGCAACATTCAACAGCAACCAAGCAAATTATGGTGAGGCAATATATACACAAGGAAAAACCACAATAAACAACACAAGATTTACCAACAATCTTGCAATGAGTATAGCAGGAACAATTTATTTAGAAAACAATGCCTTTAGCATAAATAATGTAATTTTTGAAAATGCAATATCCAATTATACTACTGCATTATATCTTAAGAATTGTTCAGGAAAAATAAAAAATACCAATTTCATTAACTTAACTACCAAGTTTACCGGAGGAGCAATAGTCATTAAATCAATAAGCGATGAAATTACCCTAGAAAATTGTAGATTCATTGACGTCACATCCAAAAATAACGGCGGTGCAATATATGCTGAAGTAGGCGGGTTTGAAAATAAAAAAGTTGCAAATAGATTGAATGTAATTAATACGGAATTTAATAATTGCAGCAGCAGATTTGGTGGTGCAATCTTACAGCTGAATGGTAAATTGAATATTAAAGGGTCCAAATTCATTAATAATAATGCTCAAATAAGTGGGGGTGCAATATATGCTTCCACAATCGATTTAAACCTAAAAAATAGTGAATTTATTAATAATTCTGCTTTTAAGAATGGTGGTGCAATATATATTGAGCTAACAAACTCCACATTTGACAATACATCTTTTATTGGAAATGAAGTTGAAAACAGTAGCACAACAAATCCTAACACCGTTTATGCATATGATACAAGTTTATACATTAAAAATTCA
>JAFRFB010000060.1 GCA_017434555.1 Methanobrevibacter sp. | reverse complement strand
TGTGAGCATTTTGTTTGATGATTTCTTTTTCTTCATCAGTCCATTTGTTTGCTTTAAGACGTTTAGCCTTTTCATCTTCAGTTAAATCTAAAGTGTTAAGGTAAGCTTCCTTATCAGCTTTGGTTCCACGGACATTTTTGGTCCTTTTGGCTATTTCCCTTTCTATTTCTGGGCTTTCTTCTGATTCAGATTTTAATAACCATTTTTCACCGTCGTTTTCCGGAATTGGTAAATGAGATTTACGGACAATTTGTAAAGCCTGTTCTTCGCTAAATTTCATTGATTTTCTTGTTAATAAGTATGCTCCGGAAATGTGGTCGTGAATTGCACCGATAATAGGTCCACCGAACCTTGGAGATAAGATATGCTCCTGTACACGCATTAATGATTTAGCTTCTGCACGAGCCTCATCAGTTTGTAAAACATGGAGATTCATTTCGTCTCCATCAAAGTCTGCATTGTATGGAGGACATACACATAAGTTTAATCTGAAAGTTTTGTAAGGTAATACTCTTACTTCGTGAGCCATCATACTCATTCTGTGAAGTGAAGGTTGACGATTGAATAAAACCATGTCTCCATCTTTAAGGTGTCTTTCTACAATGTCTCCAGGTTTTAAATTTTCAAGGATGAATTCTTTAGTTTCATTATTAATCCTTCTTCTGCTTCCAGATTCGGTAATCATGTAGTTTGCACCAGGGTGTATATCCGGACCGTTTTCAACATAAGTCTTGATTTCATCAATGTTCCAGTCGTTTACATAAGCAGGTATGGTTACCTCTTTTGCAATCATTTCAGGAACACCGACTTCGTTAATACTGATGTTTGGATCTGGAGAAATTACAGTACGTGCAGAGAAGTTTACACGTTTACCTGAAAGGTTGGATCTGAACCTTCCTTCTTTTCCTTTTAACCTTTGGGTTAAGGTTTTTAAAGGTCTTCCAGTTCTATGTTTGGATGGTGGAACACCACTAGCTTCATTATCAAAGTAAGTAGTAACGTGATATTGTAATAAATCCCACAAGTCTTCAACGATTAATGGTGGAGCACCTGCTTCCATATTTTCAACTAATCTTTGATTGATACGTAAGATATCTACTAACTTGTGAGTCAAGTCGTCTTCTGAACGTTCACCTGTATCTAAGGTAATAGAAGGTCTTACTGTTACTGGAGGAACTGGTAAAACAGTCAAAATCATCCATTCAGGTCTGGCCACTTCAGGATTAATACCTAAAACAAAGATATCTTCATCAGGAATTTTTTCTAATCTTTTCCTAATTTCAGAAGCAGTTAATTTATAATTTCCCTGACTAATAGTTGTAGGACTATCTAAAATGATAGGTTCTTGAACGAGATTTTGAACATAAGTTCTGATAAAGACTGGAATGCTTCTTTTAAATTCAGTTTCGAATTTTTTATCTGATTTGATTTCCTGATCTTCGACAACTTTAGCTCTTTCATCTTCCAGTTTTTCAACAGCTTCACTGTCGATTTCTTCAGCACTTTGAAGTTCATCGAGCTTTTTATCAATTTTAGCTATTTTTTTAGCGTAATCACTTTCGATATTATTACGGATATTTTCCTTGATTTTGTTAATATCTGCAGTGTTTTTAGTTTCAAGCACGTCGTAACTTGCTTCAATGTCTGCTAAAGGTTGGTTTTTCCTACAGTGAGGACAAAGCATTTTTGGATCGATGTATGAAAATTGAGGTTTTTCTTCACCTTCATCCCTTATCATGTATGCTTCAGCATAAAGTTGATTTAAGATATTTAACAAAATTTCATCTCTTTCAATTTCATCATAGTCAGCATCATCAGGATAAATCTGATCCATGATTTTATTGACGATATCATTTTGTTTAGTTTCATTCATTTCAACTTTTTTAGCGTCATTTTGAATCTTTTTAAGGATATCTTCTAAGTTTTCTTTATGATTTAAAGCATCAGATATTTTTTCTCTGTATTCTTCTAAAACATCTTCAGGTAAGAGAACACGTCCACATTCGTTACAGGTTGAACGTAATATTTTATGAATGATATCTCCAAAACCAACATGAAGAACTGGTCTTGCAAGTTCAATACTACCAAAGTGTCCTTGACAGTCCCCACCTCTGACACCACAGGTATGACATCTGAGTGAAGGGTCTAAAACACCTAAACGAGGATCCATCAAACCATTTTCAATTGGATAACCGTCAGAGTCATAAGTATCTGGAGTTTCAAGACGAACAACAGACATTTTACGAATATCCTCTGGAGACATTAATCCAAAGTTAATTCTTTCAATTTTTTTGATGAACTCCTTCATTTCAGACACCTATATTCATAGTTTTTCAATTTTCTTCATTTGATTATAAAAATCAATATATTGTTGTTTGCCTTTTTTACCTTCATTATACCAAAATTTAACTAAAAATAGTGGAACATTAGCAAGATTAGAAGCTTTTACCAAATCTTTTGTTTCTTTATAATATTTTAAAACTAATTCCTCTTGAGATTCATTCTTAGATTCATTATTAGAATTTTGGAGTTTGTTTTCCGTTGGACTTTCTTTATTTAAATCAACATTAGACTCATTAGAAGAACTTTTTTCATTTAATTTCATGCTAGACTCTTCAGATGAATTTTCTTTAAATTTATTAATTAATTTATTCAATACTCCGGAGGAATTATTTTTATTATTTGTTTCTTCAATTTTTTTATCAAAAGAAGATATTTTATTTAAATCATTCAAATTCTTATGCTTTATAGAATTTGAATTAGATTCTTTTGATTGTGAAATCAACTCATTTATCTTATTTGAATAATCCATAAATTCAAATTCTTCAATATAAAAATTTGAATAATCATCATTATTTTTAATATTTAATAAATATATATCAATAGATTTGGAATAATTAATTAAATTTGTTTTATATGTATATAATTCACGAATTAATTTAGATTTGGAATAATTTAATGATTTATCCAAATCAAAATCATTTAATTTTGTAATATCTTTATTTAACTTTTCAAGTTCATCAGATATAACAATCTTTTTATTTTCATATTCTTTAATAAGCTTAGCCTTATATCTTCTTTTAGACACTTTTTTAGGATATTTTTGCCCTCGAGTATATGAATTACTCCGATTTGAAAGATGTTTAACTTGAGATACATCTTCATTTTTATTTTTTGTATCAGTGTTTTTATTGAGCTTTTCTGAGATTAATTTTTCATTTGTTGAAATTATTTTTTTACTTCTTGAAATTAAATTTTCTATTTCAGCTGAAAAATCTATATAATCTATTGTTATTTCAGAACCATGATTTTCTTTCATGTTAGATAAATTTTCTTCAATAGCTGATTTGTAATTATTTAATTTTAACTTTAAATCTTCAGTTTCATCAGATATACTCAATATATCGGATTCTAACGATTCCATGACAAATATCTTAGATAAATTATAACTATTAATATGTAAATCTGTAATTAATTCATTAGTATTTTCCAATTCTTTTTCTAATTCTTCAATCAGATTATTTTTAGATTTTTCAGAGATTAATTTTTCTTTTTTATCATTATATTCATTAATTTTATCATAAAATTTTATATAGTCTTTATTTCCGAATTTACCTAAATCATACCATGATTTTGCATCATCAGATGAAATTCCTAAATCAACATAAATTTGATTAAGTTCTTTGTTTTCATCAAGATTCGTTATTATCATTTCCATTTGTTTAGAAATAAGATTCTTATTTTTTGAAATTAAAACATCAACCATGAATGAATAATCATTGAAATTAATTTTTATTTCATCTAAATCAAAAGATATATTTTTAGATTTCAAATCAGATATTTTTTCATCTATTAATTTATTTTTTTTATTTAAATATGACTTATACTCTGTAATGGAATCAATTAATTCAATACTTTCATTCTTCAAAGAATCTACAAAACTTGTTTTTTCTAATTTTAATAGATTACTATCAGAAACTTTGATATTTACTTTAATTAGCATTATTTGATTTTCTAATTTAGAAATATATTTATTAACTTGTTTTATAGTATATTCATCATTTTTCTTAAGTAATTTATTGACTTTTAGAGAAATAGATCTTGTGCCTTTTATATCAAATGATTTAATATTATCCAATTCATCAATAGAATAATCCATTAAACTATCTTTAATAGATTTTATCTCATTCTTTTGGAAAATCAAGTCATTTTTCATGATATTTATTTCAGAATAAATTTCATCATATTCAGATTTAATTTTTTTATTATCTAAATCAATACTTTTTAATTTAATAATATTTTTATCTAAAGTTAATTCAGTACTTTGTATTTTTCTAAGATATCCATTTAATCTCTCTTCTATAGGATCAATTTTATTTCTTTTAATTGCATTTTCTTTACTTTCTTCTTTAATATTGATAATTCCTTTATAAAATTTATCATAAGGTGAAAGTCCAGCTTTTCCTAATTTATTCCAATTTTTAACATTATCATATGGAATATCCAATTCTTTTGCAGATTTGACGCTATTATTTTCTCTAATGTGTGATAGGACAAAATCCATTTTTTTATCAAGAGATAATAAAGAAATATTTACATAGCCGCATTTTTTACATTTACCATTTTTATAGTAACCTGATTTTGATTTACATTTAGGACAAGGCATTTTTTCAAGTTTATTAAATTTAATTGTATTTATTTCATTGAAAAAATGAACATACTTAGGGTTACCGTTTTTACCCTCAATATAATACTTTGTAACTTCAACATTTGATACGCCAACACTCTTAGCTGCTTGTATCATCGTTACATCTTCTTTAAATGCTTCCAAAATATTTTCAAATTGAGCGTTATCATCAGTATTATGATTAATATATGAATAAACAATTTCTTCATCAACTAATTGATAAGAATTTCCATTAAATGATATCAAGTCATTATCTTGCAAGTTAAATATTTTACCCTGAGCATTTTCAATGTTAACATCGCTTATTTTAAATTCTTTGAATCCAACACAGTCTATAAATTCAATGGCATAACTAGCAGTTCTAATTTTTTTATCACAACTCTTACAATAATCACTATATTCATCTTCAGATATTTTTCTAAATTCTGAGATAGATAATGCTTTATTACATTTTAAACAAGTTTTTTGTAATGTTTTGGATGATGTTTTTGAAAGTAAATCAGAAACTGTATTTGAACTATTATTTTCTTTAAAAAATTGGTCTAATTTGCCTTCAGATACTAATTCAAATGTATTAGTATCAATAGATTTTACTAAATTAAAATCTTGTAATGTCCAAATTGTATCATTAGATTTAATAGGATTATTATTATATAAATTATCCAAATCTTCTTTTTTAAAAGGTATTCCTACACCAGTAATTGGAATAATCTCTTCTAGAACATTTAATGCGTGTGCTTTTTTACTACATTTTCTACAAATATCATTTTTGGAATTTGGAGGTAAATCCGTACCACAAATTTTACATTTTTTAATGACTTTGGGTTCATTATTAAAGGAATCTTTTTTAATATTAGATGATTTTAACTTAGATTTCTTTTTAGATTTACGTCTAGAAGATTTTTTAGTTTTTTTAGATTTAATTTGAGTTAAATCTTCCTGTGATAAAAATTCATCAATAGCTTTTTTTGTTGCTAATTTATATCCATGAGATCCTCTTCTTACAACCATACCATAATCATTCAGTGTTAAAAGAACAATATCGACATTAAATGATTTATCTAAATACAATCCCAAATTCCTTTTAGAAAAAACCTCATCAGGCTTAAAATTAACTAGCACAGCTTTTAAATATTTTTTAGCATTTAATTTATTTTTACAATTATTACAGATTGCATTTTTATTTGATGTACTTTCACCACAATATTTACAGTTAACCATCTTCTAAAACCTTTATTTCATTATCTTCATTATTAACAAATTTCATTACCTCATTCAAGTATTCTTCTTTAAATGATGATTTTGATATGAAATAAACCATGTTATTTTTACATAAATCTATTAATCCTTCACGATTAAAGAATAAATTCATTTTTAAATCTGCCCTATCCTGAGGAGATAAATAATTAATAAATTTATTTTTCTTAAATTCTTTACTTACTTCATCAATTAAAAGCTCAATATTTTCCTCATTTAAAATATCTTCAACACTATAAATCAGATTTTCAATATCTGATTCAGATATTTCATTTCCTCGAACTTTAAATGATATAAAGAAAGGAGTTACCATTTCAAGATAAGTATCATGATATAAATTAAATAGCTTCATTAAAAGCCTATTAGCTTTATCTCCTGCAAATGTATATATTGTAACTTCTTTTGATTTAGAATCAATATTAACTGGAATTAGATCTTTAGAAAAACCATATTCACTTGCTTTAGAAATTAAATCCTTAATATAATCTCCAGTGCCTTTTTTAAAATATTTTAAATAATTTTTATCAAAATTACCTAGCAATATTTCATATACTTTACGTGATATTAAATAAGGAAGTGCAGGACCATCAGAAACCCATTTAGGAACAATTTTTTTAGCATTTGGCATTTTAGAAACACTTATTCTATAATTATCATGACTAATAGAAGTTACTTTCCATAATTTACCTGCCAATACAAATTCATCCCCAACATCTAAGTTTGTTGCAAATGAAACATCTAAACCTCCAACTTCTGTTCTTCCTTCAAAAATTTTATATTCATAACTTGGATAAAATACGGCAAAAAATTCCATGAAATTTCTTTTTCCAAAAGTTTTTTCAAAATTATATCCTAAACTAATATAACCTTGATTAATATCGACAAATTCCTGTTCTTCCATGAATTTAAGTAGATTTTTACAGTCTTCATAACTAATATCAGAAAATGCATAGCAATCTTTTAGTTCATTATATAATTCTTTAGCATGCACTCTACCTTTTTCAAAAGTAGAACTAAGTAATTGATGGAAAAATATATCTTTTGAGTGTGTTGAAATACTAATTTCTTCAACTTTGTTTTCAAAATACAATATCAATTCCGCTAATGCTACAATTAAATTCATTCCTTGTGAAAGGATTATGGTTCTTTGTACCTTCGACCTACGTCCACTACGACCGATTCTTTGGGAAAATGAACTTACACTATAAGGTGGGTTTAAATGAACAACAACATCTATATCACCAATATCAATTCCCAACTCTAAAGTAGAAGTTGACACCATAAATCCACCAGCATCCTCTTTGAATTTTCGTTCATTTTCTTCACGAGTCTCTTTATTAATAGAACCGTGGTGAATATAAATATTTTTTAAATTTAAATTATCTTTTAAAGTTCTAAAAGCTAACTCTGCTGTTGCTCGTGAGTTAACAAAAATTAATACTTTACGGTCTTTAAAACGTTTTAATGGAATATGAATATTATACTCATTAAATGGTAAAACAAGATATTTTAATTGACGACCCGAAGTATCTCTAATAATATCTGCAGGATTATTAGGATTAACCCATTCTGCAATTAAATCAGGATTACCTACCGTAGCTGAAAGACCAACTGTAACAACATTATCTGAAGTATATTTTTTAATCCGATTTAATAATGAATTAAGCTGTATTCCCCTATCAGAATCAGCAAAATAATGAATTTCATCGATTAAAATGAATTTAATATTAGAAAAAATATTTTCTTTATCATCAAAATTTTTATTCATTAATATTACTTCAAGAGATTCTGGAGTTATACATAAAAAATCAGTAGGATTTTTAACAAACTTATCTTTTTCAGATTTAGTAACATCGCCATGCCATTTTGTAACAGTTAAGTCGAAATAATCTGCCCATCGCTCAATACGATTAAACATATCATTAATTAATGCCTTTAACGGAGAAACATAAAGAACGCTTAATGGATCATGACCTTTAGTGAGAATATCATTAAATATTGGAATTAATGCAGCTTCAGTTTTACCTGAAGCAGTTGGAGCCAAGATTAACGTGTCTTTATTATCCAAAACGTTAGGAATAGCTTTATTTTGAATTGAATTTAAATCATTCCAGCCCAATTGTTCTGATAAAAAATACATTAGGCGATTATCTAAACTTGAAATAAGATTATCTGTCATAAATTAACCTTTACCAATCATCATCGAAAATATCGTCAATATCATCTTCTAAATTATTTTCTTGTTCATCAAATAACTCAATAATTTGATTTGAATCATTGAAGAATGTTTGATTTTGCTGAACTGTATCTAACACACTAACAAATGAACGAATGAAAGTTCTTGGAGTAACTCTACCCCCAGTTAACCTCGCATTATTAGCATGAATTCCAACGATATCATTAATAGCAGGAGTTATTTTATCACTTGCATTCCAGCCATAAGCTTCTTCGTGCATAATCATTAATTTACCTGCAATTTCAACTAAATCTTCTTCAGTGAAACCTTTTAGTTCAAAAATTGGACGTCTCATATCTGTTAAGTCAGTATCTAACATAGATTTGATTCTATCATGTAATGCCGTATATGAAACAATACCTTTTTTAGAATCATCAAATAATGGTGGAGTTCCGGCAAAAACAAATAATGAATTATGGAATTTTCCTAAATCACAGTTATCAAACATAGTTCTTATATAATCATATGCAGTATTTCTTAAATCTTTTCTAGGAATATCCATGATAGATTCTGCTTCATCAAAAAGAACTACTAAACCAGAGTATCCAATTGATTTAACAAAAACGGATAATGCTTCTAAAAAGTTTAATGCATTATGTTTATCCACATCACCTTTTACTCCAAATTTTCTTTTTTCACTAAATGGAATATTAGCATCACCACGCAGCCATGCTTTTGCATATTCAGCAGTTTTATAATCTTCTTCATTCATTAATCGGTTATAGTTTTCAATAGCTACAGCAAAAGCATTAGCATGTTCTCTGGTATTTGCCAAATCAGAATATAAATTCTCTTTAACCAAATTATTCTGTTTTACCGGGTCAGATGTTTCTTCAAATGCCATCATTTTTAATCCAGTAATCCATCTGTCAATAATATGGTCTAGAGAAGTACCAGTTTTACATCTTAATTTATTTACAATATTTCTATAAACAACATCAATTTTATTAAAGTGAACATCATTACCTAAAGTAACCCATGATACAACAAAATTCTGGTCAAATGCCATCTCTTCAATAACTTTTAAAAAGAAAGATTTACCCGCACCAAATTCACCTTTTATAAATTTAACATGAGATTTTTCTTTTGTATCAATTTCTGAAAGTAATCTTTCAAATTCTGCTATCTCATTGTCACGACCTAAACAAAAGTCTCTAGTTCCACTTTCTGGAACAATTCCGTTTTTTAAAGCACTAAGTATATATTCATAATTCATACAAATTCCCCAATTATTTTAAATCAATATATGCATATTCTTTTTTCTTTCCCCTTGTATCATATAATGGAATAGCCTTATCAGGATCCCTATATGGCACATGTGTAAATTCCAATTCAATTGCATTCCAAGAATAAAATTCAACAAGATACTCATAATCTAATTTAACACCTAATTTAGCAACAAACTCCTGCAATTTTTGCAAAAATACTTTAATCTCAATTAATTCAGATTTTTGTTTGTTTTTTAAGTTATTATATAAATATAATATAGAATTCATTAAAAATTCCTTTAAATTTAAATCAACACTGTCGAAATATGCTGGAAATGACTTTATAAAGTGTCCATGTTTCATAATCTTTTTAAAATCATCTTTCGGAATTTCTTTATAATCTGTTTTAATATAAGAAGATATTTTCTTATTTTTCTCAACGAATGATAACTCATTATCAATATCGGCACCAACAATAGGATTATTAAAGTACCTGATTGATTTTAATTTTAACTGAATATCAGATTTATAATATTTATAAAAATCAGAATTATCTCGTTTTTCAATATTTATAATTTCATCAACTTTTGTTAAACCAAAAAAGTCCAAATGACCCCTATTATTTACAATCAATAAAATATAATCATTAGGTTTAATTTCTTTGATATATTTAGATTTAGGTTTTTCAGAACCTATTTGGTTTAATTTATGAATATCCTCCAAAATAGAAAAATCTGTTTTATGAATCCAATATCTAGAGTTATCAACATTTTTTTCTGATTTTTCTCGAACCATAGACAATTTAGATTCAAAATCCGCTGGTTTATCAGACTTATCAGCAAAATCATCTAAAGTTTTACTTTTAGAGTATTTTATAGTATTTTCTTCAGTTTCGTGTTGAATAGAAATATCAGATATAGATAAAACTTCCTTAGATCTTGTATTTAAAGGTTCATTTTCTTCTTGAATAGAATCGCTTTCACTGGATTCTTGTTTATCTGAATCACTATTAACTTCTTCATCATTTAAGTTATCCATTTGAGCATTAAATTGATCGATTACTTCTTCATCAAAATAAAAGTTACCTTCTTCTTCAAAAAGTAAATTATTTTCTATTAAAAGATTTAGCGAACTCTCAATTTTATTTTCATTGAAAAAATCCTCCAAATCTTCTTTTTTAAAACCTTCAGAAATATCAATATGTTCTGATAAATCAACAATTGTTTGTTCAATCATCATCTCATTTACATTATTTGATATTTAAAACCCTCCTGTTTATTAATTATGCAATATAAATTATTCCAAACCAGTATAAGTTAAAATAGCTTTAATATCATCTTCTTCTAAGACTTCAATTGACTTTTCATAACAGTCATCCATCACATCTTTAATATTATTATCATATTCCCAAATATTTTGAAGGAAATCATAACCATATTCATCCGCTACTCTTTGTAAAGCATAAACAGACATGAAAATATCATCAATATAACCATAAGGACCATAAACTTGCTCAGGAATAATATCCATTGGAACAACATAATAAGCAATTGCACCACAGACATCTAATCTTAATTCTCTTTTAATATCCTGATCTAATACATCACAAAGCAATTTAAATAAATTAGGACCACAATCTATAAAAGAAGCATATTCTCCATTATATGATTCTAAATTTTCAATTAAAGTATCATAGAAATCCTTGAATTTATCTTCCATATTAACACCTATATTAATATAAGTTTATCACACCTTATAAAATTAATTATATAAATTCGTTGATTTAAACAAATAATTTACATTAAAAATCGAATTTAACTGAATAAAATCATTTAAATAAAAATAAATACTGAGTAATATAAAATTATTATTAAATTAATATAAACTGGTTATTTTATGATTAAAAAAATTAAAAAAGAACATGAACAATTCTTAAAAAAATTAAAAGTCAAATATCCTTTGAAAATAGATAAATTTTATAAAACAAAAAATATTGGGCAAATAAATAGAATTTTCTACTCAAAAGGTAGAAAAATCTGGTTTGCACATTCAGAAAATGAAAATAAATATTTCTATATATTCGGTATTGTTAATTCAAGCTCCGATGATGTTTCTCTTGAAGATTATATTCTAATCTATGATTTTCCAAAAAATGAGATATATAATAAAAATTGTTTAGGAATGATTAATAAAAATAACCTATATGTTGATAAAAATATTTTAATTAAAAAATACAGGAATATTAATTTAAATAATTACTCAATTAAAAAATCTGCCATCTTTCAAGGGACATATATTAATGTTGAAACCATTGACCTGGGAAACATAAATGGAAATTTCATTGAAAATATAGAAAAATTAATTAAAGAAATTGAAAAAATCAAACCAGTATCCCGTGAAAATTTATTTTTAAATTCAATTAAAGCAGGTAAAACTGTTGAAGAATCTTTAAAAATTGCCAATATAACAAAAGAAGAACTAGACTTATGGCTAGAATCTGGCAAAAATAACGACAAAAAATATGCTAAATTTTATAAAAAATACAATGAATTAAATAATTCAGGAGTTTCAAAAACAGCTAATGATAATTTAATGACAAGTTACTATAACCTTGTTAGTCAAAATAAAACAAAAAACTTTAATGAAAATCTTTCAAAAATGGATATTATAAAAATGAATGTATTTTTAGATGAATATTCTAAAGATAAAAAATTAAACGATTCATTGAAAAAATCAAATTTGGATTTAAATGAATTTAATTCTTGGATTGAAAAAGGAAAAGATAAATCTAGTGAATATAATGGATTTTACAATGAATATATGAAAATTAAAGGCACTTCTAAAATTAAAAATTCAGATAAAACATCTAAAAACAATGCACTAATGGAAGAATTTATTAAATTAAAACAGAATGGGAAAACTAATAAAGAAGCTCTCGAAGAAGTAAATATTCCTCAATATTTAGTTAAAAATTGGATTAATCAAGGAAAACTAGGTAATAGTGAATATTACAATTTTTACCAAGCATATAATATTAATAATACTCCTAAATCTAAAGTTAAAGAAAAAACTCTACTAGAATATGGAGAAAACAAAAAAGAAGAAAAAACAACTCTTAATAAATGTTCTATATGTGGCAGATCTTTGAATAAAAATAGTGAAAAAAATATCTGTAAAAGATGTTTAAGAAAACAATATGCAGTTTCAATACTTGAAAAGTTATTACCATCAATTGACCCAGGAATTCCATTTAGACAAGACGATTTAAAATTAATTAATTTGAAAAAATTACAAATTCAAGACTATATCTGGACATTACAAGAATTTAATCTAATTACTAAAAAGAATTCCAAATATATTCTTAAACCAAGAGATACTTTAGATAAATTCGCTCAGGAGTGCAATCTTGAAATTAAAACAGATGAAAAAACATCAGTTTCATTAAATAAAACTTGTGAAACCTGCGGCGAAACATTAGAAATATCCAATTTTTATAGTAGTGAAAATAGTGATGATGGATATGAAAACAATTGTAAAAAATGTAAAAAATTAATTAGATCAGCAGTATTTTTAAAACAGTTAAATAAATATGTAAAATGGGAAGATGAATTTAGCGAAAATGATTTAAAAGCATATTTTAAAGATACATTCCAATTAAAAGGAAATATTTGGAATTTACTTGAAAATGATTTGATTAAAAATAAATTTAATACACAAAATTATATTTTAACAGATGAAAAAACTGGACTAAAATTTATTAAAAAGTATTATAAAGAAGAATATGATACTCCACTTGAATCTTCACAAACTAAAGAAACTAAAAAAACAACAAATGAAAATAAAAGAGAAATTGTTTTAGATGCAATGTCACGAAAAAGAACAAGAAAAGAAGCATCCATTATTGCAAATATTCCTCTTTATAAAATTACCCATTGGTTTAATGAAGGCAGACAAGGATTTGGAAAAGAAAATATCGATTTTTATAAAAAATTAAGTAAAATTGAAAGAACAATTAAAGCATATTCACTAAAAGAACTTATAAAACAAAATAATGATTTTTTAGAATCATTTAAAGAAAATAAAAATATTGAGGAAGCTTGCAAAAAATCCAATATTATTAACAAAAAAACAATTGATGATTGGATTATCCTAGGTGAAAATAATATTATCCCATATAACGAATTTTTAAACCAATTCAACCAAATAAACAAAGAAGACTATGATGATGTTATAAAAGAATTTGAAAGTGATTTAAACAATGCTAAACGAAAAATATTTTTAGAATATATCTCACAAGGATGGAGTGATGAGGATTCATGTAAACAAGCATCACTAGACAAAAATGTTTTAAACGATTGGTTTTCAAATGGAAAAGAAAATAAAAAACCATTTTCTGATTTTTTAAATAAATATACTAAAATTAAACGTGAAATAACTAAAGAACATGAAGACAAAGAAATACAGAATAATATCATTAATATGATTAACGAAGGATTAACTATCCAAGAAGCTGCTAAAAAATATAAAAATGGATCTTATGAAAAAAGTATTTTGTCATGGTATGAATATGGAAGACTTGGTGAAGAAGACTATAAAGAATTCTATACTAAATGTAAAGAATATGATGTAAATTTCTTTGATTTAATTAAACAAGGATATAGTATAAAAGAAGCTTGTAATGAATCAAATTTAGATTATGAAAATGTAAAACATGAATTAGAAAGTAAAGAAGAGGATTTTTATAATAATTTTATAGAAGCCAAAATTTTAAATCAAATTGGTGAATACCCAACTGTAAAACAAGAAAAAAGTATCGGTAGTCAAAGTATTATAAAATTAATGAATAAAATATTAAAATTATTGATTAAAGGAAAATCAGATAAAGAAGCCTGTGAAATCGTTGATTTTCCATATGATACATATACATATTGGATAAACAGAGGAAAACAAAATATTGGAGAAATTTTTGTTAATTTTTATAATGAAATAAAAAAAATTAATAAGTTAAAATCCGAAATAGAACTTGAACTAAATGCATATTTAAAAGATACAGAAAATACATCTAAAAATATTGATTATGAAAAATATAAAGATTTATTAAAACCAATTGCCAATTATTCGACTCAAAGTAATAGAACTGGCTTTGGTTGGACAAATAAGGTGGGAAATAAATGGATTTACACAAAAAGCATTGATAAAAAACAATTTAAAAGAACTGATGAAAATTTATATATATTATTTGAAAAAGTTTTAGAAAGTGGAAATATTTGGGGTGTAATAGATAAAGAAAAAGCTATCAAAACATTAAGCAATCAACAACACCCTAATCCTAATTGGAATATAGATACATTCTTAAAGTTATATGGTGACTTAATAGAAGATGATTCACCAACTCAGGATAATACTGATGAAATTGTAGCAAAGGATATTCTTGATCCACTTCCAGAAAAATTTGAAGAAAAATTCACTACTCCGAGTAAAACAGGATTTGCATGGGTTAATTTTTCTGGAGGAAAATGGTCATATGCAAGAAATATAAATAAAAAGCCATATAATATTCGGAATGAAAGTATTCAAGAATTATTTGAGGAAGTTTGTAAACATAAACTAACTTGGGGAGTAAGAGATAAACATAAAGCATTTAAATCATTGCAAGAAAATAAAAATGCAAAAACAACAAGGAATATCCCACAAAATATGCCTAAAGAATGTGATGAAATCCTCAATATACTTCCAAATGAATATGAGAATATTTTAAAACCATTAAATAACAAATATGAAGAATTATTTACAATTCCAAGTAAAACAGGATTTGCATGGTTAGAAAAACCTTCTTCTATGTGGGTTTTTACTAGAAAAATCAATGGAAAGAAAATATACATTTCAAATGAAAATATTTTTAAAGTATATGATGAAGTTTTGAAAAATAATTATAGATGGGGAGTTAGGGATTTTGATAAAGCAATATCAACATTAAAAAGAGAATTATATAACTATAATCCTAATGAAACAACTATTAAAATACATGATGAAAAAACTGAAAGTGATATATTAATATCTTATCTTTCAAATACTGAATCAAATATTAATATTTTGATTAAAGGTTTAATTAATGAAAATAAGTTATTTAATGCATTATCCAATTTTAAATATTTTGAAAATTATATAAATCGTATTATAACAAATAAAATTGATAATAAAATAGACATATTAATTGAATTAAATTTAGATATAAATTTATTATCCAAATTCGAAAAAGAAATGGAAAGAATAGGATGGAAATAATTAATACTACTTCAAGGCATCATTTAACGAACTATAACTTCCCTAAAGTTTTCCCATATCTTTACCATTGCATAGGTATCAAGTTTGCAGTATTCAAGTAAGGCTTTTCTAATTTCTTCCTGCTCTTCAGGAGTCTTATATTTTAAGCTTAAAAAAGCCTGGGATGCCTCATCACCCTTATGTATTAATGAAAGCTCAGAGTAATCCAGTTCCACATCATCAGGATATAATGCAGGCAAAACATATTTTATGGAATAGGAACCTTTCATTTCTTTTGTATAATAATCCCTGTTTTTAAAGGGTATCATCAAATCAACCATATTGTTGTTGAATCTATCCATTTCCGGCTTTAAATCAGAATACATTTTCCCGATTTCCTTGTTTCTGCTGGCTTCAAAGGATTTATTATAGACTATTACGCTTCCGTTTTCGGGCATGTCATGAATCATACTTTCTGCAAAAGTTCTGATTAAATCATCATCATTAACGTCTGCCAGGTATTCCTTATGTTCTATCGGTGAGGTTTCATCTTTAATTATATGAAGCGAGTACTGGAAAGGTATCTGCTGGTATGGTTTTGTCCCGCTATACTCAGGTATTGCATACTGGCAGGTTTCATAATCAATGAAATATAACGGGTATCTGAGAGAATATAGAATATCTTCAATAGCTTTTTTATTGATTTTCGCTTCACGGTCATTTAACTCAAAATCAATCTGTTCGAGATATTTCGGGTTTAAATCTTCATTTTTCAAATCCTCAAAAGAGATTTTTCCTTCATAATACTTTTCGAATTTTTTAGATTTAAACATTCCAGCAATATCAAAAACATTAGGTTTTGGCAGTTCTTTTGTACAGTAATTCCAGAAACTGCAGGAATAAGGATCAAAGCAGTGCTTTCCTATATCTTTTTCCGGCTCATTATCTCCGTTATGAGAATTGATGAAATCATTTATAAAATCAATGTAATTTCTGATTTCTGCCTGCTTTTCAATAGCTATATCGGTAATATCTTCTATTTTAAAGAGTTGCTCAATATCCAAATCATTGCCTCTTACATATTCATTGTTAACATAAACAATAGAGACATTCTTTACATTAAAACCTAAATTCGTAAGAATATAATACTGGTATGAAGCATCGTCGAGGTAAATGTCCTTGATTTTTGTTGAGCTTTTTACTTCATATATCTCAACACCATCAGAATCATTTTTCAGGATATCAACACTGCAGAAATTATTGTTGTAGGTAAATGATGCTTCTGCAATGATATTG
The DNA here is from genome assembly GCA_017434555.1 of Methanobrevibacter sp. GTDB lineage: Archaea > Methanobacteriota > Methanobacteria > Methanobacteriales > Methanobacteriaceae > Methanocatella. The sequence continues at coordinate 18,570 of JAFRFB010000060.1, read as the reverse complement.
GGTTTATCCAAAAGCAAATTCTTTGTTTTTTCAATCCTTACGCTGAGATTTTTATCATAATAAACCTCTTCATAATCACCAAAAAGTCCCTTTGCAAGTTCACCTACTTCCATACCTGTTTTAAAATTTGATTCATTAGTATTTACAGGCAAATATTCAGATTTATATTTTTCCAGCCAAAGAATCTTTTCACACTGCACACATTTGCAGTAGCTGGATTTTGATAAGAAAACATTATTCATAATGTTACCTCTGCACTAATTAATATTTCTAACTTCTGGTATAAATTATGGTCTCATCTAGACTAATTATGTTTTATTTTTCACTATTGTTTAATTGATTTAAGACTTGATTAAATTAATAGTTTAATATTTATCATGCATTTTTATTAATTTTATTTTGAATATCGTTGATGTTAGTTTAATTTTTTATATTTAATCAGATGATGGTATAACATTATTTAAAGTATTTCTAATGAAAAATACCAAAAAATTATAATGACTGCATTTAAAGTTTGAATATTCACATATATTGATGCATGAATGAACAATCACAATCCAAACGATCTAACTGCTCATGAGACAAGACATATGTATCTTGCAGTGTATATGCAATTTGAAGATACTCATCGCAGGCATCATACCAATAATCGTTATCCACATACATTTCATCATTTAAAACATCGGCAATATAGTCTAGCAATTCAAAAACAACTTCATACTGATGCATTCTCATTAACTCAAAAATTTCATCACATAAAAAGTCATGTATTCTGGAGGCCAAAACATCAATATCATAATATCCGAAATTATAATAATCGCTACCTTTTGAAGTTTCAATAATGAAATTCAATTTATCAAAATAAGGTTTAGAGTCAATTTTAGGTTCCTTTTTAAATCTTCGAATAAACTCTTCTTTCAAAACATGGTCTTCTGTTAAAACTTCAACAAAAAACTCCTTTAAAAGATTATCATCTACAGTTTCAATCAAATTCAGGAAATCTTTTTCTTTTTCTAAAAGATTATTTTCTTCCACATATCTTAAAACGGCGGCCTGATGTTTGCAGTTGCCTTTTTTTCGGCAATTGCAGAACATATAATCCACTTTATTATCTTTTATATTAATTCTTACATGGAAGTGTGATGATTTTTTAAGATTTGCATTAATATGACATCCATTAATATAAACATCTCTAATAAAGTCAATATAGTCATTGGATTGATTTATAATTTCATCTGAAAATTCATCTCTCCAGTTTAATTTTTCTGCCATTTACATAATCCTCCACTTTGAATATATATCTGAATGTATTTGTATAATTATACTCATAAATTGATTGGCAAATCCTGTCAAAATGCTTTACGAGCTGATTTCTTGAAAGTTTAATTTCATGCCCTGCGGTTTTAATTTTAATGCCATTTAACTGATAACGGATTACAAATAAAATCAGTTCTAACCAGTCAACGACTGCAAAATAATCCTCATTAAATGACTCCAAATCGGTGTAGGTAACAATACAGTTGTCTTCGCTGATACAATAATATGACTCGACTTCATGACTCAAAAGAATCGAATCACTTTGGCCGATGACTTGAATGTCTGCAAATACAACAGATTTGTTTAAAACATGAAAAAGAGCATCATAACTTTGAATACTCTTTCTTTCATTGAGATAACATATTAATTTTTCATTGTTAAATGATTTGATTAAATTTAAAGTGTCTTCAAGACTATAGTCATGTGAATACTCCTCAAAGAAATATCTATTTGAATTCTCCTTGCTGATTGAATCCCAGATTCTACTCATTGGAATTTCATATGCATCATTGATAATCAAATTGGCGATAGTAAAATAAATTATATTTTCAAAGTCCAGCAATTCATAATTCATTGGTGTAAAATCTTTTGACTTGTTTTTTTTAAACTCGGATAAATCCGTATAGACGTGAAAATTATCAAAGTTTTCTGTAAGTTTAAAATATTTGATTTTGAATGTATCCTCATTTACGTCATATGCAGGAACAATAAGAACTGCAAATCTAAGCTCCATAAGGAGATTGTCACGTAAATCTCTTGGAGCATCATCGAAACTCTGAAATTTTGAAAGCTTTTTTATTAAACTCTTAATATTTTTGTTTTTTATTTGATTTAAATTCATATTTTTACTCTTTTAAATTCATCCCACATGGCAGGTCTGTTTTTATATTTCACTTTCCATTCATTTAACATTTCTGAAACTACTTTTTCACCGCCTGAAATACTTAGCATTTCATTTAACAAATCAGCAATATCTCGGTAATGTTTTCTTGAACCGGTTTTGGAAACCTTTTGATTTGCAATCTTTGAATACTTTTCAAGCAAACGGCCGGAATAGTCTTTGGATAGCTTATTTTTATAAAGTGATAAATCCGCTTCATGAAAAATGTTGTCAATCAGGTTGTCATAAAGCCCCTCATAATCATAACATTCATTTAAAAAGCGATTGCAATCAATACAGCTTTTAAATATTTCCTCTCTAATTTCTGCCCATTCGTTTTTCTCATATTGCTTTTTCAATTCCTTATAGTCATCAATGTCACAGTATTTTATAATAATCTGGAAGAGTTCCTTTTTGTAATTGTCCAAATCATCACTTTTTAGGTATAATTCTTTCAGCTGAATGTGGAATTGATGTTTGTCACTGTCATATTTTGAGTTTAAAATTCCTGTTTTAATTAATTTAATGGCTTTCGAGTAATCCTTAAGTTCAATAGCTTCATCTATGAATTGCTGCCTTACTTTAGGATATTTTAAATATTTCAATCTGAATTCATCGATTTCACTTTGAGGATAGTTCAAATCATGCATCAGCCGGATTTTAGCCAGGATATAGGATTCTCTATAATATGAATTCGTTTTTGGAATAATTGCATTGACGAGATCATATTTATCCTCAAGCTGATATTTCAAATTAAAGTTGGAGAAAAGAATTTCAAAAAAGATATTTGCATAGTCTTCATCGCATTTATAGCGAACAACAGATACAAGCCATTCAAAAACTTCATCGCTAATATTTGTAGAGGATAATCTGGATATTACCTCCCCAATCTCTTTTAAATTATCATGATAATTATCATTCCATGGATATTCCAGTTTATAGCAGGAACTTATGAACGCATCATCAACAAGCTCCAAAATCAGCCCATATTCCTTTTTGTCAAAGAGAAATTCAATATCTTCACGAATAAAATAGGACAATTCAAATGAAAAGTCATCCTCATAAATTATATTATCCAGTTTTGACTTATAGTAATTTTCATCAACTTTTGATGCGAACTGAAGTCTGAATTTGTTTTTCAACTCCCAGTTAACATAAAGCTCCTCAAGGAGAAATTCTTTTAGCCTTTCATCATCAATACTTTCAAACAACTCTTCAATACTCTCATCATCACTTTCAACATCATTCTCTTCATTTTCTTCCAGAAAGTACAGTAGTGCTGCAAGGTGTTTGCAGTTATCCCTTTCAAAATAAGGACAAGTACAGCTCATAGAATCAACATATCCCTGCTTGTCAAATTCTATTCTGACGTCATAATCAAATGTTCCGCTGACAATGGCATTGACTTCTCTCGGGCTTCTGTTTAATATTTTCACATCATCTGTGATAAAATATCCCCGATTCAGAATCCTTTCTTCAAATAAAAATTCCCAACTATTCATATGGCCTCATTATCCCTTTCATTTTATCAATCAGATAATCATATAAATTGGCATTGTCTGAAAACAATAAATAATCATTTCCAAAGTCCATGAATTCATCAGAATCATTAATTCCATAGCATATTTCATCCTGTATGATTTTAACACCAAATTTGAAATATTCAAGCTCACTATCATTGCCAACCGGAAGGTTTATCCTTTCTTTAGGCGTTATTATGATATAATCGGTTAAATTATTGTAAAAATCATTATCCACAATATAAAAATCAAATTCATCACAGCCACTACAGAAACCTTCTCTGATTTCAATTAATTCAATATATATTCCATTGTGATTTATTTCATAATCAATTGCTAAATCATTGTCCATTATATGATTATTATTGTCTAAAACATATATTTTAAAATCATTTTTTAATTTTTCAATATCCATATAAATAATCCTCTACAATTCCATCCAATTGCTCTTTAATCAAATAAAAATCCTGATTTAAATCTAAAGTCTTGACGCTTATTTTATTCCCACTCATTTGATAAGAGTTATTGGGCAAAATCTCTTCATTAGTCCTTGCATAAAGAAGCATTCCGGAAACTTCCAAATCACAGTTTTCCAACTGTTTATTTTTAACATAAGTAAAAATCTGATATAAATTGCCTGAATGAATAGTATTCGTATTATAATAGCTTTGAGTTGTATTTTTGTAATATTTAGCATCAATAATCAAAACTTTATCTCCATACTCAAGCATTATATCGCTCTGCATTCTTGGAAGCAGATAATCTATACCGTCATCCAGCTGCCAATTGATTTGTGATGCGCTAGCTTTAACAGAGGGGTGCTCTTTTTTATAGTAATTTAGTATAAACTTCTCATACAACCGATTCATTAATTGATCATCAATAAATTGCATCAATTTAGTCTCACCAGACTTTTCACTTTGAAGCAACCCCTTGATGGTCAAATAACAAACTCCAATCAGCATTCTATAAGTTTGATTGTTTCTGTCAAATCGTATTTTCCAATTTATTGAATTAACATCTATCAAATCAACTTCTGTAAAATACCTTAAAATATTTTTTAGTTTTTTCTTTTGAATAGAAGAAATATCTGATTTTAGCAAAACTAACATAGTGGACTTTAATATCTGATTTAAATAGCAATTTACACTAAATTCATTATAAGTGCATGTTAACTGCTTTTTTAAAAATGATTGTGAATTGATTGAATCTGTAATTTCAATTTTTCCTCTAATTGATGAAGTGGTCTCACTTACATCAATGTAGTCTTTAACCAATCCCTGTTTAATCTGTTTTGAAACACCAATAGCTAAAATCTCTGCAAAAAGTTCTGCAGTATTTTCAAACTCTTCTGTTTCAACTTTCTTATATTTATCATCATTTAATGCATAAAATGCATATGAAAGCATATAATAAATATTTTTTATCTTAATCAAACTCAATCACGCTTCTTAGTTTATCTGACCAATATCTGACTTTGTCTTGCTCATCAAACCAGTATTCTTTTAATAGTGGAATTAATTCATATTCTATTATGAAATCCAAATTATCCGCTGATTTTAAATTGCATAAATAACTATGGCCTATTCTAAAGCCTTCACCTAAACTTTCATCGTTTTTAATTTCTTCATTTAACTCTTTAATAGCTAATACTAAATTATCAAATCTTTCATCATTTAATTCCATTTGATAATTAATAAAACCATCAGATGAAAATGCAGGTTTTAAATCAAAGAAAGCAAATCTTCGTCTTAATGCATAATCAAGCATTGCTAAGGATCTATCTGCGGTATTCATTAATCCAATAATGTAAAGATTTTTTGGAATGAAAAACAGTTCATCAGAGTACAGTAATTGAATTTTATTTTTGTCTCCTCTTTTATCTGCTTCAATTAACATAAAGAGCTCACCAAAGATTTTGCTTAGATTACCTCTGTTAATTTCATCTATTATGAAGAAATATTCATTTTCAGAATCTTCTTCTGCTTTTTTACAAAATTGATAAAAAGATCCGTGCTTTAGTTCAAATCCATCTTTAACCGGCCTAAAACCCATTACAAAATCTTCATAAGAATAACTTTGGTGGAATTGAACCATCATAACCCTTTCACTATTTTTTTCACCCATTATTGAATAAGCAAGTCTTTTGGCCATGAATGTTTTTCCAACACCTGGAGCGCCTTCAACAATTATATTTTTCTTATTTATTAGTAAATTAAAAAGTGTATTATAATCATCTTCTGAAATATATACCTCTTCTAAAAATTTATTTAAACTATAATCTGGATATTTTATTTCTGAAATCTCATCTTCACTGCTTTCTTCATCTATAAACAATTCTTTAATATTTTTTACAAATTCTGTGTAATTAGTGATATCAGTTAATGTTTTCATAGGCAATGTATCTTTTGATTCCCAATTACCTTTATTAGTCCATTTTACCTTTCTTATTTTATGATAAGATTTATTTGTATCATATTCATAATCCCCTTCAACAATTCCCCTACCAATTATTTCAGACATTCCATTTTTAGCAAATACAACATCCCCAATTTGTATATCATGAACAAATTGCCAACAAGCATGCACATCATTCCTATGGGAAGAATTATCATCATATATTTCCTGGAATTTAATTTTTAATTCTTCTTTAGAGTTATATTGCTTTAAATCACCAGTTCCATCAAAACCAATTCCCATTTCACCATTTTTATAAAATTCATCCCAAAATTCAGCACCTCTTCCAGGCGAAATTAACCAATATTTAATATTTTTAACATCATCATCACCAATTCCATCATTGGAGGATTCTTTATTATTTTTTAAGTTATTCATGTATGCACTATGAGATAATGCTGGTAAACTAACATATTTATCAGTTTCATAAATTATATCATTACAATATTGACATATTTTAAGATATTCTTCACCAGAAGGAGGAGATTTTAATGATTTTATTTGGTCTTTAAACTCACTGGAAAATATTTTCTCTTGAGACAACAGTGTTCTGTTATTTGCATCCAAGTTGATGAAATTAAAGGGTCTAACCCAGTTCAATGCCATTGAAATATTCCAACGAATACCTTTTTGATTTATAACTTTATCATAAACTTCAATGAAATCTTTTTTATTTTCCTCAGAATATTTTAAAGCTATTTCAAAAAGATTCCACATGTTATCAATATCATTTTCGCCACGATTTTTATTAAAATAGTAAAAAGTAGCAGCCATATTATTAACTACAGCAATCCCATGAAATGTATATGGAGCATTGGCAGAAATCGAAAATTCTTTTTTAAACTGTTTTACAATATCAATGCGCTTTTCAGCAGATATTTGTTTGTTAAAAAGAGCAAAAACAGTGAAAGGATCTATATCATATGGAATTATAATATTTCCATCATCATTTCTTTCAAGTGAGGGCAAATTCATATTCAATTCATTGAATATATTTTGAATTTTATTAATTAAAGATGACCTATCATCTTTATATTCAATCAATTTATCCGCCAGTTCCATATAGAAATTTGTCCATTCAATATTATCTAAATTTAAGCAATATAAAATATCATTTTTATAAGCATCCCGAATATTAAATATTGTTTGAGTGGCATTCAGTGATTTGGCCGTATTTGTTGATAAATCATCCCTTCTAGTCTCACCAATCCATTCAACATCCCGAACATGAGAATAAAATTCGTTATTTTCTCCATATTTTTTAGAAATAATATCTGAATAATAATAATCAGAAGTAATTTGACCAACTATATATTTTCGAGTAAAATGATCATATGAAACTACAAAATCACCAATTTCAAATTCACAAACAAATTTAATTACTTGAGCTGATTGTATTGCTAAACTAGTTTTTGTAACATCAGAATACTTATTTTCCATTATTTGCTTAATTTCCTCCGGATTTTTACCGGATAAATCAGGAACCTGCCATCCAACAGCTACAATGTTAAAATTTTTAAAATCATCATATAAAAATGCATATTCACCAGCACGAACCATCCACATATTTGCCATGATAACACCCTAAATATAATTGTTATTAATTTATGTTAATGTTTGTATAAATTATTTTTGAAAAATCAAAATACTTAAAAAATATAGAGATAAAATAGAAAATAATGCTATAACCACAATTTAGGAAATGAACTTAAAAAAAAGCATTGGAAATGCACAAAAATAGACATATCGTTTCATTTCTAATGAAATCTGGCGTTAAACTAATTTTAAACTAATTAGATGAAGCTATTAAAAAAGGAGTTAAATCTGAATTCTAACTGGCAATTACCTAAATATTACTCAACAGAAGCATCATACCTACTTTTTGAAAAAGACATTGATTTAATGTTTTACAACAATCAAACCACATTTCCATAAATTTAAAAAATATTGCCTAATTTGTAAGGTTAAGTGAATCTGAAATTTCAAATATTAACCATTACAATTAACAGTAATTGTTATTAAGTTGTTACTACAAAATTTTAATAAATTAATGTTAATGAAGGTATATCAACATGAGGGAATGGCAAGTTGGTGACCCTATTGGTGATGGAAATGACATTGGAGTTCCAGACATCAAATATATGGGTTACTTAAGAGACAATGATGGCGAATCATCAAAAGAAGATATTGTCGATAACTTCAGACAATACATCAACTATGCAAGAGAACATTATAACCTGCAACATTATGAAGATGCTTTCTATTATCTTGATTATTCATTCAGGACATATGAAAAGATGAATAATTTTGAAAAATCACAAGTAAGAGATAACCCATTTAATCAGGATTGGATTATTGAGCTATGCTGTAAGATAATAAACAAGCATGGCCAATATTACTCCGAAGCAACAGATTTTATCATAAAAAACAGATATCCTGTAAGATTATGTATGGACTGTGATTGCGTATATACTGTTGATTATAATTACTGTATTGAATGTGGAAAGCCATTAATAGAGCCTCCAGGAAAATCACCTGAAAAACTTGCAGAAGAACTAACTGACATATTAAGCAAAAGAATATGGGATGAATCTGAAATAGCAAGACTTGTTAAGAGATCACTAGTTTTAATGAAATCCAACGACTCTAGATTAGTTGAAATTAAAAACAGCAATTATGGAATTGATTTCATATTTGAAAAAGAACACAAATACTTTAAAACAAGATATACCTGTGAGTATGTTCCGGGTAGCGCAAGAGTCTTCGAGGATTTTAAAGTCACACACAATCATGACAAGTTACTTTCAGACAAATCATTTAAAAAATTAATTAAGGATACAGAAAAAAGAACCGGATTTAAGTTTAAAGGATGTGACGGCGGATATGGTTCACAATTAGATGATAACAGATTCGATTTCATATTCAACGATAGGATACATGTTATTGCTCGTTTTGATATGGGTTTCGGTGAAACTGTAGTGTATGATGTTGATTTGGACAATATGGAATTAATCAATGATGATGAGGATTTATATCTACACAATAAAAGTCAAGGCTCACTAGATCCAACTACAATAATATCTTTAGACGAAAAAGATAATATAAAATAATTTCCTAAAGGATATTCAAAAAAACCTTTAGATGAAATAGAAGATGAAAATTTGAATTAGATATGTTAGATATATATCTGCCAATTATTCTGAAGGCAAAATTTGTAAAATATAAGAGGTATACTATCAGTAAAATTTTTTACACTCCCATTATGATAATATTTTTAACATAATAATGATAAAAATGATTATTAGGTGTTTTTCAATGAAAAAATTTCTATTTTTCATAAGTATTTTATTTATTTTTTTATCAGTATCAAGTGTCGGAGCAGGTTTATTCGGACCAAATACAATATCATGTGAACAATTTTCAATAGAAATACCTGATGGTTTTGAAATAACAGACGGATGGTCTTCTCTCGATAAACATGTAGATGAAATTTATTTAGGAACAGGTGTTCCAATAAACGGTGAAGTACATAGATATTTAAATATGAATGAAGTGAAATCATTTGATAATTTGTCAATCAAAAACAAATATTCTGGTATAGATTACATAGTAGTTGAAAATTATACAGAAAACAATTTACTTGTAGAAAAATGTCAGGGAAACGAAAAAAATTTTACTTATGCTGAATTCAATAAAGATGGTTATAATTACATCATATTCATCAATTTTGATGGAGAGATAGAAAAACTTAATTTGGCAGATGATGTGTCATTAATAAAAGGTATTATATCTTCAACTAAACATAAATGATAATCCGACGGTAAAATATCTGATAAATGATTTTAGGATTTTAAGAGTGACCGCCAAAATTAAATTTTAAATTTTCACGAATTACCATTTTTCATTGATATTTGGATAATATGATACTGACGAAGTTTTTTTAACAGATTATAAGAATGAATTTGTGAATATGCCCTAGGGATAATTGCAGAAGTTTCGTCACTCTCAATATAATAATATTCAATTTTAAAAACAAATAAAGCTTGATTTAAAAATCTATGCTAAAAAAAGATTATTCTAAAAAAAGGGTTAAAGTAAGGAATTGCGGAAAAACTACCAACTAATCTAATTCCTTACTTTTAATTTAAGTGCAATAACACTTAGGGTCGTGATTTATTTAATTATTATTTAGAATACAGAACCACATTAATGATTGAAACCTATATTGTTCTCTTCTTCAATTATTAACCTTTCTGCTTCACCGCTTTCTATCATGGAAATTGCCAAATCCAATTGGGCTTTTATTTCAGCCATCAAATTATATTCGGCATCCCAGGTTTCATTTTCGTTTTCACGGATGAAACCCCAATCGCTTCCATCCAGTTCTCCGTCAATTAAACCTCCGGAAAGCAGTTCATCATAGATAGAGAAGTATTTTTCTTGAATTTCTTCTCGTAACTTCCTAAGCTTATCATAATCCTCTAAAAGATCTTCAAGCTTAAGTTTGTGATACCTAAAGGTTGCATGATCAGCTGTTAATTTCATCTGCCTGAAAGTATCAAATACTTCTTTTTCTCCAGGTTCGAGTTCATCATAGGTTTTTATATCATCTTCATGCATGGTGTATCCCATTTAATTATAAGATTAAACGAATTTAAATAGATTTGCATTTCAGCACATTTATTAATACTTTAGACATAAGATATATATAGAAAATAAGAGAGGCAAATAGATTCAGAGTCTTTTAATAGTCTAAAGAATCTCCTATATCCCATTCTACCAACTAAATCAACCGACAAAGATGTGTTCACGGCACATTTATAATTTTAGGCATTATTGTGTTTAAAACAAGAAATCATTCCAAATATTCTAAAACAGCCTTACCCTTTTCAGTTAATCTGTACAGTCTGCCCTTTGCTGCATTGGGATTGACGCATACTACAAGATCATGGTCTTTTAACTCACCTAAAATCATGGAAATATGATTTGGGAGTAAATCAAGTTCTTGACAAATCTGGGAAGGCATTTTCATACGTTCTTTTAATGATTTCATTACATTTGGCCTGTGTTTTGAGCTCATTACATAGCCCAATTCTTCAAAAATTTCATCAGAAGCTTCCATAATATCATTTATGTTTTCAATATATAAATAAATTATATCATTTTCAAGCAGTTTTCCAACCCGAAATAAATATTCACCACCAAATATAAATGTAATTGTGTATAAAGTATTGTTAACTTGTAATTACTTTTTTGGTGATAAGATGATTGAATGTCCTGAATGCGGAAGCGAAATTGATGAAGAAAAAGAGGAAGCAGAATTTGAATGTCCTGAATGTCATGGACTCGACTATGGAGAAGGTTTTTACAGATGCGAGGATTGCGGAACATTATTCGATTTGAATGAGGAATACTGGCACTGCATACACTGCTCTGATGAATTCGGATTTGAAGGAGGATGCAGATGTCCTGAGTGCGGAGAACCTTTAGAAGATGAAAGTCACTGCTTCTGTTGCGGATGGCCGAACAATCAGGGTTGGATTGGAGAAAATTATGGATAATTTTATTTTAATCAAATCAGATAACTAATACTAAGAAAAATGGAGTTAAATTATGGCAATTGAATTGAATGAGGAACAAAAGAAAATCGTTGAATATGAAGGCGATAAATTTTTAAGTGTTCAGGCAGGACCTGGTTCTGGAAAAACACGTGTAATCGTTGAAAAAGTCAAATATATGGTTAATGAACTTGGAGCAAAACCTGAAAGCTTTTTAATAATCACATTTTCTACAAAAGCTGCTGATGAGCTAAAAGACAGACTTATTGAAGGAGATATCCCTGCAAGTGACGTTCAAAAGATGCAGATTTCCACAATCCATTCATTCTGTTTAAAAATCCTTGAAGAGACAGGAACAGTCGGTTTGGATATAGTTTCAGAAGGAGACAAATTAAATCTCTTCATCAAAAAACACCTGAAAGACCTCGGATTTGAAAACGAATCATATATCAGAGGAAATTATGATATCACAAATATCATCTCCAAATACAGCGAATATTCAACATTCAATGCTGACACAGAAAAACTCACAGATTACCTTGAAGCGAATTTTAAAGTTTCAGACGAATTCGTTGAGTTTGTAACAACGTATATGGAAGAAAATGATGGAGAGTTTCCATCAGATGAAGTAAAGGAAAATGATGAGTTTAAAGAGTCCTACAAGAATGCAAAATACATCCAGATTGCAAAGTCATACCCGGATTATCTCGACCTCTTAAAAAGGGAAAACTCAATTGACTACAATCAGATGCAGATTAAGGCATTAAGTAAAATAGACGACGGACATGTTCCCAAATACACAAATATACTGATTGATGAATTTCAAGACACAGACCCTGTTCAGATGGAACTATTCAGAAAGTTCATTGAAAACCCTAAAACAGAATCATTTACCGTTGTAGGAGATATTAACCAAAGTATCTACGGTTTTAGAGGCTCCAACAAAAACTATTTCAAGGAACTTATTGATGAATACTCAGAAAAGTTCGAGGAAGTCTTTTTATCAACCAATTACCGTTCAACCAAAGAGATTATCGATTTGTCACAGGACTTTATTTTACCTCATTATGACTCCCCGGATCAGTTGATTCCTGCAAAATGCGGAAACGGCAAATCCAACGACATCTACTTCATGGTTAATGAAGACAAAACAAAAGAAGCTGAAAACATCCTTGAAATCATCAAATACATTATGGCTGACGGAAAGCTTAAGCTTTCAGATATAGGAATACTGATGCGTTCAGTAAAATCAAGATCATCATGTTTTGATACGTTAATCGAACTTCTCGAAAAAAACGGCATCAACTATCAGGTAAAAGGAACAGGAGATTTAAAAGACTGTGACGAGCTGAAATACATCTTAACTCTGATGTATCATTTAATTCAGGAAGATGACCCTTACTACACTTTCGTTCCAAGAGAAACAGACGAATGGCTAAACTTAAAGACATTAACCGGTGCAAATGACAACAAAGCACTCTTTGAACTTTCAGATGACACCAAAAATATACTGAATAACCTGCATGATGAATTTGTAAGAAATGTCATTGATACTGATAAGATAGTATGCTCTGAAATAGAAGGAAGAAAAAGAGGAATCAAAAAGTTCAGCGGAATATTTTCAAAAGAGCAGATGCGTCAGGAAGAAGTCTTCAGCCGTGTCAAAAAGCCAATATTAAGTGATGAAAACCTAAACAAATACGGAATAAGCGATGAAAAGGATTTGAAATTCTTCCATAAACTGAATGAACTCAAAGCCAGAGTCAATGCAGAGTCATATTACGACAGACCAACAATATCTGAAGTTTATTTTGAACTCTTATGCGATATTACAGGATATTTAACCGAAGATTTAATCAACAACAATGAGGATATCGCAAATAACCTTGGAGCAATCATACCGTCAATGTCAGTTTACGGAGAAGTAATGTATGACCGAAGCCTTAGAGGCGCATTCTGGTTTATAAAGCGTTCAATACAAAACCTTGACGCATATAAGCCTGATGAAGATGCAGTTCAAATCATGACCGTTCACGCTTCAAAAGGTTTGGAGTTTCCGGTTGTAATTCTGGCCTCACTACGTGACAACGGTTTTCCTTCATCATTTAAGGAATCAGACACAGAATCAGTCACATACACTCCAGAAGAATTCCTGGCTTATGACAAGTATGACGGCGATGCCAAATCATCACACATTCAGGAAGAGGAAAGGGTAATCTATGTTGCAAAAACAAGAGCAGAAGACGAACTGATTTTATCAAGCATTGTCAAGGACTCTGCTGAAAGCGTTGAAAGAGCAATAGATGACTGCTGTGATGAAAACATCAGGGCAATTTCAAAAGGCCCTGAACGCATAAATAACGTAATTGATGAAAACCTTGATTATGCCAAGTTAATTAACCCCGATGACATATCAATAAACATTCTTTCACCAAAAGAACATGGCGAGGATGTTGAAATCGTCAATTTAAGTTTCACTGCACTTGAAAACTACAACGAATGTCCCTTCAAATACAAGCTCCTGAATGAACTCGGATTTAAATTTTCAACCAAAAAGGAAATCGATGACGGTATATTCATACACTCAGCACTAGAAATCATCAATAAAAAGGTAAAAGCCAACGATAACGTATATATTGGTGATGAAGAAGCCGCAAAAACTGTTGAAAGATTATTTGAAAAGGCCAATCTTAAATTTAAAGAAGAATATCCTGACAAATATAATTTAAAACTTGAAACAATCACAAAAGACGTTGTCAGATATTACAATGAAGTTGGAAACAACTTGACAATATTAAACAGTGAATATCCATTCTACATAAGAGGTGAAAACTATGCATTTTCAGGTGTTGTTGATTTAATCTATGAAAAAGATGGCAAACTTGGAATTCTTGACTATAAAAACACATCACTTGTAAGTAAGGATTTCCTTAAAAAATACAGAAAACAGCTTCACTTTTATGTAATGGCACTACGTGATGAAAACAAGGAATTTGAAGGCCATAAAATTGAGGAAATTCAAATATATGCCATCAAATATAAAGGAGATAAACTCTTCTCATTCAATATAGATGACTATTATATTGAAGAGCTTAAAGAAGAACTAAGAACAACAGCTGAAAAAATAAGAAACAATGAATTTGATTCCGACTGTGAGGACTGTTCAGGATGTCCTTACACAAAAATCTGTAAAAAGTGATACTAAATCACTTTTTAATCTTTTTATAGGAATACTATAATAATAAATATCGCAAATTAAACAGACATTAATTTATAATAATCAAGGTGTATTTTAATGGTAGCGTGCAAAAACTGTGGCTGTGAATTGCCGCAAGGAGCCAAATTCTGTAGAGAATGTGGCAGTGAAGTCATCGAAGAAGAACCAGTTAAAGAAACAAAATTTTGTCAAAACTGCGGTTTTGAAATGCCGAAAAGCTCTAAATTCTGTCCTGAATGTGGTGCATCAACAGTTAATCCACAGACCAACAATACATATCCTCTCGTTAAGAAAAACAAAAGCCCAGGACTGGCTGCAATACTGTCATTTTTAATTGTAGGTTTAGGTCAGGTATATGTAGGATTAACCAAAAAGGGAATACTTCTCTTTATCGGGGCAATAATTTCCGGAATTCTGATGCTGGTATTCATCGGATGGATTACATGGCTTTTAATCTGGGGATACGGCATATTCGATGCATACAACTCCGCTGAAAAAATTAACCAGGGAATTGATGTAGCAGATACAATTGATTTTAATAATTTATTCTAATATTTAAAAAATAGTTCATGCTGATGAAAAATTTATTCATCAGCAAAAAATTTTAATCTTTACGGGCAATAGCTTCTGCAATAGCTTCAGCATGTTCCTGTAACTGTTCTTTTTTACTTCTTTCAAGCTGATTGAAAATATCACTGTATATTGTCTGTCCATCTTTAATGTATCTGAATTTGTAAACGGTAGATGCCGTTGTAATATGGACAGTTCCATAACCTAAGAGTTTTCCAATTATCCCATTATTGAAAGCGACTGAATTAATCATGTTCAAAGGACTTTGCATCTGGGTAGTTGATATTAAACCTGTTTTACCGAATACTCTTTTATTAGTTAAAATTAAATCAGTACTTGTATATGATATGAATCTGATTACTAACCATGCCATAGCTAATACAAACACTGGAGTCATTATAAAAAATGTAAAAATCATAAGCAGAAATGCTATTCCCACAAAAAGTAAAGGCACATATAAAGAGCCGGGATGTATTTCGGCATGCTTAATTACCCTTTCATCATTCATCATATTAATTCTATAGATATCAAACAGATATGAAAATGAATCAGAAAAATCATCTGAAACATTACTTATGGTGTCATTTAGTTTACTGAAAGATTTATTTATATTATCAACAGTTGATTTGGTTTCACCAATTTTAGATCCGCAGTTACTGCAGAAAACTTGATCTTCTTCTAATTCTTCACCACAGTTTTGACAATATTTTGCCATTTTAAACCTCCATAATAAGATTTTATTGGTTAATTGAACTATAATATCTGAAAAAATATTATGCAGATATCAACATCATATTAATATTTTAATAATATTCTATTTAAAAATTTTGTAATACAGAAAACAAATCTTTCCATGAAATAATATATTAAAAAGTTTCAATAAATATGTTAAGTGATTATTATGGCATATGAAATTAAAAACAAGAAAAATATATCAACGATTGGCGTGCATGCGGGCCAGGAAGAAGTGGATGAAACCGGCTCAAGGGTAACTCCAATCTATCAGACAACCTCTTATGTATTTGATACTCCAGAACAGGCTGCAAACAGATTTGCACTTAAGGAAGGAGGAAACATTTACACAAGACTGACCAATCCGACTACTGAAGCATTTGAAAAAAGAATGGCTGCCATTGAAGGCGGAACTGCAGCTTATGCAACGGCTTCAGGAATGGCTGCAATATTTTATGCAATTATCAACCTTACACAGGTCGGAGACAATATCGTTTCAGCAGACAATCTCTACGGTGGAACCTATGAACTCTTTGAAAACACATTGGAGGAACTGGGCCGTACAGTCACATTTGTGGACTCACAGTCTCCGGATGAGTTTGAAAGTGCAATTGACGATAAAACCCGTGCAATCTATGTGGAGTCAATAGGAAACCCTAAACTGGACATTCCGGATTTTGATAAAATCTCAGAAATTGCACATAAAAACGGAATTCCATTAATAGCTGACAATACTGTTGGAATCGGTTCTGTAAGACCATTTGACCATGGAGCAGATATTATCGCTTCCTCTGCAACAAAATACATTGGCGGTCACGGTACAACCTTAGGCGGAATCATCATTGAAAAGGGTGACTTTGACTGGACAAACGGCAAGTTCCCGACATTATCCGAACCTGATGAGACTTATAACGGTTTGATTTTTGCAGAAACTTTCGGCAAAGCTGCTTTTACTACAAGAATCAGGGCGGTTGTCGGAAGAGATACCGGAGCAGTTCCTTCACCTTTCGGATCATTTTTACTCCTGCAAGGTCTTGAAACTCTAGGATTGAGAATAGAAAGACACGCTTCCAATGCAATGGCTGTTGCAAAGCATCTTGAGGCTCATCCTAAAGTTGCATGGGTAACATATTCAGGTCTTGAATCATCCCCTAACCATGAAGTGGCCAAAAAGTATGCTGAAAAGGGTTACGGAGGAATAGTTTCATTCGGACTTAAGGCAGGTTACGACGGAGCACTCAAATTCATTGAAAACGTTGAGCTATTATCATTTTTAGCAAATATCGGAGATGCGAAGTCACTTGTGGTACACCCTGCTTCAACAACACATTCACAGCTTTCACCTGAACAGCAGCTCTCAACAGGAGTTACTCCAGATTTAATCAGGTTTTCAGTTGGAATTGAAGACATTGAAGATATCCTGGCTGACGTTGACCAGGCTCTTGATAAAATTTAATTTAGATGTACCCACATCTAATATTTTCCTTTTTTTAACCTAAAACACCATAAAACTATATTATCTACAAAAATACTGATTTTTTGATTTTTTACAAAATGCTTGTAGTAAAAAGACTACAAGACCTATATAAATGCTTGTACTAAAAAGACTACAAGAAAAATTAATTAAAAAAAATAATAAATGGTGATTTTCTAATCAACATATGTTTGAACATCATCACCTTCATAGTAATAATTGTAATTATCCTCATAGGTTTCCACAGAAGAATAAGTCGTGTTATTTGCCAAAATATTCGTTGAATTGGTATTGATTATAACGACTTTCTGTTCAATTCTTACGTTTTCAGTCATATTGCATCCGTTGAACTCATCGTTTCCTGCGTATTTTACCATCACAGCACAGTTGCCAATAGCTGATGTATCGACTTCAAAGCCCGCTTCACCTTTGGCATCACTAACTAAGGACTTTTGAAGAGATCCGTTGCTTCCGCTTACTATTGTAACGTTAATCTTTTGATTTGAAAGAGGAGTTCCGTTTAAATCCGTCAGTTTAACTGTAAAATTATCCCCTTCAGTCAATGTGGCGTTGCTTGTCATGACAATTTTAGAATCCGCTTTCGGATGAGGTATATGTGAAATTAAAAAGACACCCGCACCTACAACAACCACGATTATTGCAATTATCAGAATTAAATTCTTGATGTTCATAATCACACCTTAATTATAGACTTTTACTTAATGTTTGTGTCATTTGGTAAAATTATTCTTGGGCAGTTATGCTCTTTTGAGTATAAGTATTATCCAAGCTATCCCCGGTTGTCTTACCGGTTCATTTTTTTTGTTTTATGATATTATTCTGAT
>JAFRFB010000017.1 GCA_017434555.1 Methanobrevibacter sp. | reverse complement strand
TTTACAATGAAAAAATTAATAAAAAAATAAAAAATTAGAAAAAATTATTTATTGGACAGGCTCATTTATACCTTTTTTCATTTATTTTTATCAATT
This sequence comes from Methanobrevibacter sp., assembly GCA_017434555.1. Classification (GTDB taxonomy): domain Archaea; phylum Methanobacteriota; class Methanobacteria; order Methanobacteriales; family Methanobacteriaceae; genus Methanocatella. The sequence continues at coordinate 18,250 of JAFRFB010000017.1, read as the reverse complement.
ATTTTAAAAAATGAATTATTTTAAATCTGTTTACATATTCATTTCAGAATTAAACTATATATAACATCAAAAATATAGTATATAATGTTATTTTTTATAGAAGGTAATATAATGATTGGTAAAAAAATTCGTTTAGAAAGAATTTTCAATAGGAATACTGGAAGAACCGTCATTGCTCCAATGGATCATGGTGTTTCCAGCGGACCTATTAAAGGAATTGTAAATATTGATGACACTGTTGAAGAAATCTCCCAAGGCGGAGCAGATGCAATATTAATGCATAAAGGAATTGTTCAAAGAGGTCACAGAGGATACGGTAAGGATATAGGTCTTATCGTACACTTATCAGCAAGTACATCCCTTGCACCGGACCCAAACAATAAGGTAACCGTAACTTCTGTTGAAAAAGCAATCCAGTTAGGTGCAGATGCTGTATCAGTACATGTAAACCTTGGAAGTGCAACAGAAAGTGAAATGTTACAGGAATTAGGTTCAATCGCTGAAACTTGTGATTACTGGGGAATTCCGCTTTTAGCGATGATGTATCCTCGTGGACAAAAAGTGGAAAATGAAATGGATGTTGAATTTGTAAAACATGCTGCCCGTGTGGGTTCAGAATTAGGTGTGGATATTGTAAAAACCAATTATACAGGTGACCCTGATTCATTCAAAGAGGTTGTTGAAGGAGCACTTGTACCTGTAGTCATTGCAGGAGGACCTAAAGTGGACACCGATGAAGAACTATTGACTATGGTAAAAGATTCATTAAGTGTCGGTGGTGCAGGTGTAGCATTCGGACGTAATTTATTCCAAGCTGAAAACCCTGGAAAAATTACAAGAGCAATTTCAGAAGTAGTTCACAATGATTTAGAAGTAGAAGAAGCTTTAAAATTCTTAGATTAAGGTGATTTAATGCAAAATAAATTCGCTTGGATAGTAACTCCAGACCTCCCGTGGGATGACAGAAAGGAAATGATAACAACTGCACTCGAATCAGGAATCAACTATGTTGTTGATTTGGAGTATAGCGACAAAATCCGCAAATTGGGAAATGTAAAAATCATTTCCAACAATGAAGATGCAGACATTTATCTTGTAGGATTCAACGGTGAAGGTGACGGAGAATTAGATTTAAGTGAAAACCTGGCTGATTCCAAAGATTTAGCCGATGCAAAAAAAGCTAAAAGCGAAGGAAAAACAGTTTGTGCATATGTTAAAATCACAGATAAATTACATGAACAACTAGCAGTAAAATTAGGACCAATCGTAGATTATATTATCCTTGTTGGAACTGACTGGACAGTAATTCCACTAGAAAATATTATTGCCGATTTACAAAAGGTGGATGTTAATATAATGGCTGCTGTAGCAGATGTAGATGGAGCAAAATTGGCCCTTGAAACCCTTGAACATGGAACTGACGGCGTAGTCTTTGAAGCAAATGACTTTGCATTAATAAAAGAAATAGCATCAGAAGTCGACAATGCATCAAGAATCAAATATGACTTGAAAATCGCTACAATAACTGATGTCAAACCATTGGGATCAGGTGACAGAGTATGTGTCGATACAACAGACATGATGCAGCCTGGTGAAGGAATGCTTATTGGGTCATATTCCAAATCAATGTTTTTAGTTCACTCAGAATCCCTTGAAAGTGAATATGTTGCTTCAAGACCATTCAGAGTCAATGCAGGACCTGTTCAGGCATATGTGATGGTTCCTGGAAATAAAACAAGATACTTATCCGAACTTGTAGCCGGTGATGAAGTATTGATTGTTAATACCGAAGGAGAAACCCGTACAGCATATGTCGGAAGAAGCAAAATCGAAAGAAGACCATTAATATTAATAGAAGCCGAATATGAAGGCAAAACAATCAGAACATTACTTCAAAATGCAGAAACAATAAGAATTGTTGATGCAGAAAATAATCCTTTATCTGTTGCAGATGCAAAACCAGGAGATAAGGTTAAAGTCTATATCGAAAAAAGTGCAAGACACTTTGGTATAGCTATTGATGAAACTATAATTGAACAGTGAGGAATAAAATGTCACAAATCAGAGCATTTCTGGCCATTGACCTTGATGATGATTTAAAACCGAAAATCAATAAAATAATGCGTGAGTTCAAACAGATTGATGCCAATATCAAATATGTTGATTTGCTCAATCTACACTTCACATTGAAGTTCTTCGGTGATATCGATACTGAAGGCATTGATTTGATGGCAGAAAAGATTCAAAATGTAATAAATGATTTTGATCCCTTTACCATAAAAATAAAAGGTTGCGGTGCCTTTCCAAACAGGAACCGCATTAAAGTCATTTGGGTAGGTCTTGACGAGGATGAAATCCTAAAGGATTTACATGATGAGCTGGATAAGGAATTCCATTCATTAGGCTTTGATTTGGACAAAAAATTCTCATCACACTTGACAATAGGCCGTATGAGATCTGCAAAAGGTAAAAATAAAGTTAAAGACACAATAGAAAAATATGATAACGTAGATATTGGTGAAATGGAAGTTAATACCATCACATTAAAGAAAAGTACATTAACTCCTGAAGGACCAATATATGAAGATTTAATAGAATTTAGGTTATGATTTATGGATTATAAACTTATTTTAGATGATATTAAACCCACTGAAGAAGAAAAAAATAGAGTAAGAGAAGTTTCCGATAAACTCATAGAATTTATCAATGATAAATGTCATTTGGAAAATCTTGATGTCGAGGCCGTTCTTGTAGGTTCTGTTGCAAAAGGAACATATCTTAGAGGAAAATCAGACATTGATATTTTTATGGCATTTCCTCTATCAACTGATGAAAAGGACTTGAAAGAAAAAGGTCTTGATTTGGCCCATCAGTGCTGTGACGCCTTTAACGGCGAACCTCACCACCAATTCGCATCCCATCCTTATGTGACAACGGAAATCGAAGGTTTTGAAATCGATTTTGTTCCATGCTACAGGATAGATGACGGAAGCCAGCTTAAATCTGCAGTTGACAGAACAATTCTACATACCAAATACGTTCAGGCAAACTTGAAGGAAGGCCAGAATGATGAAGTTCTGCTTTTAAAGAGGTTCATGGACATGACAGGAACATACGGTTCCGAATTTAAGGTAGGTGGATTTGCAGGTTATCTGTGCGAATTGCTGATAATCAAGTATGGAAGTTTTGAAAATACATTGCGTGAGGCTTCAGAATGGCAATTTGGTCATGTCATTGATTTGGAGGATTATGGAACTTCAAAAAACTTTAAAGATCCGTTAATCTGCATTGACCCGACAGATAAAAACCGTAATGTCGGTGCTGCCCTAAGGCTTGATAAATACTCACAGTTTATTCAGTCAGCAAGAAACTATCTGAATTCTGATAAAAAGCAAGATTATTTCTATCTTTTAGATAAAAAATTAGATAAAGATGTTATTTTGGATGAATTAAAATCCCGTGAAAGTTATTTCATGGCCATCAGATTTGAAATTCCCCAAATTCCTTTAGACACCCTGCATCCCCAGCTTAAAAAAACAACGGAATCCTTAAAAAAAGTCCTGAATAAAAATGACTTTCTGGTATTTCAGGCCAATTACTGGACAGATGAAATATCATCAGCCGTAATACTGATTGAGCTTGCAGTATCCAAGTTAAATGACATTAAGGTTCATGAAGGGCCTAAAGTCTATTACAAGATTGCATGCGATAATTTCATTCAAAAGTTCGGTCTTGAAAACTGTTATGTTTTGGATGATACCTTGGTTTTAAATGTAAGAAGGGAATTTACAACACCTGATGCATTTATTCGAAATATTTTAACCAAAGACCATATTTCACTTATAAAAATGGGCAAAAACCTAACTAAACCTCTTTTGGAAAGTTATGAAATCTTGGATATAGAAGATTTAGCAGAAGACGAAGAAGGTTTAGCCTTTTTGGATGATTTTATTTATCCTAACCAGTATATTAGACGTTAAATGTTTATATTGTAATTGTATTAAAAAGAGTTGATAAAATGATTGAAAATAATATCTGTCTTTTGACTGACTCATATAAGATAACCCATCACTACTTCTATCCTGAAGGTACTAAAAAGATTTATTCTTATCTTGAAAGTAGAGTTGGGGCGGAATTTAATAAAACCATATTTTATGGCCTTCAATACATTATTAAAAAGTATCTTGAAGGTAAAGTCGTAACTCAGGAAAAAATAGATGAAGCCGATAAGCTTATGAATGTCCATCTTGGAGAGGGAATATTTAACCGTGAAGGCTGGCAGCATATTCTCGATGAATTTGATGGAAAACTTCCTATTGAGATTAAAGCGGTTGCTGAAGGAACTCCAGTTGATGTTGGAAACGTTTTGATGACTGTTGAAAACACCGATGATGAATGCTACTGGTTGCCAAACTATCTTGAATCCCTATTGCTTCAAGTATGGTATCCGTCTACAGTTGCCACATTATCTGCTGAGGTGAGAAAACTTGCAAATTTCTATTTGGGGGTTACCGGTTCTTCAAAGGATAATCTGGACTTCATGCTTCATGACTTTGGATATAGGGGCGCCACTTCTACAGAATCCTCAATGCTTTGCGGATCTGCACATCTTTTAAATTTTTCAGGTACAGATACAATTCCTGCTTTGACAATACCTGAAAACTATTATAATGACTCTGATGTCTATGGTTTTTCAGTTCAGGCAACAGAACACAGCGTAATGACTTCACTTGGTGAAGATGGTGAAATAGCTCAGGCTTTAAACGTCATTGAAAACGCCAAAGACGGTATTCTTTCTATGGTTATCGACAGCTATGACTATAGGAATTTCCTGATTCACTCATCAAGCAAAGGATATGAATTAAATGAATCTATTTTGAAATTTTTAGAAACTGAAGGAAACAAGGTTGTTTTCAGGCCTGACAGCGGTGAGCCTGTATCCACGACAATTGACTGTTTAAATATTTTGGAAAAAGGCTTTGGAAGCCATAAAACCGATAAAGGATATAAGGTATTTGATGCAAATATCGGTCTTTTGTGGGGAGACGGTCTCAATTATCATAAAATCAGGGATATTCTCTTTGCAATGAAATCCAACGGATGGGCAGCTGAAAATATCATATTTGGAATGGGTGGAGGACTTCACAGTTCAGTTACCCGTGATACTCAAAGAAATGCATTCAAGTGTTCTGCACAATTGAGAAATAACAAATGGTTTGATATTTATAAAAATCCTTTGGATTCAAGTAAAAAATCTAAAACTGGTAGATTCAAGCTCATAAAAGAAGGGGATTCATTCAAAACAATTCCTATTGATGCATGTGGTGATGATTTGCTTCAATGCGTATTCAGAAACGGTGAGCTTCTAATCGATGATAAATTTTGTGAAATTAAATCAAGAACACAGAACTATTCTAAATATTGATTTAATTTTTTTACCTTTTTTATTTATATGTATACTTTTTTTTAAATTTCTTACTAAACTGGATATTATCAATTTATAACTTTGTTATTTTAGATGGTGTTTAGATTTTTAAATGTTTTAAAAGTTTTTAATGGATAAAATTCATTTTTTAATGAAATATTTAGTCAAAATTTTATAGCATGTCTATTTATACTATTAGATATAAAGATATTATTAATATTATAAAAAATGGGGGACATTTAATTGTTTAACAAAAATATCACGCCGATAATGATTGCAATATTTTTGCTGATAATATTTGTAGTTCCTTCTTCAATAGCTTTTGAACTGGAAGGTGGGGATAACATAACTTCCAGAGTCATTGAAGAGGAAGAGTTTATCTTAAGAACTTCAAATGACATTTACTTTGACGCTTCAGCTCCTGATGGCGGTGACGGTTCTAAAGATAATCCATATAATCTTTTTAAACAGGAATATATCAGAAACGATGCAATTCTTCACTTGGCCGAAGGAGACTACTTTCTCGACACTATCGTATCTGCCCAGTACAATAATCTTACAGTTTATGGGGCAGGTATGGAAAAGACTGTCGTAACAAGTCATCATGCGTTAACAATTAAACATTTTTATTTATCGGATTTGACATTGTCCGGTGTCAATATTATTAATCATGGGACAATAGACATTAGGAATGTCTTAATAGAAAATACGCAGGCTACAATAATTGATCATTACAATAACTCTTTTGGTGGAGCCATTTATAATCCTGGAGAACACTATGATTCTTATCTGTACTTAACCAACTGTATTTTTAAAAACAACTCTGCCGAATACGGTGGATCGATTTATATGACTTATGGCCATTTAAAAATTATCAACACCACTTTTGATTCAAATAAAGCATATAACTACGGTGGAGCGATTGCCACCGGTGAAAATTCAACAATCGAAATATATGATTCTCATTTTATCAACGATACATCACTGAATGATTCAGGTGGTGCAATTTACTTTAGAAAAGCTAATGTGATTATTTCCAATTCTGACTTCATAAACTGCTATGGACAGTTTGGAGGAGCAATATGTGATTTGGATTCAAAAACTACAATTTCCAAATCTAGGTTTTTAAACAACAGGGCTTCATACAGGGGCGGTGCAATATACTCATTATACGGAACATTTCATTTAAACGACTGTGAGTTTAGAAACAATCATGGAAAGAATGGGGGAGCGATTTTTTTAGATAATTCAACTTCTCACTTTATAACTCTCTCTTTATTTATCAACAATTCCGCTAATCTTTATGGTGGTGCAATTTATTCAATATTAAATAAAATTCCTGAAAATGCAGGCAATTATTATTCAAACAACAGGGCTTTAACCGGCAATGACTTATATGTGACTGATGAAATCGATTTGTGGCTGGGGGATGGAAATTACACCCTTCTTGTAAACGACCACATTAATGATGAGATAACTGATATTCCATCCAAATACAATCTTGCTGATCATGGTCTTGTAACTCAGGTAAAAGACCAGCAGACAAGCGGTAACTGTTGGGCATTTTCAGCAATTGCTGCTCTGGAGTCCTGTATCTTAAAAACAACTGGTATTGCTTACGATTTATCTGAAGAAAACATGAAAAACTTAATCAGTCTGTATTCTGATTATGGCCGTAATGTCGAAACGAACAAGGGCGGATTTGACACGATGGCTTTGGGATATCTGACCAGCTGGTTAGGGCCGGTTTATGAGGAGGAAGATGAATTCGATGATAAATCTACATTATCTCCTGTTCTTCATTCAAAGTTTCACGTGCAGGATATTCTGGCACTTTCAAGAGATTCCTATCTCGATAATGATGATATTAAAAAGGCAATTTTAAAATATGGTGCTGTAGCAACAGGATTGCATGATGATGAAAATTATCTGAATAAGGATACAGCTTCATTTTATTATTACGGTGAAGGCGCAGTCAATCATGCCGTTACAATAGTCGGCTGGGATGATTCATACTCAAGATTCAATTTTAAAATCAGACCTCCACAAGATGGTGCATGGATTTGTAAAAACAGCTGGGGACCTTCCTGGGGAAATGACGGATATTTCTATGTTTCATATTATGACTCAAAACTGGTTGAAGTGGGCCACAAGCATTCAGCTTACACTTTCATTTTAAACAATACCATTGATCTGGATAAGAATTATCAGTATGACGTTATCGGATTAACAGATTTCATTGAAATTGGAACTAATACAATATGGTATAAAAATGTATTCAATGCAACAGATGATGAGCTATTGGCAGCATTTTCCACTTATTTTGATAAGGAATATGATTATGAAATTAAGATTTATGTAAACGATGAAGTAAAATCAACACAGACAGGTTTTACCGGTGAGGGCTATTTCACTTTCAAATTAAACAAATACATTCCATTGCATGTTGGAGACATTTTTGAAATAGTTGTAAAGTTAACAGCAAATTCCACTGCAAGCATTCCGGTATCACAAAGCAAATATACAAATAAAGTTATCTATAAAAAAGGCATGTCCTATTTAAGCATTAGATGCGATAACTGGATAGACTTGTATGATTTTAATCATAATTCAGCACAAATTGCCTGTATTAAGGCATTTACAACATTAACCACATTGGATACTCTAGTTTCAATGGATGATTATGAAGTTGATGAAGGAACGATGCTTTCTCTTGAAGCTAATGTATTGGATGCACATAACAATAGAGTAAGCATTGGAAATGTCACATTCAACATCGAGGGTAAGGATTATACAGTTAACGTGACTGACGGAAAGGCAAGATTTGATTATCTCTTTTCAAAACATGGAACTTACAATGTAAAGGTAACATTCAGGGGAATACATTACAATCCTTCTACCGTAACTTCTAAAGTAACTGTCAATGAGATATATTCCTCATCCAGGATTTCATTATCATTCATCTCTCCTCGTGTAGATGAAGACGTAAAGATAACTGCAACTGTCGTTGATTCAAATAACAACCCAATCAATGAGGGAAGCGTCACCTTTAATACGGACGGCAAAACTCAGACAGTTAACGTGAATAATGGAATTGCGGTATTTACTACTTCCTATGATAAAGAAGGCAGTTACAGCATTAATACCAGCTTTAAGGCTCCACATTATGAATCATCATATACTACATCAACAGTCAATGTCAGACATGCAATTCTTGCAACTGCAATCACAGCCACCTCACAGGTGTCAAATAAAAACGTTATAATCACTGCTTCAGTTAAAGACGTAAACGGTAATCCGGTTTTATCCGGAAATGTTACATTCAATATCAATGGTAAAAAGACAACTTTAAGTGTTAAAAACAGTCAAGCCATTTTAAATGAGGTTCTTGAACGCAGTGCTACTGTTTATATTACATTTGAAAGTGATGAATACTTATCATCATTCAAAAGTTTAAGAATAAATATTAAAGACTTTGAAACGTCTAAAATTTCACTAGAATTTATTCAAAATCAAGTTGTTGCAACAGTGAAAGACTCTTCAGATAAGCTGATTAATGGTGGCTATGTCACATTTACTATAGAGGGTAAAAATACTGATGTCAATGTTTTAAATGGTAAAGCTTTGATAAGCACTTCATTTTCCAAAGCGGGCACATATGTTGTTGATGCAGTTTACAATAGTGATGATTATCTTTCATCATATGCAAAAATAACGATAACTGTTGAGGATATGCTTTTATCATCTAAAATAATTGTTGGAAACGCTGAGACAACAGTGGATAAAAGCACCACTATTTCCGCCCGTGTACTTGATTCAAACAATAATTTAATTAACACAGGAAGTGTTAACTTTGTTGTAAACTCCAAATCCAATATTGTAAGTGTAAAAAATGGAATTGCCACATTCACAACAGTATTTGATAAATCCGGTACTTATGATGTTATATCTACATTTACAGGTACTGGGTATTCATCAAGTTCTCTAACGTCAAAAGTCACTGTCAGAAAAAATTCAATAAATGTATCTTTTGGAATTGATGATACTTCAATTAATGCAAATCCTATTGCTCGAATAACTTCAGACATTGCATTTAATGGAAGACTTAATGTTGGAAACAAGCTTTATTCAATAGATGTTAAAGCAGGTTTGACGACATTTGCAATTCCTGATAAACTGGCAGGCGGAAGCTATAATGCAGTTTTATCATATGGAGGAAACGATAAATATGACTCACTTTCCATTAGTGATGAGTTTAAAGTAATTGGAAACATGCCTTTACTTATATCCTCAGACATTTCAATGTATTATAAGGACGGCACACGCTTTTATATAAGATTAATGGACAGCGATGGTAATCCTTTACAAAACAAAGCCATTAATTTTATATTGCAGGGAATAACTTATTCAAGGACAACTGATTCAAGAGGCCATGCTTCAATTGCCATCAATCTGGATGCCGGAAAATACGTTATCCAAAGCGTATACGATTCCATAATTAATAGCAATACTATTGAGGTCAAATCAACAATTATAGCAAAGGACGTTACCAAATATTTCAGAAATGACACACAGTTTTACGCCACAATCCTTGACAGCAGTGGCAATCCTTTAAAAAACACAAAGGTCAGAATGAACATTCATGGAGTTTTCTATGATAGAACAACTAACGAAAATGGAATTATAAAGCTTAACCTTAATCTTGAAGCGGGAAATTATATACTGACAGTAATTCATCCTTTAAATGGTGAAACTCAGTCAGCTAATATCAAAATACTTCCAAGAATTGTGGAAAATCATGATCTGGTCAAGTATTACCGAAATGATTCCCAATACTCAGTTAAAGTATTGTCCAAAACAGGTCAGGCTGAAGCAGGTAAACAAGTATTATTTAACATTAACGGAGTCTTTTACACACGCACAACTGATTCACAAGGTATTGCACGTTTGAATATTAATTTGGGTCCAGCCACATACATTATCACTGCTGAATATGAAGGTTCCAGGGTATCAAACAAAATCACTGTTCTAGATATCATGATAACTAATGACCTGACCAAAAAATACGGCACTTCAACTCCATTTACTGTAAGGCTTCTTGATGGGAAGGGCAATTCCTATGCAAATCAGGCCATAACTTTCAACATTAACGGTGTCTTTTACACACGTACAACCAACAGTGATGGTGTTGCTAGTCTAAACATTAACCTGCATGCTGGAAAATATATAATTACATCATCATACAATGCTTTGAATCATGGAAATACAGTGACAGTATATAATTAGGTTAATTTATTAAAAAAAGAATAATTTAATAGCTATTTGTTGCTAGCTATTAATTTACGGGCCGCTTTTAAATCAGTATTATAAATGTGGCCTGATGTGGAGTGATAATGAATTCCTCCAAAGTTTATTTTTTCACCGAGCATTTCTTTATTGAGTTCTTCTTTCATTTTTATACCCATATAAGCGATAAAAAACATGTTTGAATAAAATGCTCCGTAAATATCATTGCTTCTAAAAAGACAGTGTATTGTCAATTCATTGTTACGTACAAGGCACTGGAGGAACTGGAGACATGGGATATCTTCTGCTTCAGCATCATCAATAGGATTGATTGTAACAGCAACTGCACGGTTTGATCCGGTAGCATTAAGGATTCTGTTTTTCATGCTTTCAAACTGGTCAATATCAAAATGAGCAAATATACGATTTGGATAGGTATAAACGAATCCTTGGGTGTTGTTGATGATATCTGGGTCTTCAACTGACTGTACATATTCATATAATGCATCGCTTTTAATAGGACATCCTTCCATGTCAAATTTTCCGGCTTTGATATCTGCCAGCATCATGTCTGTAGTGTAGTGCTGATACTTTGCTCTGAATTTCAAGTTCAAAGGGTCATCAATAATATAGAAATTTCCTAAATTTTCCATTAAATGATGATTGCTGTCCTTATAAGTTTCTTTTCCTTGTTTTAAAATTTTATTAACGAAATCTAAATAACACTGATTAATACTTAACATCTTAAACAATCCTTTTAAATTATTTTTTAATATGTTTTTGAAATTATAAATAAGTTAGTGTTTTAAAAAAAGTGTAACAGATTATTAAAATCCATTACTTTTTAACCAAATCAAACATCATGCCAAATAGTTCAATAGCCTTGTTTGTGGAATCCTCCTCTGTAATGTTTTCAGGTATTTCATATACGAATGTAGGATAGCCCGCATCAGCTATTGGCTTTGAAACAAGTGTGGCGGAAGTTGCCTTAAACGGCTGTGATTTGTTTGTTGGGAAATAATTGAAATCACTTGAATTAGCAATTTTTTGTGCAATATCCACAGATGCATCATCCATTGCAGGAGTAGCTAAATAAAATCCTTCACCATAACCTTCAATATGTGAATGGCTGATAATTACCGCTTTTCCATTTGTAGTATTGACATCGGGATTGATATAGTCGTGAACTAAACTTTCACCGTTGTCACGGCTAGCCTGATAATCCGTTGCATTTTTAGTTACATTAACGTGATAAACCGTAAACTTAACGTCATGACCTTTGGCAAATTCCTTTGCAGCCTTTATTTCGGGTTCAATGGCTAAAGGTTCTCTTGGATGAATTCCAGCAATCAAAACAAGTTCTGTTGCGGAATTTGCATTTCCGAATACGTATTTATCGACTGTACCCACATCATTTTCCCAGTGCTTTACTGCAGTATCACCATTTGTATTTGATATAGAGTCATATGCAAATAAAACGCCAACAATGGCTAGAAAAACCACGATTAGAATGATTTTGTTTTTATTGTTGATAATATCACCATTAAAAAAATAATAGTGAGTTAAAACTCACATCAAGCGTTTTCAGTCATTATAGGAACAACTTGTTTTTTACGTGAAACAACACCTTCTAAAAGTGCGGTATTGTCCTCAAGTTTTACGCCGTATGCCTTTTCGACTAATGCTGCGTCCTTTCCAAGTACAATGACCTGGGAGTTGCTGTTGACAATATCAGTAATTAAAAGCATGAATAAGTCCAAATCCTCTTTTTCGATGATTTTTTCAATTCCAGCTTCAAGTTCATCCTTCATTTCCAAAACGTCAGGAATACTTGCAGTATTTACCTGATTTACAATGGATTTAACATCCTTAAAGTCAATCTGTTTTGCGTCCAAATCAAGGATTTCATCAATGGTAAAGCTTGAAAGGTCGGTTCCAGCCTTTAACATTTCCAAACCGTATTCCTCATAATCAACACCAGCTATTTTTGCTAAAGCTTCAACAGCCTTTTTATCGTCATCTGTTGTAGTTGGAGACTTTAAAAGAAGGGTGTCTGAAATGATTGCTGAAAGCATTAAGTGAGCGATTTCAGGTTTGATTTCAACATTATTCTCGTTGTATAATTTGTATAGTATTGTTTCACTGCATCCGACAGCTTCTGCTCTGTAAAACAAAGGATATGAAGTTTCCAAAGCGAGCTTATGGTGGTCTACTACTTTAACAATATTCATGTTTTCCAAATTATCGATTGACTCGGATGGGCTGTTGTGATCAACTAAAATTACATTGCTTCCTTCTTCAAGAGATTCTATTAATTCAGGAGCTTCAATATCCAAATAATTTAAAACAAATTCTGTTTCTTTATTAATGTTACCTAATCTGCATGCTACAGCATTTTCATTTCCAAGCTGTTTTTCCAATTCACACATTACCAAACTGGATGTGATTGTATCTGTATCTGGACTTTTGTGTCCGAAAATGTAAGTCTTATCCATATTATCACTTTTGAAATTATATTCATATATTAATATGTAAGTATAAATTAATAAATAATGTCATTTGGAGAGTCATATTTCAAATATCTGAAAAGTGCCTTTGTGGAACATAAAACCCTCTTTATATTTACAGTTTTTTTTGCAACTTTCTGTTGGATTGGAGGGTATTTTATAGCGGATTGGATTTTTACTCCTAATGAACTGATAGATTATGAGTATCTCTCACAGGAAACATTTTTCTCATTTGAAGATATGATGGTGATAATCATAAACAATTGTATGATTAACTTAATAAGCTATATTGAGTCCATATTTTTGTGTTATGGTGCTTTTTATGACATGATTTTAAATATTGGAATGTCTGGTATCACTTCAAGGGCAACTGAACTTGCATGCGGAGATCCCTTTTTGTTTTTAAAGTTGACCTGTCTTCATGGTTTTTTTGAGGATTTAAGTACTATCTTAAACAGTTTTGCAGGATTTTTATTATTCCATTTTCTTGTACTGACTATTAAGGACATTTTCAAACCTTCAAAACGTCTTGCAAATGGTGCCTTTACAAATTCCCTCAAAATCAATAAAAGAATGCTTTATCAGTCACTGGCGGTATTTGTATTGGCATTTGTCGTGATGATAATTGCCGGGGTTTTGGAGGAGTATGTCAGTGTGCCTTTCGGAAATTTGATTGCCGCTCTTTTCTAGATTTTTTAAACAAAATTAATAATTATTCTCATATATTCTTTTTTGTTTAAAATATTTTCTTATTATTTATATTTTGTTTAGACTTTTTTTTCATTAGTTAATTATTTTTATGTAAAAGAATAATAATTAATTATGGTAAAGGTAAGTATTTTAGGTGCAACCGGTGTAATAGGAAAAAATGTAGCATTCACCTTGGCAAGAGCAGATACTGTAGATGAAATCGTATTATTTGCAAGAGAGGAAAGTTTGGATAAGGCAAAAGGTGAAACATTTGACATGTATGATGCATTGGCTGCAGAAGATATTGATTGTAAGTTAACACCGTCATCTGATTTTAATGATATCACTGATTCACAGATAGTGCTGATTTCAGCGGGCATTCCAAGAAAAGAGGGAATGAAAAGATTGGATCTGGCAGTTCCAAACGCTGAAATAGTTAGAAACTATGCAGAGCAAATTGCAATTCATGCTCCTGACTGCATAATATTAATAGCTACAAATCCTGTTGATGTAATGACAACCATTGCTCTTGAAGCATCAGGATTTAATAAAAACAAGGTTATAGGTATTGGAAACCACCTGGATTCACTAAGGCTTAAGGCATATTTCTCCAATCAGTTGAATATCAATGGTTCAGAGGTCCACACAAGGGTTGTCGGTGAACATGGAGATCATATGGTTCCTTTATTGAGCTCAACAACCATTGGCGGTATGCCATTGAAGTATTTCATGGAATCAGTTGATATTGATATTCCAAGGCTTATTAAAAGGCTTAGAAAAGCAGGTAATACTATCATTTCAAAAAAGGGGGCCACAGAATACGGCCCTTCATTTGCAATTTCAAATCTGATTTCAACTATCATTACAGATTCACATAAGGTGTTGACTGTAAGTACCTATTTGAACGGTGAAATTGCAGGGGTAAGTGGTGTATCTCTTGGAGTTCCTGTGGTATTGTCCAAAAAGGGAATAGCAATGATTGTTCCTATCCATATGAACGATTATGAACAAAACAAGTTTAAGGACGCTGCAGAAGTAGTCAGAAATACCACAGAAGAAGTTAAAAATAGTTTTAATTATTAATTAATGTCTATTGTAATTTTTGCAATTGCATTAATTTAATATCTCTTTTTTTTTAAAAATATTTCAATAGATTTATATACTTATTTTGAATATTATTAATTAAAGGTAATGCATTAATTATCTTTCGGTTAAATTGTTATAATTAACAATTTCAAGGCAGTTGAATTTTTCATAGGATTTGAGGTTGATATTATGAAAGAATTATATGAAAAAATGATTAATGAATCTATGGCTGCTCAAAGAGCAGATGTTGAAGTCATATCCGAAAACAGATACAATGACTTCAAAGTCACTGACGCAAAAGCATATGCTGATGCAGTCTCTAAAATGAAAGCGCTTGACAATCAAGCAGAAAGCGTAATTAACTTGCACAAAAATTCCGTTGCAAGCCACTACAAAGTATTGACTTCTGTTACCGAAACCATCCGCCCAGAAGACGATCCTTTCATTGAACATTACCAGACACCACCTGTACTCGAAATTCTCTGTGAAGAGGACGGTGAATTTGCAGACAGCGTTGACAAATTCATTCAATCCATTGCAGATAACGAAGCACTGATTTCAAAAGAATCAATCAGAAGATACGGCGGATTTTACGGTCCGACCTGTGTAGTTGACTTTGCTTTAATGCCCGGCAGTACAACAAATGTTGTAAATCAGATTTTATCCGCTTTAGACATTCCGTTAATGCACAAACAAGCAATATTATCTGCAAAATCATGGGGTATGAACACTTCATATGGTGTTGGAGATGCATTTGCAAATGCAATTGAAGACGGATTGACCGCTGCTGAAGCCACTCAAAAGGAAATTGAAACACTTCAGATGGTTTACCGTGAACCTATTGAAGCTCAGGGAACATTAATGGACGATGCAGACCATTCATCATTTGACGTGAGAAAATACATGAACGGATATAAAAAGGAAATGACTGCAACCGTTAAGGCTGCCATCGATGACGGAGTGCACTACGGTAATATTGTAACCGTTCCTGCATACTGTGTAGGAGATATCGGTCACCACATCGGTCAGGCCAGCTATAACATGGTTAAGGATGACGTTACATTAAACATCATCAAGGCAACAACCGAAGTCATTGATGCGACTTTGAGAGGAAACATTGACAACTATAAATCACCGGCCAACGTATTGAGACTGGCAACAGGTGCATCCGCATGCGCTACAGAATACATTCTTGAACTTGACGGATTCAATGCACCTATGGTGGTTGATTTGTTAAATAAAAGATTCCACAACTATGTACAGCAATATCCAAGAAGAGGCGCTGCTGCAGAATTGCACAACTGTGACTTCATGGACATGATTTACAGAGGATTTGGCGCAATCAGCGATGCAAGAAAACTCAGAAGCTCTGAAAATATCGATTTGGTTCCAAAAATCAGCGGTTTTGCAGTTGACTTAAGTCCTATAGCTGAAAATGAAGTAATCATGAACCCGCAAAGATACACATATCCTGCCTGTGCAATAACAGTAAGGTTCTCATCACTCATGAGACTTGCAGATTATCCGTGTCTGCTTACATCAGAACCTATTACTGCTACAATGATGACAAACATTATTGCACTTGATAAGGAATCTGCAGGTTCACCGGCAAGAGGATGTAAAAACTGTGCATCTGCAACATTGGTTGATGGAAAACACGAATACTGTCAATGGAGAGAAGCTGTTTAGAGGTGAATCAAATGGCTTCTTGCAATATTGAAAAAAAGTTTCTCGCTGAACTCCTTGGGACTTTTTTTCTTGTTTTTTTCGGAACAGGATCTGCCGTCATAACATTATTGATAGCAGAAGATTTAAACCCAGGAAATGCTGGAATCGGTATTTTAGGAGGTCTTGGAGACTGGATAGCTATTTCTTTAGCATTCGGTTTAACAGTAATGGCATGTATCTATCTTTTTGGTAAGATATCCGGTGCACATTTAAATCCGGCCGTTACTGTAGGATTATTGGTAAGCAAAAATATCTCACTTGTTGACAGTATCTATTATATCGTAGCCCAAGTAATCGGAGCATGTCTCGGCAGTTTGGCACTATTCCTATGTTTAGGGGGCTCTGCTGTAACTATTGGAGCACTTGGTGCAACCGCTCCGGGATTAGGTGTCGGTTACTGGCAGACAATGTTTGCTGAGTTTATCGGAACATTCTTTTTGGTACTTGTTGTTATGGGTGTTGCAGTCGACAAAAAGGCAGAACCTGGATTTGCAGGTTTGTCAATCGGTATGACAGTAACTGCAGTTATCGTAGTTTTAGGAGCATTCACCGGTGCTTCAATCAACCCTGCACGTACATTCGGTCCTTATTTGATGGATATGTTACTTGGCGGAGCCAATCTCTGGGCATACTATCCGATATATTTAATCGGACCTGTTGTCGGAGGTATTCTTGCAGCTTTAGTATATAACTTCATCGCTAAAGGAAACGATGCATGCGCACTACCACAACCATTTAATGAAGATTAAGAGTATTTTAAATACTCTTTTATTATTTTTTTTTCATTTGATAGTTAATGATAAAGAAATACTGAAATTAAAGGATTGAATTCTATCTTTTAAAGTAAAGCCGGTCCGCCCATCTGCTGGCTTATGATATTGTCTATTTGGGGTGTAATAAATCCTTCAATCAATGCCGCCACCGCGAATAATAGAACAGCCATCGCAAATAATATTAAAGCATGCTTTATTGTTTTTTTGTTGTTTTCATAAGCTTCACTGAATGTATTTTTTCGGATTTTGTCTCTCAAAACTCTGAATATGAATAAAAATAGTAGTATTCCGCTTGTGCAGCTGCAGAAAAATGCTGGAATTTCAAGTATTCCATGAGGCACAATCAGTGCTAAAAACATTATCAAACCCTGTGTTGATTTGACAGTATAACCTGCCATAAAGCCGATTACAAAACCGTTAATTGAAATCGCAATAAATGCATATACTGCAAAAAATAGGGATGCGATAAATGTAATCAACGCTGCTGTTTCGTTGTGTATCATGATGTTGAATGCATCGATTGATGTGACGTTTCCCTTAAGCATAGCCTCCTTTAGCACAGGCATTAATAATGATGATATGTCATCTGCAAAAATAGCACCTAATATAAAGTTAAGGGTGTCCGCCAAAATTGATTTTTGAATTTTGTGCGAAAAAATTTTAGCCTTATTTTTCACTATTTTTTAAATATTTTTATTTATTATTCTTAAATTTAAATTTTATATATTAATTTTTTGTTTTATTTATTTTTGATT
>JAFRFB010000087.1 GCA_017434555.1 Methanobrevibacter sp. | reverse complement strand
TTAATCAAAAATAAATAAAACAAAAAATTAATATATAAAATTTAAATTTAAGAATAATAAATAAAAATATTTAAAAAATAGTGAAAAATAAGGCTAAAATTTTTTCGCACAAAATTCAAAAATCAATTTTGGCGGACACCCATCAAAATTGTTTTAATCCAAAAATAAGCAATTTAAAGAGTTTTCAAAAATTAATCATCAACCAAAAAATATCCTAATCATCAACTAGCAAACAATGTTTAAATCGAATGTTGGTTCGCAACCATTCACTCCAACTATTATAATGTTTGATGGAATTTGAACTAATCAAGTTACGCAATTCTATTTATCTTTAGTTTTTAGAATTTAAAACAATACTTCATTAATCAACATCACTTCCAATAACAACATTTAAATAATATTAGTACCCAATTAAAATATGTCGGACATATACTTCCGGCAATATATTTCCGACAAAGTCGGTCAAAAATATTTAATTTAATAGAATTTTTATAGAGAAGATAAAATGGATGTTATGTTTAATGCAGGTGACACCGCATGGATACTCATTTGCAGTTTACTCGTACTTTTAATGAGTATTCCGGCTGTTGCATTTTTTTATGGAGGATTAAGTAAACGTAAAAATGTTTTAAATACAATTTTTTTAACTTTTATTGCATTTTCAATTGTAAGCGTAATGTGGGTAATATTCGGATACCAATTTGCATTCGGTAGCGACGTATATGGAATTATAGGATCACCCACAAATTTCTTTTTACAGGGAATTGCATTGGATGATTTAAGTGGAACAATACCAACATTATTATTCGTGATGTTCCAATGTGCTTTTGCAGGTTTGACTGTAGCACTTATTTCAGGGGCATTAGTTGGAAGGATGAAAACAAAAGCATGGGTTATATTTACCATATTATGGGCATGTATAGTCTATGTCCCTGTTGCCCACTGGGTATGGGGAGGCGGATGGCTAGCACAATTAGGCGCACTTGACTTTGCAGGAGGTGCAGTAGTTCACATGAACTCAGGTGTAGCTGCATTGGCTGTTGCATTAGTATTAGGTAAAAGAAAAGACACCTCACTGATTCCACACAACTTAGGATATGCAGTTCTCGGAGCTGCATTACTCTGGTTCGGATGGATGGGATTCAATGGAGGATCAGGACTTGCAGCAGATGGACTTGCAGCTAATGCAATAATCGTATCAAACGTTGCAGCAGCATTAGGTCTAATTGTATGGACCGCTTTAGACACATATATAGTCGGAAAACCTACAGTTTTAGGTGCAATTTCCGGAGGAGTTGCAGGTCTTGTGGCTATTACTCCTGCAGCAGGATTTGTTAATGTTCCAGGTGCAATGGTAATTGGTGCAGTAGCCCCATTTGTGTCATACTTTGCAATATATTACTTAAAAGCAAAACTCGGATACGACGATGCTTTAGATGTATGGGGAATTCATGGAATGTCAGGTGTTTGGGGAGCACTTGCAACAGGAATCTTTGCAGTTCCTTCCGTAGGTGGAGTTGCAGGATTAATTGCAGGAAATCCTAACCAAGTAGTTATTCAAATAATCAGTATTGTTGCTACCCTTGGATACTCATTTATAATAAGCTTTATACTTGCTAAAGTTCTAGATAAAGCATTAGGTGGAATTAGAGTAGAAGATAGTGAAGAAATCGGGGGTCTCGATGCAAATCTTCATAAAGAATCAGCATATAATCTTAACTAGGTGTAAAAATGAAAAGTATAGTTGCCATTATAAGACAAGAAAAATACCAGGACGTTAAAAAAGCCCTTATAGAAGTGGGTTGTGAAGGTATGAACGTCACTGAAGTAAAAGGGCGAGGAAGCCAAAGAGGAATTAAAGAAACATACAGGGGATCCAGTTACTGTATCGATTTAATTCCAAAAACACGTATTGAAATTGTTGTCAAGGACGAAGGTGTTGACACTATTGTTGAGGCAATAAAAAAAGGTGCTTACACTGGAAATATTGGGGATGGAAAAATATTCATTTACCCAATAGACAATGTGATTAGAATAAGAACTGGTGAAGAGGGAGATAGAGCAGTCTAATTTCCCCTTGACACTTTATTTACAACACCCATTTAAATTCATGGTTAACGGTAGAAAAAAAATTAATTTAGATAATTAAGTAGTCCCGAGCGGAGTCGAACCGCTATCTTTGGGTCCAGGGCCCAAAAGGATTGCCACTACCCCACGGGACTATACACTTATTTTTAGAAATCATCATATATAAAATCCCACTACCATACATTGCTTATTAACAAGCCATTCATAAGACCATATAGAGGATAGTTATCTTTGCAGTATAATTCATGAAAAATAAGTTAAAGAGAAAGTAGGAAAATTTTTAGAAATTAATTTACTTCTAAAAATTTCTTAAAAAAATTATTTTTTAATATAAAGAACAATTCCTGCAATAATGACAATTAAACCTAAAATGGATACAATATTGAAAGCAAGTCCCATTAATTTAAAGCCTAACTTTAAAAATAAAGGTCCTATTGCACAGAATAATAATATTAAACCTATAATTATAGCAATTATTCCACCAATTCCTTTCATCGTTTCACCTCCCTCACCATATGTCCAATTAAAAATATGAAAATAATCATATATGCATTTTTTTAAGAGAAAATAGACTGAAAAATTTTAATTTTACTATTTTGACTATAAAAAACGCTTAAAACTAATTCAATCATAAGTTTCATTAGATATAGCTTAGAGCATATATTATGTTTTGAGAGTTGACCCTAATACAGTTCATTGTTTTACAATATATTGAAATTGATTTTAAAAAGATTTTAAGGAAAATACAGAAGAAAAATTATTATATTAATCAAATTAAAACTAATAATATGTTAGAACTAGAAGAATTGCTAGAAATTTTCAATGCCGGAAAAACATTAACAATGGATTTGGAAGCTGCAGAAACATGCAACCATTACTCAAGAGAAGCTCAAAAAATAACTTGTGAAATAAATTACAAATATCACGAATTTGATGAAATACGAGAATTATTTTCCAAATTGATTGGAAGTGAAGTTGATGAGGAATTTAGAGTTTTTCCACCATTTTATACGGATTTTGGAAAAAATATCCATCTGGGAAAAAATGTTTTCATTAATTCTGACTGCAAATTCCAGGACCAGGGCGGGATTTACATTGGTGATGATGTTTTAATAGGACACAATGTCGTTTTAGCCACATTAAACCATGAAGAAGACCCTGAAAAAAGAGGAAATCTATGTCCAAGCCCAATTAATATCAAAAATAAGGTATGGATCGGTTCAAATGCGACAATATTGCCGGGAGTCACAATTGGTGAAGGTGCAATTGTTGCAGCAGGCGCAGTAGTGACAAAAGACGTTGATGCAAAAAGCGTTGTCGGTGGCGTTCCTGCAAAATTCATTAAAAAAATAGAATGAATGTTAGTGGCAAAATACTTTACAGAATCATGAATTATTTGAATAGTTACTAATCATGATGATAAAATAATAAAAAAGGCAGATAATTTAAACAATCATAAATTAATTATTCATTAATTTAATTAACTAAATGTAGATGAACTAATCAATTAATAGAATTTTTTGAACCTTATCACTATGAAGTTCAGGATTTATTTAAGAAATCCATCTCAATTCCAGATATTTTTTAAAATAAGCAATTACTTCTAAAAATCCACATTATCTTTCTAAAATGGCTTCACGAACCTTACCAACAGCAATTTCCTTTTTGGCAGGAAAAGCAGCTATTTTTATTTTCAAATGAATGGAATCTCCGGAATCTTTAACAGTTAATTTTTCATCAATTGCATCTTCTTTATCCAATCTTAAAAACCAGTTCCCTTTTTCATCGATTTTACGCTCTAAATCATCATTCAGTTTATCCAAATCGACAGATTCCAAAAGTAAGTTAAAAAAAGCTTTGGTGTATCTTTTTTTAGAAACAACACCTGATAAAATTATTATTTTATCTTCAGTTAATCCTTCAGCCTCCTCAACATTGATTTCAGCTTCAGGTAAAATATTTAAAACAGCCTGAGACAATTCTTCAACATCTTCATTTTCATAAACAAAGACTCTGAATTTAATATTATGTATCATAAAAATCAAAAAAGAGTAGTAAAAAAAGAGAGATTATAAATCTCTTCTTCTTGCTTGTTCACTACCTTTTCCTTTAGATTTTATTCCACGTCCTTTGTTACCAGCACTGGTTAAGCCTCTTAAAGCTCTGTTAGTGTGTTTTTTGGAGCAAATCCAATTGATTTTTTTATCGTTAATGATAGAAGGACTTTGTGGATCTACTAAGATAACTTCGTAGTATTTGTATTTTCCGTCAGACCATACCCAGTATGAGTTTAAGACTTCTAAGTTAGGGTATTTTTTACCTACTCTTTCTTCAGCAATTCTTTGAATTGATTTAGCTTGAGTAATTTTGTTTACACCCATTCTTTTAGGTTTACGACCGCCTTTGAAACGTGATTTCCTTCTTCCACCACGTCTTACTCTGGTTCTTACTAAAACGAAACCTTTTTTTGCTCTGTAACCTAAGCTTCTAGCTCTGTCTAATCTAGTAGGTCTGTCAATTCTTTGTACTACTTTTTGACGTCTCCATTTTGGAGCTCTTTGCCACATGAGTTCACGTACGTAAGACTCATCTGGATTTTTCCAAGCATCTCTAATATATTTATACATAAATTTCACCTTTTTTTGTTCAGCTATAAAAGCCACATCCATGGGAACATATCCCAAAAAAAAGCAAACTGCTAAAATTTTAACAGTAATAAAATATTTGTTTTGACTACATATAAAGTTAATGTTTTTAGTAGTCATTTAGAAAGATTTTGAAATTAACAAATCTGAATTCATAATTTTCATATACTTCATCAACGCCAAAGCTGTCAACGACACCGTATAAATGTTTACCGCCATCCATCAATTTGGAGAGAACATAATTGTCCTTTCTTGGAACATAACCGATTTTTTCACCATGATACTTGACTAAAATGGCATGCTTGTCATATTCATTAGATGCTTCACGAATCAGTTCCAGTCTGTCGCCAACTCTAATTTTAGAAAATATTTCATCAATATTGTCAATATAGTCAAGCCCTGCAACGTTTAATTTAATTAAAAAAATATCCTTTAAAAAAGGCTGGATTTTTCCTCCTTTTTGAATATGGCCTATAATTGTGGTGATATCAGAGTCCGGTTTTTGAATATTAGACATTTTCAATCAGTTTATTTATTCTTTTTTCAAGATTCCTTATATCTTCTTCCCTATCTTCAATCAGCTCCAAAAGCATGGAAATATATTCATTGGAGGCCTCATTATCCTCCAGCAATTCCTTTTTGTTATATGGATAGTCATCCTTGAGCTTTGATATTCTTTTTTCGAATTCCTGAATTAATTCCTTAATCTTTTCAATTTCAGAAACCTCTTCAACGTCCTCATCAGGAAGTAAGGTTGCCACAGATTCCAGTCCTTTTAAATCCCCATTTTCAAAACAATATACTGCCCTATAAAACAGATTCAATTCAAAAAATGTCTGATTTGGATGTAAATCCGGGTGAAGCCTTTTAATAAGTTTACGATAGAGCTTTTTAAGTTTTTTTGAATCTTCGGGAGATAATTTTTCCGGATTATTCTCTTCTAAAAACTTTATTTCATCAATCTGTGCCTTAATTTGCTTTTCATATTCTTCAAATTCAGCATCCAACTTTTCATTTATTTTATCCAAATCAATTTCATTTCCATGATTGATTTCAATTCTTATAAGCTGAATTTTACGTTTCAGTTTATCTATTTCAAGCTCACGCTGATATAATCTATATTCATAAAATCCAAACTTTAAAACGTATCTGCGCTCAATATCAGGACAGATATGATTATTTAAATCATCATATTCCAAGATTAGCTTAGATAACTCTTCCTTTAATTCTTTTACTTCGGGATGGATTATTAATGTCATATTAATCAGCTGATTATTTTATATACAACTATTTATTTTTAAATCAATATAATTTTTTCGTGAATCTTGTTAAGACTAAAAAATAGAAAAAGAAGTAAATGATATTTAATCATTTACTTATGCGGTTACTTTAATGGTGTTTGCAATGTTACATCCTTCATATGATGAAGTGATGATGTATTCTCCGGCCATTAAATTAATGTTTAATCTAGCCTGTC
>JAFRFB010000016.1 GCA_017434555.1 Methanobrevibacter sp. | reverse complement strand
TTCAATAAATCTAGAAGAATTGGATTCGATAAAGTAGATATAGACTTAAAACTCGAAGCAATAGTAATAAATATTAAAAAAATAAAAAAACATTTAAATGTAACATTAATTTAACAAAAAGTTAAAATAGTGGACAGTCCCATATTTCTTTTTTTAACTATTTTTAAAACGGAATCAATGATTTGCACTTGAGTAATTGCATCAAGCATTGTTGTCATTTCATCAGCTATTAGGAATTTAGTATTTGGATTTAGTGAGCGTACTACAGAAAATCTTTGCAGTTCCCCTCCGGAAAGCTCTTGTGGAAATCTTGTTAACCAGGATTTTTGAATACCAAATTCAGAAAGTATATCATCAGGCACATCCCAGGATTCCTCTAAAACCTGTTTCATTTTCCATTTTGGATTCATTACTTTTTCCGGATGTTGGTAAATTAACTGAATGGGTTTAAATCCTTTTTTGGGAAGTGGTTCCCCATCAAATATTACATCGCCTTCGTATTTTGTAACATAACCGGATAAAATTTTACATAATGTTGACTTTCCACTACCGCTATCTCCAATCAATCCAATAATTTTTTTGTTGTCTAATTCAAGATTGATATCTTTTAATAAGTAATTTTTAGCAGAGGGATATTTAAATGAAATATTTTTTGCTTCAAGTTTCATTTTATGCACCTTCTTCATATTTAAAGCATCTGACTTTTTTATCTCCAAGATCAAGTAATTCGGGTTTTTCGTTTTTGCATCTGTCGAATTTCATTTCACATCTGTCATAGAAAGGACAGCCTTCCTGAATTTCCCCGTGCAATGGTTGGTGTCCTTTGGTTAATTCAAATCCATTGGCCGGCAATGCTTTGTATAATAATTTTGTGTATGGATGAAGTAAGTTTTCCCCATCTCCGGAAAAGTCTTCTGTTTTAGCAATTTCTATTACATATCCTGAATAGAATATTCCTATTCTATCGGCCACTTCTAAAGCAGCATGTATATCGTGGGTGATTAAAAGTACTCCAATTCCATCTTCTTTCATGTGTTTAAAATGATTTAATGTTTCCTCTACAGTTTTTTCATCAAGTCCCGGTGTTGGTTCATCCGCTACAACGAGTTTAGGATCAGATAGCAATGCGGTTGAAACGAGTACTCTTCTTGCCATTCCTCCGGATAATTGGAACGGGTACATATCATCTACTTCAGGACCTAAATTATAATGTTCAAAGATTTCTCTTTGTTTCACTTTCTTTTCAGCTTTTTCAGCTTCACTTTCGGTATGTCCAATAGCCTGATCTGAAATTTTCATTAATGGATCTAAAAAGTTTACTGATTGGGGAACTAAAACGATATCTTTACCCCTTATTTCTTCCTTATCTTCTTGTGACAATTCTTTTCCTTTAAATTTGATTTTTCCATTTAAATTTGCATTTTCAGGAAGTATTCCAAATATTGCATGTGCAAGTAGGCTTTTTCCAGAACCACTTGAACCCAATACTGCTAATATCTCTCCTTCAGATATATCTAATGTTAAATCAGTAATTACTTTTAGATTTCTCTGATTTAATCCCTTTGTGTATTGTATAAAAGAAATAGAAACATTTTCTACATCTAATAATTTTTCCATTAAATCACCTTTTGATAATAAATGATAACTTTTAAATAGTATTTTATACTTTATCAATATTAAAGTTATTCAAAATTAATAAAAAAGTATTACTCATAGTATAATATTTTATCATAAAGTAATACTTTTTTTAATTGGGTGTTTAGATGAATGTTGTAATTAAAGAATTATCCAATAATCCAAAACAAATTCACGAGGTTCAGGAGTTTTTATTTAAAATGATAAAACTTGAATTTGGTTATGATTATGTTCCTCAATGGCATCAAGATATTGTAAATATGGATAAATTTTATATCAATCCCGAAAAAAATAATTTTTTCGTTGCATATGTTGAAGAAACTGGAGAAATAATAGCAACAATTGGAATAAGAGCTTATGATAAAGACTT
This sequence comes from Methanobrevibacter sp., assembly GCA_017434555.1. Lineage (GTDB taxonomy): Archaea > Methanobacteriota > Methanobacteria > Methanobacteriales > Methanobacteriaceae > Methanocatella. The sequence goes on along the minus strand of JAFRFB010000016.1, from coordinate 70,808 downwards.
TTCAGAATTTATGCATTTATACTCTAAAGATACAACTTCAAGTATATGGAGATTATTTGTAGATAGGAGATGTAGACGTTGCGGTTTGGCTTCTAAAATGTTTTGTATTGCTGAAAAATTTGCAAATGATGTAGGTTTTAAGAATATTTATTTGCATACCCATAAAACTTTAGATGGAGCTATTGAATTCTGGACTAAAATGGGGTTTATTGTTGCACTTGATTCTGATGATGAACTTCAGACTGTTCATATGGATAAGCAAATTAGGGGATTGGCTATAAGTCCTCAGGCAACAGATTTTAGACATGCTGTAAAATTATAATTTTTTAATATATTTTTGGGTGTGTGGACATGCAAAGATGCATTTTCCACATACGGTATCTGCTTTTCCTAAATTTTCCTTAGAAACTATAAGGGCATATTTTTCACATTTCTTATCATCGTAAAAGTCATTTCTTTTAAGTTTGTAATTCCACTCTTTACCGCTTATTGCTCCTCCAGGGCAGGCATCCTTACATTCCATACATTTACCGCATTTTGATTTAAGTATGGGCTTTCCAAAATTAAGCGGCGCATTTGTTAATACGGAGGATAATCTTAATGCAGATCCGTATTGTAAAGTAGTAAATAATGCGGATTTTCCAATCCATCCAAGGCCTGAACGGGTAGCTATTGTTTTGTGAGGTAATTCAAATGAATTAAATTCTCCAAAATCTGTTCCTAATCTTTTTTTTGTTTGGGCATAAGCATCATATCCTTCATTAATAAGAAACTCTTCACATTTCATTCCAAGAGCATCCAATCTTGTATTTAAACTTATTAATTCCTCTAGATATTCTGGTGTTGGGGCATTTTGCATGTTTTTGATGATTTCTTTGGGATATGTGATATAAAAAACAACTCCGCTATCCAATCCTTTTTTTGGTGTAAAATTGGTGATATCTGCAAAACCTACTTCGCTTGCGCCATTATTAATTAGAAATTTTTTTAGCTTAAAAGATAAATCCATAGGCGAATATTTAAAAATGATATTATTTAAAGTTAAGTTTTGTATTACTTTTCATTAGATGTAAATATGTTTAAATTGTACATTTTCATGTTCTTAAATTGATTATATTTTATAATCTAATAATTTTAAAATTTCTAAATTTTTTATTTGGGGGATTGATTATTAAAAAATGTTTATTCATCAAATCTTCTTTAATCGTAATAAATATCTTTTTATATGTATTAATTAAATATATATTAGTATATTAAAATAATAAGAAAAAGTATTACTATTTGTATTATTTTTTATCAAAAAGTATTACTTTAATTTTAATATGCTTTTTAAATTAATATGGAGAATAATTTATGGATAAAAAAATATTAATTGGTGGAGCTGTTGTTCTCGTGGCTATTATTGCAGCTGCATTTTTATTTATGGGTGGTTCATCTGACTCTGATCCTACTCATTTAACTGTTGCAGCACACAGTAATATTAAAGAACCAGAATCTGGTTTTGACCCACTTACCGGTTGGGGATGTGGACACCAGAACTATAATCCATTAGTACAAAGCTGTTTATTTAAAACAGACTCAAATGGAACTATTGTTCCAGATTTAGCTACTGATTATTCAATCAGTCAGGATGGAAAAACTTGGACTGTAAATGTAAGAAATGATGTTAAATTCTCAGACAATTCAACATTCGATGCAAAAGATGTTGCATTTACATTTAACAAAGCAAAAGAAACTGAATCAGATTTGGATTTAACAAATCTTGAAAAAGCAACTGCAAAAAATGATACCTGTGTTGAATTCCAATTAGTAGAACCAAGATCAACCTTTATTTATGATTTAAGATATTTAGGTATTGTACCTGAAGAATATGATAATTCTACCTATGGTAAAAATCCTATTGGTACAGGACCATATGTATTAGACCACTGGGATAAAGGTCAACAAGCAATTTTCAAAATAAATGATAATTATTATGGTGATAAACCATACTTTACTCAAGTTACCTTATTATTCCCTGATGAAGCTACTTGGTTAGAACTCGCTAAATCCGGTCAAGTTGATGTTGTACCTGTTGCAACTTCCGCATTAAATCAAAGTGTAGATGGTTATCAATTCTATGAAGTATCTGCAGGAAGAGCACAAGGTATATCCTTCCCTTACCTTGAAGATACTGGTGCTGTCAGTCCGGCAGGTTCTAAAATAGGTAACAATGTAACTGCTGATAAATCTATTAGAGAAGCATTAAACGTTGGTATTGACCGTCAAAAAATGTGTGATGAAATATTCTCTGGTCATGCAACACCTGAATTTACAAGTGTAGATACAAGAGACTATGCAAACCCTGATGCTAAAGTCCAGGATGCTAATGTCACTCAGGCAAAACAAATCTTGAAAGAAGGCGGATGGGAAGATACTGATGGTGACGGAATCGTAGATAAAAATGGTACAAAAGCATCATTTGATTTATACTACCCACCAGATTATCTTGACAGGCAATCTCTCGCAACAGTATTCGCTGAACAAGCTAAAGAATTAGGTATTGAAGTAAAACTCGTAGGTGCTGACTGGGATACCATTTATGCAAATATGTACAGTTCTGCTGCAGTAATGCAACAAACTTCTCCAGACCCTTATAAATCAATTTATCAACAATATCACAGTAAAGAAGCAGATGATTTCTATATGAATCCAAACTTATACAATAACTCAGCTTCTGATAAATTGATGGAAGATGCAATGCATTCAACTGATTTAAACAGTTCCAATACTTTATGGGGTCAATCCGCTCTTGTTAACGGCGGAGGATGGGGTCCTGCTGGAGACGCTCCATTTGCATGGCTTGTAAACTATGACTACAACTATTTCATTAAAAATGGTGTAGATATTGGACACCAGCCTACCGGTTTAGGAAATGATGTTTTGATTAATATCTGTGAATGGACTAGAACCAATTCCACAGCTTAATCATTTCCTTTTTTATTTTTTTAAAATTTTTCAAGGGGGTTTATTTCATTGAATAAACAAAAAATAGCAAAATATTTTGGTTTTAAATTAGTTCGTTTTATAATATTGATGATTGCTGTTGCAATTTTTAGTTTTGTATTATTAGATTTATCCCCTATTGATCCAGTTAATGCTTATTTAAAAGGTGCTGCTGTATCAGAAGCACAACGTCAAATTTTAGAACAGTATTTTGGTACTAATGTTCCATTACCGACAAAAATATATCATTGGCTTTTAGATTTAATTCAAGGTAATCTTGGTACTTCATTGATATATCGTACTCCTGTCATGGATGTAATTATAGATAAGTTTTCCGCTTCTGTAGTTTTAATGGCTATCTCTTGGATATTAAGCGGAATTCTTGGTTTTGTATTCGGAGTAGTTGCAGGTAAAAATAAAGGTTCATGGATTGATAAGGCCATAAAAGTATATTGCTATGCAATTCAATCAGCTCCATCTTTTTGGGTTGGAATGCTTGTTTTAATGGTATTTTCAGTCTATTTAGGTTGGTTCCCAATAGGATTTGGAGTTCCGATAGGTGTAAAAAGTACGGATGCAACATTTATGGAATGGGCATCAAGACTGGTTCTTCCTACACTGACTTTGAGTTTGGTTGGTTTGGCGCCAATTGCAATGTATACACGTAATGAATTAGTTCAAGTTTTATCTTCTGATTATGTATTATTTGCAAAATCCAGAGGAGAAAAAGGTTGGGATTTAATTAAAAATCATGGAATAAGAAATATATTATTGCCTGCAATAACATTACAATTCTTATCATTCAGTGAATTGTTTGGCGGTGCAGTTATGGTGGAACAGGTATTTTCATATCCTGGTATTGGCCAAACGGCAGTAGCTGCTGGTCTTCAAAATGATGTGCCGTTATTTTTAGGAATTGTGGTTATCAGTGCAATATTTGTATTTGTCGGAAACCTCCTTGCGGATATTTCATATTATTTCATAGATCCAAGAATTAAGGAGAATGAGTTCAATGATTAAGAAAAAAACTGATGATAAAAGGCAATGGTTTTTATATTCTGCAAATCTCAGGACAAAGACCTTTGTAATTATTGGTATTTCTGCATTGGTTATCATAAGCATTTTTGTTTCCGGTTATTTCATAAGGGATATCCCTACAAGTTTTGTAAATGCTAATCAGATGCCTTCTTTAGAACATATTTTTGGAACTGATTGGATGGGAAGAGACATGTTTCAGCGGACTATTGCCGGTCTTGGATTAAGTCTGATGGTAGGTTTTATCGCATCTGCGGTTAGTACATGTATTTCTATCGTTTTAGGATTATTTTCAAGTTTCAATAAAGTTGCAGATGAATGTGTTGCAGGAATCATTGATTTATTCGGTTCCATTCCCCATATTCTTTTAATCATTATTGTTTCAATAATGTTTGGTGGGGGCGTATATGGTGTTATTATGGGTGTAGGTTTAACGCACTGGACACCACTTGCAAGAGTTCTTAGATCTGAAGTAAAGGAAATTAAAACTAAAGAATATATTTCTTTGGCTGAAAACTTAGGTAGGAGCAGAGTTTGGATTGCTCTTAAACACATTTTCCCGTTAATAGTATCTCAAATTATTGTTGGTGTAATTTTAATGTTTCCGCATGCGATTATGCACGAAGCAGCAATTACTTTCTTAGGATTTGGTTTACCACCTCACGAACCGGCAATTGGAGTTATATTGTCTGAATCAATGAATTATTTATCATCTGGATATTGGTGGTTAGCATTCTATCCCGGTATGTCCTTGTTGATAGTAGTTTTATTATTCGATTTAATTGGAGAAAATGTTGAAAGATTACTCAATCCGGAAACTGCACAGGAATAAAAATTAATCAAAGAGAAATTCATATTTCTCTTTAAATCTTTTTTTAATTATGTGATATTATGGATATTGAAATTAGACAAATCAATGATGATGAAAATGAAATTGGGCTTGTTCAGGACTTTTTGTATGATCAAATAAAAAAAGAGTATGGGATTGGACCAACACCCAAGTTTCATTATGATATTGAATCAATGGGTGATTATTATATCATACCTGAGCGAAATACCTTTTTTGTAGCTTGTGATGGAGACAAAATTGTTGCAAGTATTGGTCTGAGAGGTTATGATTTGGGCTATGATTTTTTCAAAGACGAATATACAAAAGATGATACTGCAAGCATTTGGAGGTTAATGGTCGATGAAAATTATAGAAGACATGGACTTGCCCGAAATCTTGTAGCTAAAATTGAGGATTTTGCATCTTCTAAATCTTATGATAAAATATACTTGCATACACATAGATATCTTGAAGCAGGTTTACCATTTTGGAAATCTTTAGGTTATAAAATAACTGTTGAAGAAGATGACTATGATGAAACAACCCATATGATTAAATATTTAAATAAATATTAAATCTTTTAGAATTATCCATAACCATATGTTATTACATATCCATTTTTGTCAACGATTCTGAAGTAACCATCATCGTAATGAATTTTCTGTGACCCGTCAGCCATATTTTCACGATATGTTTCGTGTTCTCGAGGATTCCATCCATCACTTGTTATCTCACTTTCATGAAGTGGAGTATATCCTTTATAATTGGGGTCATTTTTTGGTCTATTTGCTTCAATTGAATCTACACTACTACTGTCCTGTTTTGAATTGTTTGAAATTGATTCAACTGTAGTGTTTTGTGATGTTGTATTATTTACAATATTTGCAGCCTGTGAATTATTGTTAAAAGCAAAAAATTCTACAGCAACGCCAATAGCCAATAATATTGCAATAATTGATAATAATATTATGATGGTTTTGTTTTCCATATTAACATGTTATACACAATGATAGATATATTTTTTTATATTGAAATTAAAAGTAGTATTAATGAAACGAACTGCTTTAAAAATTGGATATATCGGAACTAATTTTCATGGGTTTCAAAGACAGCCTAATGTCAGAACTGTTGAGGAAGAATTGATTTATCATTTACGTAAACTGGACTATATTGATGATTTAAAGAAATCCCGATTCCGAATTGCCGGAAGAACTGACGCTGGGGTTCACAGTTTAGGTAATGTAATCAGTTTCCAGTCCGAAAAGGAAGTAAGGGTTAATGAAATTAATAACAGTTTGCCGGATGATATCCAGATACTTGCTAAAGCTCCAGTTCGTTATGCATTCAAACCAAGATATGCTCAAATGAGACAATATCGCTATCTGTTATTCCAGGATCTGGACATTGAAAAATTAAATGAAGTTGCAGAAGTTTTTAAAGGAACCCATAATTTCACTAATTTTACAAAAAGGTTTCAAAAGACAACTACAAGAACAATTGACGACATTAAAATTACTAAAGTGGACTTGGACGATTATCACAAAAGAGAATTTCCCAATTTGCATGACACAATCGCTCCTATTTTTGTAGATATTTATGGCGAATCGTTCTTATGGAATATGGTAAGAAAAATGATGCGCGTCTTTGTGGATGTTGCACAGGATAGAATGTCTCTATATGATGTTTGTGATTTATTGAATCCTCCCGAAGACTCTCCAAGAGCAAGCATTAAAGTGATGGAAGCTGAATATCTGATTTTAATGGATATTCAATATGATGGCATCAAATTCAAATATGATGACTATGCATGTAAGCGCTTTAAAAGGGATCTAATCACTTCACTTGATAATCTTCAAAAAAAGTATGCAATACGTGAATCAATGATAAAAAGCCTGGATGATTTGATTTAACGTGAGGATATCAAGGTTTAATCGGTGTAATGTTGTTTTGTTCATTGAATTCTTTTAAATATTTCAGTGAATCTGCTAAATAATCATCATCAATCAGTGTACTTGCATAGAGTACTGAAACTGTGTATTTTTTCCCATCAATTTCAACCAATTCCATTCCGCCCATATCACTGATTTGGCGATTTGAAAAGAAAAATATGTTTTCCTCGCCGCTAGGCCAAAATCCGTATAATGAGTTATTTTCAAAGTTGTGTGCACTTGTGTTAAATTCCTCTATGATGAATCTCGGATTATCATAGGCTTTCGGCATAAAGTAATGCCCATCAGATTTTTTGCCTGAAAAATCATGAGGTATTTCCAAATCATTTATATTCGCCGAGTAAGCCACACTTACACAAAATAAAAGTATCATTAATGTTAATGCTATTTTTTTAATCATTTTAATCACTAAAAAAGTTAAAAAGTTGTATGAATTAAATCATACAACTATAGTCCGAAGAACAGATATGCTAAAAAGATTATTGCAAGAATCCAAATTCCTATTCCCATTTCTTTGTATTTTCCTTTAGCTATTGTTCCAAGGGAGTATGTTAAGAATCCCCATGCAATACCAATGGATATTGAATAGCTTAAAACCATAATTATTACAGTCATAAATACGGATGCGGAAACAATTTTACTTTCCCAGTTTACTTCGTTTAGCTGTGCTACCATTAGAATTCCAACAATAACTAATGCAGCAGCAGTTACGGATGAGGTAAATAATGAAAGTATTAATGGGGAAATAAATACGGATAATAGGAATAAAATTCCAGTTACAATTGCCGTTAGTCCGGTTCTTCCGCCAATACCAATACCTGTTGCACTTTCTACATAAGCAGTTACAGTACTTGTACCACAGATAGAACCAATTATTCCACCTACAGCATCGCTTAAAAATGCTTTTTCAATTCCATTAGCATTTCCATCTTTATCAACAAAACCGCATTGTCTTCCAACAGTCATTAAGGTTCCTGTTGTATCAAAGAACGTAACAAATACCAATGAAAATACCATCATTATTAAATTCGGGATATTTGAGAATAATTGTGTAAATCCTTTGGAAAATCCGAAAAATAGTGATGTATCAATATTTGTTGTTATAATCTGTTTTGGGATAGTAGGCATTAATGCATCTCCAGCACCATATCCAAATAGTGTTAATATTACTCCAAGAACTGCTGTTGCAAGTAAACCGAAAAATACTGCGGCAGGCACTTTTTGAATGTAAAATATTAAAGTAATTAAAATACCTGTCAATGCAAGAAGTGTTGGTGGATTTAGAAGTATTCCCATTGTAACAAATGTTGATGGATCAGAAATAATGATTCCACAATTTTTTAGTCCTAAGAATGCTAAGAAAAATCCTATCCCTGCACCTATACCTAACTTCAAATCAATAGGAATAATATTTAATATTTTTTCCCTTAATCCAGAAATGGTTATTATTAAAAATACTATGCTTGAGACAAATACTGCTGCTAGAGCCGTTTCCCATGAATTTCCCATTTCTAAAATAATTGTGTAGGTAAACAGCGCGTTAAGTCCCATTCCTGGTGCAAGACCAACAGGGTATTTGGCAACGAGTCCCATTATTATACATGCAATTCCTGATGAAAGTGCTGTTGCAAAAAACACTCCGGTTACAGGCATTCCTCCTTCAGCCAGCATTGTAGGGTTAACACCTAAAATATAAGCCATAGCAAGAAATGTCGTAATCCCTGCTAAAATCTCTGTTTTAAAATCTGTACCATTTTCCTTAAAATTGAAAAAATTGTCCAACATATAATCCTCTCATCAAAACTTATTTGTTTCGATGTTATTATTTATGGGATTTTTAAGTATTAAAGATTATTTTTTAATTATATTAAAATTAATGGTGATGAGTAATCATTTAATTACAATAAATATTTTAAAGATTAAAATGAAATATTTATATGGGGTTTTATAATGAGTAAGGTTTATCAGGTTTTTGATAAATATTGTGTTATTGATATTATTTTTGGATTTCTTTTAGGCTTTTACTTGGCCATATACCATAATGATTCAGAGTTGTGGTTTTTAGCGATTCAGATAGTGATTATATTTTCAATAATCATGACATTAATTCCGGTTATAGTTTCAATTTATGATAAATACAAATATTCTAAAAAGATATCCATAAGGGCTCTTATTGAAGCATTTATACTTAATCTTGCAATGACTGTTGTACCGTTAATATTCGGTTTTGTTATCGGTTCATTTGTCGTTGATAATTACATAGCAGATAATGGTAAATTATTCAAGTGAATTTTTTCTAGCTTAACTCCACAAATTTAATTAACCATCTTATTTAAATTTTTAATCATATAAACATTATACTAATTAAGTTAAGTTATTGGAGGATTATTATGAAAATTGCTGTAGTACTTGGAACACGTCCAGAAATTATTAAAATGGCTCCAATCATTGATGAAATTGTAAATCGTGATATTGAGTTATGTCTAATTCATACAGGTCAGCATTATGATAAGGAAATGTCTGATAACTTCTTTAGGGATCTTGAAATCCCTGCTCCGGATTATAACATTAATGTAGGATCAGGTTCTCATGGTAAACAAACCGGTTTGATGATGAGGGGTATTGAAGAAGTTTTAATGGATGAAAAGCCAGATATCGTTTTGGTTCAGGGGGATACCAATGCTGTTCTTGCAGGAGCTATTGTCGCTTCTAAACTGCATATTGCTGTAGGCCATGTCGAAGCAGGTCTTAGATCATTTGATATGACCATGCCTGAAGAGGTTAACAGAAGAGTTTGTGATGTTACGTCCTCAATGTATTTTATACCGACTGAAGAATCAGCTATTAATCTTTTAGCAGAAGGTTATTCAAGAAAAAATCTGATTATCACGGGAAATACTGTTGTTGATGCTTGTTTCAGGCACTTGGAAATAGCTAAAAAACGTGGATTTGAAGAAGAATCTCTGGCAGATCTTGATATTGATAATATGGATAACATTTTAACGTTAACAATGCATAGGGCAGAAAATGTTGATGATAAAACCAGGGTTACAAACATTATCTCTGCTTTAAAAGAGTTAAGTGATATGAATATCATTTTTCCAATACATCCTAGAACTAAAAAAACATTACAGGATTTTGGACTCTTTGATGAGTTAAACAGTTTAGACCATATCCATATCATTAAGCCAATAGGATACTTGGACTTTTTACAGTTAACATCCAAGTCTACTCTGATTTTAACTGATTCCGGAGGTCTTCAGGAAGAAGCAATCACTCTTGATGTGCCTGCATTAACATTAAGGTACAATACAGAAAGGCCGGAAACAGTGACTGCAGGTGGAAATATTCTTGTAGGTTCAGATAAGGATGTAATTTTGGAAAATGCAAATAAAATCCTTAATGATGAAGAATTTGCACAAAAAATGAAAAATGCAGTTAATCCGTATGGACAAGGAGATGCTGCCGAAAAAACTGTTGATGCAATACAGGAATTCTATGATGGGGGATTGTTGAATATAGAAGCTCCTGAAGATATCATGACGTCATTTGAGCGAAAAATGGCATTAATCAATGAAGATGTCACTGTCAAAGACTTTGAAGAAAAGAATAATGCTTTAATCCATATGGTATTTGACGGAGAAAAAATGCGTTTTCCAAGTGATGAATTAAACTTAAAAGAGATGTGTGTTACTTATGATGAATTCCAGTGAATCCATATTAGTATTTGAGTATTTTACTGCTTCAGGTAAAAAGGATAAATGTATTATTTCAGAAGCCGAAGCATTGTTGTTCACATTAATTGATGATTTAAAAGATTATAAATTGGATGTTGTTGTCAATACTTCCTATGCAGATATTGTTTCAGGTTATGATAATGTTAATCCCATATTAATTGATACAGATATTATATCATGGCTTGAGGAAAATGCTTCAAATTTTAAAAAAGCAATTTTTATAGCCGCTGAAAATAATAATAATTTATACAATATCACAAAGATTTTGGAGGATAATGACGTTACAATATTCACTTCATCAAGTGAAGCTTGTCTGGTTTCTTCAGATAAGTTTTTAACTTATGAATCTCTTCCAAATACCATTCCTCAGCCAAGAAGTTTTCGATTTAAAATAGATTCTAAGGGATATTGGAAAAGGGCAATCACGAATTTGCATGAAAAATGGCAGGCTGAAGATCCCTTAACTCCACTTAAACTAATAATCAAGCCATTGGTTGGTGTTGATTGTGAAGATATAGTAATAATTGAAAATATTGAAGATTTATCTTATGATTTGGAGAAAATATTCCCTCCAGGTTCCAGAATAATTGTACAGGAATTTATTGATGGAACTGATGTCAGCGTCAGTTTAATATGCTTTGAAGGAAAAGCTTATCCAATAAGTCTTAATGAACAATTTGTAGAACTTAAAAATGATAAAGGAACCTATCTTGGAGGTAAAATACCTTTTGAAAGTGAATTCAGGCAAGATGCTTTTGACGTGGCTGTAAACGCATGTGAAGCCATTGAAGGTTTAAATGGTTTTGTCGGTGTTGATTTGCTTATAAGCAATGAGGATAGCATTTATCCGGTTTATCTGCTTGAGATAAATTCAAGATTTACAACCCCTTACGTTGGACTTAAAAAGATAGCGGATTTCAATATAACTAAGACAATAATTGAAGGAAATATTGCAGACATTGATTTATCTTTAAACGGTGAAGTTGAATTCAAAAAAGAGGACAATAACTTAAATATCAGGAGAATTTAATAATGAAAATTGCAGGTTTTGATATTGGTGGAGCAAATACTGATTTGGCTGTTATAGACTTTGAAAATGGTGAAATAAAAAATATTGAAGTCGATTTTGCTTATCTTCCAATGTGGAGTAATAATGATGACTTATCAAGAGTGTTGGTGGAATTAATAGAAAAGATTTGTCCTTTATCAGAAATTGATGCTGTGGGCATATCAATGACTGCTGAGCTTGTCGATGCTTACGATACAAAAAAGGATGGAGTTCTAGATGTTGTAAATAAATGTGAAAAGACTTTTTCATGTCCGATTGCTTATGTAGGTATTGATGGGATGATGTCTAAAGAAGAGATTGAAAAAGCTCCTCTTAAAGCAGCGGCTGCTAATTGGATTGCAACAGCTCAAATTGCAACATTAATCTCTGATAATTGTATTTTCATCGATACTGGAAGTACAACAACTGATATCATACCTATTAAGGATGGTAAGGAATGTGCCATAGGTAAATCTGATTTTGATAGGTCTGCTACTGGTGAATTGGTCTATACAGGTACTTTAAGAACAAATCTTGCCAGTTTTTTAGATAAAATTGAATTTAATGGAAAAGAGTATCGTGTTGCCAGTGAATTATTTGCCCAAACTGCTGATGTTTATACCGTATTGGATTTGATAACTCCTGAAGATTATGTCTGTGATACATTTGACGGTGAATCAAAATCAAAAGTTGACTGTGCTAAAAGAATCGCCCGTGTTGTTTGTGCAGACTTGGAAATGTTGTCTGAAGCAGATATCGTTGAAATTTCTAAGTTCATCCATCAAAAGCAGATTGAACAGATTGCTGACGGTTTAAAACAGGTTCATGAAACTCAGGGTTTGGATTTAATTATCACAACTGGTTTGGGAAAAGATATTCTGGACAGGCCTGCTGCTGAATTATTGGGTCTTGAAGTTAAATCCATGGGTGATATCTTAACTGATGAAGAGTGTGTTGTAGCACCTGCAGTAGGAACTTCCGTAATGATGAACAAATACCTGGATGATTAATATGGCTAAATATACTTATTATACTGATGGCGCAGCCACAATGAATTATAAAAACGGTAAATATGTAAGGGAAGCTGGTGGCTGGGCTTTTGTATTGTTAATAGATAATGCTGAGGATTCATCTCACTCAGGAGGATGTCCTTTAACTACCAACAATGAAATGGAGCTATATGCAATCTATGCTTCCATGAAGGATTTCATATCCAAGTGTGAATCAGGTGATATTGTGGAAATCTGTTCTGATTCAGGTTACTGTATTGACATATTTACCAAATGGGCTAAAAATTGGCAGAAAAGAGGATGGAAAAAATCAGACAATAAGCCAATTAAAAATCTAAAAATAATTAAAAGCATTTGGGGATTGATGGATAAAATCAATCAAAAGCCTTGCATATTAAAATTTATCAAAGTTAAAGGCCATTCATCAAATGAATATAACAATAAAGCTGATGAATTAGCGGTCAATGCTAAAATGGATGCATTTAAAACTGGAAAAACTACTTATTTTAATGAAAATGATGGTCTTTTAGGTGGCAAATCAAAATATTCCAATTAATACCACACGTCTTTTATTCCAAGCAAATATGCGCCGGTATTTGCTATTAAATGAATAATTAATGTTAATACAATAGCTATTAAAATAAATCCTAAATCAAACTTAATAACTAATGATGCGAACAGTAAAGCCACTATTAAAAAATCAAGCTGATCAAGTATGGGTGCAGGTTTTCCACGACCGATTCCTAATCTTCTTTTTATAAAACTGCCTAATGCATCACCTACTAATGCTCCAAATGCAAGTAAAAATCCGATTATTACTCCATTTATAACTCCGACAGGTATTGGGGTAATTATGTATTGTCCAAACATGGATAATAAGTCCAATCCAAAATATCCTTGTATTGCTCCGACTAATGTTCCTAAAAGTGTACCTCCGATCAAACCTCTCCATGTTACACCATCTCCTATCCAACGGTTGCCTTTAGAATCGGTTTTTCCAAAATCTAATGGTTTTCCACCACCAAATATTAGTCCTCCACTATTGGAGATGTATGCTGGAAGTAAGAAATATAATACGGTAACACAAACAATTCCTAACATTGAAAAGTCGATATTCATAAAATTTACTCCAATATAATTTATATTTAGTATATGTTTATTATCATTAATGTACTTATGTTTTTAAATAACTATAAATAGTTAATTATCTATAATTTAATATATTATGTTTGTATTAATGAGTTATGTTTGTTAGTAAGGTGATTTTTTTGAAAATTAAAAATACTAAAAGTTTATGTCCAGAGTGTGGAAAACCTCTTGATGCTGAAGTTTTTGAAGAGGGAGGAAAAGTTTATATTAAAAAAACTTGTGATGAGCATGGGGAGTTTGTAAACACTTATTGGAGTGATGCTGAAATATATGATAGAGTAAATAATTATGAACCATCAATTACTTCAGTAGAAAATCCCTGTGTTGATAATGTAGGGCCATGCCCTTCCAATTGCGGGCTTTGTTCCAAACACGAAACTTCTACGGTATTAGGATTAATTGATGTGACAAATAGGTGTAATTTAAGATGTCCGGTTTGTTTTGCTAATGCAGCAGCATCAGGACGTTTATTTGAACCTACACAAGATGAAATTAGACAAATGCTTAAAAATTTAAGAAACCTTAAGCCTAATCCAACTCCAGCTATTCAATATGCCGGTGGAGAACCTACTGTCAGAAAAGACATTGTAGAATTAGTAAAAATGGCTAAGGAAGAAGGTTTCACTCACGTTCAAATAGCTACCAACGGTTTAAAATTGGCTATGAAAGAGAATTTGGCTCAAGAATTAAAAGATGCTGGTTTGAACACCGTATACTTGGCATTTGATGGTGTAACTTCAGAGCCATATATCAATAATAGGGGAAGAGATTTGCTTCAATATAAATTGGATGCAATTGAAAACTGTAGAAAAGCAAATTTAGGTGTTGTATTGGTTCCTACTTTAATTAAAGGAGTTAATGACCACCAAGTTGGAGAAATAATCAAATTTGCATTAGACCACAGTGAAAACATTTATGGTGTTAACTTCCAGCCTGTTTCATTTGCAGGAAGAACTCCTGCTGACCAGGTAGAAGAACAAAGAATTACCATTCCTGATTTTGTTAAAATCATAGAAGATCAGACTGACGGTGAAGTTAAAACATCTGATTTCTACCCTCCTTCTTCAGTTGAATCTATAGCTAATTTCATGGGTGCTTTAGATGGAGAACAACCTAGTGTTACTTTAAATTGTCATCAACACTGTGGTATAGCTACTTATGTATTCAGAGAAAAAACTGAAGGTCCTGGAAAGGACAAATTAATCCCGATTACCAAATTCATCGATGTTGATATGTTATTTGAAAAACTGGATGAATTAACCGAAAGATTAAAAGGAGACGGTTTTGCAAAAAGAAAAAGGGTTTTAGCCAGTGCAGCAACTGCTATTCCAAAAGTAGTTCATAGTAAAGAATCACCTGAAAATGTTGATATCAAAAAGATTTTGCTTAATGTATTCACAAAAAGGTCATATGATGCATTAGGTGATTTTTCTAAAGATGCAATGCTTATTTCATGTATGCACTTCATGGATCCTTTTAACTTCGATGAAGATAGAGTTAAAAAATGTGTTATTCATTATGCAACTCCAGATGGTAGAATTATTCCGTTCTGTACTTATAATTCCATGTACCGTGAAGGTGTCGAAGAAGAATTTTCAACTGCTTTAAAAAAATCTAAAGAATAGTTAATTTCCGGAGCTTTCTACAATGTATATTAAATCACCTTCAAGGCTTCATTTGGGGCTCATTGACATGAATGGATCTTACGGCAGACTTGATGGAGGAATTGGACTCACAATCCAAGATCCAAATCTTATTCTATATGGTGAAAGTGCAGAAAAAGGAATCACTGTTGATTTCGGTGATAACTTTGACTTGAATGATGATATTCGAAATGAATATGTTAAAAAAATTACTAAAGCTGCTACAGAAGTCATTGATTTTTATGATGTTGATGATGGATTTTATTTCAGGGTTGACAGAGGATATCCTTCACATTCAGGTTTGGGGTCAGGTACTCAAATAGCATTAGCCACAGGAAAACTCATCACTGAACATATCGGTCAGGAAGCTAACGGCTATGAACTTGGTAAAATTACCGGTCGTGGTGGAACTTCAGGTATTGGAGTTTTTGCCTTTGATCATGGTGGTTTTATTGTTGATGGTGGTCATAGTGTAAAAGAAAAATCCTCTTTTTTACCTTCTTCAGCTTCAAAAGCCAGCCCTCCACAATTATTTGGGCATTATGATTTTCCTGATGAATGGGGAGTGCTTTTGGTCATATTGAACTCAGATGTTAGCGTTAATGGTCAAAAAGAAGTTAACATCTTCCAAGAATACTGTCCTATTGACCGTAATGAAGTGGAATTATATTCTCATTTAATATTTATGAATATGATACCATTTTTACTTGAAAAAGATTTACCTTGCTTTGGAAACATAATAAATAAAATACAAACAATAGGATTTAAAAAAATTGAAGTTGAGCTTCAATCAGATAATATTAAACAGTTAATGGCTAAATTAACTGAAATTGGTGCTTATGCAGTTGGAATGAGTTCTTTTGGACCAACGGTTTATTCATTTTATGATAAAACTAACGAACATATAGTACAAGAAATTAAAGATTATGTTGGCGATGATGGGATTGTTATAACAACTAAAGCTCAAAATCATGGCCATGTTATTACAAAATAGTGATTATTATGGATATTATTTCTGGAAAGACTTGGATATTTGGAGAAAATATTGATACTGACGTTATCATTCCCGGAAGATATTTAAGAACTTTCAATCCTCAGGATTTGGCGGATCATGTTCTTGAAGGGGAAAGGCCAGATTTCACCAAAAATGTTCAAAAAGGTGATGTTATTGTTGCTGGTGAAAACTTCGGCTGCGGTTCTTCCCGTGAACAGGCTCCTGTAGCTATTAAAACTGCAGGGGTAGATGCAATTGTTGCCAAATCATTTGCAAGAATTTTTTATAGAAATGCAATCAATATTGGTTTACCAGTTATTGTAAGTGATATAGAAGCAAAAGACGGAGACACAATTAAAATTGACTTATCTAAAGGAAGTTTGGTTAATGAAACTTCCGGTGAATCCGTAAGCTTTGAACCATTTAAAGATTTCATGTTAAATATTTTGGAAGATGGTGGTTTAGTAAATCATTATCTTAAAGATGATTAATTTTTTTTAAGGAGGCAAATTATGGAATGTCCAATTTGCGGTTCTGATGATATTGAGATTTTAAATTCAAAAAAGAAAGAATCAAAAAAGAAATTCATGGAAGAATATCTTTTGAAATGTTTTGACTGCGGTCATGTTTTTAAAGATGTTGTTTCCGCTAAAAAACCTAGAGATTATAGACTTATCATATCTGAGCAAAATAAATCACATAAAACTACAATTGAATTATCTCCAAGTGATGAATTAAAGGTTGGAGATATTTTGCTTTCAGATTTGGGTCAGGTAGAGGTGTCAAGTATCGAAGTAAATGATACTAGAGTTAAAAAAGCATTGCTTGATGATGTTGAAACGATATGGGCAACATCCATTGAAATTCCTGCCCGTATTGGCTTTTCTGTAGATTTACATGGAAAAGTCGATTCATATAAATTGGATTTGGAAAGGGATTTTGAAATTGCTCCAGGTGATGTTGTAAAAATTGAAAATCGTATTGTCAAAGTCCATGTTATTAAAACTAATGAAAGAAAACTTACTTCAGGATTTGCAAAGGCAGGAGTAATAAAAAGAGTTTATTCAAAACCTGTTAAATTCAATAATTATGATTATGATTTAACAAGCAATATTTTCAAAAAAACTTAAATTAGCGAGAATTGTCCATGAAAGTTTATATTGATTCTTATGGTTGTACATTTAACAAGGCTGATGGTCAAATCATGGCTGGTGTTTTAAATGAAAATAACATTGATCTGGTTGATAATGTTGAAGATGCCGACGTTATTATCGTAAATACCTGTTATGTTAAATTACCGACCGAAAATAAGATTGTTTATAAAATCCAGCAGCTTCAAGAAAAGTTTCCTGAAAAGAAAATAATTGTTGGAGGATGTATGGTCGAAATAGATCCTGAAAAACTTGATGCTATCGGACCAAATTGCAGCTGGATTGGCCCTCATCAATTAAACAAAGCGGCTGATGTTGTCACTCAAACTTATTGCGGTGATGTTGTACGTGAGTACGGCCTTTCTAAAGAAAGCAAGGTCGGTGTTGCAAAGGTCACTGACGATAGTTTAATACATATTATTCAAATCTGTGAAGGCTGTTTGGGTGCATGTACTTTTTGCTGTACTCGTTTTGCTCGTGGACCGCTTAACAGTTATCCTATTGCAGATATTGTTGAAGAAGCAAGGCAGGCTATTGAAAATGGGGCCTGTGAAATTCAGCTCACTGCCCAGGATACTGCAGCTTTTGGAAAAGATACTGGTGAAAAACTATCTGATTTAATTAAAGAAGTCGCAAATTTAAAAGGAGATTTCAGAGTTCGTGTTGGAATGATGCATCCTAAAAACATTTTGGGCGATGTTGATGAAATTGTTGATGCAATTAAACACCCGAAGGTATATAATTTCATTCATTTACCTATACAAAGTGGCAGTGATAAGGTCCTAAAAGAAATGAGGCGTGGCCACAGTGTTGATCAGTATGTTGATATAGTTAATAAATTCAAAAGCCAGATTCCGGATTTGACTTTGGCAACAGATATTATTGTCGGATATCCTACAGAAAGTGATGATGATTTTACAAAAACCGTTGAGTTACTTAATGAAGTAAAACCTAGTTTGATTCATTTGTCAAAATACCAACATAGGAAAGGTGCAATTTCTTCATCACTTAAAGAAATTCCTCCCAAAATTATGAAGAAACGTTCAAAATTTTTATCCGAAATTAAGAGTGAAATAACAATGAAAGAAAACGAAGTACTGCTTGATTCATATCAAAACGTTTTGGTTCTTGAAAAAGGCTCTAAAGGAGGTTTTATTGCTAAAACTGATTCTTATATTCCAGTCATAGTTGATGATGTTAATTTGGGAGACTTTATTTGTGTTAAAATTACTCATGCAACAGCCACTTACTTAAAGGGGATTGTTGAGTAGTTTATTTTTTTTAATTTTTTAATGTTCTTATTTTTATAATTTATATATAATTTTTGCCTTAAATTTTTAATTTTTTCACTATATTTTTTGTATAATTAAAATCATTACGTAATGGCTTTATAGTTTATTGATTGGGTTAAATTTAGCCTTTTTTTTCCAAAACATTTATATACTATGTGTTACTATCTTTTATTTGGAGGTGAAATAATGAGTGAATTAGCAATCGCACCAGTAGGTCGTATCTTAAAAAATGCTGGAGCTCAAAGAATTAGTGATGAAGCTAAAATTGCATTTGCTGAAGCATTAGAAGAAAAAGGTGACGAAATCGCTAAAAAAGCAGTTAATTTCGCACGCCACGCTGGTAGAAAAACTGTAAAAGCTGAAGATATCAAATTAGCTATCAAATAGGCTTTTTACTTGTTATTTGAATCTATTGGCTATTTTCTTGGTCAATATTTTTAATTTTTTAAACAGGTTCTGTAATTGGAAAGTTTTATATATTACTTTTCACATAGTATACTATGTTGTGCAGGACCGGTGGTCTAGGGGTATGATTCCTCTTTGACGTGGAGGAGATCACGAGTTCGAATCTCGTTCGGTCCATGTGCCATGGTAGTTCAGATGGGAGAACGCTAGACTGAAGATCTAGATGTCGCTGGTTCAAGTCCGGCCCATGGCATTACTAATTTTCTTTTTTTTCAAAAATTATTATTTAAACTTATTTTGTGGTGTTTTTAATATAAAAAAAGAAGATGTTATAGAGAAACATCTTTTTTAGTAAAGTAAATATAAGAAATTGCTAATCCAATTAAGAAAGTAACTATAATGACAGCATAAGAGATACTGATGCTTGTACTGTATTCAGCTATTTCTCCGGAAGCAATTAAATATGGACATACCCAAGGAACCAATGGTGCCCAATTTTGACCATATATCATCAAATTAACTAATGTTAAAGTAGCTCCACCAATCATTGCCGGAACCATATTCGTAATGAATAATGAAAGAAATACAAATGGAGAAAATGTTAAAAACAATAATACATTTGCATAGAGAAGTTCGACAAAGCTATCAATAAATAGTTTTAATGTGAATCCTTCGAGTCCGGCAATAAAACCAAAGATAAGAGTTGATATGCTTGTAACTACTGTTAAAATCAAAATCCATACTAAAAACATTAGGTATTTTGTTAATAAGAATTTTTCTCTAGATATTGGGATTGTTAGTATAGTTTTTAATGTATGTTCATTGTATTCTCTTCCAAAAAGATATGACAGGATTATTGCAAATAGAAGCACTGCAAATACTGCGGACATGTACATATTCACATTTGCAAATAACGTGTCAAAACTGTTTGCTTCATTAAAACCGATTACAGCAATAAACATCAATAATGGAGGAAGAATACTTCCTATTATGCTTAGTAGAAAAATATTTGATCTTTTAAGTTTTAAAAATTCCATCTGAATAAATGTTAACATGATACTCACCTTTTCTTTAATTATTTTGAATCATTCTTAAAAAGAAATTTTCCAAGTTTTCTTCACATAAATTCACTTTTTTAACATTGATTCCAGAATTAACGAATAATGCATTGAATTGGTCTCTTAATTCCAATTTGGAATATAAGCGTATTATTCCATTATTTTCAATAGTGAAATCATAATTCTCTTTAAGTTCTAATTTTTTTAAAATTTCACAAGCCAAATCAATATTTGACACTTCAAATTCGACAAATTTATTCAATCTTTTTAATAAATCTTCTTTTGAGATTTCTTCAATTAAAATGCCTTCATCCATAAAGCCGATAACATCTGCAATATTTTCTATTTCACTTAGGATATGGCTTGAAATTAGAATTGTTATTCCGAATTCGTGTGTTAATCGTTTAAGCAATGTTCTAATTTCTTTGATTCCAATGGGATCAAGGCCGTTAATTGGTTCATCTAGTATTAATAATTCTGGTGTATGCATAATAGCGGCTGCTATTCCCAGGCGCTGTTTCATACCTAATGAAAAATCTTTAAATTTCTTTGATTTTGCATTTTCAAGATTAACCATTTCAAGAATCAGATTGATATCCTGTGGATTGTAATTTCCCCTTAATTTTGAAATGACCTTTAAGTTTTCATATGCGGTTAAATTTTCGTAAAATCCTGGAGTTTCAATAATGGATCCTATTTTAGAATAAATTTCTGTAGGATATTTTTTTGGATTTTTTCCAAAGAGAAATATTTCACCGTCGCTTGGAGATACCATATTTAACAGCATGCACATTGTTGTGGTTTTTCCGGCTCCATTTTTTCCTAAAAGTCCGTATATTTTTCCTTTTTCAACATGCATATTAATGGAATTTACAACTGTATTTTTTGAATATTTTTTTGATAAGTTTCTTGTTTCTATTACATAGTCATTCATCTTTTCACCCATAATTTTTAAACACAAGTTATTAACATTAACAGTAAATTTTGAAAAAATAATCTTATAAATTAATGATTATTAAAAAATTAAATAAAAGAATGCTTTAAGCATTCTTTATTGCTTCTCTATAAATCGATCCATAAACCTTATTGAAAAATACGCTGATATAAGGCATTATGAATAGTCCATCAATAATTAATAGGATTGATGCTATTATCATTGCTTGATTGATGGCAACTGCAATAAACATTGATATAAACATCAGTATGATGCCTAAAGCAAGCATAATAATACCGTAAATGATAATGGTAAAAAGTATAATGCTAATATACTTAACCCATCCTAATTTTGATATTTTATCTGTTATTTCTTTTAAATCAAATGCTTTTTTGAACTCGTTGCTATCAATCATATTTGCAAGTGCCATAATAAGGAGGAAATTGCATATTAAGAATAATATGAAGGAAATTATTGACATTATATAATCCACATCTTGAATTAATTCAACACCTGCAATTAATACTATAGTCGGAATAATATTGTAGATTAAGCTCACTGCAAAATATTTCAAACCATTCACTAAAAGATTGGCAATATCTCCAAATTCCGGGAGATTATTATTTGCATCGATAGAAAACTTAATCACTATATATTGATATCCCAAAATTATTAATGATATAATAAAGCTTATTACAGTCAAAGCAGCAATGATGTAAATATCATTTGGTGGAATTTGTGAAAATCTAAATGACAGAGTCCCTTTTACAAGGGCTAATACTCTAAAGACATGAAGATTTTCTTCAAATATTCCAAATAGGATTATATTACTAATGGTAAAAAACACTCCTAAGATTAAAAGCTTTTTTACATCATTTAATGGGTATTTTAATCCTTCACTTACGCAATCGGTTATGCTTGCCATATTATCATCTAAATTTGCATAGTGTATAATAGTCCTATTGATCTGTAATTGAATATGCTTAAATACGGTCCAACAATAAACATTGAAACAAATATATTCATTAACATTCCTAAAATGAATATTCCTCCAGTAGCGGCAGCCATCATTCCTCCGGCAGTAGCTGATCCTAAAATAGCTCCTGAAAATCCTAATATAGTGAATATTAATCCTATAATTATTGTCACAACACTTGCTATGGATACAGTTATGATTATTAATCCGAGGTAGGTTATGATGCAGTTAAACCAACCGATTTCATCAATCACTTCTTTTATTTCTCTTATTTCAAACGCTTTTGAAAATGCACCATCATTATAAGCCATATGACATATTCCCATTTGTGTCATCAAACAGCATATTATTCCAACAATTATTGATATTAAACATCCCAGCATCATTATTACAGCCCCAATAGCATTATTGAGACTGCTTGCAATAGCCGCAAATATTAAAAATATAATAATTGGCACAATCAAATAGACAATTTGTACTATTACAACTTTAACTCCATCAATGAACATGTCTACAATGTCATTAAATTCTGGTAGGGGATCTCTTCCATTTATGACTCCATGAACTGCGTTATCTACAACTCTGTAAATGTATCCTGTTATCAAGAAAATTGGAATTAATAAAAAACTTAATAAACAGAATACTCCTAAAACTATTAATGTTTTCCAGTCTTTTGCAGCATATTCGAATGAATCTTTATAAATATCCAAAATCATCTTTTATCACCTGTAGTAATCATCATCAAAGAGGAATATTTCTTCCATAACAAAATATTTTTCCCTATCCCCTTTGAACATCATTTTATTAAAAACCTGGGTTATATCATAAGCTAAGAATAAAGATGGGTTATACCTACCATTTTCCAGCGCATTAATGGTTTGTCGGGTAACACCAACCTTGTCCCCAAGTTCCTGTTGGCTCATTTTGAGCTCTTGTCTTAAATATTTAATCATGGTTTTCATAGTATCCCATAAATAATTCTCATTTTGCAAAAAGTATTTAAGTACTTCAAGTAATTATGTTAAAATTTAATTACTTATGTTAATGTTATATTACATAGTATATAAATTTAACTATTTAGAAAAATATTTATAATATCAATTTAAATTAATTAAAAATTATTTATTTTAGGTTATTTTACTTAAATAAACTATATTTTTATTATTTATATTTTTAAATTATTATAATATCTTAAATTACTATAAAATTAATTATAAAATAGTTAATATAAAAAAATTAAAATCGATATATTTATATATGAAGAAAATATTTTTAACATTTGTAACATATCTATAACAACTTGATAAAAAAATAAAAAAATTAATGGTGATGAGGTTTAATCTATTTAGTTAATGTGATCGGTTTAGGTTTAACCTGTGTGTTTTCCCTTAATTCCTTGTATTTGGAAACAATATTGTATCCATTGTTTGATGCGATTAAATCGGCACCTCCAGTTAATACCTGGTGGGCCATTTTCCAAATGTCAATTCCGTCATAAACCTCAATTTTGGTTTTTGGAGCATATTTCTGGAAGATATTGATGTCATTCACGATTTCATAGATGTGGTTTGGAGTTAAAAATCCACTGGAAGTCTTAATGTAATCAACTTTAGCTTTTTCGAGTCTCATAACAATATTTGCTTTCTGTTCATCTTCAAGAATTTTACTTTCTATGATTATTTTTAAAGTTGTATCGCCAATTGCTTCTTTTAGTTCTTTGGCTTCTTCTTCTATTAATTCATATTTTTCATTCACAACATGATTTAAGTTAATTACCACATTAATTTCATCTGCACCTTTTTCTATTAATGTCAGTGCTTCGGCGATTTTTGATTCTTTATTTTCACAACCTAACGGAAATCCAACTACACTTCCGACTCTCACGTCACTATCAGCCAGTATTTCTTTAGCTAATGGGACGTATGTGGGATTGATAGTAACTGCATTGAAACCTAATTCTTTTGCCTGATTTAAGAATTCGGTCATTTCAGCTTCACTAATCATATTATTTAGGTTTGTGTAGTTAATAACACTAGCTAAGTGTTTTGAATTTTTTACTCTGTACATATTACCACTCTATTTTTTTTCAATTGTTAGTTAATATACGAATGAAACTATATATAACTTTTGTCTTGATTTTTTAGATTAATTTTTTTGCCATATATGGTCCTTTTCTATCATAACAGAATTTACGATAATAATTTCTGGTTCCTATGCCACTAATGATGGCTATTTCATCTTTACCATTATCAATAGCTAAATTTTCAGCTTCCATAAGTAATTTTTCACCAAATCCAGTATGTTGGCCGATCGATGGATTTTTATCACCAATTTGTATCATATTTCCATAAACATGAAGTTCACGGATAAGTGCGGTTTTATCAGTAATTTCCGGCCTAAATATATTTTCAGAAGGTATTCTGAACCTTAAAAATCCAGCAATACTTTCTTCATTTTTATCTTCTATTGAAATAAAGGTTTCTTCACCACCACATGCATTGTAGGATTCTTTAAATAATTTAAAATCATCTAAAGTATAATTTTCATTGGTTTTTTTATGGCCGATTTCACGGCATCTGATGCATTGGCAGTTAATATGATTTTCATCCAGTTTATTATATACAAGTTCTCCAAGGTTTGATTTTTGAACACCTGCTTCAATTAACGTGGATGGAATGTCTCTTTGGATTCTCATGGTCCTAACCCATTTCGGAAGTATTTTTTTAATCTTAACAATCAAATCAACTGCTTCCTCATCGGTATATGGGCTGTAAGTGCCTTCATTCCACATGTCATACAGTTCACTGCCTTTCGTAACGAGGCAGGGATAAATCTTAAGCATGTCCGGTTTAAAGTTATCATCACTGAATAATTGCTTGAACATTTTCAAATCTTCTTTCTCATCTACAAATAACCCAGGCATCATATGCATTGCTACTTTAATTGCAGAATCTCTTAAAAGTTGATTAGATTCAATAACATCGGCAATTGTATGGCCTCTTTTTACTTTTGTGTATATTTCATCGGATAATGTTTGAACACCTAACTCGACTCTAGTAACGCCAAAATTGAGCATTCTGTTTATATGCTCTTTTTTACAGTAGTCCGGACGTGTTTCAAAGGTCATTCCGACACATCTTACCTTTGAATTTTCATTTGCCAGCTGAACATCATCTATTAATACATAATCATTAGGAGGGTATGTTTTTACCACATCTTTTTCAAATTCCCTAATTAATGCTTTATCTATTTCAAACTCAGCATCATTTTCCAATATTAATCCGAAATCGGTCATTGCCTTCAGGCATTGTGATACAAACCATTCCTGATAACATAAATCCCTTGATGGAAATGTTCCGCCCATTATAATTAATTCAACTTTATCAATCGGATGTCCTATTTTTTTAAGCTGTGCTAAACGATTGAAACATTGAACGTATGGATGATATTCAAACATTCTACCCCTTAATGCTGCAGGTTCTTCACCAGTATAGCTTGGAGGTGCAATATCGCTTTCAGGACAGTATAGGCATCTTCCATGAGGACATTTGTGCGGATGACACATTACCGCTACAATTGCCACGCCTGATTTTGTTCGGGTTGGCTTTTTTTTAAGTGTATCCGAAACAAGTTCTTTTTCTTCAGCAGTAGCGCATTCAAGTATATCTGCATTGCTCATGAATCTTTCTAACTTTAACTCACGGCAAAGTTGCCTTTTTCGAACTTCCAGGTCACGTCGAGTGGATATTTTTCCTTCAATAATATCGTCAATGATAATTCGACATGCATTTTTCATTAATTTCACCTTTTATATTATATATAGTTAATTTTATATATTGGTATGTTTTAATAATATAATAAAATAATTTTATGAGGCGATATAATGCGTGCAAAAGAACTTTTTGGTATTACAGTATTAGATAAAAACGTAAAATCTGTTGGTAAAATTGAAGATGTAGACTTTGACACCGAAACTGGTGCTATAACTAATCTCGTTATTTCATTAAATAAAGGTATTTTTTCCAATGATTTTATTGAAGTTGAATTTGAAAAAATCCAAACCATTGGTGACTACGTTCTTTTAAGTGAAGAAATTGAAGCTGAAGAAAAAGCTGAAGAAGTTACTATTGAAGTAGAAGACGAAGAATAAATTTTAAGAGGTTATATCATGGCATCTGATGCTCGTGATAAAGAAATTTCAGTTGACGATTATGTTCGTTATGTTGATACAGGAACGATAGGTAAAGTTCTTGATATCAAAACTGAAGATGAAATTGATTGGGTTTTACTCGATAAAACTAATTTATGGTACAAATCAAAATTAGTTGAAGTACTTGATGAAAAAGATATCAAAGTTAAATTCACACCGACTGGTCGTGAATTTGATGTCGAAGAACTCAAGGAAAAAGTTGCAGAAATGGAAAACATGGAAATGGATTCCAGTGTTGCTGAAGGTGGAGGATAGTCCTCCCTTCAATAACTATCTGCAAATTGTTTTATTTTTTTAGATAACGTTTCACCGATACCATCTATTTTTTGTAATTCCTTTTCGCTGACTGATTTTAAATCTAGACCAAATATGTCTACGACATTTCTTGCTCTTTTTCTTCCAAGACGTTTTACACCAACTACAAGAGGAATAATGTCTTCTTTCACGCCATAATAAAGTCTTGCAGATAAATAATCATAATCTTTAAGGTTTGAATAATCCCCTAATACTTCTGCGGTGTTTTTGGCAAATCTTATGAGTCTGGATGCTTCATAAGCGGTTCTTCTGGTTGATGCTGAATAAACGCTGTATTTATTTTCTATTTCAAATTCGTTTCTTTCATTAATCCATTCAATCAGTGACACAGCTGTTGCTTCGGGATTTCCAATATCAACAGCAAAAAGGCCCATTTCAGACATTTTTTCACGAACAGGATCCTTATTTTTCTTGCCTTTAAATGTGATTAATGGCAAATCGGGTGTTTCGGCAAGTGCATAAATAAATTCAGGAATATTGAATGTATCCATTGTACTTATGTATTCTTTGATTTTAACAGCAGTCTCTACAGTGTAATTTGATTTAGCTATTAAATTACCGAATTTTGTTGTCTTAAGACCTTCTGGAGTTGCCCTTATTATTCCATTTTGAAGTAAGAATTGCAGTCCGTTTTCAAGTTCCCATTTTAGGCTGTCGGATGCAAAAAGTGACATTGACGGATTATTGCTCATCTGATATCCGTATAATGTCTTTTCAAAGAAATCAACCAATTCATCCAAATCTTTGGATAATGTTGATGCGATTTGAGCTATAATCTGTTTATAGACCGCATCTTTATTATCTATCAGTTTGGAATTCGTAAGTTCAATCTCTCCGTTGATGTAGTAATCTTCCAGATTAATTGCTTCATCAGCCGTTTTGGCAATAAGGTAAGAGTAACCTACATCATCGTATTGTGGTCTTCCGGCACGACCGGACATCTGTTCATAGTCAAAAACAGGTATTGGCTGAGGGCCATTGCTTGTCCAGCGTGTTGTATCCCTTATTGCAACGGATTTTGAAGGTAAATTAACACCATACATTAAACTTGGCGTTGCACTAATCATTAATATGTTTCCTTTCCTAAATTCATCTTCAATTATTTCTTTCTGTTCATTGAAAAGTCCTGCATGGTGGAATGCCACTCCCTTTTCTGCAGCGTCGGCTAATTTTACACAGGTCGTAGTTGGAAGTGATCCTTTATTTTTAGGAACTTCAAGCAATTTGTTTGCAACTTCGTTAAAGTTTTGTTTTTGGCTTTTGGAGAGTTTTTTATTAATCTTTTTAGCAACGTATGTGGCAAGACTTTCAGTAAATCGTCTAGTTGATACAAAGGACAGTGCTTGTGAATTGTCTTGCATTGCCTTTTCAACGATTTTAACGATTACGTCATTTTTATTTTTCGTGTTAAACATCTCACCATCCAAAACTTCTTTGTTTAGCGGTACCGGTCTGTAGTCGTGTTCAACGCATTTTCCTTCAAGCCAGCCTTCAATCTCTTCAATATTTCGAAGTGTGGCTGATAATGCAATTATTCTCATTGAAGGGTTGATTATTTTGGCTCGGGTAATGGCTGCTTCTAGTGTCGGTCCCCTAGTATATTCTCCAATCATATGAAACTCATCGATGATTAATGTGTCAACATCTCGAAGTGTATCCCATGAAAAACGAGTCAATGCATCAAATGATTCAAAAACCATCACTGATAAATCTGCACTTGACGGATGTTTGCCAACGCTGATTCCATGTTCTTCAAAGGCTTTAAACTCCTGTACCTTTTCATTTTGAATTGATAAAAGGGGTGCAGCATAAACTGCTTTTCCTTTGTTTAATATGGTTTTAAGTGCAGGCAATACTCCTAAAACAGTTTTTCCACTTGCTGTTGGAATACAAATAATGTAATTGGATTTATCATCCAAATATCCGGATTCAATAACTGCTTTTTGTGCTGGATTAAAATCTTCAATATAGGGGTAGGCACTGTTAATTATTTTTTTAATATCTTCAGGTAAATTTTCCATTTTAATCAATTAAATATTGTTTTTCTATATATTAATATATTATGAGAGAGCATTTGACAACAAATATTTTAAATACTATAATTTATAAAATAGTTACAAAATAAAAAATTTATAGGTGTTTTGATAATATGGTAATTAAAGTTGAAGTATTCAAAACTGACTCATGTCCACACTGTCCAGCCGCAGTTAGTGCTGCTGAAAGTGCTAAAGCCAAATTAGGCGATCAAATTGATGTTGAAATTGTAAATGCAAATGATCCTGCAAATATTGATAGGGCCAGAGAATACCAAATTATGGCTGTACCTACTGTTGTAATTGATGGTAATGTAGAATTTATTGGTGCACCTAGTGACAGTGACTTAATTGAAAAACTCGAATCTTTATTATAGATTCTCTCTTTTTTTATTTTTGTAAAAATGACTAGTGAAGGTTATTCTGGTGTTACAACCGGCACTGTAGCTACCGCTTGTTCTCTTGCAGCTATTGATGCTATTCTTGATTCACCGGATATTGTTTGTGTTAATGTCGAAACTCCCAAAAAGTCTTTAGACATTCTGATTGATGAATGTCACAAATTATCCGATAATTCAGCCTGTGCAGTGGCTCATAAAAATCCCTATAACGATCCTGATGTTACAGTTAATCTGGCTATTGTTGCTCATGTTGAATTAATTGATTTTGATGGTGAAAAAGTTATTATCACTGGTGGTGAAGGCGTTGGCATAATAACTAAGCCTGGTCTTCAGATTCCTGTCGGCGATTATGCAATCAATCCTGTTCCTCGCAAAATGATTAAAAAGAATCTGGAAGATAAGGTGCCTAATGGCAAATCTGCCAAAGTCACTATTTCTATTCCGAAGGGTCGTGAAATTGCTAAAAAGACAATGAATCCTAAATTGGGAATTATTGATGGAATTTCCGTTTTGGGAACAACTGGAATTGCAAGGTCAATGTCTAGTGAAGCCTATAAAAATTCCATTGTTACTCAAATTGATGTTGCAATAGCATCTAACCTGGACGATTTGGTTTTTGTTCCGGGAAATATCGGTGAAAAACTGGCACTGAAACGACTGGACGTTACTAAAGAACAAATCATTCAGACAGGTAACTATGTGGGGTTTATGTTTGAAGAAGCAAAAAAACGTGGAATTGACAAGTTCACATTCTTTGGACACATTGGTAAATTAATAAAGGTTGCCGGAGGAATATTTAACACAAAACATGCGGTTGCTGACGGCAGACGCGAAATAATGATTACTCACGCAGGTATCTGCGGAGCTGAAAAAGAGACATTGCTGAAATTATATGATTCGGCAACGACTGATGACATGATGGACATATTAAACGAAATTAACCTTCAAAGAGAAGTAGTCAATAGTATTGCAACAGCAATTAAACAACGTTGTATGCAGCGTTTTGAATTGGATTTGGATGTTATTCTAGTAGATATGGAAGGAAATTATTTGAACGATAATATGGAAAGATTTTTATGAAAATAGCAATGGTTGGCCAATTTCCGCCCCATGTTGGTGGTGTTGGTGTTCATATTCACACATTATCAAAAGAGCTTATAAAGCAGGGACATGAAGTTTATGTTATAACTTACCCTCATTCAAACTTAAAGGATATTGACGGAATTCATGTTATAGGTACAAGTGGATTAAATATTCCTGGAATCAGAGGGTTGATGTTCAAGATAAATGCTAAAAAGGCTTTAAATAATTTATTAAAAGAAGTTGATATCGATATTATTCATGGCCATTACTTATTCCCTGCTGGTGCGGCAGCCTGTGAAATCGGATCCAAACATAAAATTAAAACCTATGTAACCGCACATGGATCTGACATGTTTGAAATGTATAAAAAACAGTCATTTATGAGGCCATTCATTAAAAAAGTATTGAAAAAGGCAGATGTTGTTTTTGCAGTAAGCAATGCATTAAAAAAAGAAATATTGGCCACAGGAGTTAATGGAATTGAATCCAAAACAAGACTATACTGGAATTCCGTTGACATAGATAAATTTTCTCCAGATAATAAAAATGTACTTGAAAGTAATGGAAAACCTATAGTGTTATTTGTAGGTAATATTATTAAGCGTAAAAATGTTAATTTAATTTTAGAAGCTAAAAAAGAGTCTTCACAAGATTATGAATTGGTTATTGTCGGTGACGGTCCACTTAAAAAGGAATTGGAAAATAAGGTTGAAAATGAAAATATTTCCGATGTAAGGTTTTTGGGATCTCGAGATGATGTGGAAAACATAATTCCCGGCTGTGACGTTCTGGTTTTACCTTCATTTTCTGAAAGTTTCGGTTTGGTGTTAATTGAAGCCTTGGCATGTGAAAAACCGGTAATTGGAAGTAATGTCGGAGGCATATCTGAAATCATCACTGATGATGTTGGATTGTTGATAAATCCTAATGATTCATCAACTCTTGCTGCTGCAATTGATAAAGTAATTGGTGATGATGAATTCAGACAAAATTTAGCTTCAAATGCCAGGAAAAGGGCTGTTGATTTTAGTAAAGTTGAAATTCCTTATGATGAGATGAAATAATGATTGAAAATGTTAGATGTCCAGGTTCTGCAACAATAATTAATGCAATAGCAACAGGTTTCGGGTCTGCTTTTGGAATTGGTCTTAATATTAAATGTCAGGTTAAATCAATAGATTCCGGAATAAAATGCTTCAATGATGTTGGTGCAAGTACGGATTTAATGGATTTATGTGTTAGAAAGGTTTTTGATAAATATGAAATGAATGAAGATGATTTCGGTTTGGAAATAAAAACCGAATCAACATTGCCTATGGCATCAGGCCTTTCAAGCAGTAGCGCTTCATCAAATGCAATTGTTGCAATTTCTTCTAAAATAATCAGTGAAGAATTTAATTTGACTCCATTAACTGATTTGGAAATCATTAATTTAGCTATTGATGCATCTATTGAAGCGGGCGTTACGATTACGGGTTCATTTGATGATGCCACTGCATCTTATTTTGGTGGTGTTGTAGTAACTGACAATAAAAACCGTGAATTCATAATAAAAGAAAAGATGGATGATTATAAGATATTGGTTTACATGCCCAATTTTATTGCAAAGTCTGGAGATAGTGATGTTAACCGTATGCGCGTATTGGCGCCGCTTGTGGAAACTGCATTTGATTTTGCTAAAAATAAAGAATATTTCAAGGCTCTTAATTTGAATGGTTTGATTTATGCATCTACTTTAGGCTTTGATTCAGCTATTGCAATTGATGCTTTACAATCTGGTGCTATTGCATCAGGTCTTTCCGGAACAGGTTCATCATTTGTGGCCGTCTGTGAGGATAATACAATAGATGATGTTAAGGATGCCTGGAGTAATTTGGAAGGAAGAGTCATTGAAACTAATGTGGATAATGAAGGCTGTAGCTTTTTTTAGACTTTATTATCTTTTTATTTTCCTTTGAGATATTTTTTGTGTTAAATTATGGTGATAGTTAATAATGTGGGAGTTTGGATTATTTTGCTATTATTAATGATGATAAAACATTTACTTTAGCTTTTTCATCAATATTTTTATTATTTATTATACTGTTGATGTTTTCTAGTTTTCTGTCCTTTTCTTCTAGTTTTCTGTCCTTTTCTTCTAGTTCTTTGTTTTTTTCTTCTATTATTCTATCTTTTTCTTTTAAGGCATCTTTGTTTTCTTCTTCTATAAGTTTTCTTATTATTGTTCTGGTTTCTTCCATGTTCAACTCCTTCCTTACTTCTTTTTGTTTATTTTTGTCTCGAATATTCCTATCAATCATCACGTCAATGATGAAACAGATATTGCTTCTTAGATTATTATCATTAAATTGATATTTTTCTATTAGGTGGCAGACTTCTTCGGTGACTTTTTCGGCAATATGGTCCTGTGCTAGTGTTGGTATTAGCGCCAATGCTATTGTATCGCGATAGGTTAATTTTTCATTGTTATCTATTTTGTCTTTTATCATATTTAATAGTTTTAGAATTTCTTCTGGACTCATGTAAATGTAATATGGCCTTAATATTAAGCTTCTTGTTAGGCTGATTTCCTTTAGACAATATTTGGGATCAACTTTTGTTATTACAATTGTATTGACCAATGCATTGTTATATATCAAAATAAATTTTGCATACTCTGCAATTGCACTTAATTTTTCAAAATCAACAGGTTTACTTTGATTTTCAATATTATTTATTAAATTTTTGTCTGAAAAATAGGCTACGTCCATTCTAAGATTTCTTTTTTCACATGTTATAACTTCGGTTCCAGCATTAAAATTATAATTTCCAGGCAGTTCAAAAAAATCATGAACGTATTTTCCCAGGTTCAAAAAAGCATATTTCATACACAAATCCATATGATTTTTTATTTGATACACGATTATCACAACCATTATTTCGATAGTAATATATTGTTTAAGGTAGTATAAATACTTATTATGTTCTATTAAAGCAATATTGCTTTCATATTGGAATTTTACTTGATAATATTAATATTTATATGAAAAGGTAATTTTTTAACAGGTTATTATTTTTAAAAATGAACAATATTTCCCCATGAAAAAAGCATAAAAAATCTGGAATCGGAGGGATTTCATTGATTTATGGCATAGTTTATATACTATGATTATTATAAATTATATTATTATCATTATTATCAAATTTAGGTGATTTTTTGAGAAATGAAAATGAGATTAAATCTTTGAATAATAAAGAAGAAGCTGAAAATCTTTTAAAAGAGTCCAGAAATCGCATTGATGAGATTGATAATGATTTATTTGATTTAATTTGCCAGAGAACTTCAATTGCAAAAGATATTGCACTTGCAAAAGATTATTTGGGCATGCCAATTTATGACAAAACTAGGGAAGATGCAATTTATGCAAAAGTTGAAAAGTTGTCTGAAGAAAACGGTATTGATATTGAAATAATAGATCAAATCGTTAATATGCTAACTATATTAAGTAAAAATGAGCAGAAAGAACTATTGAGGAGGAATGTTGATGGGTAATATTAGAACTTCATTTGTTAAACGTTTAGCAAGAGAACTTATAGACACTCACAAAGGTGTTTTCACTACTGATTTTGAAGAAAACAAAAAATTAGTTTCTGAGTACTCAACTGTAAGTACTAAACATTTAAGAAATAAAATCGCTGGATATGTTACAAGACTTGTTAGATTAGAACAAACTCAAGAATAAGTTTTATAACATACTATTCTTTTTTTTACTATTTTTTTATATAATTTTCAAATTTTCATTTCTTTTTAAATATAAGGTTAAAAGTTTATTAATATCTATTTATAAAAATATAAATCATATTTTTGTTTTATCAAAAATTTATAAAACTATTAAAAATTAAGAAATAGGTGTGAATTTTAATGGATTTAATAGTAGCAAAATTTGGAGGAACATCGGTTGGAGATGGCTCCAGAATTAGAAAAGCGGCACAGTCCGTAGTAAATGAGTATATGAAAGGCAAACAAATAGTGGTTGTAGTTTCTGCAGTAAATAAAACTACTGATGAACTTATTGGATTATCCAATGATGCAATTGGTGGTAGTTTAACTGATAATCAGAAGGCAGAAATTATGGCTATGGGTGAATTAACTAGTGCTAGATTATTCTCTGCAACTGTTGAATCTTTAGGAGTAAAATCACAATTTATTGATCCATATAATGAGTTATGGCCTATCATGACAGATTCTAATGCATTAGAAGCAAAAATAAATTTTGCCACTACTGATGAAAAGATTAAAGGAATCGAAAATCTTTTAAATCAGGGCATTATTCCTGTTGTTTGTGGATTCTTAGGAAAAGGTCCAAGTGGAGAAATTACAACTCTCGGTCGTGGTGGAAGTGATGTTTCCGCATTTTTAATTGGGCATTGTTTAGATGCAACTGAAGTTGTTATTGTAACTGATGTTGAAGGTGTAATGTCAACTGATCCGAATAAAATTGAAGAAGCTGAGTTATTGGATGAAATAAGTGTTGAAGAAATGTGGGATTTGGCTACTCATGGAGCTCAGGTCTTGCATCCTCATGCATTGAAATATAAAGATCCATTAATCAGTGCAAAAATTATCAATTTCGATCATGGTGATTTATCCGTAAAAGGAACACGTATTACAGGTCCTTTTGAAGGAGACATGATGAAATCTGTAACCATGTATAAAAATCCTATTTCTCTTATAGCTTTAGTCGGAGATGGTATGCTTAAAAAAGTAGGTCTTTTGGCTAAAATCACAGCATGTCTTGCTAGCAATAACATTAATGTATTCGGTATTTCAGCAGGACAAAATTCAATGACTGTATTTGTTGAAAAATCAGATTCAGAAAGTGCTTATCGCTTATTGCATACTTTAGTAATTGAAGATGACGTATTCAGTTCATTGTCATTGGCTGGCGATACAGCAATGATTACAGTAGTCAGTCCGGACTTTACTGATGAGACTCCAGGAATAATTTCAAAAATTACAGAACCATTAAGAAAAAATCATATTAATATCGTTGAAATATCTTCTTCCCAAACTGCTATAGTTGTTTTCGTGGATTTAGAGGATGGTAAAAAAGCTTATGAATTACTTGAAGAGGTTTTAGAATGAATTTTGAAGGAACTTACGTTGCAATGGTAACTCCTTTTGATGAAGAAAGGAATATAGATGAAGAAGGTTTTAGATCAAATATAAACTATTTGATTGAAAAAGGTGTCAATGGATTGGTGGGGGCTGGAACTACTGGTGAATCAGCTACTCTTAATCATGACGAGCACAGACAAATTATAGAAATTTTAGTTGATGAAGTTGATGGCAGGGTAGAAACTATAGCAGGTACAGGTAGTAATTCTACTGTAGAGGCAATTGATTTGACACGTTTTGCTCAGGATGCTGGTGCTGATGCCGCATTAGTTATCACTCCATATTATAATAAACCTCAACAGCATGCGCTTGTAGAGCATTACAGAGCTCTTAGTGCTTGTGACATTCCAATAATAGCTTATAATGTACCTTCCCGTACTGGAATAAATATGGATGTTGAAACTATTGTTGAAATAGCAAAAATCGATAATATAGATGCAATTAAAGAAGCTAGCGGAAGTGTTGATAAAGTTTCTGACATTTACAATGCTCTTGCCCGTGAAGGTCTTGAAGATGATTTCAACATATTGTCCGGTGAAGACTCCTTAACATTCCCGATTATGGCTGTTGGAGGAACCGGTGTAATCAGTGCATCTGCAAATATCGATGCAAAAAGAATGGTTTTAATGGTTGACAGTATTTTAAATGATGATTATACTCGTGCTATGGAACTTCATTATGAAATGCTCGAATTAATTAGAGTATTATTCATAGAAAGTAATCCTGTCCCTGTTAAAACAGCTATGGATATTATGGGACTTCCTTCTGGACCATTTAGACAACCATTAGCTCCAATGAAAGAAGAAAATGTCGAATTACTCAAAAAAGCATTAAAAGATTCACAATTAATTTAAGGTGTTTATATGATTAAAGTTGCTGTAACTGGGGCTGCTGGAAGAATGGGCTCTGGTATTATTAGAAAAATCACAGAACAAGATGATATGGAAGTTGTTGCAGCTATTGAAATTCCAAACTCTCCATTAGCTGGAAAAGATGCAGGCCTTCAGGCAGGTATCGATGAGTTGGGTGTTGAAATTGTAGGTGCTGAAAAATTAGAAGAAACCTTAAAAGCAACAAATCCTGATGTATTGGTTGACTTTACTATTGCTCATGCGGCTGTAGAAACAATTAAAACTGCTACAGCTTGTGGTGTTAATATAGTTGTTGGAACAACTGGATTTAATGAAGAGCAAATGGCTTCCAATATTAAGAATGTTGAAGACAATAACGTTGGTGCTGTAATTTCATCAAATATGGCTATTGGTGTAAATGTATTCTTCAATACTTTAAAGAAATTGGCTCCATTGTTATATGATTATGATATTGAGATTATAGAAGCTCACCACAATCAAAAAAAGGATGCTCCATCTGGAACTGCTGTAACTGCATTTGAAGTGATTGCCGAATCACTTGAACGTGATCCTGCAGAAGTTGGAGTTTATGGAAGAAATGGTATGGTTGGTAAAAGAACTCCTGAAGAAATTGGTATTCATGCCGTACGTGGCGGAGACATTGTTGGAGACCATACTGTAATGTTTGTCGGTGACGGTGAAAGATTAGAAGTAAAACATCAGGCCCATACCAGAGAAGTTTTCATAGCCGGTGTAATTAGAGCTATTAGATACGCTCCTACTGCTGAAAAAGGTGTTGTTAGCAGTATGAATGATGTTTTAGGATTAGAATAGGTGTTATTATGGTAAAAGTTGGTGTACTTGGTGCTACAGGAATGGTTGGTCAAAGATTTATTCAATTATTGGATAAACATCCTGATTTTGAACTTACTGCTCTTGCAGCTTCTTCACGTTCTGCAGGTAAAAGATATGAGGATGCTACTACTTGGTATCTTGATGATGCCATGCCTGAGTCCGTAAAAGATATTGTTGTTTGTGAAACCAATCCTGACGATATGGATAATGATGTAGATATTGTATTTTCATCACTTCCAACAGAATTTGCAGCAAAAGTTGAAAAAGACTTTGCAAAGGATTATGTTGTTGCAAGTAATGCTAGTGCTCACAGAATGAAAAAGAATATTCCTTTAGTAATTCCTGAAGTTAATCCTGAGTTCTTAGACATGATTGATGCACAGCAAAAGGAAAATAATTGGGACGGATTTATTGTAACCAATCCTAATTGTTCCACTATTGCTTTAACTTTAACATTAAAACCTATTGTTGATAATTTCAATATTAACTCAATTAGGGTATCAACCATGCAGGCAGTATCTGGTGCAGGTTATAATGGTGTTCCATCAATGGCTATTGTTGATAATCTTGTTCCATACATTGGTAGTGAAGAAGAAAAGATGGAATCAGAGACTTTACACTTATTAGGTTCTTATGACGGCGAAAAAGTTGTTGATGCTGACTTCAAGTTAAGTGCTTCATGTCATAGGGTTCCTGTAATTGATGGCCATACCGAAGCGGTATTTGTTGAGTTGGATGATGACTTTGACATTGAAGATGTGAAAGATAAAATGGCAAATTTCAAAGCTTTGCCTCAAGAATTAAATTTATTCTCAGCACCGGAAAATCCTGTTATTATCAAAGAAGAAATGGACAGGCCTCAGCCAAGAATGGACAGAAATGCAGGCAATGGTATGTCTGTTAGTGTTGGTAGATTAAGAAAAGACCAAGCTTTCGATAATAGTTTTAAATATGTTCTTGTTGGACATAATACTATTCGTGGTGCTGCTGGAGCATCAGTGTTAAATGCAGAGTTAATTAATGATAAAATACTCTAATTTAACTCATTTATTTTTTTTATTTTTTCTATTTTTTTCTATATTTTTCAACTGGTTTCTATATCTTTTTTGTTTCTATTTTTGGTTAATTTGAGGGTTTAATTTAAATAGTATGACAACAATATTTAATATTAGATAAATATAGTGTATGGTATAACATAATTTTTAAATTTAAAAATTAATCATATGCAAATTTCAATATTGAGATAAATTTTAAGTTAAGGGATAGAAATGGTAAATGGAATAGACGCTGAAAAAGAGACTTTACAGTCTTTAGTCAGGTCTTGTTTATTAGAGCTTAATAAACTTAAATTCGATTTAACACAGTTGGAAGTGGAAAAAGCCAATGATAATTCTGCTTCAAGGATTCGAGAGCTCGAACAAGATATTGTTGACAAAGAAAAAGAAGTTTCAGTTATTAAATTTAAAGCAGAAGAAGAAGTTAATCAACTCAAAGGCCAATTGGATGAAAAAGATTTGTTGATTAAAAATCAAGAAGATAGAATATACGAACTAGATTATGTTAATAACTCTTTAGATGAAATTAAAACTTATTTTGCAGAGCAACTGAAAGATTATAAGAAAAATGAATTGGCTGAAGTTAATGAAAGATTAAATGAATCTTATAGAAGCATAGCTGAAAAAGATGCTCAAATCAACACTCTTTCAAGAACTATTGATGACTATAAGATTCAGGTTATCAAGTTAGAAAATGATGCCGGTGCTCAGCAAGAAATAATGGAGCTTGAAAAGCAGTTAGAGTTCAAAAACAGAGAACTCCAGCAAAAAGATAATGAAATCACTGCTATTGATAATGAAATGATCCTGTTAAAACAACAGACTATCCCAAAACAGGATTATGAAAACTTGCAAGCAAGATTTGAAAATGAAGTTGCTGCATTGGATAATGAAATGACCTTGTTAAAACAAGAATCTATCCCAAAACAGGATTATGAAAACTTGCAAGCTAGATTTGAAAATGAAGTTGCTGCATTGGATAATGAAATTAACGCTTTAAAAGAAAAATCTATCCCTAAAGAAGATTATAACAATCTTAAAAAGTTATTGGAAAATGAAGTTGCAGCAATGGATATTGAAATCAATAACTTGAAAGAAAATTCAGTTCCTCGTGAAGAATATACCAGTCTTCAAAATTATCTTGAAAGCGAAATTTCAGTCCGTGACAGTGAATTGAAATATCTAAAAGAACAAAGTGTTCCAAAAGCAGATTATGTCAACTTGCAAAATCAGCTTCAAAATGAAATCACTGCAAAAGATAATGAATTAAGATATTTGAAAGAACAGACTGTTTCACGTGAAGAGTTCATCAACCTTCAAAATGAATTAATCCGTAAAAACGATAAGATTAAAAGATTGGAAGAGATTAATGCATTCTTTAATGAACTCCAAGAGGAACAAGATTCTTATGAAACTATTGAAAGGACACCTCCTTTCAAATTAGAGAAAAAGCAACATAGATAAATATTTTTTATCTATTTTTTCTATTTTTTTTTAAAGCATATTGAATTACATTTTTAAGTTTAGACAGTACTGTGTTTAATATGCTATAAACTTTTTCTTACAAAAATTTACTAAATAGTAAAGTATTTATATAACCTTAAACTCATGTTATATGTAGAAAGGTTTATTCAACAATATAACTTATTTTTTCGTTGATTATTAAACTGATCTAATTATTTATAAAAATTAATTAAAGGTGATTAAATGGCACAAGGTGGACAACCAATTTTTATTTTACCTGAAGGAACTAACAGATCCATCGGTAGAGACGCACAAAGAAATAACATTTTAGCTGGTAAAGTATTAGCTGAAACTGTAAGAACTACTTTAGGTCCAAAAGGAATGGACAAAATGTTAGTAGACGGTCTTGGAGACATTGTAGTAACTAACGATGGTGTAACAATCTTAAAAGAAATGGATATTGAACATCCTGCAGCAAAAATGCTCGTAGAAGTAGCAAAAACCCAAGAAGACGAAGTTGGTGATGGAACTACTACTGCAGTTATTATTGCTGGTGAATTATTAAAAAAATCAGAAAGCTTATTAGACTCAGACATTCACCCAACTATCATTGCAATGGGATACAGAAAAGCAGCTGAAAAAGCACAAGCTATCTTAGATGAAATTGCAATCGATAATGTTGATACTGAAATGTTAACTAAAGTAGCTATGACTGCTATGACTGGTAAAGGAACCGAAGCAGCACGTGAACCATTAGCAAAATTAATCGTAGAAGCAGTACAAAAAGTTGCTGATGATAACGTTGTAGACACTGACAACATTAAAATTGAGAAGAAAGATGGTGCTGTTGTCGAAGAATCAAACTTAGTTGAAGGAGTCATCGTTGACAAAGAAAAAGTACATCCTGGTATGCCATCTGAACTCAAAGATGCAAAAATCGCTCTTGTCAACACTCCATTAGAAGTTAAAGAAACTGAAGTTGACGCTGAAATCAGAATAACTGACCCTGCTCAAATGCAAGCATTCATTGAACAAGAAGAAAACATGATTAAAGAAATGGTTCAAAAAGTTGCTGATTCTGGAGCTACAGTATTGTTCGCACAAAAAGGTATTGATGACTTAGCACAACACTACTTATCCAAAGCAGGAATCATGGCTGTAAGAAGAGTTAAAAAATCTGACATTGAAAAATTATCCAGAGCTACCGGTGCTACTGTAATTTCCAACTTAGATGATTTAACTCCAGAAGATTTAGGTCAAGCTGGAATCGTTGAAGAAAGAAAAATCTCCGGTGAAGACATGATCTTTGTTGAAGAATGCAGTGCAGCTAAATCCGTAACCTTATTCGTAAGAGGTAGTACCAAACACATCGTTGATGAAATCGTAAGAGCTATTGAAGACGCAATCGGTGTAGTTGCAGCTACTGTTGAAGATGACCAAGTTGTAGCTGGTGGAGGTGCACCTGAAATCGCTATGGCTAAAAAACTCAAAGATTACGCAGAATCTATTTCTGGAAGAGAACAATTAGCTGTAAACGCATTTGCAGAAGCTTTAGAAATTGTACCTAAAACCTTAGCTGAAAACGCAGGTTTAGACAGCATCGACTCCTTAGTAGACTTAAGAGCTGCTCAAGAAGACTCATTCTACATGGGATTAGATGTATTTACTGGTGAAGTAGCAGATATGAAAGAAGCTGGTGTAATTGAACCTAAACGTGTCAAAAAACAAGCTATCCAATCTGCATCTGAAGCAGCTGAAATGATTTTAAGAATCGATGATGTAATTGCATCTACTGGTGGAGCAGACGACATGCCAATGGATCCTGGTATGGGCGGTATGCCTCCAATGATGTAAATTCAATTTACATCTTTTCTTTTTTTTATTTTATGTATAGTAAAAGACTTATTTTTAAAACTTCAACCAATGATGAAGTATATTATTTAAAAGACTCTATTTTTATTAAGTTTAATCACAAACGAAATTGTATTTCAAATTCTGTTTTAAATGGTGGAATTCAGGACAATTTGGAATTTGTATTCAACCATCATCTCTCTCAGGAAAACATCAATTATTTGGAAAATCATGATTTAAGGGATTATCTGGTAAAGTTATGTAAGGATTTCAAATTCAATCCTCAGAAAGCTTCAGGGCTTGTAACTCTGGCTTTAATGAAAAATTTATTCATTGTTTCAAAAAGATATAAGCAGCTTGAAGTAACAGCCATTACTACGGCGGGAGTTCGTGTCAATGCTGTTTGTGCCGGAGATGATGCGGGCTTTTATGAGGAAAATGGTGAGTTTAAACCGGGAACCATTAATACAATATTATTAATCAACTCCAAATTGGATGAGAATGTATTGGCTGAAGCGTTTATGGTGGCCAGTGAAGCTAAAAGTGTTGCTTTAAACAATTTAAAGATTCCTTCCCAGTTTTCCAATAATTTTGCAACAGGAACAGGTACTGATGGGTTGATAATTGCATCTGATATTGAATCACGCAATATAATAACTAATGCCGGCAAACATTCTAAGTTAGGTGAAGTAATTGCTAAAAGTATCATTGAGTCTATACATGTAGCAATTAAAAAGCAGGTTTGGATTACACCACGTTCACAATCTAATGTTTTGGTATTATTAAATCGATACAAGTTAGATATCAATCAATTTTATGATGGCTTAAATCAAGATAAACATGACTTCATTTCCCGGCTGAAAATTGATTCGAAAATTCCCGAAAATATTGCAATTACTTCATCAATTCTAAACTTGATAGATGACGTCAAAAAGGGAATCATAAAAAAAGAAGTTGCTTGCGATTTATCTAATGAGCTTTTAACTTATTGTAAGGATAATACTGTTAATATCCTGTTGTCGTTCTGGATTAAAAAATTCTTAGATTGAAACTAAACTTATTTAAGTTAATAATTAAATATCTTATATTAATAGGTGATTTTAAATGAGAAGTAAAGAATTAATTAACAAAGAAGTATTGGATGGAAATGTAAAAATCATAGGTAAGGTTCATGAAATTGTTTTTGATGAAGATACCTTTGAAATTACAGATTTGGTAATTAAAAAGACTGGAATTTCAGAACAATTCCGTGAAAGTGAAAATGTCGTGCCGGTAGATGTTGTAAAGGCTATTGGTGATAAAGTATTACTTAAAAGTGATGATGATATATAATGCCATCCAAAGAATATTTAATAAATCTATTAAAAGAAAATGAAGTATTCCTTAGAGGAGATTTCACTTTATCTTCAGGTAAAAAAAGTGATTACTACATTAACATGAAAAAAGCTATTACAGAACCTGAAATATTGTCTACAATAGCAAAATTAATTACCGAAATTATCTCTGATGATGGTGTTGATAAAGTGGCTGGTCCTGCTTTAGGTGCGGTTCCAATAGCTACCGCTGTATCTCTTGAAAGTAAAATTCCTTTGCTTATGATAAGAAAGGAAAAGAAAGGATATGGAACTTCAAAACTAATTGAAGGTGAATTAAACTCCGGAGATAATGTCATTGTCGTTGAGGATGTAACGACTACTGGAGGATCACTTTTAAAAGCAATTAAAGCAATTCAAGATAATGGTGGTAATGTAACAAGAGCTTTTGTTGTTGTCGACAGACAAGAAGGAGCTATTGAAGCGTTTAATGAAGAAGGAATTACATTAGAACCATTAATCAAAGTTGATGAATTTTAAGTAAAATATTTCTTAAGAGGTTTTTACCATATAAGAAATATATCCTTATTTTTTTACATATTACTTTATTTTTAAGCAATTACTCTCAATAATCATGTAATGTTTTAAAAAAAGAAATGATGGATAATTAAATCCATCAAAATTTATTTTTTTGCATGATGAACTATATGTGGAAGTTCATCAATTATTATGTTTAAGGCTGTTTTTACCGCATTAGGTGATCCTGGCATGGAAAATATGCAACAATTTTTATAAACACCTGCAGTTGCACGTGAAAGTAGTGCTCCTGAACCTATTTCTAAATAGGATTCGTGTCTAAAAATTTCCCCAAAACCGTCAATTTTTTTTTCAAACAATTCTTCAAC
Organism: Methanobrevibacter sp.; assembly: GCA_017434555.1. GTDB lineage: Archaea > Methanobacteriota > Methanobacteria > Methanobacteriales > Methanobacteriaceae > Methanocatella. The sequence continues at coordinate 27,119 of JAFRFB010000016.1, read as the reverse complement.
GCTTTCAACCGTTATGTCTCGTTTGCTTAATCCGGTTCCTCCATTCGTGAGGATTACATCAATGTCCTTATCAATCATATCATTTATAGATTTCAAAAGTTCGTCTTTTTCATCTTTAATGATTTCTCTTGATTTTAAATTATATCTACTTTTAATTTCTTTTTCAATATAATCTCCAGATAAATCTTCTTTAATATTTCTGCTGTCGCTTAATGTAATAATTCCGCAACATATATCATTTGAAGATTCTTTTTGATGTTGTTTTGTTGTTTTACTTTCCATAGAACCACCTAAAATTTACATATACAACATTATTATTTAATTAATGTTTATATTAATTTTTTTATTTGTTCAAATTTTTCTTTTGCATTAATTAAATTATCATTTGCCATATAATATGTTCCGTATTTAGTCTCTTCTTTTTCAACTAAACCCAGTTTCAACATTAATTGAAAATGATAATATGCTGTATTGTAGCTTATATCTAGATTTTTCGCTATTTGATTAGAATTATATGGTCTAACCAATAATAGTTCAATCATTCTTGCGGTAGTTTTTCCGCCTTTTTTCTGCAATAATATTCTCTCTAGAGATTTGTTTGGATCTGTATTATTTTGTTTTATTTTTATCACCTTTATAATAATTAAATAAGTCTTGACCCCATCTTATTGCACTTTTATGCTTATCCACTATAATTTGCGAATCATCGTAATGCTCATCTTTAAAAAATAGCGTCAAAGTCATAAAATCTTTTGAAAAAGTTAAGAATAATTTGGGGTCATCGTAAATCTCAATTATATCTACTCTTTTATCTTCAAGCAAAGATTTCTTTAAATACCTGCTTCTTTTCATCATCTTTAAGATTTTTGTATTTAATATTATTGTCAGCTTTTCTAGCTGATTATTTTTTAATAATTTAATGAAATGTTTGAAGTGATTCTCTGAGTATATAGGTAATATAATTTTCAATTCCTTTGATGTTGAAATTAATTGTATATATCTATTAAATGCATTTGATAAATCACTTGTCGATGATGAAATAAATTCCGCATCCTTTAAGAGATATAATTTATTTAAGAAATTTTCTGGAATGCCCTGCAGATCGTGGTTATTCCAGAAGTATTTGTTTTTTTCAATCGTATACCAATTATCAATTAATTTAATGACATTTGTTGCAAGTAAATATCCGTTTGATGTTAACGTATAATATTTCTTATCTTTTTTTACTAAGTTATTCTCTTCTAATTCCTTCAACCCATGCAATATTGTTGCAGAAGGTTTTTTCAATTCGTCTCTAATTTCATTAAGGTTTTTTCTGTTGTTGTATAAAACAACAAGGATTAATGTTCGCATTGATGAAGTCAAAAGATATTTGACATTTTTAAATTCCCGTGTTTCATTTTTTATGGCTCTTGTGGCCATCAGACCACCTCCATTTTTATGTTTTCAAATAAATTATTCGCCCAAATCAACGAATCCTTTGTATTTGAATTCAGTATTCTATTTTGGTCGTAGCTTCCATCATTTTTAAATAACCCTAAATTCATTGATTCATCACAAATCAAAAGATAAATGTTCAAATGATTTTTCATGATATGGATTTTTAAAGATCCATTTTTAATGCATTTATTTTTCAATTCAGGGCTGATTTGGGAAATTAATCCCTGAAAAATATTTTTTTGCATTATCAGTTCAACTTTGCCATTATTTTTCATAATATTTTCAATTAATTGAGGATAATCCGGATGAATATATGGAAGTATTCCCCGGATATTTTTTGAGATTTTTAACTGTCTTTTAATATTGTCATGGGTTTTGTAGATGTCAATAGGATTTGTTTCTATTAATTTCGATTCGTATAATTGTGTTATGTTTTCTATTAATTCATCGTTAATGTATGCGATATTATGTTTATACCAGAAACTGTCGAAATTTTCAACAACATCAATGCTTTTTTTAAACTCCATTAACTGGTTGAAATAAATTTTAGTCATTGGAGTGATTGTATAGATTCTATTCTCCTTTATAACATGATTTTTATACTCTAATTTGTTTAAATTATTCGATACGGAGCTGTATGCCATTTTGGTATTGTCTACAATTTGTCTGATTGTCTGTGGTTTATCAATTAGCTCTGTTAAGATTTTTAATCTTATTTCTGATTTCACTATAAACATCATATCATTCTTCATGTAGTTTTCTTCCAGTTTCATTGTAATCACTGCATTAGTTTTTATTGCCTCAATCATTTTTTTGCATCTCGTTGGAATTGTTGTTTATTATTATTTTTAACTGCCAACTTTAAATAAATATATGAAAATTCCCTTAAACTTCCCTTAAACTTCCCTTAAACTTCCCTTAAACTTCCCTGAAAGTCTCTTTCGGTGAGAAGAAAAACAATAATAATGTTTTTTAACGGGATATGATTTATTATATTTGATAATTTGATTATATATTGGGTAATATTTCTTATATTTTTATAATATGAATCAATATTACTTCATTGATTTAACTGGGCCATTTATGAGATAATATAAATGCGGATTTAATCAGAATTTTTAATTATATTCATATGCAGTGAAAAAATTTAATCATTTATAATTGTTTAAATCACATTTTTGTTTGATTTAGGCATTGATTATTATTTTGTTTTTTAAAATTATTTAACTTAATGATTTAAAATATCAAAGTAAAAACGTTTATAAATTTATAAATCATATTTATATTATGGAAATTTACTATATTTTAGATGCATCGGCATTCATTAACGGCTTTAAACCCACGTCCAAAAATAATTTCACAGTTCCAGAAATCACTGCCGAAATCAAGGATTTTGAATCCCGTCTTGTTTATGACAGTGCAGTGGATGATGGAATACTGACCGTCCAGGATGTTACACAAGAATATGTTGACAGAACTGATGAAATCATTTCAAAATCAGGGGATGTCTTAAGACTTTCCATTCCTGATAAAAAAATAATTGCCCTTGCACTGATGCTTAAAGATGAAGGAAAATCAGTAAAGGTGATTAGTGATGATTATACGATACAAAACGCCCTGAAAATAATGGGAATTGCCTATGGCGGAATAATTATGGAAGGAATAAAGGAGATTTATAATTGGAAAAAGGTTTGCCAAGGATGCAAAAAGGAATTTGGGGAAGATTATCCTTTTGACGATTGTGAAGTATGCGGATCTAAAATATATAAAAAAAGAATTAAGGTGAACAAATGAATATTGGTATAGTTGTTCATGGTCCGAATATAATCGATTCAGGTTATGCATTAACATTAATTAATTTAATAAAAGAATATGGGGATGTTTCTGTAAGGCTTGGTGGAACAATGGGTCGTACGGCAGTTATTGATAATGCTCTGGAAGACATCATTGACATTTCCCGTAAACTCGTGCCAAGCGATTCACTTAAAATTTTCCATGACGATGGTGTTGATGTCATTTTTCTTTTAAATTATGGAAAATCTGCAGTTACAGGCCAGGTTTTTGGATATAAGGTTTATAATCATTATAAAAATAAAATAGTTGACAATAACATACCGATAATTCAGATTGAAAGGCCGGGTGAAGCTGATGGTAGTGTCATTAACTGGGCTTTTAAAAGCAATCTGGCAGAGGAATTTGCAAAAAAATTAAATCTGGGAATTGTAACTCCCGAAGAGGTTTATGAAACGCACATCAAAAATGACAATGACACCAGTACACAAAGGATAATTCATGGAGTCAGTCCGGGCGAAAACATAATGGTCAACAGTGTTGTCGTTGGAAAATCAACCTCCGATAAACTTGTTTTGGTGGCAGAAGATAATCATTTGGTTGATATTGTTGGTGGTGATATAAAGCCTCATGGTGTTGAAAAATTAGGTGAAATAGACTTAAACTCAGCTATTGTGAAGACAGGACTTTTAAGAAAAGCCAAAGTAACTCCAAGAGTATTAAACACCACAAAATCTGTTGAATTTAAAGTAGCTTTTCTAGACCATGCCGGTGAGGATGTCTACAGGTTTAAAGACTCCTCTGCCGTAATAACGATAGGTGATGATACAACATTGATTTCATCTGATATATTATACAGGTTTAACATTCCAATAATCGGCATTACTGATGGGGATTTGGATAAAGTTGTTGAAAGTGGTTTTAAATCCAAAAATTCAGTAATATTTGAAGTTGAAAGTGGAAATGATGATATTATTGGTGCAATAATTCATGAGGAACTGTTTAAAAATAAAGAATATTCCAATAATTTCGAATCAATCGACGAAGTTGAAAAAGAAATTATTGAAATAATAAATAATAGAAAGATTAAATATACAATTAATAGAATTTAAGGATGTGGGGTTTATTTTAGACTTTGAAAAACTCATAAAGGAAGTACAAGAATTTGAAGGGGTTTCACGTAAAAGCTCTATTGACAATGTGGTAAATCTTTTAGGTGAAGCCTATAATGTCTCTGGTGATGTAATCATTGATATAGGTGACGATGCATCAGCCGTTGATATAGGAAACAATCAGGTAATGTTGGTTGCTGCTGACGGTATATGGGGTCAGATAATGAATGTAAACCCATACTGGGCAGGTTATTGTTCTGTACTTGTCAACGTTAATGATATAGCTGCAATGGGAGGAAAGCCATTGGCTATGGTTAATATCATGTCCATCAATAATGATGAAATCTATGAAGAATTATTAACTGGGATAAAGGATGGCTGTTTGAAGTTCGGTGTTCCGATGGTTGGAGGACACCTGCATCCTGATGCTGAATGTGACTCTTTGGGAGTTGCTATTGTTGGAATTGCACAAAAAGATAAATTAATCACCAGTTTTGATGCTAAAGTAGGTGATAAAGTTATCGTAGCTATTGATTTGGATGGTAAGCCTCATGAGATGTTCAGTTTAAACTGGGATACTACTTATGATAAGGATGCACAACTTGTGCAGGATCAGATTACTGCAGTCCAATACCTGGCAGAAAATGATTATATAAAGGCTGGAAAGGACATTTCAAATCCCGGAATTTTGGGAACCCTTGAAATGCTTTTGGAAACTTCACAAAAAGGTGCCAATGTTAATTTAATGGATATTCCAAAAAATGAAAATATGGATTGGGCGGATTGGCTGAAATCATACCCGGGTTCAGGTTTTGTTTTTACTGCAAGTGAAGATAAATGCGATTTTATCATTAAGTATTTATCAAAATATTCAATTGAAGCAAGTGTTGTTGGTGAGGTAACTGATGAAAATGTTTTAAATGTTACCTATAACGACCAGACAATCGAAGTATTCAATCAAAATAAAAATCCTGTTTTTAAATTATAACTGGATTTTTTCTCTTTTTTTTAAAATTAGATTAATATTAATACTATTTAGTTTTGACATTATTAAAATATGGCGTAAAATAATTATTATTGCAGTAAAACTGTAATAATTCTCTAGACATAATCATAAATCCCTTTTTGAAGGTTTCTCATTGATTAACCCTAAATACTTATAAAACCATATTACGACATTTTCGATTATTAATCCAATTCTTAAAAAACAGTTAAATTTATACTATTTCATAAATTTTAGAATTTTGAAATCAAATGAATAACTATTTTTATATTAAAAAATATAGTAATCATATTAAACAATATATTAGGAGATTGTATGTTAATTAAAGTTAATGGCAAAGAGATTGATGTGGCAGAGGGTTCTACAATTCAGGACGTAATTGCACAAACCAATGCTCCATATACTCCTGGTAGTATTATTTGTCTAATTAAAGGTAAAAAAGAACTGGAAAAGAATATTACTAAGTATAAAATTAAAACTACCAAAGGTTCTATCATTATCGAGCTTGTCGATAGTGAAGAAGCAAATCCTATCATTGATGTGTGGAAAAATCAATATGAGGATTTTGCTGATTTGTCCATCAGGTGGTCTACTTCAACGGAAGTTGCTATCGGACCGATTGTAACCGATTTGGAACCAACTCATGATGAATTCAAATATTATGAGGGGGATGTTGTTTTAAGTTTATCTAGTTTTAGTAATGAGTCAACGCACTTGATTCTTCTTAAAGAAAACACTACCAACGTATATAGTGTACCTCCTTTCAACAAAGGTATTTTTGCACGTATTATTGGTGGTAAAAAAACTTTAAATGAATTAACTGATGATGATATTGTAACTTCTATTGAACCGATTATTGAAAGAAGTACAACAACAGACAGCGCATCTGTTTCTGATTTAAGCACAGTTTTGGAAGAAGGAAATGAATTGTTTACATATATTTCCTTTGAAATTGATGAAAAATCACCAGTATGTGTTGAACACTTGTTTTCAATCATTAAAGACAATAGGATTAAGGTTAATTTTGACTCCAATTCTTTTGTAGGATTTTATGAATTAGAAGGTATCGATAAACCTAAAGAAAATACTACTCAGAGAGTTAGAGGAACTATTACTATTAGAAATGAAGGCAGCGGTGTAGGCAGAATGTATGTTTATCGTGAAAACAGGGTTTTAACTCCGAATCATACTACCGTTGGAAAAATCACTGCCGGAATGGAAATAATAGACATCGCTAAAAAAGATGATTTTATTACAGTTAAATCTGAACAGCAAAGATTGCTTCTGCTCGGCAAATCACAGGGTGATGCAGGTAAAATCCTGGCCGAAGCCGGCGTTGAACATGTTCGTGAAGGTGTAACTGACGACGATGCAATGATTGTTGAACAATCTCCTAGACATACTATTGATATTTTAAAAGAAGGAAAAGTTGTAACAAGAGCAATTGAACCTAATGAGTTGTGTGAAATTGAATTTGTTGATAACGCACCAAGATCAGTCAAATACTTCAAGTTAATTTCTGGTCTTTTAGAAAACCCTGTCGGTAAAATCAAAATTCACTTTGCAGTGCCTGGAATGCACATAACTATCTTTGAAGGAGATAAAAAATTGGCCAAAGGGCTTGTTCCTGAAAATAATCCTGTTGACATTGTAAATGAATGTGAAATAGGTATTACAAATATGGCTGCAAAAACTGCCGGTTTAATTGGTGTCAGATTTGAACCGAATAGTGAATTTGGACCAACTGCAGAATCATTCAATGCAACAAACATTATTGGTAAAATGGTTGCTAATACTGAAGGTTTAGAAGATTTAAAAGAAGGAGTTGTAGTTTATGTCAGAGAATCTATGTCCTAAAGTAAACATGAGTAGTGAAGACTGGGACCCCGAAGTAATTACTCGTATGATTATTCTTGGACCGGGAGCTCGTGTAAGTGAAAGTGAAATTGTAGGGGAATTCCACATGCTTGATCTTCCTTTAACAATTAAAAACACCTGTTATGGATCAATGATTAGTGGAAAAAAGGAAGATGTATACAAAGCTATTGAAGAGATTAGAAAACTCGATCCCGCACACATATTTACAAAGGAAAGAGGTTTTGCTCCGGGTGATCCTAGAAGATGCAGAGGTCATAGATTTGGACCTAGAGAAGGATTCCACCAAATGGAAAAAGAATATACAATCCTTGGTTATGTTGCTGAAGCTTTGGAAAATCCTAAGCGCGTAACAGTTGAAGAGAAAAAACCAGTGAAAGTTGATGATTTTAAAGAAATTATGAATGAATGTTTAGAAAACAAATAAAATTATAGGTGAAAATATGGTGAAAGTAGCTATTTATCCTCCAAATTCATTAATCTTGGCAGATTTAATTGAAAGGAAAGGTCACACTCCTTTAGTTCTTCAAAAACAGATTAGGCAAAAAATTAAAGATCCGGAGATTGATTCTCCTCCAATGAACATAACAGAAGATGACCCAATTAAAGGTCTTAAATATGCAGCTATTGAGGTTCCATCAGGTGTTCGTGGTAGAATGTCTATTATCGGACCGTTAATAGATGAAGCTGAAGCAGCAATCATTGTTGATGGTGCACCGTTTGGTTTTGGTTGTATTGGATGTGCAAGAACTAATGAATTATCAATATTCTTACTCAGAAACAGAGACATTCCTGTTTTAGAAGTAACTTATCCAACAAATCAGGATGAAACTTATCTTATGGTAAATGAGATAAATGATTTTGTTGACTCATTAGAAGAATCAGGGGAGGAATAAAAAATGGTAAAAATTGCTTTAGTTTCATGCGGAACTGAATATAGTGGAATTCAAAAGGAAATTGAAAAAGCAGCTAATAAATTTGGTGCAGAAATTATTCTTCCAGAAATTGATTTGGATTACATTGATGAAGCTTATGAGAAATTTGGTTTTTCTGCTCAAAGTTCAAGTTTAAAATTAATGATTGCAAGAGCTATGGCTATTGTTGAAGGTAAATCAAAACCTGATGCAGTATTTATTGCTACTTGCTTTAGATGTGCAGAAGCAGCTCTTGTAAGAAATGAAGTAAGACGTTTTATTCAAAACAATACTCGTATTCCTGTAGTTACATATTCATTTACGGAAAGGACAAAAGCTGATGAATTGTTTATCCGTATGGAAGCATTGGCTACTACTGTAACTCGTAGAAGCATTCTTGCTCGTGAAAAACAGGAAGGTCTTACTCTTGGTTTAGACTCCGGTTCAACCACTACAAAAGCTGTATTGATGGAAAACAATCAGGTTATTGGGACCGGTTGGACATCAACCAAAGATATCATAGAATCTGCTAAAACAGCAGCTGCCGAAGCATTCGGTCAAACTGATTATGACTGGGATGATTTGGATGGTATCGGAACCACCGGTTACGGTAGATTTACTATGGGTCAGGAATTTGGTGCTGAACTTATTCAGGAAGAATTGTCAGTTAATGCAAAAGGTGCAGTATACTTGGCAGACCGTCAAAAAGGCGAAGCTACCGTATTGGATATTGGTGGTATGGATAACAAGGTAATTACCGTTAATAACGGTATTCCAGATAACTTTACTATGGGTGGTATCTGTGCAGGTGCGTCCGGAAGATTCTTAGACATGACTTCCCGTAGATTGGATGTTGACATTACAGAGCTTGGTCCTTTAGCTGTTCAGGGTGACTGGAGAAAAGCAATGTTAAATTCATACTGTATTGTATTCGGTATTCAGGACCTTGTTACTACTCTTGCAGCAGGAGGATCTAAAGCGGATGTTGCAGCAGCTGCATGTCACTCAGTATCAGAACAAGTTTATGAACAACAACTTCAAGAAATTGATATCCGTGAACCATTGATACAAGTAGGAGGAACAAGTTTGATTTCAGGTCTTGTGGAAGCTGTAAGTGAGACTTTAGGCGGAATTGAAGTAATTGTTCCTGAATATTCCCAACACATTGGTGCTGTAGGTGCAGCTCTTCTTGTATCTGGAATGGGAAACAGACATGATGAAAAATAAAGAGTGGTTTGATGTTAGTTGAATGCTATGATAAGAAAGGCGCTGAAGTTTATGAAATCATCATAAAGCAAATCTTTCAGGATTTGGTTTTAGGTGCTTCTGTTGATGATTTAAAAGCTTTTGTCAATCCTGATGATCCTGTATTTATAATAGCTATTAAAATGAAAAAAACTTCTACAGTTGTCAAATTTAATGATGTAGCTAACTTCACTTACGATAAAGCTGATGATGTAACACATATCTTTGTTGAAGATGAAAATTACTTGCCAAATATCTTAAAGAGATTGTGGAGAAGGTTTTCAAGAGATGAAATTTACCAGCCGACAAGATACAACATTGATTTGGACGGCAATCAGATGGATCTGGAAACTTTGGTTATTGATGACCCACATTCCAATCTTCAAAGAAGAATTTATGATGCAATTTTCAGGATTTTACCTGAAGGCTTTAAAATTATTAAGGATATGTCCACTAAGGATGTCATTGCTGTTGTAGCTACTGACGAGTTAATTATGGATGCTTGGGTTGAAAAAGCAGAGGAATATATTGCTGAGTTAGAAAATGGAATGTAGAAAAGTATATATAACACTTGTTATAAAACTACTATAAATAAAAAGGGAGAAGTGGTTATTATGAATGAACATAAAGGTTCAAGATTTGCTCATATAACTAAAGCACATCCTTGCTTTAATGAAAAAATGCATGATAAAGTTGGTAGGGCTCATGTGCCAGTTGCACCAAAGTGTAATATCTTCTGTAACTTCTGTACAAGAGATATTAATAACGAAGAAGACAGACCTGGCGTAACCAGTTGTATAATGAATCCTGATGATGCAATAGCACATATTGATGATGTAACTGCTGATGGTCCAATTTCAGTCGTAGGGGTAGCAGGTCCTGGAGATTCACTTGCTAACGAAGAAACATTTGAATTCTTTGAAAAAATGGCTGAAAAACATCCGGATTTAATCAAATGTATGAGTACAAATGGACTCTTACTTCCAAAATATGCAGATAGGCTTGCAGAACTTGGAGTAAACTCCGTTACCGTTACTATTAATGCAATTGATCCAGACATTGCAGTGGATATCTACTCATTCATTAAATATGAGGGCAAAGTATACAAAGATTATGAGGCTGTTAAAATCTTAATCAAAAACCAATTGGATGGTGTTGAAAAAGCAGCAGCCAATGGTATGGTTGTTAAAGTTAATTCAGTATTGATTCCTGGATTAAACGACGAACACATTGTTGAAATTGCTAAGGAAGTTAAAAAACGTGGTGCTTCTTTAATGAACATTTTACCGTTAATACCATTAGGTAAAATGAAGAATTATTCACGCCCGGACTGTTCAATGATGGAAAGTGTTCGTGAACAAGTAGAAGAGATAATACCTGTATTCAGGGCATGTACTCAATGCAGAGCAGATGCTTATGGAATTCCAGGTAAAAAAAGCGAAGATCATCATTTAGGAATGACTCCACAAAGTCATTACTAAATCTATTTTTTTTATTTTTAGCCTGTTTTTTTCATTTCTTATTTTTCAATTAAACTAACGCTCATTAGTTTTATATATTTAAAAAATCAATGTCATATTGTAACTAACAGGTGTTCGTTAAAATGACAAAAAATAAAATTTTAGAAGTATCGATTGATTTGTTTTCAGAATTTGGTTATGATAATGTATCTATGCGCCAAATTGCCAGAGAAGTTGGAATAAAGGAAAGTTCGATATATAACCATTATAAAAGTAAGGAATCAATTTTAGAAACAATACTTGATTATTATATATCTGAAATGACCAAAGAAGACATTCCATTGTCCCAAGCAAGCCAGAATTTGGATGTTGGATTTGAATATTTCTATAATGCAGGGCTGGAAGTCTATAAATCCAAGTTGGGCGAGCCGGATATGATGAAAATAACTCGAATCTTTTTGATTGAGTCATATCACAATGAAAAAATTAAGGAATTTATCCAAAGACTGATAATTGAATATGCAGTTAATGGATGGATTGATTTATTTGACTTGATGAAAGAAAAAGGATTAATTCGGAAGGATTGTGATTCAAAACAGCTTGCAGAATCATTCTATTATTATGGATTGTTTTTGTTAATTGAGCACTTTATCATTAACTATCCTGAAGATGACGAAAAATTCTTAGAGGAATTGGGACATAAATCCAGGAATCACATGCAATTGATTTTTGATTCTGTTAAAATAGTGTGATAATATGATAAGACTGGAAAATGAGAAAGATTATTTGGAAGTGGAAAATCTTGTAAGGGATTCCTTCTGGAATGTATATCGTCCTGGAGCATATGAGCACTATATCGTACATAACTTAAGAAATCATCCAAGTTTCATTAAGGATTTGGCATATGTCATAGAAAAGGACGGCAAAATTATAGGACACATCAATTATTCAAAAGGCCAAATTGATTACGGTGACGCTAATTCAAAAGAAGCTGTTGTATTGGGTCCGATTTCAATAGATAAAAGGTATCAAAATCAGGGCTATGGAACTAAACTCATTGAATATACCTTAAAATTAATAGATGATAAGAATATGCCTTTGTTTTTGTGATAGGTGATGAAAATTACTATTCCCGATTTGGATTTGAAAGTGCATCCAAATATGATATCTACTTAAACGGATGTGATTTGGAGGGTGAATGTCCATTTTTCATGATAAAAATATTTAATATGGATGAAATTGCATTTAAAAAAGGAATTTTTTCAAATCCTGATGTATTTGATGTTAATGAAAATGATGTTGATGAATTTGATAAGAAATTTGGATTCAGGCAAAAGGAAGTTAATGAAAATCAGTTAGGGGTTTAAAAATGAAATACTTAATAATTAACGGTTCTCCAAGAAAGAAAAACACATGGGCTATTGTTAATAGAATAAAAAATAATCTGGAAGGGGATTTTGATGAAATAAATTTATCAGAATGTGATATTCCCATTTGCAAAGGTTGTTTTAACTGTTTTATGAACGGTGAGGAGTACTGTCCCCATAGGGATTACATTAAGCCGATTGTAGAAAAATTGAGGGATTGTGATTCTATAATAATGACTTCGCCAGTCTATGCGTTGAATGTTTCTGCTCTTTTGAAAAATTTCATAGACCATACTGCTTACTTTTATCACCGGCCTGAATTTTTCACTAAAAAGGCTATTGTAGTTGTTTCTACAGCAGGGGCAGGTCACAAAAAGGTGGCAAATTATCTGGATGAAACCTTGAGGCATTGGGGTGTAAATAAGGTTTATAAACTATCTGTTGCCTGTGGGGAAAAAGACTCACTTGAAACAGATAAAATTGATAAAACTGCTAAAAAGTTTGGCTTTGATGTGAAATCCGGAAAAATTCATTCTCCAAAATGGGGCGATATTATATTTTTTGATGTTTGGAAGGTTATGGCTTTAAAAGATGACCCAATACCTGCAGATAAGAAATTTTGGTTTGATACTGGTTTGGTCAATCATGATTTTTCACCTGACGTTAAATTAGGATTTGTTAAAAAGATATTTTCAAAAGTAATGTTTACTTTTTTAAAAAGAATCATATAATATTTTAATAGTAAGTTACATATATTATTATAACAAACTTGTGGTGATTTTATGAGTAAAACTTGTCCCAATTGTGGAGTAAACTCTCCGGATAATGCAAAGTTTTGTATTGAATGTGCTGAGAGTTTGGAAGGTGTACCAATTAATAAAGAGGAAACTGTTAAGAAAGCTCCATCCACTTCTTCATCTGATGATAATGGATCTGTTATTCCTTGCATAATTGGTATAATAATTGTTGTTATTATTGTTGTTGCGGCGGCCGCATTTATTTTTAATTCTGGCAGTGGTGAAGAGACACAAAAAAATATCACTGTAACATTTAGTGATGTTTATGTTTCCAGTGGTAATTCCATTAGTGGTATATTCTACTATTATTATTACGTAAATGGGTTTTTCAATAATTTCCCTGAGGATATGGATGGTTATACTGTAAAAACATTATATTGTGATAAGGAAGACAAAGAACTGGTTTCAACTACAGAAAAATTGTCTTACTTTGAAAGCTCTAAAGATAGTAAGTATGATACCATGATTTCATCTTATTCTACACCTAACTATTTGGATGTTGACCATGTTAAGGTTCAGATAATCAAGGATGGTAACGTTTTAAACGAATTTACGGCAAATATGAATACTAACAAATTAACTCAAAGTAGCTCGTCTGCCCCTACAAATAATTCTTCAAAGTAGTGTTTTAAATTAAATATAAATACTTCGTCTGAAATAATATTTAATGTGATAATATGAGTAAAAATATTAATAAAACAATAGTACAGCCTTTACCGGTTTTTATGGTAGGCAGTTATGACGAAAATGGTGTTGTTGATGTAATGAATGCTGCATGGGCAGGTCAGTGCGGTCCTGAAAATGTAGCTATTACCTTTGCTCTTTCTCGCCAAACCCTTAAAAATATTCAAAACAATAAGGAATTCACTGTAGCTTATGCAACAAAAGATACTCTTGATGTTGCTGATTTCTTTGGTCTGGTTTCCGCATCAAAAGATGAAGATAAAGTTAAAAGAACTGGCGTTACTGTTAAAAAATCAGAAAATATCAATGCACCGATTGTAGAAGAGTTCCCGATTACTTTGGAATGTGAACTCATGGATATTCATGAAATTGTTCCTGACAGGTGTCTTGTTGTTGGTAAAGTCATCAATACTGTTGTCAGCGATGATTTAGTTGATGATGATGGTAATGTTGATACCACAGCCATAGAATTCATTTCATATGATGGAAACACTAAAACTTATAGGGTTCTTGGCGACGTAGTCGGAAAAGCATTCAATGCTGATGTATTAAAGAAGTTCTAAACTTCTTAATACAATTTTTTACCACTATATTCATTTTCTTCAGTGTATATTCTAATTAATGTATCTAGAGTATCATCATACATTAATCTGTATCCGATTGCCCCGCCATCATTTGTTACAACATTGTTCAAGCTCAAATCACTGAATTCTCCACAATTGTTGATAATATACCACATTCCGTGAGGTGTGTATATGAAAAGTGTCCCTTCACCATCTTCGGCTCCATTTTTAAAGCTGTCTTCAGGATCGTATATTTTAGTGGAATGAATCACTAAACGGCTCAAATCCTGCTTTGGTCTTGTTCCTCCATTTTTAAATAGTGTATTCAGCCATTCATAGGATTTGTCCTTGAGATTTGCCTTTTGAATCGGATCTGCAAATGCCTTTTTGATTTTTGCCTGTCTTTTTTCAAGAGTATTTTCTATTCCCAAAATCTCTTCAACCTTTGCAACATCTTTTTCAAGACATCTATATCCTTCAGGTCTTCCGGTAACTTTAATTATCCCGTCTAAAAAGTCTTTTCTTCTAAAGTTTCTCATATAAGGTTTTACTTTTTCAAATTCTTCATCGGGAATTCTTTTGTTGAGACCATAGAGATATCCATATTCATTTGCGTCATAGCATTTGCTTTCAAGTTTTAAGTCTTTGTCTGCCATGATATTATTTAATCTGGGTTAAATATTTAAAGTTTTCATGAAAAATTATTTACATAATACTAACAAATTAATATCTAAGGGGATATTTTATGGAAGAGACGTATATCACTGTATCTGAAGTTACTGATTATATCGGTAGTCTTATAGCGGGTGATTTGAATTTAAGACATATTTTCATTAAAGGTGAAATGTCCAACGTTAACTTATATCGAAGCGGACATCTGTATTTCACTTTAAAGGATGATGAAAGCCAAATTAAGGGAGTTATGTTTGGAGCTCGTTATAAACTTAAGGATTTAAAGCCGAAAGATGGTATGAAAGTGCTTATCGAGGGTAAAATCGATGTTTATAAAAAGAACGGTGTGTATCAGTTATATGCTGATAAAATCTCTAAAGATGGTGTTGGTGATTTGCATCAGCGTTACCTGGAGCTTAAAGAAAAGCTCAACAAGGAAGGATTGTTCGATGAGTCCCACAAAAAGAAAATCCCTAATTTTCCAAAAAGAATCGGTGTTGTAACGGCCCAAAACGGTGCGGCCATTCGGGATATCATAACGACAATCAAAAGACGTTGGCCGTTATGTGAAGTAGTATTATTTCCTTCATTGGTTCAGGGAGATAAAGCTGGCGAAAATATTGTTTATCAGATCAAACGGTCTGAGGACTTTGATTTGGACACACTAATTGTTGGAAGAGGTGGGGGAAGCATTGAAGATTTATGGGCTTTTAATGAAGAGATTGTTGCAAGAGCCATTTATGACTGTAATACTCCAGTAATCAGCGCAGTCGGTCATGAAATAGATTTTACAATAGCTGACTTTGTGGCTGATTTAAGGGCAGCAACTCCAACAGCCGCAGCTGAAATTGCAGTTCCGCCATATGGTGAAATTAAAAATGGAGTTAGTCAACTTAAGTTAAGGGCAAATATGGCCATTAACAAGCAATTTGGTGACAACAAATCGAAGTTTGATGCTATTGTTTCTAAAAAACTATTTACCAATCCTTCAGAAATCTATGCTCCTAAGGAAATGATGCTGGATAATTTGGTAAATAGGTTAGAACATTCTTCACAATCATTGATAATGAAAAGTAAGTCTAGATTGGATTTGATAAAGCATTCAAATATTTTTAAAAATCCCGATGAGATTATTAAAGATAAACAGGAAAACTATTTATTGCAAATTTCAAAATTGGAAATTTTAAACCCTCTTAATACTTTAAAAAGAGGTTATACTTTAGCGAAAAGTGAAGGTAAAGTCATTTCAAGTTCCAAGGATTTAAAATCTGGTGATGAACTTGAAATAGAATTTGATGATGGTAATGTTAATACAAAGGTGATTTAATATGGTAGATGAAAATGCAAGTTTTGAAGATAATTTAAAGGAATTGGAAGAAATCGTTGCAAAATTGGAAAAAGGTGATGTTCCACTTGATAATGCAATAGAAGAGTTTAAAAAAGCTATGGATTTAGTTAAAGCTTGTGATGAAAAACTAAATAATGCACAGGATACTATTGCAAAGATAGTTGAAGATAATGGCGAAATTGTAGACTTTGATGTTGAATAATACGACAATATGGTATTATTAGCAAATCAACTTACAAAATCAGTAATTTGCATTTATGTTATATTGTGCAGCTATCTTTATTTTTATTTTAAAACATGAAAATACAGTTTTTTATTGTTTATAATTAATTTATAGGGAAATATTTCCTTAAAACAAATTCTGGGCATTATTACTGTATAATTGTGTTGATTTGCCTACAAAATAGATTTTTTACTAAAAATTTTCAATAATCTTACAACTGTTTATATATAATAAAGTTAAATAAAATATATTGTATTAATTAAATATGGGCGATATAAAATGATAATTAGAACACCTGCTAGAATCCATATAACCTTACTTGATTTAAACGGTTCATATGGAAGAATTGATGGGGGAATCGGATTTTCTTTACAAAACCCACAATTCATTTTAGAAAGCACTCAAACAGAAAGTGGAGTAAATGTAGAATTTGATGATAGTATCACTGATGAAGAAGCAATTGAAGAATGTAATTTAAAAATAAAACAGGCTTATGAAGATATTTGCAATCATTTTGATCTGGATATCGGTTTTAATTTTAAAGTTCACAATGCATTTTCAGCACATTCCGGTTTTGGATCAGGAACACAGATTGCTCTTGCAGCTGCAAAGTTAATTTGTGAAACCGTTGGAATTGAAAAATCATCTGTGGAATTATCTTCTATTGTTGGAAGGGGAGGAACTTCCGGTATTGGAACTTATGGTTTTGAAGATGGCGGATTCATTGCTGATGGGGGACACAGTCTAAAGGAAAAGGCAACATTTTTACCTTCTTCAGCTTCAAGCGCATGTCCACCGCCACTTATTGGAAGATATGAATTTCCTGAAGAATGGGATGTAATGGTAGCTGTACCGCCATATGGATTATCCATTCATGATGGTGAGGAAATTAATTTGTTCCAAAGATTCTGTCCGCTTCCACAAAGGGAAGTAGAACAATTATCCCACATTGTATTCATGAATTTGATTCCTTCAATGCTTGAAAAGGATATTGAAGAGTTTGGAAAATGCATCGATGAAATCCATAAAAGAGGATTCCAGAAAGCTGAATTGACTCTATATGATGAAAGGATGCATAATTTAATGCAGCATTTACGTGACAATGGTGCATATGGTGTCGGTATGAGTTCTTTTGGACCTACTATTTATTCTATAGTTGATGACAACAACAGGGAAAGAGTTTTAAAAGCAACCCGAGAATTTTTAGGAGAAGATGCACCTATATTTATAACTAAAGGTCAAAACAGTGGTTATGTAATTGAAAAATAATCACTTTTTAACTTTCTTTTTTTAATCAACATCTTTATAGCAGATTTCTTCATAAGTGCAGAATCTGCAGATGTACTGCCTATTTTTTGGAAATTTTCCGGCATTTACTTTTTTTCTGACTTCGTATAATGTATCAAGGCCCTCTTCAATTTCATCCGGACACATGTATTTTCTTTTATTGTCATCATCTTCAAATTTTAAAAGCCTTAATTTATTGTTTTTGGTAAAAAATATTCCTGCACCTACAACATTCTTATCATATGCGTTTTCAACAAGCATTTTGTAATAGCCCAATTCCAAACGGTATTTGCTAAAGTATGATGATGATCCTGTTTTATAGTCAATAACGATTAAATCTCCATCAGGATTTTCCAGAATAATGTCTGTAATTCCAGTAAAATTATGGGTTTCATTAGTCAAATATTCTTCCTGACTGAAGAGTTTATAGTCCTTTTCAATGAATATTTCTTCAAAAAAAGATGCCAAACTATCCAAATGAATCTCAATCTCTTCAATATCAATATCAGATTCCTTGGCTATTAAATCAAGATAGTATCTTGGATTTTCCTGAGGATTATCGCCGTAAATTTTTGCATAATTTTCAGCTATCAAGTGAACGTCACTTCCAAGAGCCATATATTCATTAGGTGGAACTTCAATTTCATCAATATATCGGTATTTGAATTCACGGGGACACTTAAGATAGGTGTTAATCTTTGATTTTGACAATCGCATAAATTATTATTTGAATAATTTGCCTATTAAATAATTCTATTATTTTTTCAATCCTTAAATGTTAATAATGAGTAACTATAAAATATTATATGGTGAACATTGTGGAAATATTGAATAATACATTATTTCAATTGGCTATTGTAATTGTTATTTTTTTAGTTTTAACCCTTTTGGTAGGATTCATATATAAAAAATTAAAAGCTAAATTTGGTAAATCTATTGATATTAATAGTTTACTTCCTGTAGATGAAGTTCATTCTTTAAGACAGATTTTTTATTTAATTATGATGGCATTGTGTATTGTAAATGTTTTTTATTCTCTCACAAGTTTTGAAATGAATTTAATTCATTTTGTAATATTTGATCTTGCACTTTCGCTGTATTTTGCAATCACGTTGGATATGGGTTCCACAAAAAATAAGGTTTTATGGCTGTTATTGGTTCCATATGGAGCATTATTCTACTCCTTATTCAATGTTAATGTTTTAGCATTTATTTTAGATTTAATACATGTTTTAATATTTATTTACTTTGCAAAACTCAATTTCGACAAGTTTATGGAATATACCAACTCAAACGATTTGGGTTTAACCATCATATTGTTGTTTGTAATAATTTTCGTTAGTTTTTTTGTAACTCAATATGCAGAAAATGTAAATGCATTGGATTCACTTGTAATGATTTCTAACGAATTTACCGGTAATGGATTTGCTGTTTTTGGTAATTCAATTCCTGGCAAACTCAACAGTCTATTACTTGTTTGGGGAGGATATGTCATTTCGGGAGTAAGTGCTTCAACACTAACTGCAGCTATTTTAACAAAGCATTTTAATAAAAGATTTAGGGAATTGGAAAGATTGATTGAAGGAGATGATGAATAATGGATAATTGGTTGTTGTTGTTTATTATTCAATTATTAATTGCAGTTGGAATTTTTGCCGTTTTAGTATATGTTAGCAAATTTGTTATTAATAAGGTTAAATCATCTTCCACTCTTAAAAATTCAAGATTTTTTAATATTTTGGAGTATTTCCCTATTGAAAAGATATATTCATTTAAACAAATCTTTTACCTTGTGATGGTAATTATCTTTATCGTGATTGTTTTATACCTATTTTTCGAATGGGATGATGGTGTAATTTTCATCACTGTTCTTGATATTTTAATTTCAATATACCTTGCTCTTAAAATGAGTACGGACTCTTTAAAAGGGAAAGTTATATTGTTTTTATTAATTCCATTTACATCTATTGCAAGATTGATATTTGGAGATGGTATGATTGCTTTCTTAGATCTTTTCCACATATTCGCATACCTATACTTTATTCAGGTTTACTACCGCAAATTTGTCAAATACACTCAAAATTATGGTTTGGGAATAACTATATTGCTTTTATTTACAATTGTATTGGTCAGTTTCTTATTTACTATCCTGGTTGAAAGAGTTTCTCCTTTGGATTCAATAGTAATGGTTTCAAATGCATTTACAAGTAACAGTTTTGATGCTTCAGGAAATTCAGTTGTCGGAAAACTTGATTCATTGGTCTTGGCATGGGGTGGATTTCTCTTATCTAGTGTAGGTACTGCTACTTTAGCCGTTTCAATTATACGAAGGCGTGTTGACCACAAATTTGATGAAATGGAAGATTTAATCAAAGCTAAGAAAAATGAGAAATGATTATAGTTAATTAAACTATTTTCTTTTCAAAATTTATGAAAATCTTTGCTAAATTTTATATAATTTTTTAAATAAATTCTATTTTATGAGAACTATAGAATGGGAAGATAACAAATTAAAATTAATAGACCAAACAAAATTACCTGATGAATTAACTTACGTTTATTGTGAAAATTACCTTGAAGTCATTGTGGCAATTAAGGACATGATTGTTCGTGGGGCTCCAGCTATTGGAGTTGCAGCTGCTTTTGGTATGGCACTTGCCTATTTGGCTGATGAAGATTTAGAAAAAGCTGCAGATGAAATAAAGGCTGCAAGACCGACTGCAATTAACTTGTTTTGGGCAGTGGACAGGGTATTGAATAGTGATAATCCTTTGGATGAAGCATTAAAGATGTATCAGGAAGATATTGATACCAATAGGGCAATAGGTAAATATGGTTCTGAAGTAATTGATGATGGCGATACTGTTTTAACTCACTGTAATGCCGGAGCATTGGCCTGTGTTGATTATGGAACTGCACTTGGAGTTTTTAGAGCTGCTCGTGATGCAGGTAAAAATATTAATGTAATCTGTGATGAAACAAGACCTAGGGGTCAGGGAGCCAGTTTAAGTGTTTGGGAAATGCAACAGGAAAAAATCCCGGTTAAATTAATTCCTGATGTGGCTTCCGGTTTTTTAATGTCACAGGGTAAAATAGATAAGGTTGTAATCGGTGCGGACAGGATTGCCAAAGGAGGTGTTGTAAATAAAATAGGTTCATTCATGGTTGCAATGGCTGCTAAACAGCATGATGTTCCATTTTATGTGGCTGCTCCATTATCTACTTTTGATTTTGATGCATCTATCTTTGATACGGTTATCGAAGAGCGTGGTGGTGATGAAGTCAGATATTATGGCGGGGCTAGAATTTGTCCTGAAGGCACTGAAGTAATAAATCCTGCTTTTGATATCACTCCTAGTGAGTTCATTACAGGAATTATCACTGAAAATGGTATTATTGATCCTATTTAGATGTTACTTTTGCATCAATGGCTACATGCCATTCTCCAGGTGATGTGGATTTGACTTTTCTAGTATTTGTTATTTCCACATTTTTATTTTCTTTTGAAGCTGCTTCAACTAATCTTTTTTCTCCCTGCTCATACCCATCAGAGAATTCATAATAATTGATTGTTCCACCATCTTCAATTAAATTCATTGCAACATCGAGGAAATCATAGGCAAGACCTGGAAGGTTCATAATTATTCTATCGAATTTTGTTTTAAATGATTTTGAAACTTCGCCTACATCTCCGCATATTGCGTCCACATTTTTAAGCTTGTTCAGTTTAATGTTTTCATTGAAATATTTTATTGCATTTTCGTTAATGTCAACACCCGTTATATTAACATCATTGTTTCTTGATATGACAATAGGAAAAGGTCCAATTCCACAAAACATGTCTAAAATATTTTCACCGTCACAAACGCTGTCACTTACACGTTTTCTTTCGGTTGCGAGTCTTGGTGAAAAGTAGACTTCCTTGACATTCAGTTTTAATCTGGCGCCATGTTCCTTGTGGATGGTTACCGGATCATCTTTGCCTGCAATAAGTTCCAAGTCTCTGATTCTTATTGTTCCGTGAACGGCACTTTTTTTCATGTAAATTGCTTTTCTTTTAGTAAAGTCAAGGGTTGCCTTTCCGATAATGTTTTTCTTAGACTCGAGATTATCCGGAATTTCTAAAATGATAATGTCTCCGATTGTGTCGAATGATGTTTTTAAATTCTCAATTTCCTCATCTGTAAGTTCGCCTTCAAGCAGTTCAGAGAAATTGTGTGGATGGGTATTCAGCTCTTCTAATTCAATATCGACTATTTCATATCCCTCAACATCATCTTTTACAGGAATATAGCCATAATCAGCTTCAGCTTTTATTCTATAATCCATTCTCATTAATTCTTTTTTCATTAGTTCTATTCTAACATCATTAAGCTTTTTTAATGGAACCTTGACTGATTTCATAATAACTTTTTTATGTTTTATTTCATATATATTATATCATGTTTTATTTAGTAGGTTTAGGATTATTTGATGAAAAGGACATTTCTCTAAAAGGTTTGGAATGTTTAAAAAATGTTGATAAGATTTATGCTGAATTTTTTACTTCCCGTTTATTCGGCTCAAGTTTTGATAAAATTGAAGAGCTTGTCGGTAAAGAAATTGAGGTCTTAATCAGAGGTGAAGTTGAAGAGGAACATAAATTCATCGATGAGGCTAAAGATGCTGATGTTGCTTTAATCACTGGTGGAGACCCCTTAATTGCAACTACACATAGTGACTTTTTAGTTCAATGCGCTAAAAAAGGAATTGAATATGAAGTTATTCACGGATCTTCAATTTTGTCTTCAGCACCTGCCATTTCAGGACTTCAGGGCTATAAATTCGGTAAGGTAACCACCATCCCATTTCCGGATTATAATTTTTATCCTAAATCTCCATATGTTGCTATTGAAGAGAATTTAAAATCAAACATGCATACTCTTGTTTTGCTTGATATTCAGGCTCATAAAGACCGTTACATGACTGTCAATCAGGGTTTGGAATATCTGATGAACATTAAAGATTCAATAGATTATGATGGATTGATAACTGAGGACACTCTGGCCATAGGCATTGCCCGTGTCGGTTCAAGGGACGTTGTTGTTAAAGCAGATAAAATTTCTGAGTTAATCGAATATGATTTTGGCGGTCCCCTTCATTGCATCGTTATACCCGCCGACTTACATATCGTTGAAGCTGAATACCTTGTAGAGATTGCTGGTGCTGATTCAAAGATATTGGATGATGTTTAATTTAAAAATAAGGGGGATTGCGAAAGTAGGCCTCTTGACCTACTTTCTACGTAGTTGAAATAATTTTTTGGAGATAATAATGTATTATCAACATTTATTTTGAAATGAAGTTTTCTTCATATCGTATAATATTATGTTTTTATGGTATATAAATGTTTTTAAAAATTCAATCTCAAATGCTGTAATATTAGGTTATATTTTTGTTATAATATTATTTCTTTGTATTATCAACTGAATTTTGATTATTTATTAAATTAATACTATCCAATATACTTTTTTTAATTTAAAATTAGAAAATTTGCCAGTTTTTTAATTTAAATAAAAATCGTGATTATCTATTAAATTTAGTAATGGATTTCGTGATGTTTAACATATAGGGGAGGGGGAGAAGTAGAAATCTTTAATCTACTTCGTGTTTTTTGTCCAATGAACTCATTTGGAGATTATAAAATGGTTGACTGATGTTCATTGTAGACATGAATTTTTTTTCATATCGTTTAATACTTATGTTTTATTAATATATAAATCTTTTCATATTTTTTGCCTAATCTAAAACTATGTTGGTGTGTTAATGACTATGTGTATTCATGATGGGAGGTTATTTAAATGTCCTGGATGAGAATCTGTCCAGAGCCAATCAGCTATAATGTGAGGGATGCGGATTCCGGCTGGACATTGAAGATCATGACCTCTGGAAAGAAGCCGAAAAAGCAGCAAAGATGATGATTTCGATGCTTTTGATGATGAATTATGATTATTGTTTGAGGTAAATATTATAACCAAAAGGTTTTTATTTATCTTAATTTTACCGTTTAAGGTCATTATTATAATCAAAGTGTGAAATTAAGCTCAAAAAATACTGTATAATTTATTTACTAGAAGTATACTAATAATTATGTATGAGTAAAAATAAAAGAGTTACCATTAATGTCAATAATGACTTGGATATGTATTTTCGTAAATTAGCCTCTTCTAAGTTGTTGTTTACTACGGGATGGTATTCAAAAGCTATTGAGGAAGCTATGATGTTGTGGATTGAAAATGAGGAGAAGTGAATATATCTCCTCAATAATTATTTTTTTAAAGCATTTTTAGATAAACTATTTAAATTAAAACGAATCTAGATATAATTAAGTAGGTGTTTGGAAATGGAAAATGAAGAATTCAGAACAGTTCGGGTGTATACTAAAAAATACACCAGTAAAGATAAAGCCGGTAACTCTATTGAAAAGGAATCTAAACAAAAACAGGTCAGTCTTAAAAAAGAAGACCCTTTTGAAGATAATGATTTGGTAAAAGTTATTCCTAAAGAGGAATACGAAAAATTAATGTTCGGCAATACCTCTGTAGATGAAGATGTTTTAGCCGAAAAAGATGCTCAAATAGCTGAATTGCAGGAACAGCTGGATACTTTAAAGGGTTCATTTTTCGATGATGTCGGTTCTCTTAAAGATCAGTTGTCTGATAAGGAAGAGTTAATCAGGGCAAAAGACGAAATCTATGAGTTAAACAAAAAGCTTGTCAGCGTTGATGAAGAGAGAGTTGCTATTTTTAAGGAGCTTGATTATAAAAACAAGATGATTCTTGCATATAATGTTGAGTTAAACAAATCTATTTTGAATGCCATTAATGTTGTTATTGATGAGGCCAGAGATAATATTAATAGAAGAAATGCTGAGTTGGTTTCAGGCCTTGAAAAGTCTATCTCAAAAGCTAAACAAGATGTAAATGAGAAGAATAAAGCTATAGCATATGATATAAACAGCACTATTGATGATATGAATGAGCAAATCAGAAACACAAGCACCATTAAAATGATTCTCAACAAACGCAAGATTAATTTAAGAGTACCTACTGATGATTTGCTTAAACCTTTTGAATTTGACTTTGATGTTGAGCAGTTGCTTTCAGGCCAGGCATTGGAGTTGGATGCAGGAGAAATATTAAAAGAGGTAATGCCTAAACTTCCAGAACCATTTTCCAAATATATTGACACTTTAGAAGAGGCTCCAGAAACTATTGATATCAAGTCATCAAAAGATGATGAGGATACTAATTCGGATGAGGCTGAATAAATGCAAAATAGAGTATTTCAATCAGGAAATGTGATTTTTGAGTATTTGGATACTTGGGAAGTTGAAAAGGCAGATACTTTTTCAAATCCTGATTGTATAGCCACATTATCAAAAGGAGAAAATAATCTTTTAAATGTTGTCGCATTTCCAACTGAAACCAACTTGGACAGCTATAAGGAATTCATGGAAAAATGCATAGTCGATGATGGCGGAGTAATCTTAAACTCCGAGTTCATACAAATTGCTTCAATGGATGCAATCAAACTTCACGGAAACATCAAAACTCCAGATATTACTTTTGATATTCATACCTATGTATTCATAGAGGATGGAAACATCTATATTTTTGAACTGCGAACGGCAGATTTTTCATCAAAAACAATAAAGGAATATGATGATTTGATTTCATCTTTCAAATTAGAATAACTGATTGTATTCCAAAATGAAATCCATATATTTTTTATTCAATATTTTTAATGTGGAAATGTTTTGGGGAGATGTTGTTGAACGCTCTTCAACTAAATTTCTTAAAGAGCTGTTGTCCATATGCGTTTGAATTTCAAGGATAACGAGTTCCAAACATTCAACATTCTTTTTTTCAAGTTCTTCCTGTGTAATCTCATCATATATTTTATATGTATTTAGGTCATAGGCTTTGGTTGGTGTTTGAAGTACATTCAAATGACTATAATAATTGCTTGCATCTGTTAAAAATCCATCAATTCCCATATATGTTAAAATTGGCATGAATGAACTTTCTGCAAAAGTAAAGATTAACATGCTTGATGGGTGGGCATTTTTTCTTAAATTAACAACAATATCCACTAGTTCTCTGGGATTGGTTAAAAGTTCATCACCGTTTGCAATTATAAATATGTTATAGCCCATTTCTTCAAGCTGCTTTAAGCATTCAATTCTTAAATCGATATATTTTGATCCCTGGATAACAGCAGTGTCACATTCATTGACATTTTCTAAAGCAAGTTTAAGTGTTTCTTTTAAGTTAAATTTAGCTATTTCTTTATCTATGTTATATGCAGAACCTTGTGATGGAGCAATTTTTAAATCGTCTTTATAAAATAATTTTGGAGTCTTTTCACCATCTAATTTTCCGATTCTTCCTGGCCCATCATGGGATTTTATTTCGAATTTTTTTATCATTTAATGCTTCCTTTTTTCTATTGTTAATTATTTTGTATATTATTGTTTATTAATTTTTAAAAATTTAGGACTTCCTAAAAAAATAATCAAGTGTAACCTTTTTGATTACACCTTTCAAAAATTTAGTAAGCTTTATATATGATTTTCAGATAAATTATAATTAAGGATTCGAGGAAATATTCCTATGAAAATCCGAGGTGTGTTTTCAATGTCTATTATAAATCGTCTTAAATCCTTATTCAAAGAAGAAAAGGAAATGATAGAAAAAGACATCGAAGAGAAAATTTCTAAAGATGTCACTGATGGATCTTCTGATTTGAATGATACCATAGTTTCCGGTACTAAAACATCAGTACCAATTTCTGATGTTCTTAAAAAAGAGGATAAAAGTACCGCTACTATAGAATTGAAATTCAAAAAAGAAGTAACCGTTACAAAGGAAGAAAGTGTTGAAGAAACTCTTCCTATAATAGAAGAAGATGAACCTTCTAATGAAGAAATTCCTGATGAAGCAGAAGAAGTTTCTGCAGAAGAATCTTTAGATGTTGAAGAAAATACTTCTTCAGAAGAGGAAGATGTTAACACTGATGGTGAAATCGAATCAGCTGAGAAAGTTGATGACGATGAAAAAGAAAAAGAAGATAAAAAGAGAGATAATATGACTTTATTGACTGATAAAGAATTATTAACAGACGCAAATCGTGACCCAGAATTTACTGCTGAGTTTATTGATGCTGGAATTGAAACTGTTAAACATTGTTTCCAATGTGGTACCTGTGGTGGAGGATGTCCTTCAGGAAGAAGAACTCCTTATAAAGTAAGACAAATTGTCAGAAAATGTTTACTCGGATTAAAAGAAGAAGTAATC